>JAATFL010000009.1 GCA_015655215.1 Coriobacteriia bacterium
AAGCCTTTGGGCGACCTTAGTAACAGAAAACCCTTCATCTAAAAGATTTTCTATCAGGTGTCTATCGCCCTTTTCCAAACGAAAGCTCTTTCTTCCTTTCGACATAGCAATCATCTCTCCTTTCGATATCTGCCGAAAGGCGGACACAAAAGAAGAGATTAACCATCAGACAATAACTGTGCCAGACTCAAAGCTAGCTAACTTGCAGTGCTAGTGGCAATCAACGGCCAGCGACAATGCGGGTTGTGACATCGGGAAACGTTGACAGTCAATCGTTCAGAGCGTAAACTTAGGTCAATGGTTGGAATCGGTCGATGGGACCCAAGGACCGTAGCGGATACGCGATAGGTGGTCCATCATGCCTGGGTTGCGGGATGGTGCAAGGGCGATATCACCGGGCAGGCTCCATCTTTCTACAACATGTCTGTCAATGGTCAGCATTGACGTTTGGATACCTCGCAGGGAAGACGTCCTTTAAGGCATCTCCCGTGTGTGGGTATCGTCTGTGTGGGAGATGTTGAGCCAAGAGGGCGAGTGTTCTGCGTTCGTTGCTTTCAGGTCATCGCGCTTCCCCAAATCGGAAGAGGCGGGCTGGGAGGGTCGGGTAAGGGGCGTATGGACCCCTCTGGAGAGGAGCACGAGGATTCGGGACGTCGTCACGGAGGCGCGGCGGTTGGTCGCCAGCGCGGAGGGATCGACAGGAGAGAGTGGGCCGAACGATGAAGATGCTCAGGAGAGCGTGCTACCCCGTGGCGGTGCTGGCGCTGTCACTTGCAGCCCTGGCCGCCATACCCACGACGAGTTTCGCCGCACAGCCGACGGTGGGCCTTGGGACAGCTTCCAGTTTCGCGGTCTTGGCCGGCCAGACGGTCACCAACACCGGGGTGACGACGATTGGCGGGAGTGCCGGAGGGGACATCGGGGTATTCCCCGGCAGCGCATTCACCGGACAGGACACCGTGGTGCAGAGCAACGGGGCGGTGTACTTGGCAGACGAGGGCGGTGTCGCGCTCCAGGCGCAGTCGGATCTGACGACCGCCTATGACGACGCCGCCGGAAGGACGCCCGCGACCACCATCCCCACCGAGCTCGGTGAGACGACCCTGACCCCGGGCGTTTACACCTCGGAGAGCGGGACGTTCGAGATAACGGGCACGCTCACGCTCGACGCGGAGGGCGACCCCGATGCCGTCTTCATATTCCAGACCAGCTCCACGCTCGTCACGGCGTCAGACAGTAGCGTCAACCTCATCAACAGTGCCCGGGCTTGCAAGGTCTTCTGGCAGGTGGGGAGTTCGGCGACGCTGGGGACGGGCTCGTACCTCGTGGGGCACGTCCTTGCTCTTACCTCCATCACGGCGAACACCGGTGCCGAGGTGTACGGGCAGTTGCTGGCACGGAACGGATCGGTCACGCTTGACACCAACACCATCACGAACGATGTCTGCGCGGCCATCGCATCACCCATCATCAGCGTGGCCAAGTCGCCCGACCCCTCGTCCCTGACGGGGTCGGGCGACGTCACCTACACCTACACGGTGACCAACCCCGGGGTGCTTGCGCTGAATGACGTGACCGTGACCGACGACCAGATCGGATCCCTGACGTACGTCTCCGGCGATGACAACGCCGATGGGATCCTCCAACCCGGTGAGACGTGGGTGTACACCGCCACGGCGCACCTCGATGCGACCACGACGAATACCGTCACGGCCACGGGCACGGGCAGCGTGAGCGGGGAGACGGCCACCGACACCGCATCCACCACGGTCGTCGTGAACTCGCTACCTGCCATCAGCGTGACCAAGTCGGCCGACCCCTCGTCCCTGACGGGGTCGGGCGACGTCACCTACACCTATACGGTGACCAACCCCGGGACGGTTGCGCTGAGCGGCGTGAGCGTGACCGATGACCAGCTCGGGTTGCTCACGTACGTCTCCGGCGATGATAACGGCGATGGGCTCCTCCAGCCCGGCGAGACGTGGGTGTACACCGCCACGGCGCACCTTGACGCGACCACGACGAACACCGTCACGGTCACGGGTAGCGGGAACGGCGTCACGGCCACCGATACCGCATCCGTCACGGTCGTCGTGAGTTCTGGATCGGGATCGGGTACCGCTACCCTTCCAAAGACGGGGGATAGCACCGGAGCACTGGCATTGGGTCTGTTGCTGGCCGCGTGCGCCGGCGTGGGCATGATCCTCTTCTCGAGGAGGGGACGCAAGGATTAGAGATCGCAGGCGATGGGCCTCATGCTCTTCTTGTCGGGGACGTCCCTTCTCGTGGGGGACGTCCCTTTAAGATGATTTTCAGGTTTCGCCCCTATCGTGTACGTCGCGCGTCTCGCAGTGAATGCGAGGGCACCGCATCACGACGATCATATGAGGGGCGGGACCATGGCTACCCAAAAGTCTCACCATGACATCGACGGCATCGGCAACGTAGCGGTGCCGGGTGGGGCAAGCACGCATGGCAAACGCAGCGGGACGTGTATCGTACGTGCCGCCTGCGCCCTTGCGTTGAGCACGACGATGGTGGCATGTCTCTCGCCGGCCTCTGTCCTGGCGGTTGCCTCCGATGGCACGATGCCATCATCGAACGGTTCGAGTTCGAGCGGTGCAAGACCTCCAGATGGAGGCAGTGTTGGGATGGCGGGGTATGGTGACAGCATCTAGGTGATGCGTGGATGTTGGGGGCATCCATGGGCCTCAACCCCTACCTCTGCCCAGAATCACATCGTCGATGCGAGGATATCGACGGGAATAACCACAATCGCATCCTCGATGCGATGGATTGTTTCCGTGTGGCTGCCATCCTGGGCATATCGTCTGCTCCTCGCAACAGAGAGAGTGAAGACGCAGACGGCATCCGGGAAATGCAACCAAGAGGAGAAGGAATGGAAAAGTCCAAAGGCATGAGTCGCCGCTCGTTCGTCGCAGGAGCTGGCATCGTCGCGATGGGAGCCGCGGCGATCGGGCTGACGGGTTGCGGGTCGAAAGCAAGCAGTGACACTGGTTACTCCCTAGCAGCCGCAGACGATGGCAAATGGGACTCCACCTCCGACGTGATCGTCGTGGGCGGTGGTGGCGCTGGTTTGGCCGCCGCATTGGAAGCGGCTCAGTCCGGCGCATCCGTCACCATCATCGAGGCTGCAGCGGCGGTCGGCGGCAATACGGCGAACTCATCGGGCGTCATCCAGGCTGCAGGTACGGACCTTCAGAAGAAGTACACCGGAATCACCGATGATACCCCTGACAAGCATGCGCAGTACTACATCGACACAGCAGAGGGCAGTCTTGACGAGGACTTGGTCAAGTACGTATGCGGGCAGGCCCCCTCGGCGATAGAGTTCATGGAAGGGCTCGGGGTAACGTACGAGGTGGTCTATGGGAACGGGACGGTCCCCTACGTCGACGCCACCCTCGTCCTCCCCCGCATCCACCTCGCCGGAACATCCGATGAGGGCCTGCAGTACGGTGCATGGCATATCGCCGCCCTCAAGGCGGCGACCGACAGTGCGGGCGTGCAGTACGTATTCGATACCGAGGCGACGCAGCTCGTGCAGAACTCCGACGGCGTCATCACGGGTGTGGTCGCCGGGGACAAGCGATACAAGGGTTCCAAGGGCGTCATACTCGCGACCTGCAGCTACGATCGCAACATGGAGATGGCCAAGACGTTCAGCCAGCATATGCAGTGGGCGCTGGAGGACAAGAAGGCGATCACCGTCCTCACCAATACCGGTGGTGGCATACAGATGGGCATGAGCGTCGGGGCGGACCTGGCGGGCATGGGCGGCTTCATCGGCCTGTCCAACAACATAGGTGGTACGCCGACGCTACCGGGGGTCCCCGAGGTTCCCGGCATCATCGTCAACAAGTACGGTCGACGCTTCGTCTCCGAATCAGACCACTACGCTTGGGTCCTGCGCCAGATATTCGGCCAGGAGGAGCACATCGCGTGGGGAGTCTTCGACGCAACGGCGGCGGCACTCGGTGGAGCGGTCGTGGGCGGCGTCTCCCCGTTCAGCAGTGATTTCTCATCCGAGATCGCCAACGGAAGCGTCTCGAGGGCCGACACGATCGGTGAGTTGGCTGGTCTGATCGGAGTTTCGTCCAACAACCTGCAGGAGGCGATCGACACCTGGAACACCGACATGACGA
The DNA here is from genome assembly GCA_015655215.1 of Coriobacteriia bacterium. Taxonomy (GTDB): domain Bacteria; phylum Actinomycetota; class Coriobacteriia; order Coriobacteriales; family RUG033; genus JAATFL01. The sequence continues at coordinate 4,167 of JAATFL010000009.1, forward strand.
CGACGAAGACGGACTCCCAGTTCCCGACGAGGTCATGTGGGCTCAGCGCCATCGACACGCCGCCGTACTATGCGACGCGCATGTACGATTCGAACCTTGGGGCACTCGGTGGGTTGAAGGTGGACACGGACGCGCATGTCATAGACGTTCAGGGCAATGTCATATCGCACCTCTACGCCGCGGGACAGGTCGTGGGCGGGTTCATGGGATCCTTCTACCCCGGAACCGGTACCGGGGTGCTATCCACCGTCGTGCTGGGTCGCACCGCGGGCAAGAACGCAGCGGCGGAGACGGTCGCCTCGTAGAGTCGTGTTCGAGGACGGAACCGAACGGCACGCACGGAACAAGGCGACCATAACCCTATGGTCGCCTTGTTCTTAGCGTTTTTCATGACTCTCGTCGTCCCGCCCTCCCTCTTCGATAAGGTCCAGGAGTTCCTGATGTGAGTGGACGTCGAGCTTGCGGTAGATGTTGCGCATGTGGGTGCGCGTGGTGTTGTCCGATATGTAGAGCATCTTGCTTATATAGGCTCGGGTGCGGCCTCTCACCAGCAGGTTGAGCACATCGCACTCTCGCGGGGAGAGACCGTATCTCCCGATGAGCGCCAAGGGGAAGAGGAAGGCGTCATCGGGGTCCGCGGAGAGCTTCCCCGACCCCGACAGGACACCTTTCGGGGAAGAGGACGGTCTCAGGAAACTTCCGATCGAGAGGAGTGCGCCCATCATCAGGGCATACACGACGGCCATGGAGATGAGGGCGATCGTGTAGCTCGAGATGGACACCACCCCCTTGAGGGCGATCCCCAGCAGCGAGCCTGCGGACTCCGACGCCATGAGAACCAGCAGGCCCACGGCGAACCGCTGCTCGATCGAGAGCTTGCTCGCCTTCCATCGGCCGGACCAGAACACCCAGATGATGAAGTAGAAGTAGTTGAACCCCACCATGTAGATCGCCTGGATGGTAGGGGTATGCGAGTCCGAGAAGGGGAGAAGGGCGAACGCGGTGGCCATGATGGGAAGTGCGAGGAAGTACGTGAACTTGAGAAGTCGGTCCTGCACGAAGAAGACCGATGTGGCGATGGAGAGGACACCCGTGATGAGGAACGTGAGTATGGTGAGATAGTCGGATCCGTAGACCGCGCCCTCGGAATACGTCAGACGTTGCATCAGTCCATAGGAAAGCCCCACGAGGAGGGGTAGCACTAGGAGACGCCACAGCGTCGAAGTCGCCTTCTGGTCGAACTGAGCCGCCTCGAGCACGAACGGGGCCTGCGGCTCCCGCCTCGCTCGAAGATGTGCGGGATAGAGCAGGACGCCACACGCGATGGGCAGGGCGATGGTCGCGACGGAGGATACCACCACCGGCATGAGCATGAGCGCCAGGTCGAATCCGCAGGCAAGGAGGAAGGAGATGCCGATATCGAGGAGCATGCCCTGAGAGCCCTGCTTCGCGAGAGTCGAGCTCCATGCGACCATGAGGGTGGCGCTGCCCAACCCGGTCACCGCTGCGCCGATGATGCAGAACGAGACGTCCAGGTGCCAAACGAGCGAACAGATGACAAGCGCGGTCCCGACCGCTGCCACGCTGCCGAGGATCGCCTGGGGACGTCTTTGGGAAAGCAGCTTCGGGTCCGACCTGAGCCGCAGGAGGAGCAAGAGGAGGGCGAGCGATTCCGCACCAAGCCAGATGGACCTGATGCTGAGATAGTCGAGGTTCTGAAAGTCCAGATACGAAACGAAGATGTTGCTCCAATAGAGCCCGAATATCCAGGACAGAAGCGTCGCAAGACCCAGACACCGCAGAAGACCGAAGCGGGCCTCATGCTTGATGCCGGCAGAGAATCCCGAGAAACCCGAGCCCAATGCTGACTTCGTGGCTCTCGGATCGTCCATCATGCGCATAACGAATCCCCATTCGCCCGTGCCGAGCCTACCTGCCCTCAAGCATACAGCATCCGAGCAAGAGCGGTTGCGACGACGAGGCTATCGAGCAATCCACCGGCATCGACGATCTGGTCGGTTCGGGGGATTCCCGTCCACCGCAGACACCACGTCCCTCTTGCCATAGGGCGACCGATGGCGTCGATCGCTGGAGAGGGGCGAGGTACGTAGCGTATGGGGACGCTTCGATCCCATTGTTTCGAATCTGGTGAAAGCCTAGAAACGCTTACGAAATGATCGATGCGTATCATCGAACGGACAATCGACATTCAAGGAGGTCGTTCATCTTGTTCGTACCAAAATATCATATCTTTGCGTGCACGAGCTGCCGAGCCGATGGCAAGCAGCAGGGTCTTTGCGCCAATAGGGGTGCGACGAATCTCGTAGGCAAGTTCATGGAGGAGATCGAGGACCGTGGACTATCCGGCGAGGTGATGCTGACCAACACCGGTTGCTTCGGCATATGCGACAAAGGTCCTATCGCAGTCGTATACCCCGAGGGTATCTGGTATGGCAACCTCGATGATGAGGCCATAGAGGAAATCATGGAACAGCACATCGAGGGCGGTACACCGGTGGAGAAGTATCGCCTCTAGCAGGGCCGCTACCTCAATCCTGCGTGGTAAGGGACGTACCGTCCTCCTCCTCGTGCTGCTTGCTGGGAACGACGACCTCCTCCATCAGCTCGTCGCTGATGATCTGCAGCATGCCCACGAACTGCGCGAGCTCATCGGGCGTGAAGCGTTCGCGTACGCGCCCCATCACCTTGGCGACGTAGTTGTTCGAGATGTTGTAGTAGTCGTGGTACTTCTGCGTGGGGACCAGGTGGTACTCGCGCTTGTCGACCTGGGATTGCACCTTGTCGAGGTAGCCCTTCCGTACGAGGTGGTTAACCTTGTAGGCGGCGTTGGGTGCCGAGATGTTCAGGAAGGTGGCGAACTCGTTGACGTTGGGTTCGTCGAGGGCGAGTATCGTCTCCATGCAGAAGGTCTCCACGGTGGTGAGCGTCGCTTCGCGGTCCTCGAACTTCGTGAGGACCTTCTGATAGAACTGGAGCTTGAACTTCATGTAGATCTCGCTGAATACCTGCTCGAGCACGGGTGATCCTTTTCTGGGAGGAAGGCGAAGCGATGTCGGCGTCATCATACCACCTCGTCTTCCCTTCTCTGCCTCTCCGGGGTCTAGGGCTGGATGGCGAATGTCAACTCGGCAGTGACGGCCACCTTCCCGTCCACGTTGGCCACGGCCTTGCCCATTCCGACGGGGCCGTGCATCGCCGTGATCGAGCACTCCATCTCCAACACGTCGCCCGGCGTGACCTGCCGACGGAAGCGTGCGTTCCTGATGCCACCGAACAGGGCGATCCTGCCCTTGTTCTCCGGTATGCTGAGCAGGGCGATGGCTCCCAGTTGGGCCAGGGCTTCCACCATCAGCACTCCCGGCATGACCTGATGACCGGGAAAATGTCCGCAGAACTGCATCTCGTTGGCGCTGATGCACTTGATGCCCTTGGCCCAGAGCCCCGGCTCGAAGTCGGTCACCCGGTCCAGCAGCAGGAACGGGTAGCGATGCGGTAGTATCTCCTGGATCTGGTCCGAATTCAGCTCCATGCTCACTCCTCCCATTTTCTCAATACCAGGCTGGCGTTGTGACCGCCAAAGCCCAGGCTGTTGCTCATGGCGTAGCGCAGCGGCGCCTTTCGTCCCACGTTGGGCACGACGTCCAGGTCGCATGCGGGGTCAGGTTCCCGGTAGTTGATGGTGGCAGGCACGAAGCCATCACGCAGAGCCAGGGAGGTGAAGATCGCCTCGATGGCCCCCGCGGCGCCCAACAGGTGTCCGGTCATGCTCTTGGTGCTGCTCATCATCAACTCATGGGCGTGCGCTCCAAAGGCCGTCTTGACGGCGATGGTCTCGCAGAGGTCGTTCAAGGGGGTGCTCGTACCATGGGCGTTGATGTAGTCGACGTCGCCGGCCGCGACGTCGCCATCGGCGAGGGCTTCGACCATAGCCGCGGCTCCGCCCGCACCGTCGAGAGCTGGTGCTGTGATGTGGTGGGCATCGCAGGTCGCTCCGTAGCCGACCACCTCGGCGTAGATGGTCGCTCCTCGGCCTCGAGCATGCTCCAGTTCCTCCAGCAGCAGGATGCCCGCACCCTCGCCCATGACGAACCCGTCACGCTGGGCGTCGAAGGGGATGGAGGCGCGCTGGGGGTCTGAGGCGGTCGAGAGGGCGCGTAGGCTGGTGAATCCACCGATGCCCAGCGTGGTGATGCTGCTCTCGGCACCACCGCACAGCATGACCTCGGCATAGCCGTCGCGGATGTGCCGGAAGGCATCGCCCACCGCGTTGGTCCCTCCTGCGCACGCCGTGACCACGCAACCGCACATGCCACGGAAGCCGTAGGCTATGGCGATGTGTCCCGCGGCCATGTTGGAGATGGTCATGGGGATGAAGTAGGAGGACACGCGGTCGAAACCCTTCTCGAGGCCGCGGCCGTGCTCCGTCTCGATGGTGCCCAGACCTCCGATGCCGCTGCTCACCAGCACGCCGCAGCGTGCCAGGTTCTCGTCGGTGGGCACGATGCCGCTCGTGGCCACGCATTCCTCGGCCGCGACCATCGCGAACTGGGTGAAGCGGTCCATGCGCTTCGCCTCGCGCTTCCCGATGCGCTCCTCGATATCCAGGTCCTTGACCTCCGCGGCCAAGGTGACCTTGCGTCCTGCCGTGTCGTACCGGGTGATGGGTGCGATGCCGCATACACCGGAGCGCACCGCGTCCCAGCTCTGCGTCACCGAGTTCCCCACCGGGGTCACCGCGCCCATGCCGGTGATGACGACCCTGCGCCTATCCATACGGACCTCCTCGTGTTTACTCCTTATATCGCCATACCGCCGTCGACGCAGAGCACCTGCCCGGTGAGGTACGCCGATGCGTCATCCGCGAAGAACGCGACGGCCCGCGCCACCTCGTCCGCGTCGCCCAGGCGCCCCACGGGTATCTGCTCCAGGACCTGCTTGCGCACGGCATCGGGAAGGGTGGCGGTCATGTCGGTGCCGATGAAGCCGGGTGCCACGACGTTGACGGTTATCCCCCGCGCGGCAAGCTCCTTGGCGGCCGTCTTGCTCAAGCCGATGAGCCCTGCCTTGCTGGCGGCGTAGTTAGCCTGTCCGATGTTGCCGTGCAACCCGACGACGCTGCCCATGTTGATGATGCGGCCGAACCGCTGGCGCATCATCGTGCGTGCCACGGCCCTCATGCACAGAAACGCGCCCTTGAGGTTCGTGTCGATGACGTCGTCGAAGTCCTTCTCGCCCAGGCGCACGAGGAGGCCGTCCTTGACGATACCGGCGTTGTTCACCAGGACGTCGATGCGTCCGAAGGCGTCCTTGGTGGTCACGGCGAGACCTTCGCAGTCGGCACTGTCGGTGACATCGCCCTGAATGGTGATGGCCTCGACCCCCAGGGCCTGGCACTCGTCCGCGACCTTCTGGGCTGCCGTGGCGCTTGTCGTGTAGTTGATGGCCACGTTCATGCCCCGCGTCGCCAGGGCCAGGCACACGGCGCGGCCTATGCCACGGCCTCCACCCGTCACCAGTGCCGCGCGCTCACTTCTCTCCATGTCGCTTCTCTCCAAAAAGGTCGAGCACGTCTGCCAGGTCGTCCGCCGTGTCGATGCCGTGCACCTCGACTTCGGGGCAGGTCTTGCGCACGAAGCCCGCCAGCGTCCTTCCGGGTCCCACCTCGATGACGCGGTCCACGCCATGGTCGGCCAGCCAGCGGATGGTCTCCTCCATGCGCACGCAACTCTGCACCTGCCGCACGAGAAGGGAGGGGACGTCGTCATCCGGGCCCATGGGTGCTCCCAGGCAGTTGAACAGCACGGGGAAGCGCAGCGGGGCGAAGGACGTATGGGAGAGGCGTCGGCTCAAAGCCTCGCCGGCGGGGTGCATCAGGCTGGTGTGGAAGGGGCCGCTCACGCGCAAGGGGATGCAGCGTCGCGCACCGGCCTGCGCGGCGAGCTGGCAACAGCGTTCCACGGCTGCGACCTCCCCGCCTACCACCAACTGCCCAGGGCAGTTACGGTTTGCGATCTCCACCGTCCCCTCGGACGAGGCCTGCTGGCAGATCTCGTCCAGCACGTGGTGGGAGAGCCCCAGGACGACGGTCATCTTGCAGGGCCGCCCCTCGGTGGCCCGCTCCATGGCCTCGCCGCGGAAGGCGGCCAGGGCTATGGCGGTTCGGGCATCCCATGTGCCGGCGGCGTGCAGTGCCGAGTACTCTCCCAGCGAGAGGCCGGCGGCATAGCTGGGGACGATGTCGTGCTCGTAGAGCACCGCGGTCACGCCGGCGGCGAAGGCCACCATGCACGGTTGGGTGTAGCGGGTATCGTCGAGCTTCTCGGCCGGGCCCTCCCGACACAGCTCCTCGAGGTCGAAATCCACGGGAGCCTGGTCCCAGACGGCGGCGAAGGCGGGGTAACGTTCGTACAGGTCGGCGCCCATGCCGAGATGCTGGGCCCCCTGACCCGCGTAGAGGAAGGCGAGGCTCATGGCGCGACCTCCCGTCGAGGGAGTATCTGGGCTATCAGCTGGGGTACGCCCATCAGGCGGTCCAGCCGATGCACGTTGCCGCCGCAGAAGAAGAGGCCGTTGTCGACGTCGCCGCGCACGGCGGCGATCAGCGCCTCGGTGATGCAATAGGGGGCCGTGGCGGGGTTGCAGGGCCTGAGGCAGTGGTAGCAGCGTCGCGGTGAGAGGTCCTCGCCGGCGAGGAGGCGCTGGATGAGCGGTGTCCGCAGTGCGCGTCCCGGCATGCCCACGGGGCTGTCGATGATGACGACATCCTCCTCGCGCGCCGCGAGCATCTGCTCCTTGTATGCGGGGGAGGCGTCGCATTCGGGCGTGGCGATGAAGCGGGTGGCCACCTGCACGCCGGCGGCCCACGCCTCCATGAGCCGCGCCGCGTCGTCGCCGTCGTACACGCCGCCGGCGGCGAACACCGGGATGGCATGACCGTGCTTTTGCGCGAAGGGCGCCACCGCGTCTCGCACGTCGGCCACGATGCCCTCCAGTGGCTGTGCCAGATGGCCGAGGAGCTCATCGCGCGAGAAGCCCAGATGCCCTCCCGCCTCGCTGCCCTCCACGACCACGAAGTCGGGGGCGATGGCGTGATGGCGGTCCCAGAGCTTGCATATCGTGTGCGCGGCGCGACCGCTTGACACGATGGGTGCCAGCGCTGCTTTGCTCCCTCCCGCCAACTCGGGCAGCTGGATGGGGAGTCCGGCGCCGGAGATGATGGCGTCTGCGCCGGCGGCAACGGCCACCCGCACGTTTTGCGCGTATTGCCGGGTGGCCACCATGACGTTCACGCCGATGAGCCCGCGGCCTTTGCTCGTCTCCCGGGCTCGATGGATCTGCTCCGTGAGCGCGCGGAGGTTGGCCGCGTCGGGGTCGGTGTCGAAATCCGCCTCGTCGAAGCCGGGATTGGCGGCGCTCACCACGCCCATCGCCCCGCAGGCCGCCACGGCTCCCGCCAACCCTCCCAGGGACACCCCGATGCCCATGCCACCCTGGATGAGAGGCAGTTCCAGCTCGCGTTTCCCTATCTGCGGCATCATGCCTCCAAACGGACGAGCGTGTCACGGGCACTGCGGTCCAGCTCCTCGAAGATCCGTCTCAGGGGCCGTATCTCGTGGATCATGCCACTCACCTGGCCCGCCATGAGGCTCCCGGTGCGCACGTCGCCCTCTTGCGCGGCGCGGCGCAGACTCCCCAGCGTGTAGCGCTCCAGCTCCATGCGGTCGGCACCGGCCTTCTCGCGTCGCACGTACTCGCGGGACATCTGGTTCTTGAGCACGCGCACCGGCGTGCCCCCGATGCGGCCCGTCACCACGGTGTCGCTGTCCTTGGCCGCGAGGATGGCCTGCTTGTAGTTCTCGTGCACGGGGCACTCCTCGCTTGCCAGCAGGCAGGTGCCCAGCTGCACGCCGCAGGCGCCCAACGCGTAGGCGGCCAGCAACTGGCGCCCGTCCGCGATGCCTCCGGCGGCTATGACCGGGATGTCCACGGCATCCACCACCTGGGGCACGAGGGCCATCGTGGTGAGTTCGCCCACATGCCCCCCGCTCTCCGTCCCTTCCGCGACGAGGGCGTCGGCTCCCATCCGGGCCAGACGGACCCCCAGGACCGAGGCGGCCACGATGGGGATCACGAGGATGCCGGCCTCCTTCCAGCGCGGGATGTGATGCGCTGGGTTGCCGGCCCCGGTGGTCACCACGGAGACCCCCTCCTCGACCACCACGCGAGCCATCGCATCCGCCTCGGGGTTGAGGAGCATGATGTTCACGCCAAAGGGCCGGTCGGTCAGCTCCTTGCACCGGTGGATGTGCCTGCGCAGCGTGGCGGCGTCCATGCCACCGGCACCGATGAGCCCGAGGGCTCCGGCGTTGGACACGGCGGCGGCGAACTCGCCGGTCGCTATGTTGGCCATGCCCCCTTGGATGAAGGGGAACTCCGTGCCCAGAAGGTCGTTGAGGCGTTGCATCGTCTAGCTCCTTTTCTGATGGCGGTAGGGGATCAGGGCGCCGCCCCAGGTGAGGCCGCCGCCAAAGCCCACGCACAGCACCTGCATGCCGCTGCGTAGCATGCCCTGTCGGACCAACTCGTCCAGCGCGATGGGGATGCTGGCGGCACCGGTGTTTCCGTAGCGCTCCATGTTCTTGTAGAAGCGGGTGGGGCTGGCGCCGAGACGCCTCACCGCCGCATCGATGATCCGTTCGTTGGCCTGGTGGCACACGACCCAGTCGACGTCCTCGAGACTGGCGTGCGCCTCGTCCAGCACGCGCCTGATGCAGGTGGGGATGGTCTGCACGGCGAAGCGGAACACCTCCTTGCCGTTCATGCGCAGGTAGGTCTCCCGGGCGGTGTTGCCACCGGCAAGGTTGAGGGCCCCGAGGTCACCCACGCTGCCCAGCACCGCATGCAGGGGTGGATCGGGGACGCCGTGCACCACGACCGCACCGGCGCCGTCGCCAAAGAGCACGCAGGTCGTGCGGTCGGTGAAGTCCAACACGCGACTCAGCGCCTCGGCGCCCACCACGATGCCGTAGGGGCGCTCGGGGGTGAGGAGGCCCTGTGCCACGCGCAGGCCGTAGACGAATCCGGTGCATGCGGCCGAGAGGTCGAAGCAGGGGATGTCCTGTGCGAGGCCGAGCTCCTGGGCCACGAGGCACGCCGTGGCGGGGGAGGCCCAGTCGGGCGTCATGGTGGCGACGATGCAGGTGCCCACCTGAGAGACGGGTACGCCACTGCGTTCCAGTGCATCGCGCGCCGCGCCGATCGCGAGATCGGTGGTCGTCTCGCCTCCCTGGCAGAAGAGGCGCTCGCCGATGCCGGTGCGGCTGCGGATCCACTCGTCGCTCGTGTCCACGAGCTTGGCCATGTCGTCGTTGGTGACCCGTCGTGTGGGCAGGCTGCACCCCGTCGCGCAAAGTTCGATGCCGTTCATGTCTTCCTCCTCTGCGTGGTACCCACGGTCCGGTACTTGCGGTAGCGCTGCGCGACCAGCGTGCGGGTGCTGAGTTGCCCCAATTGGAGCAGATGGCGTTGCAGGGCGTCGTCGAGTGCCAGGAAGATCGCCGTCGGGTTGGCCTGGGCACCTCCGATGGGTTCGGGCACGACCTCGTCGGCGATGCCCAGGTCTGCGAGGTCGTGGGCCGTGAGGCGCATGAGGGAGCAGGCCTCCTCGGCACGGGAGCTGTCCTTCCAGAGGATCGTGGCGAAGCCCTCGGGGGAGAGGACCGCGTAGGTGGCGTTCTCGAGCATCAGGATGCGGTCGGAGACGCCCAGCGCCAGTGCGCCCCCGCTGCCACCCTCACCGGTCACGACGGTGAGGGTGGGCACGGTCAGACGGCTCATGACGGCGAGGTTCGCGGCGATCGCCGCACCCTGCCCCTGCGCCTCGGCCTCCAGGCCCGGGTAGGCACCTGGCGTGTCGATGAACGTGATGAGGGGGCGCCCGAACTTCTCGGCCTGCTCCATCAGGCGCAGCGCCTTGCGATAGCCCTGCGGCCCGGGCATCCCGAAGTTGCAGCGGATGCTCTCGCCCAGGTCATGGCCCTTGCGATGGCCTATGACGGTGACGGGTCGTCCGTGGAATAGCGCGACACCGCCCAGGATGCTGGGGTCCTCTCGGTCGAGACGGTCCCCCCGTTGCTCGAAGAAGTCGCTGAAGAGCCCCGTCACGTAGTCGCTGACGTTGGGGCGGTCGGCGCGACGTGCCAGGGCCATCCTCTGCGACGGTGTGAGGGGGCACTCCGGGGTGAGTCCGCTCACAGGGCGGCTCCCTTCCGCACGTGCAGCCTCAGGAGCTGGGAAAGCGTGGCTCGCAGCTCCTGGCGTTGCACGATGCGGTCGATGAAACCGTGCTCCTCGAGGAACTCGCTGCGCTGGAAACCCTCGGGAAGCGTCTGGTGGATGGTCTGCTCGATGACGCGGGGACCGGCGAAGCCGATGAGCGCGCCCGGCTCGGCCAGCGTGATGTCCGCCAGCATGGCAAAGCTCGCGGTGACGCCACCGGTCGTGGGATGGGTGAGGCAGACGATGTACAGGCCACCTGCCCGTGAGAAGCGCTCCAATGCGGCGCTCACCTTGGCCATCTGCATCAGGCTGACGATCCCCTCTTGCATGCGTGCGCCGCCACTTGCGGTGAAGATGACGAGCGGCAGCCTTCTGCGATGTGCATACTCGACTGCGCGCGTGATGCGTTCCCCCACCGCGGAGCCCATGCTGCCCATGAAAAACCGGCTGTCCATCACGGCCACCACCACGCGACGCCCATCGATGCGACCCGTCGCCACGACCACGGCTTCGGTCAACCCGGTGCGCTGCCGGGCAACCTTCAACTTGTCCCGGTAGCCGGGGAAGTCGAGCCAGTCGATGGCCGCGATGCCGTCGTACAGCTCGTGCACGCCGTCCTCGTCGAGTATGAGCTGCAGACGGCGGCGCGCGTCGAGGGGGAAGTGGTACCCGCACGGGCATACCTGGAGTCCCTTCTCGAGCGCGGAGAGGGTGAGTTCCTCCCCGCAGCGCGGGCAGGTGCGGGTCTCCTCCTCGACGCGCACGTACGCCTTCGGGTCCCTGCGCAGGCTCTTGAGTTTGAGCAGTTCCTGCCTGCGCCGTGAGAAGAGGTCCATCCTACCCCTCCTCCTCTGCCGGCACGCCGCTTCTGGCATCCCAGGCGAGCAGGTCGTCCAGGTTGCGCTCCATGAACGAGGTCGTGTAGGTTCCGCGCAGGTAGTCGGGGTGGTACAGCGTGAGATATGCGATGCGCGTATTGGTCGCGAAGCCGTCGATGATCAGTTCCTCGAGTGCGCGACGCATGCGCCGGATGGCTTCCAGACGGCTGGATGCGTGCACGATGACCTTGGCCACAAGGCTGTCGTAGAACGGGCTGGGCTGGTAGCCCGTGTAGAGGGCGGTGTCGACGCGCACTCCGGGGCCGGCGGGCAGATGCATGAAGCGCACCGTACCCACGCTGGGGAGAAACCCGTGCGCCGGGTCCTCGGCGTTGATGCGACACTCGATGGACCACCCGTCGATCCTGATCTGCTCTTGGGTCACGGAGAGGGGGAGGCCTGCGGCTATGCGTAGCTGCTCGCGCACGAGGTCGATGCCGCTCACCATCTCGGTCACCGGATGCTCGACCTGGATGCGCGTGTTCATCTCGATGAAGTAGAAGCGCTCCTGGGAGTCCATCACGAATTCGACGGTGCCGGCGTTCTCGTACCCCACCGCCCGGGCCGCCTGCACGGCGACGGCGCCCATGCGGGCTCGCAGCTCGGCACTCAGCGCGTAACTCGGGCTCTCCTCCATGAGCTTCTGGTTGCGTCGTTGCATGGAACAATCTCGCTCGCCCACATGCACGATGGTGCCGAAGCGGTCGCCGAGAATCTGGAACTCGATATGGCGAGGGTTCTCGATGAGCTTCTCCAGGTAGACCTCGCCATTTCCAAAGCAGGCCAGCGCCTCGCCCGAAGCGGCGGCGAGGAGATCGGGCAGGCTCTCGGAGTCCGTGACGCACCGCATGCCGCGACCGCCGCCCCCGGCGCTGGCCTTGATGAGGACGGGGTAGCCGACGCGGTCGGCTTGCTCCCGCGCCTCGGCGATGTCCTCGAGAGGGCCGCTGCCGGGAACGATGGGAACGCCGGTCTCCCGCATCAGCCTGCGCGCGGCGGACTTGTCGCCCATGGTCCGCATGATCGCACCGCGGGGTCCGACGAACGTGAGACCGGCGTCGGTGCAGGCATCGGCGAAGTCGGCGTTCTCGGAGAGGAACCCATAGCCCGGGTGCACGGCGTCACAGCCGGACAGCAGGGCAGCCGTGACGAGGGCCTCCTTGCTCAGGTAGCTGTCGGCGGCCTTCTCGGGACCGATGCACATGGCCTTGGTGGCGAGCTTGCGGTGCAGGGAATCGCGATCGGCCGTAGAGTATACGGCCACCGTCTCGATCTCCATCTCGCGACAGGCGCGGATGATGCGCAGCGCGATCTCGCCACGGCAGGCCACGAGGACGCGCTTCAGCATGACGGGAGCTCTCGTACGCGAAACAACGCCGTGGCATACTCGCAGGGTGCACCGTCATCGACGAGGACCTCCTCGATGACGTAGTCCCTCTCGGCGGTGACCTCGTTCATCATCTTCATGGCCTCGATGATGCAGAGCGTCTGGTCCTTGCGTACCGTCTGCCCCACCTTGACGAAGGGATCGGCGTCCGGCGCAGGCGCGCAGTGGAACGTGCCCAGGATCGGTGCCGTGATGAGGGAGGCGGCGTCGCCGTCCGGGGAGGGACCTGGGGTCGAGGTGGCGGGTGCACCGACGGAGGAGATGGGTGCCGACGTCCCATCGGCTGTCAAGGGGGCGATGTCGTGGGATCGTGGGAAAATGGGTCGCTCGGGCATCGGGGGCGAGGTGACACGCTGCAGCTCCAGCGTGTCACCTCGCCATGACAGCTTGAGGGCTGTGCAGGCGCTGCTCGAAAAGCGATCCATCAGCGTGAGTATCTCGTCGAACTCCATCGTGTGGTCTCCTCCCGTGCTACTTGCCCTGCTCGTCAAGGTAGGTGTAGATATCGCCGATGGTCGTCAGGGTGGGGAGGACGTCATCGTCGATGGAGACACCGAAGGCGTCCTCAAGTGCCATGTTGAGCTCGACGGCGTCGAGGCTGTCAGCGCCCAGGTCATCCACCAGGCTCGCTTCCATGGTCACGTCATCGGCATCGCAGCTCAGCACCTCGACGACCACATCACGTACTTCTTCGAACGTCATGGCAACTCCCTCTTGAAAAAGTAGCATTAATTTAATTAAAAAAACTTAATGAAACCTCGCCATACTACCACGGAGGAGAAGGATGTCAAGGCGCTCGTGCCCCTTGAAGCTACCGATTCGTCCCTGCAGATGGCATCGCTGCACCTCCGCCCCGGAGAATCCGGTGGTGGAGTTAGTTGCCTGAACTTCAGGAAGCCGAGGGTACTCACCGCAGCCCGAACTGGTTCTTCCTGAACGCGATCACTCCCTCGTCCCGTAGCTTGCAGAGGTTCCTCGAGAGGGCGCTGCGTTCGACCGAGAGGTAGTCGGCGAGTTACTGACGGTCGAAGGGCTTGCGAACGGTCCGTTGGGGTCCTCCGTGCTCCGAAAAGGTTGAACAGTAGGTAAAATGAATGAATTCTCTCGCGATATTTGGTACTATTCCTAGCCAAGGGTAGTTGGCGATTTCGCTCAACTATTTTTTTGTGGCTGCACGTGCTGTTGGGAAGCAAGTATCACGAGATAAGCAAACCATGAAAAACATCTTGTTGAACGAGGTCGATGCGTTTGTTGATTTGCGGTTCTTGTTGGAGCGCTCCGCGGAGAGGTTCCCGCACCACACCGCGTTCATGGAGCTTGCGCGAGCTGACACCGTCAGACGCGTGAGCTATGTCGAGTTCAAGGACGATGTCCATGCACTGGGAACTGCCTTTTTGATGCAGGGACTCAAGGGTGCTCGCATCGCCCTCGTCGGCGAGAACTCGTATGCGTGGATACTGGCGTATTTCTCCATCGTCAACATCGGCGCGACCGTCATACCGCTTGACAAGGAACTGACCCCATCGGAACTCGCCGAGCAGATCGGTCGCGCGAAAGTGGACGCCCTGTGCCATACCGCCCTCTACTCGACCGAGGCACGGGAAGCGATAGGACGATGTGGCAGGGAAGTGCTTCATATTAATTTGGGTTCTATGGCAAACGGTGGTCTCGCCGAGGAGCTCTTACCCCTGGGCCGCGCCGAGGTCGACAGGGGAAACGACGCGTACGCCCATGTGGAACTCGATGTCGAGCGGACCTGTGCGATCCCCTTCACGTCGGGGACGACGGGGAAGAGCAAAGGGGTCATGCTGAGCCAGAAGAACCTCGTCGCCGACGTGCGCTCGGCGTGCGAACTCGTATCGTGGACCTCTCGGGACACGTTGGTCTCGGTACTACCTCTTCACCACGCCTACGAGAGCACCTGCGAGGTGTTCAGCTCCATCTACTATGGATCCGCCATCGCGCTCTGCCCCGGCGCGAAGTCACTGCCCAGGTACCTGAGCCTCTTCTCGCCAACCCTCATGGTCCTCGTCCCGCTCTACGTCGAGACGTTCTGCAACAGGATAAAGCGGGCGGCGGAGGAGCGGGGCTCGATTCGCGCGCTGAACCAGGCGGTCCTGCTTTCCTGCGCGCTACGGCGTCTCGGCATGGACATGGGCGCGAGACTCCTTTCTGAGCCGCGCGCCGTCTTTGGCGGTTCCCTGCGTACCATCATCTGCGGCGGGGCACCTCTCGACCCATCCTATATCCGGTTCTTCAGGGGGCTTGGCATCGACGTCCTGCAGGGCTACGGCATAACCGAGTGCTCTCCTCTCATCGCCGTGAATCGCAACAACCTCCACAAGGACGCCTCGGTGGGCCAGGTCGTCTCCTGCTGTGACTTGAAGATAGGAGAGGGGGGAAGCGTGCTGGTGCGCGGCGATAACGTGATGAGCGGATACCTCGACGACCCCGAGGCGACTGCGGCGGCGTTTTCGGACGGATGGTTCATCACCGGCGATCTGGGATACGTCGGCGATGACGGGTTTCTCCGCCTTTCGGGCAGGGGCAAGGACGTCATCGTCTTGAGCAACGGCAAGAACATCATGCCCCAGGAGATCGAGGCCCGACTTGCCCAGAGTCCCCTGATCGTGGAGGCGGTCGTGGTGTGCGGGGCAACGGACAAGGGCGGGGTTCGAAACCTCGCCGCCCTCATCTATCCGGATTGGGAGAGACTCGACGGGGAAGAGGATGCGTATAGATGCCTGAAGCGTGAGATCTCACGGATGAACAGAGAGCTCGTCTATTACAAGCGCATCGCACAGTTCGTGTTGCGTGCGACGCCTTTCGAGAAGACGACGACGAAGAAGGTCAAGCGCTTCATGCTCTCCGAGGCCCTGGAAGGAATGACGAATGTTTGAGAGAGTCAAGAGGATAATCGAAGACTACGTTCGGCGCGATGACCTGCAGATCACAGGTGATACGGACGTGCTCTGCGATCTGGGCATCAACTCACTGGAGTTGATGGAGCTGGTCTGCGCGTTCGAGATGGAATTCAACGTCGACATTCCCGAGAAGGAGATCCGGCGGTTCCTCATCGTGGACGATATCGTCGCATATTTGGAAAAGGAATCAGCGGTTGCGGAATGATACTCTACCTCGTTCGGGCTTCTGCGCACCGGGAGCCCGTGCTTCTCGAACGAGCGCAGGCATTCTCACCAGAGGAGAAACGTGATCGCATGCGCAGATGTCGTAGGGCCCAAGACCGTGCCGCCATGGCAGCCGGGGAACTCTTGGTCGCCTACGCCATCGACGACGCCTACGGGCTTCGGTGTCGTCGAGCCGACAGGAGGATGACGTCCGAGGGCAAACCGTTCTTCTCACGTCCAGACAACGTCCATTTCAACATCAGCCACTCCGGGGAGTACGTGCTGGTCGGCGTCGACCGCGCTCCCGTCGGTGTCGATATCCAATGCCATACCTCCGCAACCGAGGGCGTGGCGCGCCGGATCATGTCCGCCGATGCCTTCGCCTCGTGGAAGGCGTCGGCGGACCGGGCAGCCGCCTTCTTCGATCGCTGGGTCGAGAAGGAATGTGCCCTGAAGTGGCGAGGGGTCGGCATCGGAGAGCTTACCCAGACGGACGCCCCCTTGCCACAGGGGGTCTCGGTCTTTCGGCTGCCCGCCCCAGAGGGATACTCCGCCGCCGTGTGCGGGACTCCGCCCACGCCGCCGCGGCTCGTGCCAGAGGACCAACTACTCAACGTCTCATGCTAGGGGTCATACGATGAAGGATTTCTATCCCTTGACGCATCCGCAAAGCAGGATATGGCATGTCGAGCGGTCTCATCCGGGGACAAGCATGTGGAACAACGCGGGGACGCTCAAGATAAGGGGGAGCCTCGACTTCGGTCTTCTGGACCAGGCGATACAGACCTTCATCGAGCAGAACGATTCGGTCCGCCTGCGCATAGCGCTCGTGGACGAGGAGCCTGTCCAGTACATCGCCTCCTACCGTCCCGTGCACATCGAGGAACTCGATTTCACGGAGAGCGGGGTGAGCGGCCTTTACGAATGGGACACGAGACAGACCCAGGCTCCCATGCCCTTGGTCGACAGCCCCCTGTATTACTTCGCCTTGGCGAAAACCGCCTCTGACGAAGGGTACGTCTATGCCAAGATGCACCACATCATCTCGGATGGGGTCTCGTTCGTCGTCTTCGCCAACGAGATCATGGAGAACTACGAGAACCTTCTGTCGAAAGTCCCCGTCCATGCGGCTTCGAAGGACTCCTATCTCGGATACGTCAAGGAGGAACGGGAGTACATCGACTCGCCCCGTTACCGCTACGACGAGAGCTACTGGCTCAAGCGGTTCGACAGCCTTCCCGAGCCGACCGTGGTGAAGCAGAAGAAGGCCGACTACTTCAGCACGCGCGCTCGACGTAAGGCGTGTGTCGTCCCCTCTGCGTTCTCCGATGCGATCCGGGCGTTTTGCGATAGGAACAGGATATCCATCTTCTCGTTGCTGCTCGCCTCCTTCTCCGTCTACCTCAACCGTACGATCGGCAAGGACGATGTCGTGGTGGGCGCCCCTGTCTCGAACCGGACGTTCGCGGGCTCGGCCAACCGATTCGGCATGTACGTCAGCACGGTACCCATACGCATCCACGTCGACAACGGGCAGAGATTCAAGGACTTCGCCGAGGACATCTCGAACGAGTGGTTCTCGACCCTGAAGCACCAGAAGTATCCGTACGACTCGTTGATCCGAAAGCTTCGAGAGACCGGCCGACCGGCCGACCTGCTCTACGACATCTCCCTTTCCTACCAGATCGGCACGTTCAAGAAGACCTACCAGCACTTCTCGTACGAAGGGCGTTGGCATTTCAGCGGCTATCAGGCGACATCCCTCAGCGTCCACCTGAACGACCGCGAGGGCAGCGGAAGGTTCATCCTCGACTACGATTACCAGACCCCCCTGTTCTCGGCACGGGAGATCGACTTCGTCCACGAGCACCTCATGAACATCCTCGCCGACGCCATAGCGCATCCAGACAAGAGGCTCTATGAGTTGGCCATGCTCTCGCCCGAGGAATATCGCAAGGTCACGGTGGATTTCAACGAGAGCGACGACACGTTCCCGCGTGGCAGCCTCCTTTCGATCTGGGACAAGAGGGTCAGGGAGGACCCGGAGTCGACGGCCCTCGTCTATCACGACAGGGGCATGGGCGTGAGGGAACTCGACGAGCGCAGCACCCACCTGGCCCATCACCTTGCGAGCAAGGGAGTGCGACGGGGGGAGATAGTGGCCTTGATGCTTCCCCGCAGCGACAGCTACTTCATGGCCATGCTGGCAATCCTGAAGGTAGGCGCCGCCTTCCTGCCCATCGACACCGTCCTGCCCAAGGAGCGGGTGGCATACATGGTGGATGAGAGCGCCATCCGCTTCGCCGTCTGCGATGGCGGCGTCGCCCTTCCCGAAGGCTTGACGGTCATCTCGTGCGATGCGAGTGAGGAGGACCGGGGACCGCTCCCCGAGATAGAACCGGAGTGGCTCGCCTACGTCATCTACACGTCCGGGTCGACGGGCAAGCCGAAGGGCGTGATGATCGAGCATCACTCGATCGCCCACTTCGCCTATGCGATGCAGAGGATATGGGGACGTACGACCAAGGGGCGAATGCTCTGCGCCGGCTCTCCATCCTTCGACCTGAGCATCATGGAAGCGGTCATCGGGCTGCTGTGCGGGCATACGCTGGTCATCGCGGACAACCAGGAGGCCAGCTTCCCCGAAGACCTCTGCGCTCTTATCAGCAGACAAGGCATCGACATGATGATGGTCACGCCAGGGCGCATCGAGCTGCTCCTGGCTTCGACGAACGGGAGGACCGCGCTTCGCGGCTTTCGTGAGATCGGGCTCGGCGCCGACGTGTTGACACCCGTCTTGCTCAGCCGCGTGCACGAGGCGTCGAACGCCCATGTCACCAATTTCTACGGACCGACCGAGACCACCATCGTCGCGACATGCTCCGATGTCACCGAAGCCAGCGAGGCGAACATCGGCCGTCCGATACGTGGCGCGCGGGCGTACATACTAGACCCCTACCTCAATCCAGTCGCCATCAGCGTCCCCGGCGAGCTCTACATCGGGGGCAAGGGGATCGGGCGCGGCTATGTTGGCAGAGACGAGCTCACGGCCCAGCGATTCGTCCCCTCCCCGTTCTCTCGAGGAGAACGGCTCTATCGGTCGGGGGACCTTTGCCGATGGTATCCACGTGGTGAGATACAGTTCTTGGGCCGCATCGACCAGCAGGTCAAGATCAGAGGATATCGTGTCGAGCTGGGGGAGATCGAGAACAGCCTCCTGCAGATAGAGGGAGTCCGCTCGTGCGCGGTGGTGTGCAGGGAAGACTCCAACGGACGAAAGTACCTCTGCGCCTATCTGGTGGGAGAGAGCTACCCTTCCGTCCCCGACTTGAAGTCGCGACTTGCGAAGGTGCTCCCCTTCTACATGGTGCCCTCGCAGATCCTCTCCATCCCCGAGCTGCCGCTCACGCCGAGCGGCAAGCTCGATTGGCGCGCATTGCCCGATCCGCAGGACCTACCCGATGTGCCATGCGATGCGACCTCGCTTCCCGTCACTCAAACCGAAGAGCGCTTGCTGGGAATCTGGAGCGATCTCCTGGGAACATCGCATATAGGGCGTGGCGACCATTTCTTCGACATCGGCGGCGACTCGCTTCTGATCGTGCGTATGGTGACCGAAGTCGCGGATGCCTTCGATGTCAATCTTGATCTGGAGGACATCTACAAGGAGCCGACGCTCTCAAACTGCGCGGCGCTCATCGACGTGGCGGAGCAACGGTTTCAAAAGCCCATACGGCCGCTGCCCTCACGTCGGTACTACCCTGCGACCCCCACTCAGCAGCGTATGTACCTGGTGACCCGTCAGGCACCCGAGAGCACCGCCTATAACGTGCCGTCCGTCTACCTATTCCCCCATGCGATAGACGAGAAGCGCTTCACGGCCGCCCTACAGGCGCTTATAGAACGCCACAGCATCCTGCGTACCTCGCTTCACCTGCAGGGGAACAGGATCGTACAGCGTGTGCACCGGAGCTTCGAGCTGCCGTATCGATGCGTGGAGTGCGAGGAGAAGCATCTCAAGAGGACCGTCGGGGATCTGATACGACCCTTCGACATCGAGACGTCACCTCTCGTACGTGCGGCGTTGGTGCGCACCCCCAAGAGGGACGCCCTCTTCCTCGACTTCCACCATGCGGTATGCGACCAAGCCTCGATGGCCATACTCCTCGGCGACCTGGAGGCGCTCTACGGTGGTGACGACCTACCTCCTCTCGACGTCGACTACAAGGATTGCGCGGCGTGGATAGACGAGTACCTTTCTTCGGACGCCATCGAGGGGCAGCGGGAATTCTGGCGTGCCGAGCTTTCCGGCGACGTCCCGCTCCTCGATTTGCCCCTCGACAAGCCGCGACGCGCCCTGACGGAGGGCGCTGCCCGGGAAGGTCGCATCAGTGCCCGACAACTGGGCTGTGCGCGGGGTTTCGCGCATGCCGAGAGGGCGACGATCTTCTCCACGATGATGACCGCGTTCTCCATCGTGCTCGCGAAGGAGACGGGCCAGGAGAAGATCGTCGTCGGTACGCCGGTGTCGGGGAGAACGCAACCCGCCATGCAGCACACGGCCGGTGCCTTCATCAACACGCTGCCGATCTGCTGCTATCCCGAGGGACGACGTTCGGTGCGGGACTACTTCCTCTCGGTCAACCAGACGCTCATCCGCGCCCTCGCACATCAAGACTATCCCTTCGAGCGCATGGTGACGGACATGAGCGTTTCGCGCGATTCGACACGCAACCCGCTCTTCGACGCCATGCTCGTGATGGGGAGAGACGAGCTGGGTCTGTCCCTCGGCACCGAGCATGCGCACGCCGAGAGGGTCCAGACGAAAACCTCCAAGCTCGACCTCACGCTCTACCTCTACGAGGGCGCCGATGGGCTCACGTGCCATCTCGAGTACCGGAAGGACCTCTTCTCCGCAACGACGGCGCAGCGTATGCTCGATCGATTCACGCACACGGTGGAAACCGTGTTCGAGCAGCCGGACACCCTCCTGCGGGATGTCTGCGTGCTCCCTCCGGAAGAGCATGCCCTGGTGACGCAGCGCTTCTCGGCGACGGAGGACCACTACGAGCAGCGCTATCTGAACGAGTGGATCGAGGGTCTGGCACGGGAGAGGCCCCACGACATCGCCGTCGTCGCCGGTGAGGAGCGGATAACGTTCGAGGAGCTCAACGACCGCGCGAACCGCATCGCACACGAGTTGATGGAGCATGGCGCTCGGCGGGGTGTCGTGGTCGCTCTCATGATGCATCGTACGATAGACCTCATGCCAGCTCTGTTCGGTATCATGAAGACCGGAGCGGCCTATCTTCCCATCGACCCCTCGTACCCAGCCCAGCGTGTGGCCTTCATGCTTGGCGATAGTGGGGTCGGTATACTGCTCGGCGACGACGGGGCCTTCGAGTTTTCCGGGCGGTCCCTGTCGGTTGCGGAGTGCCTGGCTGGGACGCGGCATGACAACCCCACCGTCGTGCACTCCGCAGACGATGTCGCGTACCTCATCTACACCAGCGGGTCGACGGGTCTCCCCAAGGGCAGCATGCTGCAAAAACGTGGGATGGCAAATCTCATGCACGCCGCAGGTGACTGCATCGCCTACGACCCCAAGCAGGTGGGTGTATCGATAACGACCATGTCATTCGACATCTTCGTGACCGATGCCATCCTCCCCGTGTGCCATGGCTGCTGCGTGGTCATGGCCTCCGAGGAGGAGTCACGGCAGCCCCATCTGCTTGCGCAGGCGATCGAGCGGGAAGACATCGCCTATCTGCAGGCGACTCCGTCGCGTATGCACATCATGATGCAGAGCAAGGACTTCGTGCGGGCTGCCAACGGGCATCTGAGGAAAATCGTCCTCGCGGGGGAGAAGCCGCCGCTCTCGCTCGTACGACGCATCAAGCAGGCGATACCGGCCGAGATCAAGAACGGCTATGGGCCAACCGAGACGACCGTCTACGCCTCGTTCCAGGACATGACCCATACCGACCATGTGAGCATCGGTACGCCCATCTCGAACACGCACATCTACCTGCTCGACGCGAACAGACGGCCTGTTCCCATCGGCACTCCCGCAGAAGCCTACATCAGCGGCGACGGTGTCTCCCCCGGCTATGTAGGGCGAGAGGACCTGAACGAGACGTGCTTCATGGACGATCCCTTCAGGCCGGGGAACCGAATGTACAAGTCGGGGGACATATGTCGCTTCACCCATTCCGGAGAGATACTCATCCTGGGACGAGCCGACCACCAGCTTAAGATCCGTGGACTGCGCATCGAGCCGGGCGAGATCGAGTCGTGCCTTCTCCGATGCACGGGGATACGGGATGCGGTCGTCGTGGCGCTTGGGGGCGGCGAGCAGAGGCATCTGTGCGCCTACTACACCTCCGAAAACGTCCAAGACGAGAGGCACCTGCGACAGGAGCTGGCACGGGAGCTGCCCACGTACATGGTCCCATCGTACCTTGTCCGCCTCGACGAGATCCCCATGACGGTGAACGGGAAGGTCGATCGCACGATGCTCCCCGAACCGAGGATACGTGAGCATCCCGTTCCTGATGCGACCCAGAAGGTGGGACCCGGGCAGCGCAAGCTTCTCCGTGCCATCGCGCGTGTCCTCGGCCTGAAGCAGGTGTCCCTGCAAGACAACTTCTTCGAGCTGGGCGGGGACTCCCTCGGCGTCATCTCCGTGCAGGCCCACATGCTCCGGTACGGGCAGAGCTTCAGGACACAGGATTTCTACGATGCACGAACGATAGGCGACCTTCGCCCTGTCGAGGCGACCGCTCGACAAGAGCCTGCCTTGCTGTCGACGCCCGTCCGCACGAGACGCAACGAGACGGCGGCGCAGACGGGTATCCTCAGACCCGCTGATATCTCCTGCGTGCTGGTGACCGGCGCCACGGGCTTCTTCGGCGCGCATGTCGTTCGAGAGCTACGTGCCGCCGGTGCGCACGACGTCCGCTGCCTGGTACGCGCCCCCTCCGAGGAGGAGGCGCAGGCACGTCTCGACGATGCCCTGACATTCTACTTCGGGACAGACCATCCCCTCGCACGGGCCGTCTGCGGCGACATCACCCAGGATGCCAGCCATCTTGCCGGCCGGTTGAAGGACGTGACGACGCTCGTGCACTGCGCGGCATGGACCGACCATGTGGGCGACCGAGGGGAGTACGAGCGCATCAACGTGGGTGGCGCACGACATATGACGGAGCTCGCCACTCTATTGAACGCCGGCTTCGTCCATATATCCACGACAAGCATCAGCGGTCTGGGCCTCGACGCCTTCGATGAGACCTGCTACGACGCCCGACAGGACGTGTTGCACAACGAGTATGCGCGCAGCAAGTTCCTAGCCGAAGGCATCGTGCTCGACGCAGCCCGCGAGGGTCTCGATGCCCGCATCTTCCGCCTCGGCAACCTGACGGGGCGAGCGGACGACGGGGTCTTCCAGAGGAGTGTTCGCAAGAACGCCTTCGCGATGCGCTTGAGCGCCTTCATGGCGCTTGGGTGCTATCCGGAGGACCGTCGCCTGACGATCGACCTCACGCCCGTTGACTCCTGCGCCCAGGCCCTGATGACCCTGCTCCTCACTCCCATGACCTCGAATCGCATCTTCCATCTCGTCAACGAGAGGCCGCTGGACATGTCCGAGCTCGCGTTTCTCCTCGGCGAGTGCGGGCATGTCCTCGACCCGGTATCGTCAGGCGTGTTCGCGCGATCGGTGGCCAATCGTTCCCGAGACGACTTCTCACATTTGTTCGGAGTGGTGCGAGACGTCGCAGAGAACCCAAAGGCATCCCAGAGCGCCGTCAGTTCGCAGCTAACGAACGGGTTGCTCAGGCAAGAGGGGTTCGTCTGGCCGGATATCACCTCTCACTACCTCGGGAAATACCTTGCCTCTATAGTGGACAACACAGGGGAATAGATAAGGACGGGCATGTCGGTATATATTCTGATAATCACCAGTATCGTGCTGCTGTTGATGTTCTTCTACATCATCTTCCTGAGTGCGAAAAAGGAGCTCCACTACGTCACGATCGCACTGACCCTGGAATTGCTCATATGGAGCATCTCGGTCCTTGTCGGTCATTTCTTCCAGGAGAATGCAAACATCTTCGCCTTCATGGACAACTTCACCTATATCGGTGCAGCGTTCGTACCTCCCACCCTCGTCCTTCTCGCTCTGGCCTATAGGAAGCAGTTCGCCGGGTTCCGTAAGGAGAACTACCTCCTTCTCCTCATCCCGGTCCTCACCATACTCATCATCTTCACCAACGATTACCATCATCTGTTCTATACGTCCTATTCGTTCCAAACGGGCTATATCCTTGGTCCATACTTCTACATCTATGCCGTTTACTCATACGGGTGCCTGCTGTTCAGCATGATCATGCTCTCCTACTCGGCCATCAAGGCTTCCGGTATCATGAGTGCCCAGGCGCTGTTGATCCTGCTTGCCAGCATCATCCCAACCTGTGCGAACATCGGTTACACCTTTGGCTTTCCCGCCTTCTCCGTCTACTCCACCCCCATAGCCTTCACCATCACCCTCGTGCTCTATCTCATCAGCATGTTCCGCTTCGACTTTCTCAAAGTGGTCCCGATCGCGACGCAGACGGTGATAAACCGAATATCCGACTGCTTCGTCCTGCTTGACGAAGACCTTCACCTGGTCGATTACAACAGAGCGTTCTCCAATCGATTCCTCGCCAAGGTCCAAGTCCAAAAGGGCCTGAAGCTCAGCGAGGTGTTTCACAGCGTCGCACTCTCCGATGAACAGCAGGAAAGCATCTTCAACAACATCGACTCTGCCTTCACGGAGGGCGAAGTGCGCACCGAGGACCTTGCCGTGAAGGGGGAGACCACCTACTACTATTCTGTGGAATACACCCCACTTTTGGAGAAGGGTCAGCAATCCGCGGTCGTGATCCTCTTCAGGGATGTGACGCAACATGTTCTGGATCTGCAGATCCTTCAAGAGAACCAAGCGGTCTTGCTCGAACGTGAGCGTCTCGCCTCCCTCGGGCAGATGATAGGCGGCATCGCGCATAACCTCAAAAGTCCCATCCTGTCGGTCTCGGGAGGGATCGACCAACTGCGGTATCTCGTAGAGGAGTACCAAAGTTCGATCGGGGACGAGGAGGTCACCGAGGGAGACCATCATGAGATCGCACGGGATATGAATGGCTGGCTGGCGAAGATGAAGGTACAGGTCTCATACATGTCCGATATCATCACCACCGTGAAGGGACAGGCCGCTCAGTTCAACGAGAAGGACAGATACCCCTTCACGATCAAGGACGTGCTCAAGCGTAGCCAGATCCTGATGCAGCATAGCCTGATAGCGAACAACTGCATCCTCGAATCCGAGGTGACCATCGACCCGCTGAAGATGATCTACGGCGATATCAACAGTCTGGTCCAGATCCTGGATAATATCATCGAGAATGCGATTCAATCATATGACGGACGAGGAGGTAGCATCCGTATCGTCGTCGAGCAGGTGGGGAAGGACGCACGGTTCTCCATCGTCGATTTTGGAGAAGGGATAGCACCTGCGGTCCAGAAACTGCTCTTTAAGGAGATGACCACCACCAAAGGGAAGCACGGGACGGGTTTGGGACTTTACATGTCATACAGTACCGTCAAAGGCCTGTTTCGCGGCAACATGTGGTTTGAATCTACACCTGCGAGGGGCACTACCTTTTTTGTGCAGATTCCATTGGCGACAGAGTGATAGGGAATTCTCAAGATGCGGAAAAACCAAAGCAAGGAAGTCTCTCAAGAATACCGGATCATGGTCGTCGATGACGAAGAAGGCATCGTCGACACCGTGACGGCGATGCTACGGCACAGCGGATACTGGTGCTCCGGGTTCACCGACCCGATCGCGGCGCTTGAGGAACTCGGGAATGGCTCCTACGACCTGTTGATCCTTGACTATTTCATGCGCCCCATCCACGGGGATGCGGTCGTGGAGCGTATTCGAAAAACGAACTATGAACTCTACATTCTCCTGCTTACGGGCCATAAGGAAATCGCCCCACCGGTGAGCACGCTCAAATCGCTCGCCATACAGGCGTATTGCGAGAAGAGCGATCGGACCGACCAGCTTCAGCTCCTGGTCGAGTCGGCCATCAAATCCATCTCGCAGATGCGTACCATCAAGCAATTCCAGGAGGGGCTCAACAGTATCCTGGGGGCTGTCCCCAAGATCTACCAACTGCAGCCCATCGGTAACATCCTCGAGGAGATACTGCGGCAGATCCTCCCACTCGTCCACGGGGATGATGCCTTCATACTCGTGGACGAGCTACCGGAGTCCTTCGACATAGAGGGTAAGGGACATGCCAACGATGCCAAGAGCATCTTTCGAGGGATCGGCACGTATCGCGTCCCCGTCGAGTCCTTCGCCAGCATGCTCGACCACGAGCTGATGGAGGTGATCGGCCGCGCGCGCACGAGTTGCGAAAGGGCCTATGGGCCCGATGGCATCGTCCTACCGCTCTGCGACGAGTCGAATCGATCGATCGGCGTCATCTATGCGCGGAACGTCTTCACCGACGAAGGCATCAAGCTGCTCGAGATCTATGCGCATCAAGCGGCGTCCTCCATCTCGAACGCGTTCTTGCATTCGTTGGTCAATACCAAGAACGAGGAACTGCATGAGACGTACTCGCAACTCAAGATGCGCTACATGGAGACCGTCGAAGTGCTTCGCCTCGCGGTCGATGCGAAGGACGAGTACACCCGAGGGCACTCCGATCGCGTCGCCGCGATCGCGACCATGATCGGTCAGGACTATGGTCTGCAAGAGAAGGCGCTCGAAAAGCTCCGCTTGGCTGGTACGTTTCACGATATCAGCAAGATCGGCACCGCCGATGACATCCTGCTCAAGACCGAGAAGCTGAGTGACGAGGAGTTCGAAGAGATAAAGCTCCACCCTATCAAGGGAGCGATGATCCTATCGGCGGTCTCGATGCTCGAGGACATCGTTCCCTGCGTTCTCCACCATCACGAGCGCTATGATGGGACGGGCTACCCCGATGGTCTCAAAGGGGAGGAAATCGAGCTCTTCGCGCGTATCATCGCCGTCGCGGACGCCTTCGATGCCATGACCTCCGATCGGCAGTACCGGTCGCATCTATCCTTGGCGGAAGCCAAGGAGCAGCTTCGGACAGGTTCTGGTACGCAGTTCGACCCGAGGATCGTAGAGATACTCTTACGGCAACTCGATTCCGACGAGAGATTGAAGGCGGTATACGAAGGTCAGAAGGGAAGACCCCCGATCTACCAGGGAGTCCTCTCGCTCGATGCCGCGTTCCACGGTACCGCCCCGTGGAACCCCCCTGCCGAGAGCTAGGGTATCCCGCAGACGGCTGGGAAACGACGAGACCGATCGGGGACCGACCCTTCGCGTCCCTTCACACGTATATTCATATCTATAAATGAGGTTCTGGCGTCGTGAGCGGGTAATCCGACGCATCCTATGAGAGAATCACCTGCGCAGAGACCATATCGCTCCAAATGACGCAGACGTTTCCGGCCAAGGGGATATGTATGTCACACGCAAAGCAACGATCCGAACGAAAACTGCTGGTTGTCGCTGGCCTGGCCTGGATGTTCGATGCCATGGACGTGGGCATGCTCTCCTTCATCATCGCCGCGTTGAAGGTGGAATGGAATCTGAACGAGATCCAGATGGGCTGGATCGGCAGTGTCAGTTCGATCGGCATGGCCATCGGGGCCCTGGTCTTTGGCCTTCTCGCCGACCGAGTCGGTAGAAAACCCGTTCTGGTCCTGACGGTGTTGCTGTTCTCCCTGGCAAGCGGCCTCTCCGCCGTCGCCGCGGGTTTGGGCGTCTTCCTGGTCTTGCGCTTTCTCGTCGGCGCAGGTCTCGGGGGCGAACTCCCCGTCGCCTCCACGCTCGTTTCCGAAAGCGTGGTTGCAGCGAGGCGGGGTCGAACCGTCGTCCTCCTCGAAAGCTTCTGGGCCGTTGGGTGGATCGTCGCCGCTCTGATCTCCTATTTCATCATTCCCGGTTATGGATGGCGCCTCGCATTGTTCGTCAGTGCCCTGCCTGCCTTCTACGCCATCTACCTGAGGTACGGCCTCCGTGATTCGACAGGATACCTGGTCCAGAGAACGGGTCCTCGAACGAGCGTCCTACAACGCGTCGCACAGGTCTGGTCGAAGCCATACGTGCGACGTACGGTGATGCTCTGGGTGCTCTGGTTCTGCGTCGTGTTCTCGTACTATGGCATGTTCCTGTGGCTTCCGAGCGTCGTCGCACTCAAGGGTTTCAGTATGGTCAAGAGCTTCCAGTATGTCCTTATCATGGCGCTGGCACAGTTGCCGGGTTATTTCACGGCAGCCTGGCTGATCGAGAAGTGGGGCAGAAAGTGGGTGCTGATCGTCTATCTGCTTGGTACGGCAGCCAGCGCCTACTTCTTTGGTGCCGCCACCTCCCTTCCGCTCTTGCTGACGTCCGGCATCCTGCTCTCGTTCTTCAACCTTGGTGCCTGGGGTGCGATGTACGCCTATTCACCCGAGCAGTATCCCACCGCCATCCGGGCAACGGGAACGGGTATGGCTGCCGCATTCGGACGGATCGGCGGCATAGTGGGTCCGTTGCTCGTCGGCTATCTGATCGTGCAGGACTTGTCGATCTCGGTTATCTTCACCATCTTCTCCGCAGCGATCCTGCTTGCCGTCCTCGTGGTGCTCGTGTTGGGCGAGGAGACGAAGGGTCGAGAGATGGTATGAGCGCAAAAAGGGCTCGCCACGTGCGTTCGCGTCGGCGTGTCAGTGCCTTCCCGCCTGACCTCTCCGTCCAATCGTTCCGAACAAGGCGTAGATCACCGCTGCGGAGAGGGCAACCAGGCAGAACCAGAGAGTGCACACGACAAGGGGATATGCCCCCGCAAAACCCGAGGTCGAGATGTGCTGCATGAGTATCCCCACGTAAGCCCATATGAAGACAAGGCCATAGGCGATGTCCTTGTGCCTCAACGTCGTCACAAGACCCACCACAAGACCCAACAGCAACAGGATGGTCGTCCATAAAGGACCGGAAGGCCCCATCCCATCCCAACCGAGGCTGACGCAGAGCACCGTCAGGTTCGCGCATGTTGCTATGGCTATCCAGGCAGAGTAGACGCTGAAGGGGAGTTTCACGAAGAGTGTCCCCCTCCCGTCAAGGGTCGCAGAGGCCAAGCCGTGATACGTCATGACCAGGCAGACGAGAATCACCACCATGAGGACCATCGACAGGGGGATGAGCCGGTACTGCCATGCGAGGATCCATCCTGCATTCGCAAAGCATGAGACGGTGAACAGACCCTCGGTCCTCGCCGCGAGAGGCGATCCCTCGAACGAACCATCACCTTTCAGTGGGCCCGTCAGATAGAGCATGTAAAGCAACAGGAGGACGTAGATGATCCCCCAGATGGAGAAGGTCAGGGCGAAGGGGGCGAAGAGGTTGGGGTAGAGGTTAGACACCTGCCCGGTGTTCAACCCATTCAGAGGGAGGGCGTTTGCGAGGATGTTCACGAGGAGCATCACCGCAAAGGCCACGATCGTGATGGTACGACGTATCGGATGTCTGTTCGCAGTGTCCATGGAAGGTCCTCCCGTAGGGAGTGCGTTGATTAACCCTCTTTAGTATATACCCATATTTCGAACGTGTGAGCAGGAAGACGACGCTTTCTCCATATCTTGGTGCACCTCTGAGAAGATCGGCTACGTCACGCCTGCGTTCAGGTTCGCGCGGGTCCGGTCGACCATGTCGATGACCTCCTGCTTGCTGTGCACGTCGAGTTTGTCGTAGATGTGCCGTATGTGCATCTTGATGGTGTTGCGCGAGAGCACGAACGTCTCCTCCATCGCACCCAAGCTGTGGCCACGCGCCAGCTGCTCCAGCACGTCGGACTCGCGGGCGGTGAGCCCATAGGCCCGTGTGAGGTAGTCGCAGGGTCTCTTCCAGTAGGCAACCTCGACCGACATGTCCCCAACCTGCATGGCTTGCCGTTTCGTGACCGATGCCGCTTGACGGTCGATGCCCCCGGGGTTCTCGGCATCGAGGGACGGTTGCGGACTGGCTGGGCTTCCCCCCTCGTAGGAGAAGGGAAGAAACGCAAGTTGGCCATCGCCTCTCCGGGACAGGAACAACAGCATCACGATGTAGATGAACACGAGCGCAAGCGAGCTGGACTCCAGGGACAGAACGCCAGCTTGGGCGAGCCCCGTGGCCATGAGCGCGAGCAGCGACCCCAGCAGATGTCCCGTCACCACCACGAGGCGGGAAGCTGCGGCCGCGAGCAACATCCACATGCAGTTGCGTGTGCATTTGACCACGAGTATCCAGAGAACTATCTCGAAGAGGGCTGTCCCGATGCCGCAGAGGGACTCTCCCAAGTCAGGACCTACCAGATCGAGTATCGGGGCCAGCAGGATGCCGGCAGCTGCACAGACGATGGCGGGTTGAAGAGTTCGCGCACGCCCCAGGCCTTGACCTTCCAGGTCAACGCCAACAGTACCGCCAGCACGATACCCACAACGGGGGTGGTGTAGGGTTGTCCGGCGTCCACGCTCCCGCGTAGATAGCCCAGGAGCATGGCGGCCACGATGGCCTCCATGATGAAATCACGGTTGACCACCTGACCCAGGGACCGCAGCAGCAGCCGTTCGGGGCGATCCGGTTGGAGCGCCGCGTCGGGCGAGGCCGTCGTCCGCAGTCCCACCACGGCGCAGGAGAACGAGATGCAGACGAGCGCGCAGGCGACGGCGGGCACGGCGACGTCGTCGAGCACCCCTGTTTGGGAGCAGAAGCTGACGAGGGCCTCCAGGACGAAGGCACCGATCATGCCGCTGGCGGCCACGCGGGGCAGGCTGTTGCGCTGGATGCGGGCGAACAGGTAGACGAGCGTGACGCTCAGCGGCGCGCCGACGGATTTGACGAGGACGAGGCAGATGAGAGGGGGCAACCATCCGGTACCCGAGGACGTGCCCTGCACTCCCAGGACGTGAATCAGCATTGATCCACCGATGAAGAAGAGCACGCCGATGGCGCTGACGGTCAAGAGGAAGCATCGCCTGGGGCCATCTGCGAGGACAAAATCCCCCTGCTGTCGCGTGTGCCTGACCATATGCACCATGACGACGAAGAAGATCAGATAGATGGCAAGCGAGACGACGCGCATGCTGATATAGGGATTGGGCAGGAAAACCAGCGGGAGCATCCGTATGTCACCCATCCAGATGCCGGCAAACATGGTCGCCAGCCCGATAGCGGAAGCAAGGTTCATCTTCACGTGGTACGGCATGGTTTCCCTCTCGCATACGTCCGTCTCTCTTCTAAAAGTATAGGGTTTATCGGGCAATACACCCATGGGAGGTGTAGGAATTCCCAATCGGCATCCTAGACTTTCAGATGTTGTCACAACGCTCCGGGAAGCAGCGCGGAGGGGACTCCCGCAAAGGGGGAGTGGAAGAGAGGATCATCATGGAAGAGAAGAACTGGAACACGACGAGCGATACCCGCGAGGGTGACGGAGCGCCCGCAATGGGACGTCTTGTCAGCCGCCGGGGCTTCTTCATCGCCGGGTTGGCTGCCGCGGGCGCGATTGGTGCCCTGGGTGGCTTCGGTCTCGTGGGGTGCTCATCGGGGTCCGGGACCGAGAGCTCCACGAGAAGCTACGACATCGTGATCGTGGGCACCGGTGGTGCCGGTCTCTCCTCGGCCATCAGCGCCTACGATGCGGGCGTCACGGATATCTGTCTGCTGGAGAAGATGAACGGCAACGGAGGCAACACGAACTTCTCCTCCAGTGGCATGAACGCCTCCGAGACGAAGTTCCAGAAGGCACAGGGCATCACGGACAGCAACGAACTGTTCGCCCAGGAGACCTACGATGGTGGTTACGATACCGCCAACCGCGAGTTGGTCGACTACATGTGCGACCATTCCGCCGCAGCCATCGACTGGCTCGACGGTCTGGGCATAACCCTCGACAACCTTTCGATGACCGGCGGCATGTCCGTGAAGCGCTGTCACCGTCCCACCGATGGTTCCGCCGTGGGCCTC
Organism: Coriobacteriia bacterium; assembly: GCA_015655215.1. Taxonomy (GTDB): domain Bacteria; phylum Actinomycetota; class Coriobacteriia; order Coriobacteriales; family RUG033; genus JAATFL01. Next base: position 35,943 of record JAATFL010000009.1, read on the forward strand.
ACACTGGTCCCCGGCCTGGTGGCGCAGGTGGAGGCGCGCAACATTTCCATCAAGATACCGGTGCGCGCGACCGCGCTGCTCGTCGCTGACGACGGTACCGTAACCGGCGTGAAGGTGGAGGATGGCGACGAGGAGTACGACATCAACGCCAAGGCCGTGATATTGGCCACCGGCGGTTTGGGTTCGAGCAAGGAGATGATCGCCAAGTACCGTCCCGACCTGGTGGACTACATCTCGACCAACCAACCCGGCGCCACCGGCGACGGTTACGTGATGGCCGAGGACATCGGGGCCGAGCTCATCCAGATGGACCAGATACAGATACACCCCACGGTGGAGCAGACAACCGCCACGCTCATAGCGGAGGGCGTGCGTGGCAGCGGGGCCATCCTCGTGAACAGCGAGGGCAAGCGTTTCTTCGACGAGATGAGCACACGTGACAAGGTATCCGCCGCCGAGCTCGCCCAGACGGATGCGTTTGCCTGGGAGGTGTTCGACGAGCAGGTGTACAAGGCGAACAAGGCGGTCACCTCATACGACAACAAGGGTCTCGTGCAGACCGGATCGAGCACCGTCGACCTCGCGGGCAAGATAGGGGTGGATGCCGTCACGCTGCAGAGCACCATCGATTCTTATAACGCCATCACCACGAGTGGCGTCGCTGATGCGTTTAGCCGCACGCAGGGCCTCATCGCCTTCGCCGACGGCAAGATGTACGGCATCAAGGTTGCGCCGGGCATCCATCACGAAATGGGTGGCATCCGCATCGATACGACCAACGAGGCCCTGCGAGCCGACGGTACGGCGATCTCCGGCTTGTATGCGGCTGGCGAGGTCACGGGGGGTATCCACGGAAACAACCGCATCGGTGGCAACGCCGTCTGTGACATCACCGTGTTTGGCAAGAACGTTGGCGAGGTGGTCGCCGGGTCCCTGTCGTGACAACCCCGCCCCGGCGACCACCGCATGCTCGCCCATCCCGCCCCGACGGATGTCCGTCGGGGCGGGATGCTGTCCGCCTATTCCTTCTCGATGAACTCGCCAACGAGGTAACCCCATGTCAGGCAACGACCTTGCGAGTTGCCGGGGATGTTGATGGGATAGTCGACGGCGTAGAAATCGCCGGAGACGTTACCCACGGCATAGAGTCCGGCGATCGCGTTCCCGTCAGCGTCGGTGACGTTGAGCCTGGTGTCGACCTTGAGGCCGCCAACCGTCGCAAGGATACCCGGTATCGCCTTGCTGATGTAGAACGGGGCTTCCTCGACGGGGGTCAGGAACAGGGGGTCCTTGCCAAAATCCTCATCGTTGTCTGCTTCGCAGAGCTGGTTGTACCGTGCGATGGTCTCCTTGAGCGCGGTCGCGTCGATGTCGACCTTGCTCGCAAGCTCCTCGATGCTGTCGGCCTTGAAGACGAAGCTTCCCTTCTCGACGGCGTCGTCCACCGTCTGCTGCCCGGCGACAGCGTCCCAGGACCCTGAACCGAGGACGCGGAAGGTATCCCAGAACATGCCACCACCATAGGGCAGGGTCTCCAGGTTGTTCTGTGCCCAGTTCTTGTCAAAGACGACGTAGCCGCATTGGCCGGGCTGGCGCAGATAGTTGAGGGACTTGCCGTTGACCCAGGTCGCCTCGTTGAAGAAGCGCTCGCCGTCTTGGTTGACGCAGAGGAAGCCGCACTGGTAGTAGGCGCCTACCTGTGGGTGGAGCATCGGGGGGAAGTCGCCTTCCTGCATGGCACCACCTGCCCAGAGCCCCATGGCGTGACCATCGCCGGTGTTGCCGCCGACAGGGGTATAGAGCTTGTAGTTGCACTGCGCGATCTCGGGGGCATAGTACTCGAGCATCTCCTGGTTGCCCACGACGTCGCCGGTGGCAAGCACGACGCCCTTCTTGGCGTGGTATCGGACATAGTTCCCATCGGCGTCGGTGGCGACGCATCCCGTCACCGTGTCGTCGTCCTTCTCGAGGTATTCGGCATGGTTGTTATAGTAGTACGTGGCGCCCGCTTTGATGGCGTCGTCGTTCAGGCAGAGGGTGAGGTCGCGTGACCAATCCTTGCCGGCGCTTTGCTCCGGGCCGCCGAAGAAGACGTGATAGCCTGCGGAATCCGGGAACTGCGGGTCACGCGAGTAGCCGTCCCATAGGAGAACGGAGACGCCGGCGGCCGCGCATTTCTCGAATCCCCAATCGGCCGCCTCTCTGGAACGATTCATGTAAAGGGAAAGCAGCTTCTCGTTGATACGGCTTCCGCAGCAGCGGGTCCAGTACTTCTGGGCGAGAGACCGGTCGATGTCGAGGCCGGCTGCCTCCATGATCTTGGAGTCGATGACACCCACTCCGTAGCCACGACCCGACCAGGTCTCCATGCGCTCGACGACCGAGACGGACAGTCCACGCTCGGCACAGGAGCACGCGGCGGCATTACCTGACATCCCGGCACCGATCACGACGACATCGGACTCGACGGTCTGGGAGATCTTGCTCTCCTCGACCGGATCGGGAGCGGTGAACCAGGACGGCTCGCTCGATTCGCTGGTCGAACCGGAAGTGGCTGATTCGTTGGAATTCGAGGTGCAGCCACCGAGTGTGGCCGCGATCGCGGTGGTCAATGCGACCGCAGCCGTTCCGGAGATGAAATAGCGGCGGTCGATGCAACGACCACCGTCACTCTGGTCTCCCGTGATCATGTCGCTCATGTCTTCCCCCTTCGGATGGTTTAAAAGGACGTGAGGATTGAATCATGACCAGCTCGTGGCGACCTCACATGACATGGGGTGTTCTCATCGGAGATGAGCGTGGGAGGGGGACACGTTTCGTGTTGTTTCGCGTCGGGGGAAGTCCGGGGGAGTGCCTGGGGTACCAGGTGCCCCGAGGATATGACCATCGATGTCGTAATTTGCTATCCTAGAGCAACGTATAGAGAAGGATATGGTGCGGATATCCGATATCCGATCGCGGGCAAAGGGGAAGCATGTTCCAGATCGCGCTCAATCGTCTCAGGGCCGTGCACTTCCAATATCTGGGTTTCGGTTTTTTCTGGGCCGTTTCCTTCACCGTCCTTTCGGGGTTCATCCCCATCCGCTCCACTCCGTCGTACGCCCTGTACTCGTTTGCGCAGCAGTGGCTCATCGGGGTCATCCCGCTTCTCGGTGCCTGCGTCTACCGCGATCGAATGTGTTCTCTGCCTCGGTTCTGCGTCCCTGCCGCCGGCCTCTTCCTCTCGGCATCCGTCTTCCTGTTTGCCGCGTTTGCCTTCATGGGGGTGGACGTTGTCGTCCTGCCGCTGCTCGCGGCTTTGTGCGCGGGCATCGCCAGCGGCTTGTTCTTCCTCCAGTGGCAGGTTTTCTATGCGAGTACCGGCGAATCACTTGCGGCTATCTGCATCCCTACGAGCGCCGTGCTTTCCGTGGCCATCCATCTCCTCATGGGCCGTATTCCCTGGATACCGGTAACGCTTGTCATTCTCGGCGTGATACTCCCCGTCCTTGCCGTCTGGTCGCTTGCGCACAGTCTTGCCGAGATCGAACACTATGAAGCGGTACCGTTCACGGGGGTTGTCGTTCGCACGACCATCTCCGAACTTTGGAAACCCGTTTTCTGCGTTGCTGCCTTGGGTTTCGTCTGGCATCTCGTCGCCGCGGTGGTGACGACGTCGCAAAGCGGTCTCGTGTCCTTCTCGCTCGGGGGCTTTGCGATAGCCGCCCTGCTCATCGTACTTCTCGAGCTCTTCTTTCCCCGGGGTTTTGACGTGCTCCGCATCTATCAGATACTCTTTCCCCTCATCGCGGGGGTTTTGCTGATTGCCACCTTCATGGGAGGAGCGTTGAATTCGGCCCTCGTGGGGGTGCTCATGTTTGGCTTCGAGGTCATGAACCTGCTGCTGCTCATGGTCGTGGCATCGTATCCGTCTCGCAAAGGGCTCTCACCCATGCTGGTCTATGGCATCTGCGTGGTTCCCACGTTCATCTCCATGGCACTCGGCACCATGGTGGGTCAGGCCCTTGGTCCACTTGCCGCACAGGATTTCACGTATTTCATCGGCGTCCTCTTCGCGTGTGTCTACGCGCTCTCGATGGTGCTGCTCCTCATATCCCACACCCGTCAGCAATCCCTTATCTCCGAGGCCGCATCGACTTCAAGCCGTGCGTCGGAGGATGGGGTCGCTTTGGACGAGGACGCCCCCGACTACGATGATCGTGCTCTCGACCTCGCGGGGAAGAAGGGACTTTCTCCCCGCGAGGTCGAGGTCATGGTCCTTCTCGCCCGCGGCCACAGCATCGCCTCCATCTCGCGGCGTCTCTTCATCTCGGAGAACACGACGAGAGGGCATACGAAGGCGATCTACCGCAAGCTGGACGTGCACTCGCGGCAAGGGCTCATCGATCTCGTCGACCCCGTGGGGAAGTGATGTCGCCCGTATCCAAAGGAAGCGGTGTGTCCATGCACATCACCTCGGTTTGACCCAAGACACCGGACTCGATTTTTGAGCGAGTATGTGGTAGCATATCGGTAACAAAAAAGGTACGTGGTCCAACGATGGTTGTCCCACTACCCCCATTCATGGGGTGGTCGGTCTTGGATGGGAGGGTTGGTTACCGACATCTTGTCCAGTGTCCGCGAAGGCAGAGACGCGCCCCGTGGGCGATTCCTCTCCATACCGGCATCTCAACGTATCGGCATGGTACCCGTAACCATGAGCTTCTCTGAGGATACCCGGTAAACCTCTATGAAGGGATAGGGGACCGAGGGTATCATGGGTAAGATGGCATCACAAGGTTGAAGCCATGCGGATCCACATCCTGCCAGAGACAGAGGCAGCGCCCATGTACAACATCACCTACGATGTCATCGCACTCATCATCGATACCGTGCTCCTCGTCACTTTCAGCCTCAGCAATCGCTTCACGAACAGGAAGAGCCGTACCTACTACGCCATGGTGATCATGGTGATGCTGGTGACCATCTTCGACATCATGTGGGCATCGCTCGGTGCCGGGGCAACCCCTGAACGGCTTGGGTTGCTCTATGCTTTCGACTCGCTCTACTTCTTTGGGCTCAACAGCATCAACGTCTTGCTCTATCTGTATCTCATCACCATAATCCGCAAGGATGGGCTGACTCGCTTCGACCATGCTCTCATCGTGATGGCACTGGTCGGCTATGCCGTGCTGATATTCCCCTCATTCCTCACCCACGCCATCTTCTATTTCGATGGAACCCTTACCTACACCCACGGTCCACTCTTCCTCCTGCTCCCTGCCATCTCCTGTATCTTCACGGGCATCCTCCTCTACCTCACCGTGCAGAACCGCTCCAAGTTGACCAAGCTGCAATTCCAGCTCAACTTCGCCTTCACCTTTCTGGTGACTCTTTCCATCATCCATCAGATCGTCAACCCCAGTCTCCTGATGATACCCTTCGCCTTGAGCCTGATGCTCATCGTCACCTACCTGACCTTGGAAAATCCCGATCGCTATTACAACCATACCTTGAAGTGCCTGAGCAAGGAGGCTTTGCGGGAGACCCTCGCGGGTAACGTCGAGGAGCAGCGGCCTTTCGTGGCGGTCGTCGTGAAGATCGAGGACTTCGACTACATCAACAAGGTCTTTGGGACGGTGCGCGGCAACGATATCCTTGTCAGCCTCTCCTCGTCCCTGGTCGACGCGGCTGGCTTCAAGGCCACCTATCACCATCATGACGCGAACTTCGTCCTCGTCGTCGAGCCGGGGAGGTTCGCGACGCTTCGGGAGGTAGCCGCCCTGACCTATCCGAGGACCTACGCCATCGACGATCGCGAGATCGTCATCACGCCCTCCCTGTTCGCCGTCGGCTATCCTGATGTCGTCTCGACCCTCGCCGAGGTCGTCGATACCATCCAGTACGGCATCACCCACTCGAATGAGCTGGTGAAACGCGGCCAAGTCGAGGCGACGCCGGGTCTTATCGACGAGATGTACCATGAGGCGACCATGAACCAGGTGATAAGCCGTGCCATCGAGCAGGGGAATCTCGAGGTCTATTTCCAGCCGATCTACGATCAGGCTGCAGGTCGGGTCACCGGTGCGGAAGCTCTCGTGAGGATCAACGATCCTACGATCGGCGTTATCGGTCCGCAGGACTTCATACACATCGCCGAAGGGAACGAAAGGATCATAGAGATCGGGACCACGTGCTTCAGACAGGTGTGCGAGTTCCTCGTCAGCGACAGCGCATCGAGATTCGACATCCTCTTCATCGATTTCAACCTATCGGCAGCCGAATGCCTCGACCTCACGTTGGCGGACCGTCTGATCGCCGAAATGGATCGTCATGGTGTCTCTCACGACATGTTGAGATTCGAGGTCAGAGAGGAGGTGCTGCTCGACGATTCCGTCATTTCCAACCTCATGAAGCTCTATGACTCCGGTTGCGAGTTCGTGATAAACGACTTTGGCACCGGCATCTCGAACACAAGGTACCTGATCAACCTCCCGTATCGGTATACCAAGATAGACAAGCTGTACCTCTGGAAGGCGCTCGGGGATGAGAGAGCCATGATCATCCTGCGCAATGCGATCAAGATGATGTGGGATCTTGGCCGCATCGTGCTCGTCGAAGGCGTCGAAACCGAGGAACAGCACAGGTTGCTGTTGAGTCTCGGCATCCTCTTGCAGCAGGGCTTCTACTTCTCCAAGCCTGTCGCCCGTACAGACTACGTGAAGTTCCTGGAAACCTACCGCTATCCCGGAAATGCCACGACGGAGGACTCTGCCGGGTTCGAGGAGGAGACGAAGGGTGTTCGGGAAGCCGTGCCCCATCGAGGCGAACGGGTATGACCTATTCTCTGGAATTCGACTATGCCGCCATCACGATCTGCCTGTTGCTGATGTACTTGTATTTCGTTCGCCCACGGTTTAGGGATGCCGCCGATTTCGCATTCATCCTCATGGTCATCACCCTCTTGGTCGCCACGGTGCTCGATGTCATCACCGCCATGATCTTTGAGAACCCGGGGGTGATCTCTGACGGTGTCGACTATCCGATCAACATCATCTTTCTCCTCGTCACCGGTGCCCTTCCCATCCCCTGCTTCATATACGTGTCGATTCTCACCACCGGTGACCCGCCAGGCATCCGAAGCTACCTGGTCCTCATCGCCGTCGGGCTCTTGACCGCCCTCTTCATCGTGACGACTCCCATCACGCATTGGGTCTTCTCCGTCGATGGTGGAATCTACGCTCACGGTCCCTATTTCGATTTGCTCTACCTGCTCCCCATCTTCTATCTATCCTTCTTCCTCCGATTGCTCGTCCGCAAGGGCACCAAGCTCACATCCGCCCAAGGGTTCGCCGTCGGCTTCTTCATGCTCGGCACGATCACCGCGATCGCCGTCCAGGCGGCGTATCCCTTCATCCTCCTGATGAGTTTCGTCATAGCGGTTTTCGTCACGTTGATGTACCTTACCGCCCAAAATCCCGATGAGTACGTCGAGGGACCAACCGGCTGCTATAACGCTGCGGCGTTCAAGCGGGTCATGGAGGGGGAGACTCGCGCGAGGGCAAGTGGCTACATCGTCGCCTGCTCGTTGAGAGACTTCAACTATCTCAGCCAAACGTACGGGGCCTCGATCGGCGACGCCGTCATCGGTGCGATGGGCGTCTTCCTGACGGGGAACTTCGGACAGCGCAACGTATTCAGACTCCTCGATTGTGACTATGCCATCAAGGTTCACGACGAGAGCGAAGCCAGAGGCGCCGTCGACACCATCGCGGACTATTGTCATGGGACCGTCAACATCAATGGACTCGACTTCTCCTTCAACCCCTATTTCTGCATCATCCCCTACCCTGACGCCATAGCTGCGGGCGATGACATACCCAATACCATCAGCTATTATCTGAGCCGCCCCATCACCTCCAACGCACGGCATGTCATCACGGCGGACTCGACCTACCTTGATGCGAAGCTGCGCGAGGGTGCCGTCAACCAGGCCATCCAGCTGGCCATCAGCCAAGAGTCCTTCAAACCGTTCTTCCAGCCGATCTACAACCATCGAAAGAGACGAGTGGACTCCGCGGAGGTCTTGATCAGACTGGACGATCCACAGCTTGGGTCCATAGGACCCGATGAGTTCATCACCTTGGCGGAAAGGAATGGTTCTGTCGCCGAGATCGACGGAATCCTCTTCGAGAAGGTGCTCTCCTTCATCCGGGAAAGCCAGATCGAGCACTATGGGATCGAGTACCTGGAGTGCAACCTATCTACCGTGGAATGTGCCGAGTGCGGGTTTCCCGAACACGTCCTGGAGCTTATGGGCCGCTATGATGTCCCTCCCCAGATGATCAGCTTCGAGATAACCGAAACCGCATCGTCCATCTCGGACGATGTCCTCCGCCATATGATGGACGTGCTCATCGCCGCGCATTCCTCCTTCGCACTCGATGACTACGGTACGGGATTCGCGAGTTCATCCTACTTGCTCAAATACCGATTCAAGTTGATAAAGCTCGACAAGGTGCTCCTCTACGAGGCCTTGGAGAACGAGGGCGCGTTGAAGATATTGGAGTACTCCATCAACCTGCTCGAGGAGCTCGGGTACCAGATCGTCGCCGAGGGTGTCGAGACCAAGGAGCAATTCGATCTGCTCATCCGTCTCGGCGTCGAGCGTATGCAGGGCTATTACATTTCGAGACCCATGGACCAGGATGCGTTTCTCGGAAGGGTCAAGGAGTGGTGGCAGGCGGGAGAGTGGATACCCGGTGTCTAGCTGCGGGGATACGGTGCGAGCGCAGCGGCCATGAGGCGTCTGGCGACGTGTCGGTCGGGACTACCGACTCCGTCATCTTGGTTAGGGCGATTCGCTTGAAAACGCGGCGGCGATCCCGCGTCGTATTCTATTCTTCTTCGGGCGTCTCTCCCTTGTCCCGTTCCGTCAGGTCCTGCGTGCCGGAATCGAGCAGGCAGACGCCGAGGACGATGACCAGGATGGCGATGGCCATCACGACGTTGATGGGATCCCCCCAGATAAGGACGCCCAAGATCGTCGTGAGTATGGTGCCAACTCCGCCCCAGATACCATAGACCAACCCGAGGGGAAGTTCCTTGAGGGCCAATACCGTGCAGTAGAACGAGCACGCGAAGGCGACGACCATCGAAAGTGACGGTACGGGCATGGTGAACCCCTCGCTCAGCTTGAGCATGCAGGTGCCGGTCACCTCGCAAAGTATCGCGCCAGTCAGGAACAGGGCTCCCTTCCTCATAGGGCAACCCCCAGTTCGAGAAGGACGACGCCGGCGATGATTGAAAGCAAGCCAAGGACCTTCTTCAGGTTGCAGCCTTCATGCCAGAACACGATTCCCACAACGGCGGTGAGGGCGATGCCCAGACCTGTCCACATGGCGTAGGTCAGACCAAGGGGGAACTCCAACAGTATCCGGGACATCAGGTAGAAGGAAATCGCATATCCTACGGCGATGCCGATGATGGGCTTTCTTCTCTTGAACCCTTCGGAGAGCTTCATCATCGAGTCACCGAAGACCTCGGTGACCACCGATACCGCCAACAGCAGGTAGACCATGCACGTTCCCTTCCCCTCGCTCTGGATCGGATCTCCTCCGTGGTGCATCGTTCTCGGCAAGAACCCCTTCCCCCATGATATTCTCAAGCCGCGGAGGGCACAAACCGTAACCCGGCCTATGGGGAAGCGGGGAAGCAGGGTATGCCATCCCCGTGACGAGCCGCTCCCGTCAGACGTTCGACCTCCTCGTCATCGGGAAGATTGCGGGCGACCAGATCATCAAGCTGGAGACCCTGGGCCTCGACGAGCGGGAGGCCCAGGAGCGGACATGCGAGGACTTCCTGCCGTGAGGCGCCCCTCGCCACGACCGGAGGGCACGTGGACCCGGGGGCTGATCGGTGCATCGCTACCTGGCATTGCCGGGGAAAGCCGGTTTTCTCCCTGAATCTTTGCCGAGGCCATCCCACAGACGCGAATAAACGTTACTATAGCCATAGCGCTCACGACATGCCCCGCGTGCGTACATGTCGTGTCACGCGTCGCGCAGAGGGGTTCTCTGCGCCTCGGCCATGGTTCACGTGCGGGCGGCTGCAAGTCGATGGGAAGGGGGGCCGATGCCGGAAGAGGGTATGCAGGATGTCGAGACGGCTGCTGGCATACCCGTGAAGGCTCAGGACACGTTACCCCAGCTCCTATCGATGCTGGAGGATGGAGATGCCCAGGTGCGTGGCATGATCGCCGTCGCGTTCGCGGATGTGGACGATGACCGGGTGACCGACCCGCTCATCAGCCTCCTCGCCGACGAGGACGCACGTGTGCGTCTAGCGGCCGTGCGTTCGCTGGGGACCCGTGGTGATAGACGTGCGGTGCCGGCGCTCATCAGCTGCCTGCGCAACGGTGACGACGAGTTTCGGACCAACGTCATAGCCGCTCTCGCTCAAATGCCCGATGAGCGTGCCTTCAACCCGTTGGTGGTGGCGCTTTTCGAGGAGAGCGATGACATCCGGCGCAACGCCGCGGCGGCAATCGGGAGGTTACATGACTCGCGGGCCTTCGAGCCTCTGCGCGCCTTGCTGGGCGATTCGTGCGCCGCGGTGCGCAGCAATGCCGCCTGGGCTCTGGGGGAGCTTGGCGATATGCGTGCAGACGAGTACCTCATCCGGCTTTTGGAGATCGAGACGGAGGACGAGGCTCGCAGCAACGCCCTGATCGCATTGGGTAACCTTGCCACACCCGCCGCCTGTCATCGAATCTACATCGAGGTCGTGGACGCCCACGCGCACCCACGTTCGCGTATCAGTGCGATTCTCGCAGCCGTGCATGCGGTCGAGCAGCGGACCAAGGCTCGGAATGCTTCCCCATCGTCCCATCAGACCGGAGAGATGGTCGCCGTGACCGCGCGCTCGCTCCTCATCGCGCTGCATAGGCCACTCCTGGAGATGCTGCGGGATGCGACGGACGACGAGCTCCGCGCAACGGCTGCCTGGGCCCTGGGGCATCTTCCCTTGGAGCCATCGAGGCGGTCCGTCATGACAGAGCGCCTCATCGCGGCCCTTGACGATCCCTACCACTGGGTGAGGGCGTATGCCGTCGAATCACTGTATCTCCTTGGAGACGATGGGGCTCTCGAGTCAATCGAACGAGTGAGGGATAGGAGCGACGATGACGAGCTGGTCCAGCTGGCCGAGCGGGTCATCGATGATTGGGATACCCCTTCTTCGGCATCGGGGGATTGCCGTTCAAGGGAGCAGCGGAAATCTTACTGACACAGGGGTAGACGCGCTGCTGGCGCTTGTGTAAACTATCGTACGCTGCGCAGCCGCATGGATGCGTCGATATGGGGTGTTAGCTCAGCTGGTTAGAGCGCTGGCCTGTCAAGCCAGAGGTCACGGGTTCGAGTCCCGCACATCCCGCCATGGACATCGAGCAGGTCGCATGAGGCGTGAGCCTTGGGTGGCCTGCTTTTTATCTTTCCACGATCATGCGTACCGGCATTCGACCCTGATGTGGACTTGTACGTGCCGGCTTGAAATCGCCAGGGCATCGTGCCCTCGCATGCTGGCCACTGGCCAACGTCTCATTTCGCCGATGGAGGGGTTATGGAGCCACCGAGGCGCTATACCGTTGATGAGGCGAAGTCCCTTGTCGACCGGCTGAGCGAAGTCTTCGAGGTGTTTGGGAAGACCCCCTGGTGGAGAAGATCGACCAGGTCGACATCGCCCTCTATACCGATTCGCTCGCGGGGGTCTTCAACCGCAGGTACTACGATGAACGCATCTTCCTCACCAACCGTTTGGGTGACGCCACCGATGAGTTGAGCTTCATCTTCTGTGACCTATGGAAACTCAAGTCGATCAACGACTCCTATGGTCACACGATGGGGGACCGGGCTCTGGCCGATGCCGCCGCATCCCTTAACGGGACTATCCGCAGCGGTGATTCGGTGGTGCGTATGGGCGGTGACGAGTTCCTCATCATCTTGACTCGCTGCGACGAGGAGGGCACCCGTCATCGTATCGAGGGTTTCAAGTCCGGTCTCAACCCGATCGGGTATGCCGATTGCTCCGAGCTGCGCATCATCGCCAACTTCGGGTACGCCCATCTCAAGAAGGACGTGATCGGCGAAGACGATATCGCGTGGCTTTTCGAAAGGGCCGACAGCAACATGTACCTTGATAAGGTGGGGCATCGTGAGCAGGGAGAGTAGCGTCCGCCTCTGGGTCTTGGCTGTTTCGGACTCATTCGCGACCGTTAACGGAGGATGAGTGCAGCATATCGGTCCTCAGCTTGCAAAACATTACATCTCATGCAAATGTGCACTGGGTAAATTGAACGATGAGGGTAAAGGGGACTGCTATGCCGAGAGAGGTCGACGACCACGCAGGCGTGGAAATCGAGCAGGGAAGTGGAAATGATTCTCCCGCGAAGCAAGGGCTGCGTGAGCGGAAGCACCAGGCGACCTATCGCGCCATCGTGACCGGCGCGCTCGACATCTTCGAGGAGAGAGGGTACGAGGCGGTGACCGTCGAGGCCATCTGCCAGCGCGCGGGAGTCTCGAAGCGCACGTTCTTCAACTATTTCTCCAGCAAGGATGCCGTGCTCACGGGCGAGGGGCCGACCATCATCCCCGACGAGGAGCTACGGGCGTTCCTCGAGCGGTATGAACCGGATACGCTCACCGGCGTGGCTGCGGCCATCGCGCAAGGGGAGCGTTCCTCCTACCACGACCTCGCACTCGAGCATCGTCGGCACAAGGTGCTGTCAAGCGACCCGATATTGAGTTGGCAGCATTTTCGCCACGGGCATGAGGCCGGCAAGGCGTTCTATGCCGTCGTCGTCGACTTCCTCACCGCCCACCCCTCCCTGCGCCGCATCCCCGACATCTCGGTCGGGGAGGAGTCGAGGCTCATCGTGATGATGGCGTTCCTCTCCGTCAAGCAGGCTGGCCATCACTACTGCATGACCTCGGATGACAAGGAGAGCACGACGGCCTTGGCCGAGTGTTACGAGCAAGCCATCGACCACATGCGCGCCGTTCTCGGAGATGGCTCGCGAAAGGATGCACATGCGAATCTTTAGGTACTTCAAGCGCTATTGGGTCTCGGTGCTGCTCATCATGATGCTGCTCATCGTGCAGGCGTTCACCGACCTCTCGCTTCCCAATTACACGAGTGACATCGTCGATGTGGGCATTCAGCAGAACGGCATCGAGAACGCCGTGGCGGACCAGATGCGCCCCGAGACGCTTGACGAGCTTGAGCTCTTCATGGATGACGACCAGACGGGTCTGGTCGCATCATCCTATACCTTGGGCGATGACGGCTACCTGCACCTGAACGTGAGCCGCTCCGACACGTCCACCATCGATGCCCTGGATGACGCGCTGGCTGCGCCCGAGACGATCATCGGCATGTTGCGCGATGGCATCGACGCCCAGACCATCTCGTCGGGCTCCGATTCCTCGGAGCAGACCCAGGCGCTTGCGGCGATGGCGCAGGCCAACGGGGGCACCATCACGATCGATCAGTTCGATCAGGCGGTCAGTGCGGGGCTCATCAGCCATGATGACCTTCTCTCGATGAAGCAGTCTCTCGTCGATGCGATGGGCAACATGTCCGGCAGCGTGCTGACGCAACGCGCCGTGAGCTTCGTGGCCAACGAGTACACGGCCATGGGCATCGACACGTCGAGTATCCAGAGCTCCTATCTCAACCGCCTCGGTCTCATCATGCTAGGGCTTTCCGGACTCGGTCTCCTCGCCTCGGTGCTCGTCGGGCTCATCGGTGCTCGAGCCGCCGCCGGCATCGGCCGTGACCTGCGCCACGGCGTCTTCTCCAACGTGCTGTCGTTTTCCAAGGAGACGATGAACAAGTTCTCGCCAGCTTCGCTCATCACGCGTTCCACCAACGACATCCAGCTCATCCAACTTGTGAGCGTCATGCTCGTGCGCATCATCCTCTACGCACCCGTTCTGGGCATCGGGGCCATCATCATGGTGGTCCAACGGCACACCGGTCTGGAGTGGATCATCATCGTGGCCGTCGCCATCATGCTCGGGATCGTCATCTCGCTCATCTCGTTCACGATGCCCAAGTTCAAGATCATGCAGAAGCTCGTGGACAAGGTCAACCTCGTCAGCCGCGAGATGCTCACCGGCATCTTCGTGATCCGCGCGTTTGGACGCGAGAAGCACGAGGAGAAGCGCTTCGAGGCGGCGAGCACCGACCTCTATCGCACGCAGCTGTTCACCAACCGTGCCATGTCGCTCATGATGCCGCTCATGATGCTCTTGATGAACTGCGTCACCGTTGCGATCGTGTGGTTCAGCGCGCAGGGCATCCAAGCTGGAAACATGCAAGTGGGTGACATGATCGCCTTCATAACCTACACGATGCAGATCGTGATGGCCTTCATGATGATCACGATGATCGCCATCTTCCTGCCACGCGCCAACGTCGCCGCCGAGCGCATCGACGAGGTCATCGCAGCCAAGGCGACGGTTCTCGACCCCGATGAACCACAGGCACTCGATGTCCCCACCGACGAGTGGAAGGGTGTCATCGACTTCGACCATGTGATGTTCAGGTACCCCGGGGCGGAGCATGACGTGCTCTCGAACATCGACTTCACGGCCGAATACGGTCAGACCACCGCAATCATCGGGTCGACGGGCTCCGGAAAGTCGACGCTCATCGACCTCATCTTGCGTGGATGGGACGTGACGGGGGGTGCCGTGCGCATCGACGGCATCGACGTGCGCGACCTCACTTTGGCGAAGCTGCACAGCCTGATCGGCTATGTGCCGCAGAAGGGCATACTCTTCTCGGGAGACATATCCTCCAACATCAAGTTCGGCGACGAGGGCATCGACGATGCCCGCATGAGGCAGGCGGCTGCCATCGCACAGTCGACCGACTTCATCTCCGAGAGGCCAGAGGGCTTCGAGGCACCCGTCTCCCAGGGAGGCGGTAACGTCTCCGGTGGCCAGAGGCAGCGACTCTCCATCGCGCGCGCTCTGGCGATAAACCCGCGCATCCTGCTGTTCGACGACTCGTTCTCGGCACTCGACTACACCACCGACGCCAAGCTGCGCCAGGCAATCGTCGACTCGGGGCGGCACATCACCACGATCATCGTGGCGCAGCGGGTCGCGACGATCATGCACGCCGACCGTATCATCGTGCTCGACGAGGGACGCATCGTGGGCAACGGCACGCACGAGGAACTGCTCGACTCCTGCCCGACCTATCTTGAGATCGCCCAGAGCCAGCTCTCACCCGATGAGCTCACAGGGAAAGGAGGTGAGCGCTGATGCCGGACAACGAGACCTCCCGCAAGCGTCCGGTAGGTGGAGGACGCGGTCCCATGGGCCCCACCGGTGGCATGGGCAACGTCGAGAAGGCCAAGGACTTCAGGGGCACGATCAAGAAACTCATCAACTACATCGGCCGCTATAAGATAGCGCTCGCCATCATGGTGGTCTTCGCCATCGCCTCCACCGTGTTCAACGTGATCGGACCCAAGATACTGGGCACCGCGACCACCGACCTGTTCAACGGGCTCGTCGCCCAAGTGGAGGGTACCGGCTCCATCGACTACGGCTCCATCGAGAGAACGCTGCTCTTCCTGCTCGGTCTCTATCTCATCGCCGCCGCCTGTTCCTTCGTGCAGGGATGGGTCATGGCGGGCATCTCCCAGCGCCTTGCGTTCATGATGCGCAAGGAGATATCCGAGAAGATCGACCGCATGCCCCTCAAGTACTTCGAGGGTAAGCCCATCGGCGACGTGCTGTCGCGCATCACGAACGACGTGGACACGCTCGGGCAGAGTCTCAACCAGAGCGTGACGCAACTCATCACGAGCGTCGTGACCATCATCGGCGTCACGGTCATGATGTTCACGATCAGCTGGATCCTCACGCTGGTCGTCCTCATCATCCTGCCTATCTCTGCCGGGGTCATCGCCCTGCTGTTCAGGTTCTCGCAAAAGTACTTCAAGGCGCAGCAGGAGTATCTTGGCGCCGTCGATGGACAAGTCGAGGAGACGTTCTCCGGATACGAGGTCGTACGGGCGTTCAACCGCGAGGACGCCTCACTCGAGACGTTCAACGTCACGAACGACAAGCTCTACGAGTCCGCATGGAAGAGCCAGTTCATCTCCGGTGCGATGCAACCCATCATGAAGTTCGTGGGCAACCTCGGCTATGTTGGCGTGGTCGTGTTCGGGGCCATGCTCGCCGTCAAGGGCACCATCACCGTGGGCGACATCCAGGCATTCATCCAGTACGTGCAGAACTTCACGCAGCCCATCATGCAGCTTGCTCAGGTTTCCAACAGCCTGCAGCCGATGGCCGCCGCCGCCGAGCGCGTCTTCACCTTCCTCGCCGAACCCGAGGAGAGCGCGGACACGCCCACCATGCAGCTCCCCGAGGCGATCTCGGGTCACGTGGACTTCGAGCACGTCCGCTTTGGCTACGACCCCGCCGAGCCGGTGATCAAGGACTTCTCCTGCAACGTGAGACCCGGGCAGACCATCGCCATCGTGGGACCCACCGGTGCCGGCAAGACGACGCTCGTGAAGCTGCTCATGCGCTTCTACGATGTGGACGACGGTTCCATCTCCGTCGAGGGCACTGACATCCGCACCGTCTCCAGGGGCGACCTGCGCCGTTGCTTCGCGATGGTGTTGCAGGATACCTGGGTATACAAGGCGTCCATCGCCGACAACATCCGATACGGGCGTCTCGACGCCACCGACGAGGAGGTGCATGCCGCCGCCGACGCCGCTTACGTGGACCACTTCATCCAGACGCTGCCGGACGGCTACGCCACCGAGCTCAACGAGGATGCGAGCAACATCTCGCAGGGCCAGAAGCAACTGCTCACGATCGCGCGCGCCATCTTGGCCGACCGACCCATCCTCATTCTCGACGAGGCGACGTCAAACGTGGACACGCGTACCGAGGAACGCATCCAGAAGGCCATGGATAACCTGATGTCCAACCGTACGAGCTTCGTCATCGCGCACCGGCTCTCCACCATCCGCAATGCCGATCGCATCCTGGTGATCGAGCAGGGCGACATCGTGGAGACGGGGACGCACGATGAGCTGCTCGCGAGGAACGGCGCGTACGCGAGGCTCTACAACTCCCAATTCGAGATGGCAGGTGACTGAGCGGGTAGGCTCGGCACGGCATTCTCAGAACGATGGTGCCCCGAAGCCGCCGGTTTCGGGGCACCATCGTTCTGAGACACGGCGACGAGGGGGGGCGTCGCGATGGCACGGGGCGGATCCATGGCCTTCGCGCACCTTCCGATCAGGCCTGCGTCTCCCCCTCCGTCGTCATATCGGTGACGACGGTGTACACCAACTCGCTTCCGTCGCCCCTGAGCACCGGATGGATGCGAGAGAGATGGGACCTCTCCTCCCCGCTGGGTATCGTGATGGTGTACGAAGCCTCGATCGAGTAGGTCTGTGCCTCCTCTCCGGAGGGACAGCCGCGAAGACTCTGCGCTATCGCCTCCTGAATCCGACTCCGGTCGTTCTCCCTGACCATGTCGAAGGGGGTGTCGCGATATCGTGCGATGAATTCCGCGGGCGTGAGTTCGTACATCGCCGCAAGCGTCCTGTTCACATAATGGATTCTCGCGATATCCTTCACCTCGTAGATCACGATACCGTTTGGGAGGTTGTCGAGGACGCTTCTCACGGGTTGGTCAGTCGTGGCAGGGGAATGGGAACGCAGGAGGTTCTCGATGCGCATCTGTATCGTGAACGGATTGTACGGTTTGCGGACGAAGTCGTCGGCACCGTATTCGAGCGCCATGGTCTCGATCTCCCCATTGCCCGCTTTGGACATCACGATGACCGGGATGTTGGAGAGTACCGGGTTGCCGTGCATCTCCTCAAGCACGTCGTACCCGTTGGCGATGGGCATCACGGTGTCGAGCAGGAGCAAGTCGACTCGGTCCGGGTTGGTCCGCATGATGTCGAGCGCTTCGCGCCCATCTCCAGCCTCGATGACCCGATATTCCTTCGAGAGGTTGGCGCGAAGCTCGCCGCGGCCGATGGCATCGTCGTCTGCGACGAGGATGACGGGACGGGCATCCATCTCACCATCGAACCCTGAGGTGCTCGAATCGGATGGTGCTGGGTTACGGAAGCGATCGGCGGGAACGTGGACATCCATGTCGAGCAGTGTCTCGAACTTGGTGACGGACAGTGGTCGAGACAGGTAGAACCCCTGGATGCAGTCGCAACCGATGCCTCGGAGCAGGTCGTACTGCGCACGTGTCTCGACACCTTCGGCGATGGTCGGGATGTTGAGCCGTCGGGCAAGACGGATGACGCTGGCGATGATACCGGCGGTGCGGTTGTTGGACTCGACGCCCTCGATGAACCCTCGGTCGATCTTCAGGGTGTCAACCCGCAGGTCCTTCAACGTGTTGAGCGACGAGTATCCGCTCCCGAAGTCATCCATCAGGATCTGATATCCTCTGGCGTGAAGTTGGTCGATGACCTGTACCAGCTGGGCGGAATCCTCGACGTAGGCGCCCTCGGTTATCTCGAAGTGCAGATTCGAGGGAGTGACGCCGTGACGTCTCGTGATGGCGTCGATGGTATCGATCAGGTCGGGACGGTAGATATCGGTGCGGGAGAGGTTCACCGAGATGGGCACGACCAGCCTGTTCGATTGCCTGCGGTGCTCGATCCATGCGCAGGCCTCCTCCCAGGCATAGGCGTCGAGCTTGGTGATGAACCCGTTACGCTCGAATACGGGGATGAACGAATCGGGGTTGATGACCCCCCGCGTGGGATGGATCCAGCGGATGAGGGCCTCGGCACTCACGAGTCCGCCGTTCACCGCGTCGAAGACCGGTTGGTAGTACAGGGCAAAATCGTGGGCGACGAGTGCGTCCTCCATCTCGTTGACGATGCGCTGCTCGGTCATCAGGTCGTTGAGCATGCTGTCGGTGTAATAGGCGAACCGGGTGATGTAGCTATCCTCGACGGACTTGAGTGCCATCGTGGCACGGTCGCACATGTCCTCGATCGACAGGTTCGGGTCATCGACGGGATACAGGCCCTCGTGGCACATGACGGCATAGGAGAGTTGCTGCTTGATACGGGCCGTGTCGAGACCGGTGAAGAGCGCCCCGGGCTTTACCCGATCCGCTGGTGCACAGAATGCGAAGTTGTCGCCCGTGAAGCGACTGAAGGTGCCGAACTCATCGAAATACGTGCGAAGGTTCTGCGCGATGAGCCTGAGCACCCCGTCTCCCGCACGGTTGCCGAAGAGGTCGTTGATGACCTTGAAGTTGTCGATGTCGATGACCCCGAGAACGTACCTCTCGTCAGGGTGGTCTCGAAACATCGCCTTGGTCTTGCGGATGAAGGCGGTGCTGTTGCAGATGCCGGTGAGGATGTCGTGGTCGGCATTCCAGCGGGTGTCGCGCAAGACCAGCTCCCTCTCCGTGAGATCGACGATGGCGACGAGGTGGTTCGGTGGCTCACCCTCGACCTGAGCCCGAGGCAACGAGGTGAATCCGAGGTACCGCTCCTCACCCTCGCCACCGGTGGCGAGGGTGAGGAGCGAAAGCCCATCTGCCGCGACGGAATGCGTCAAGGTGTCGAGGAGGGAGGTGCGCAGCGCGGTGTCGCAGCGATCGAGCAGGTTCTCGCCGAGGGGAAGCGGCGGGATGTCACTTCCCCTGCAGAACAGGTCGAGACACGCGGTGTTGAGGCACCGGAATGTCGGGTCGTCACCGAGCGCGAACGAGGCGATCCCACAGGGGATGGCATCGATGCCCCCGATCGAGAGGAACGTGTCCTGGTCGTGCTGGGCGCGGGATCCATGTGACCCGAACGTCGGGGCGGATGGGCTGGGACAGTCCCCCCTCGCCATATGGACGTCGGGTATATCGTCGTGCGGGTACTCGCTCACTGCGCAGGCTCCCTACTCAAGATGGCGATACGTGCCAAGACCGACGTCTGAAGGCGAACCTGTCCAAGGGAACGCGGAAGCATGTCGGGCACATGGGCGGATACGGATACCTCATCAGTTTTATCTCAATGTGACGGTAAGTCAATATGCGAAAAACCGTTTGGTGCTCATCGTAGGGCCTGGTCATGCACGGTATATCTGCGTCGAGACCTCTCTGTGGCCCACTTCGACCCTGTCGGTGCGTACGTCAGGTCCCTCACGCACGGTATCTTTCGCGGGAGGGTCAGACGGCGGGCGATTCAGTCCTCGATGGCCTCGGCGTAGCGCGAGACGATCCCTTTGACGATCTCGACGGTCCCCTCCATCGAGGGCACGGGGATGTACTCGGAACGGCTGTGGAAGTTATGACCACCCGTGCAGAGGTTGGGACAAGGTAGCCCCATGGACGAGAGTTGCGCCCCATCGGTGCCCCCGCGTATGGGTTCGACGAGGGGCACGATGCCCAGCGAGCGCATGACCGCCGCTGCATTGTCGACGAGATGGCGGTGTGGGGCGATTCTCTCGGACATGTTGAGGTACTGGTCGTCGAGCTTGGCCACGAAGGTCCCGGGACCGTACGTACCGTTGAGATAGGCGACGATGTCGAGGACACGCTCCTTCATCATCGCGAACCTCTCGGCATCGTGCTCGCGAATGAGGTAGTGGCACGACGTCCTCTCCACGGTGCCCATCATCTCGTCCAGATGGTAGAAGCCCTCACGGCCCTCGGTGAATTCGGGGCGGCTTTGCGGGGGGAGCATCCCCTGGAACTCCATCGCCAACAGCATCGAGTTGAGCATCGTCCCCTTGGCGCTTCCCGTGTGCGCCGATCGTCCGTGGATGGTGAGGTGCAACTCGGCGGCGTTGAAGTTCTCGAACTGCAGCTCACCGAGACGGCCACCGTCGAGGGTGAAGGCGAAATCCGCATCGAAGTGGATGACGTCGAAGTTGTCGGGACCCTCTCCGATCTCCTCGTCCGGCGTGAACCCGATGCGTATCCGGGGATGCCTCACCTCGGGATGGGCGAGCAAGTAGGCGGCGCACGTCATGATCTCGGCGATCCCCGCCTTGTCGTCGGCACCGAGGAGCGTCGTGCCATCGGTGACGACGATGTCCTGGCCCACATACGAGTCGAGCTCGGGATAGTCGGATGGGGAGAGGATGATGCCCTGCTCGGGATCGAGCACGATACGTTTCCCGATGAAGTGTTCGACGTGTGCTCGGACGTTTGCCCCCGGCGCGTCACTGGTCGTATCCATGTGGGCGATCAACCCCAGGGTGGGCAAGGGAGCGCCGTCTGGCTTCGCCGCCGTCGCGGGAATGGTCGCGTAGACGTAGCAGGACTCGGAGACCTCCACGTCAAAGGCACCCATCTCCTCGAGCTCCGCTCGCAGCTGGCGCGCGAGGGCGAACTGCCTGTCGGTGGAGGGATGGGTTCCCGAGGTGCGGTCCGACCCGGTGTCGAACGTGGTGTACCTGATGAATCGAGTGAGCACGGAGTCGTCGACGGTTCCCTCCGTCGCATCCGCCGTCGATCCTGCGAACGTCTTTCGAGCCGGCTGATCCATGATGCCCCTTCCCAGGTCCCTTCGGCATGGGTGATCACGTCGGACGTGCGTGGGGACCGCCAACCGTGCCACCGGGGTGGGGCCCCTCGCACGCGTGACCCCACGCCAGGTCTATCTTGACGAGGAGAGCCACTCCGTGATTGCGCTTTCGACGGACGCGACGTCACCATCGACCACCCCGGAGAACCTGAGGGGAAGCCGGTCGACCTCGGCGAGTCCGAGAGGGATGGATGAGTCGGTGTCGTGGGCGACCCGCTCGTTGAGCTGGGCACCGGAGAGTTGGGAGATGCCATCCGGGAGCGCTTGACCGGGCGCGATGCCGTGAAGCGCTCGATAGACATCTGCGCCGAACTTGGCCCAATGCGCGGTCGATACGATGAGGACGGGGTTGTCCGATTTCTGACGCTCGGCGACTCTCCATGCCACGGCCGTATGCGGGTCGATGAGATATCCGTACTCGTCGTGGACCTCGCGAATCGTCTCGAGGCATTCCGCGTTGGACACGGAGTCGGCCGAGAAGAGCCCCTGCAGCTTGCCGAACGTCTCCGAGTCGATCTGGAAGCGACGGTCGTCGTGCAGGGCTTTCATCCAGGAGCGGATACGCTCGCCGTCGCGACCGGTGAGTTCGAAAAGCTGACGCTCGACGTTGCTCGAAACGAGGATATCCATCGAGGGTGAAGGGGTGAGGACGAAGGGGCGGTCGACGATGTCGTACGTTCCCGTGTCGATGAAGTCGGTGAGCACGCGGTTCTCGTTGCTCGCGCATATCAGGCGACCGATGGGAGTGCCTACCGCGCGGGCGTAGTAGGCGCCGAGGATGTTGCCGAAGTTGCCCGTGGGGACGCAGACGTCGATGGGATCGCCTGACGCGACGGCCCCGGACGCGACCATCTCCGCATAGGCGCTCACGTAATAGACGACCTGCGGCATGAGCCTGCCCCAGTTGATGGAGTTGGCGCTGGAGAGGAGCAGACCCTCGTCGTCAGCGAGCCGCGTGTTGAACGCCTCGTCGTTGAACGCCTGCTTGATCGAGGTCTGACAGTCGTCGAAGTTGCCCCGGGCGGCGAAGACCTGCACGTTCTCTCCACGCTGGGTCAGCATCTGCTTGCGCTGGATCTCCGAAACGCCTCCGTCGGGGTAGAAGACGGCGATGCGTGTGTGCGCCCGGTCTGCAAATCCGGCCAGAGCGGCCTTGCCGGTATCCCCCGAGGTGGCGACGAGAACGAGGTAGTCCTTCACCATCCCGGTCTGCGATGCCTGCTTCTCGACCGCGGCTGAGAAGCAGCGGGGCAGGCATTGCAACGCCATGTCCTTGAACGCCGAGGTGGGGCCATGCCAAAGCTCCATCACGTGCATGCCCTCTGCGATGTGTCGAATGGGTGCGATGGCGGGGTCGTCGAAGTTCTCGGCATATGAACCGGCCATGATCGCATCGACGTCTTCGTCACCCAGATCGACCTCGAAGGCCCGGTAGATAGCGGCCGCTCGCTGGGCATAGGGCTTCTCGGCGAAGGCGACTATCCCATCGATGGTGAAGTGCGGGATGTGGCAGGGTACGTAGAGCCCTCCGCCCGGTGCGATGCCCTTGACGATGACGTCGGTGAACGTAGGTGAGTTCGAGATAAGACCTCGGGTGTCCAGATAGGTATTCATACCGGCAGGATATCCCAATTCGCGGCGTCGGGCATGCGCTTTGCGATGACGCGTGGGTCGTCGCGCACGTACGGGCGACGTGCGGCGCGTACCATGTATCCGTTGGAACTCCTCGACCCTCGCCAGATGGTCGAGAGCGTCGTCCGTGCCTTGGGCCATGTGGTTGTTGGCTGACCATGACGAGGGGGGAGACGTTGTTGTCGAGGCACAGGTCCGAAGATTGGGTACAATGGGAGATGGTCATCAATGGTATTCTTTGCCGATGTCGTTTGGTTTGAGGATTAGGGTCGGGGGGTTGCACCATGACGAAGGTCTCACCCGCGAACGAGGACTACCTCGAGGCGATCTACGAGCTGGACAAGGCCGGTGGAGCCGTGCGCTCCGTCGACCTCGCCGCAAAGCTCGATGTCTCAAAGGCGAGCGTGAACAACGCGATCAAGCAGCTCAAGGCAGTCGGTCTCGTCGAGCAACCCTATTATGGTGAGATAACCCTCACGGAGGAGGGAATGGCCTATGGCGCCTCTGTTCTCGAGCGTCACCATGTTCTCGAGCATTTCCTGACCGAGGTACTCGGTGTGGAGGTCGCGGTGGCCGAGGATGAGGCGTGCCGCATGGAGCACACCATCTCGGAGGATACGATGCGGAGATGGATTGCCTATCTGAAGGCCCAGGGTCTTGATACCGATGCTGACATCGCCACCGTCCACGGAGCCATCTAGCTGAGGCGCTCATCGGGCGTGGTCGGTCGTCAGGGGGGAGTCGCCGGCTTCGATGCGGCGCTCGTCCTCAGTGCCTTTTCGGCGATCGCCCTCCCGCCGCCGTCCCTTGACCCGGAGCGCGATCCCGCACGACAAGGCGACGCTTCCCACGGCGGCCATCGCGGATAGGAGGCCCCAATCCGCATCTCCGGTACGTGGAAGCGAATCCGATGGACCGGCCCCTGCCGAGATGCCGTTACTTTGCCCGGCGACGGCGAACGTGTCGATGACGCGCGTCTCGACGCTATCGGCATCCTCGTCCCACAGCGTGAGACTGACGGATGTGGGTGTCCCTGTGGCATCGAGGGTGAACGAGGTGTTGCGGAAGATGGTGTCGGTGACATCGTTTCCAATGATCGTCTCTCTCCCGCCGGACGAGCGTGGCCGCAATCCCTCGGGGCATTCCACCGTGTAGACGAGTGCCGAGGTGCTCGCTCGCTCACCCTCCTCCGCATACCAGGGGTCACCGGGGTCCCCGATGCCATCGTAGCGCTCACCGGCCTTGAATCCCCGCTCCACGCATCCGTATTCGAGGCGAATCGCGGTGAGGTACTCACCGTCAGCCAGTCCGAGGTCATCGACGGAGAGCATCTGGCATTGGGTGGAGACCACCCCCTCTTTCCAGAGCCTCCAGCCACGATAGTCCGTGGCGCGGGCACCGTGGAGAGTGTTGGGGTTCTCGGGGTTGGCGAGTGAGGCGTTCGCGGTGTCGTAGACGGCCTCATCGTCGGTGAGGTTGGTCCGGTACCAGACGTTCATCAGACCATCGTGGTCACCCCAGGCGACTGGAGTCCATAGCTTGCGGACGCGAACCTGCCCTTCACGTACCGCAGCGAGCGAGTCCTCGACCACGAACTCGTCCGCCCACGTGTTCGATGTCGACCGGAACCCCACTCGATACAGGTAGTTCTCCATCGCGACGTTGCTGACGACACCGCTCCCACCTTGCTCGCGCTCGTCAAACGCGGCGGAGGTGAGGCCGATCGTCGACTTATAGACCTCGCAGGCGAGCGTGATGGCGCGATTCGAGAAGAGTTGAACCTCATCCGAGGAGGATGCGTCGAGGGTGAAGTACTGGGCATCCTCGCCGGAAAGCAGGTTCGGGTCGCCCTTGCGCAGGGTCTCGCCCACGGTCTGATAGAGTCGATGGGGTCGAGTCTCCACCGTACGATAGTATCCGTAGCTCAGGGTCGCCGGGTCCCAGGTCAACAGACCGTCCTCGTTGGTGATGCCCGTGGCGATGGGCTCCCATCCCTCCTCGTCCGACGCCCAGTTCGTCCGATCGCCGGGTGCCGGCTCGCTCGAGAACCGTACGGTCCCGTCGATGACGCTCACTTGACGTCCCGTCCATCGGTACAGCTGGTACTCCGTATCGCCTACCGGCTCCCGGGTGTCTGCGTCCACCTTGCTCACCGAGGCGGTGGGACGTTCGAAGTCCTCGAAGGTAACCGTCGCCGGGGTGGCCGATGAGGCATCCACCGTGAATTCGGCCATGCCCACGGTGCCACTCTCGTCCGGTGTGAGATAGCCGGGGGGAGCTCCGACCTCGACGGCCCGGTAGGTGAACCCCGTTGGCAGACCTCCTATGCGGACGTCGCCATGTGAGCCGGTCACCACGTCGGTGACACGTCTCCAGGCCTGTCCATCGAACTGTTCGATTGAGAAGGTCGCCCCCGCCACGGGTGCGTCGGTCAGCGCATCGTGCTTGACGATATCCACCGACCCGAACGTGAGGGAGAACGAACCCGAGCTGTCCAGGGAGTTGGGGCGTGCGGGCGTGGCATAGAGCATCCGTTGAATCGTGGAAGGGTCGATGCCTGCCATCAGGGGGTCGGTCCAGAAGCAATAGGTCGGGAGTGTGGAGCACCGCACGCGTACGTCGGCGGTAAGGGTCGGGGACTCTGCCGGGGCGTTCACCGGCAGGTAGAGATACCAGTCGTCCCATCCGACCCGAGTGGTGTCGACGTACGTGCCCGTGTCATCTCCCGTGAAGGCCCCATGGGATGCGAAGTCCGGCCAGTTCTCGATGACGGTGGAGGGGACGGTCTCGCCGCCTTCGACGCGGTAGGGCCCCCATCGGAAGTAGGCGCCGTCGCCGAGGGGTCGGACGATGCCCTGCCCGTTTGCCTCGGGGGTCGACAGCGTGGCGTCATCAGGCTGGTATGCGCTCCCTGCCGCGGCAAGCCGCGCCGCCGCATCCTTCATCCGCTGGCCCCTCTCGTCAGACGGGGT
Organism: Coriobacteriia bacterium; assembly: GCA_015655215.1. Classification (GTDB taxonomy): domain Bacteria; phylum Actinomycetota; class Coriobacteriia; order Coriobacteriales; family RUG033; genus JAATFL01. The sequence goes on from JAATFL010000009.1 coordinate 62,136, forward strand.
CGCATCGTCGTAGGAGAGCTGGCCTTGCGCGAACCAACACGCAAGCTGCGTTATCTCCCGTGCCTCGTTCTCGTCGAACGAGACCCCATCGATGGTCGTGGTGTTGGGGTATCCATGCGAGAGGACGTAGGCGATGGGGATGTCGGCGGGGACCTCGGTCTCGAACAGCATGCCCTCGAGGGGGCCATGGAGGTCGGGGTCGAGACAGTAGGCGACGGTCCCGTCCGTTGCGTAGTAATGGTTCATCTCGAGGTTCGGTGCCATGCCGCTGAAGGCTGTCGTGCTGTGGTCGCAATAGAAACTCATCGCATGGGCGGGTCGGGCGATGACGCTGCCGTACGCGAGGAGGGCGAGCGCGCAGACGACAAGGGTCGTGAGCATCCGACGGCGTGCAACGATGGCATGCGATGCCTGTCTCATGTCTGGTCCTTCCATCCTCGTTGGTGGTCGATGATGCTCGGCGTCCGATGCCACGGGGGTCGCTCGGACGTCATCATCGTGCAGTCCTTCGATGCCTGTCGGGTGGAAAGGTCGCCTTCGCCCTTGGTGAAGCTCTCACGAAGGGGGAGCTCGGCGGAGACCCGACCCTCATAGAGCACGCGCCCGTTGGCCATCACGCGCATTCGCCCCTTCGAGTCGAGGGCGCGGTTGGACGGTCGATACCCGAGACGCGCGAGGGCTGGGGCCTCGGACGGAGGGACGCTCAGCCCGATAGCCGTCTTGCGGGGTATTCGAGCCTCCCAGCAGCGGTCCCGGCGATGCTCTTGCACGGAGCAGAGAACGGATATCCCGTCCGGTCCCGAGGAGACGAGACGACCCCTGCGCCTGCGGAGGTATGCGAAGCCCCCGATGACGGGCAGTGCGGCACCGACCGAGCCGGCGCCTACCAGGAGGAGGGGGTTCAACCCCGCATCGGCGGATGAGGGTCCCCCGATGTCTGCGGGAAGGTTCGTGTCGTCTTCGACGATGGCGGTACCCGCCTGCGTCTGCTGGTAGGTGGCGTTGATGACCAGTCTGCGAACCGAGGAGGTGATGGCCCCTCCGTATTCGGCCGTTACCTGGTAATGATGTATCTCGAGGTAGCTCTCTGTCCCACGGTACGTGACATGCGCCTGATAGGAGGTCGGCAGGCCATGGATGTCCGTCGAGGTGACGGTATAGGACACCGCGGCCCGAGAGAGCGTCGCTATCGTGTTCGCACCGACGCCTGTGTCCGATGTGACCGTGAAGTCCCGTGTGGTGGGGATGAGCATCACGTCGTTGCTGGGTAGGTCCTCGATGGTGACGGTCCGGTCAACCTCGCGGGTCAGCGATTCGTAGACCGGTGCGACCTGGTATGCCGTACGTGGGATGATGCCGGAGAGGTCCCCCTCGACTACCGTCAACGCCTGCTCGAAATACTGGTCGAGGTGTTCGACGCCATCGAGCGGGACGTCCTTCGTGACGACGCGCGACACCATCGTGGTCGGGATCTCGTAGGTCTCGTCGACGACGGCCCCGTCTTGGGAGGAGAGGGAGTAGCTGCGGCCATCCGCCGTGGTCTGTGCGGGGATCTCGGGTATGTCCTGTCCTTCGAGGTAGGAGTAGCCGATGACGACCTGGTGGTCGTCATCGGCGTTCGGCTGGGTGTTGCCCACGCCCAGGGCGACGAGAGGGGTCGAAAGGCGTAACGCGGTCAGGAGAAGCCCCAGCGCGAGGAGGGAGCGTGGGATGGGACGGCCTGCTCGTAGGGATGCCCTACGGGACGAGGGAAGATGTCCGGGGGAAGCCGTGTGCCGGGTATCTGCCAGGTGCGACGTGCTCGTGGGATGGGGGTGGAAGAGGCGGGTGCTCATAGGGATCCTCCGACGAGCAGGTCGATGGCCTGTGGAATCGTCATATCGTTGACGACGGCGGTGAAGACGAGGGTGAGTATGATGATCCCCACGATGCTCGCACCGATGGCCCGTGCGCCTTCGCAGAGGCGCTGGAGCACTACGTGCGGGAAGCGTCGAGGCGATGGTGTCGATGGGGGAGGGGGCAAAGCCCCATCCTCTCGCCCTGTGACCATCGGGCTGGACGTCGTCGCGAAGGTGATGTCCACCACCGCGTCACCCCGTCCTCGCTTCGCAGGGGGATGGATGGAATCCCGCCTAGGCGCACGTGCCGGGACGCGGGTGGAGGGCGGGACACCCGGCACCGTCCCGTCAGACATGGTTCCCCGCCGGCGAGGACGAAGGGGAGGCCAAGGGGATGGGCCCTTCGAGGAGTTGCTGGACCGACGGGTCATGCTCGCCCGTCTTCGAAGGGACTCCCACCACCAAGGCGCTCACGAGAACCGTGAGCGCGAACGTACGCAGGCGATGCCGTCGCCACGTGGGCGAGGGCGGTGTCGGTGTCGGTGTCGGTAGGGCACTCTGCACTCGTCCGATTCCCCCGTCCGGTCTGCCAGAGGTCCTCGATCGTCCTGCAAGCGTGGCCACGTCGTCCTCCCGTCCCTCGTGCCCGATGCGAACTCGCATCGGCATCCACCGGTCCGTTCGAGGATAAGGGGAGGCCTTAGCAGACTTTGTTTGGGCCGTCGACGAAGCTCGGCGCGTTATTCGACGGGGGTCCCACCAAGCGTCGACGTGGTTCTGACGTCTTCCGGCTCGCGTGGGGCGGATACCGTCTTGAATATCGGTTTGGCATCCTTTTCGGGAGCGCGGTGCCCGGCCCGCGACACGGCGTGGTGGTGTGAGGGCGAAGCGGAAGCGGAAGGCCTCCCGCGGGGGAGGCCGAGGTGTGTCGAGGAAAGGGGAATCCCCAAGGGCTCCATGGAAGGAAGCGCTTTGGAGGGGGCGTCGATGAAAGGCTCCCCCTACAACGAAAGAGACCCGGCAGGGGAACCGGGTCTCTTTCACAAGGAGGGGATACGACGCTCTCGTCACGTCCCGAGCAGGATCCGAGTCGGTCTCTCTGCCCGTATCGATCGCGGAGGGGTGGCCGCTCTCGATGACAGTTACAAGATAGGCCATCGCTACCCGGGGTAAAGGGCTTCTTCGATCTAAAACGGGTTATGTTACGCCTTTGTTGCCCTCGTGAAATCCTTCGATAACGTCGTCGGTGGAATTGTTGCCAAGTGACGTTTCCCGGACCCTCGAACCTGTCCGTGCGCCCTGATTCTGGGCGGCTTCCCTCGTCCGTTCCCCTCCCTTCGCCGTTCGCCGCCACCCATCGCGCGCCCACCCTGGCAGTGGATGGTTCTGACCTCATACTATACGAAGACTACCTGCTTGCTTGGAGGTCCTACCATGTCTGACATCGCACTTCGCCTTGGCAAAGGGATCCTCGTCATCGAGGGTGCCCTCGACTCCCAACTCGTGCGTGCGGGGATGCCCGCGGGCGCCTGTCCGGATGAACTCAACATCATGGATGCGGAGATGGTGGCCGACGCGCATCGATCGAACCTGCTCTCCGGTGTCGACTGCATCGTTTCGAACACCCGTGGGGCCACGGCTCATGCGCTGGCCGCATTCGAGGTGGCCGACGATGCCGATGCGATCAACCGCGCTGGCGTGCGTATCGCCCGGGGCATGCATCCGGAGCACGTCCTCGCCGCGGTGGGGCCATGCGGTCTCACGATAGAGCCACGCGGTGGTTCGACGTTTGACGATGTCCATCGGCAATACTCCGATCAGGTCAAGAGCCTGGCTGCCGAGAGCCCGGAGGCCATCCTCATCGTCTCCATGACCGACATCGCCGACGCACGATGCGCGCTCATCGCGGCACGCGAGGCGTGTGACCTGCCGGTGATCGTGGGATGCACCTTCGGGGAGGACGGACGCATGCCCGGCTCGGGTACGGACCCTGCGACCGCGGCGATCGTCCTCGGGGCTGTTGGTGCGAGTGCGGTGGGCATCGACGGAGGTGTCGGTTTCGAGACTGCCGAGAAACTGCTCGTGCAGATGGAGAGGGTCACGGAGCTGCCGGTCATGGTGAGGGCTGACGTCGGCGTCGTCGACGGGGGCGGATATCCCAAGGCGGCGGTGATCGGCCTCACCGCGTCCGGAGCCGCTTCGCATCGAGGTGCGGTGAGCTTGGCCGCGGCCTGGGCACAGCGGCTTCGCGATGACGGTGCGGCGCTCATCGGGGCAGCCGAGGGGTCGCACCCGGCCGTTACCGGCGCCATGGCTGCGATGGTGAAGGGCGACGAGGTCCGACGGTCACCTTGCGCATCGGCTGGCGGGGGAATGCTCCTCGCAGGGCCGCGGGCCTGGTCGCGCATCGGGGGCGGTGCACCCTGCCGCACGATCGGCGGGCGCATCAACACCACGGGGCAAGGCGCGCTCGCCGCCTCGCTGCGTGCCGGCGATCTCTCGCTGGCGTGTGGGATCGGCCGTGAGCAGGTGTCGGCAGGCGCCGATCTGCTCGACGTCAACGTCGGAGAGGCGGATGTCGACGTCGCAGACGTCTTCCCGCGTCTCGCCGGTGCGCTCGCAGGGTGCTGCGACGCCCCGCTCGTGTTCGACTGCTCCGACCCCATGGCCCTCGAGCGCTCGTTGCGCGGATACCCGGGTCGCGCCCTCGTCAACTCGGTGACCGGGGACCAGGAGAGTCTCGAGCGGGTCCTCCCGTGTGCCGTGCGATACGGTGCCGCCGTCATCGTGCTCGCGATGGAAGGTGGTGTCGTCCCGGATACCGCGCACGGGCGCATCGCCGTCATCGACCGCGTGCGCGACGCGGCTCTGCGTGCCGGTCTGACCGACGCCGACCTGCTCTACGACGTGCTGGCGATGCCGGAGGCCCACGATGCCTCGGCAAACGATGTCGCCTACGAGACGCTGCGCCTCGCCCATGAGCGGGGTCTCCTGACGCTGATGGGTGTATCCAACGTGAGCTTCGGGCTCGCCGACCGCGTGCCGCCTGACGCCGCGTGCGCGACATGCGCCATCGGGGCGGGCGTCGACGCCGTCATCATCGACCCGCGCGAGGTCGAGGTGATGGAGGCCATCGGTCGTGCCCGCTACTCCACCGTTCCGTAGACGAGCCCCCAACCGTGTCCGGCAAGCGAGGAGTTGAGCTGGTCGCAGAGCTGCTGTCGCGTGTACGTGCCCGGCGGCAGGAGCGTGACGATCTCGATGAGGTCGCCGGGGAGGTCGGCCGCCTCGCATTGGATGATGAGGTCGAGCCGACTCACCCGTCCGGTCGAGCGATAGGATGCGTCGATGACGCGCTGCAGGGCACCGTAATCCGCCGATCGTCTGACGATTGCCATGTCCCTCCCCTCGGTGATGCCGTCCTCGTCGCGTGCCGTCGTGGGGTGCATCATACCATCTCGCCCATCAACCACCTCGGTCGCTGGTGCCACCATCATCGTGGGTGCCTGGCCGAGAAGCCCTTGCGGCCGGTCTCCCTTCGCGCACGCGGGAGTCTCACCGTGAACGTGGACCCCTCGGTCGGGATGCTCGCGAGCTCGATGGTGCCGCCGCCACGCCGTACAGCGTGGCGCACGAGCGACAACCCCAGCCCCGTGCCACCCAACTCACGCGAGTGGGCGGTATCGACGCGGTAGAAGCGTTCGAAGATGCGGCTCTGGTCGGAGAGGGGGATGCCGATGCCCGTATCGGCCACGGCCAGGGTGATGCTCGTGTCATCGGCATCGAGCAGCACGGTGACGGCCCCTCGCTCCGTGTACCTGATCGAGTTCTCGAGCAGGTTGTCGATGATGAGCGAGGCGTCGGTCGCGGAGAGGGGGACGAGGCAGGAGTCGTTTGCGGCGATGCTGTCGGACAGCGTCAGCGACAGTCCCTTGTCGGTGGCTTCGCCACGATGTACCTCGAGCGAGGTGCTCACCGCGGAGTGGAAGTCGGTCGTGGTGCCGAGGGGGCTCGTCTCGTCATCGCGCTCGAGCCGCGAGAGGTCGAGCAGGTCGAGGACGATGTGCTGGAGACGGGTCGACTCGGCGTTGAGCCTCGTCGCGAACGAGCCGACCGTGGCGAGGTCGCCGTCGTCGCTGGCGGTCTGGATGGCCTCCGAGAGCAGGAGGATGCCTGCGACCGGCGTCTTGAGCTCATGGCTCGCATTGGCGACGAAGTCGGTGCGCACCTGCTCGAGGTGCCTCACGGGGTTGGTGGCCTGCCGGATGGTGAACACGGCGACACCGGCGGCGATGAGCAACCCGATCGCCAGGAGGACGAGGCTTGTCGTGCGCAGGCTCTGGGTCATACCCGCGATGGTGGAGGCGAGTGACGAGACGCGGAGCACGCAGGGTTCATCCTGATAGGTGGTCGGGACGGCGACGTAGAGGCGTTCGACCCCGTCGGTCGCGCTCGTGCGCGTATCCGACCCGACCTCACCGGCAAGTGCGGCGATGACCTCGGGACGAGTGCCATGGTTCTCCATCGTCGTCGGATCATCCACGGTATCTGCGAGCACCTCACCGCTCTGGGAGATGATCGTGATGCGGACATCGGCGTTCGCATCGAGCAGGGTGATGAGACCGGAGGCGTCCATGGTGGGATTCGCCTGCTCCAGCGCCTGGAGGGCCGCGGCGTCGGTATGGGCGATCGAGGCGAGGCTGCTGCGCTGGTCGCTCGAAGCGGCCTGACCGAGGGGGGCGAACACCGACCACGTCCACGCGGCCATGAGCACGAGCGCCGCCAACAGGTAGCCGATGATGACCCACGAGCGCCAGGAAAGGGGGTTTCGCTCCCTGCGCCCGGAACCATCATGCGATCGGATGTCGTGTAGGCGTCCGGGGACACCGGTCTCGAGATCGCCACCACCCATGGTGCGACCATGGTGGATGGGCCACCTCATGGCCGAGGAGAAGCGGAGGGCATGGCGAGCCATGCCGTGCTCCTACGATATCGAGGCACCGTATTCCATACCATCCGTGATCTCCCTGTCGTCCTTGTCCATCAGCTGGAACCGATACCCCATGCCATGCACGGTGTGGATGAACCGGTACGCCGAGGGGTCCTCCACGGCCTTGCGGATACGGCGGATGTGCACGTCGATGGTGCGCGAGGTGGGGAGGAACTCCTCGCCCCATACCTCGGTGGCGAGCCAGGTACGCGTGGAGAGGGCACCCGGGCGACTTGCGAGCGTGAGCAGCAACTCGTACTCCTTGGCGCGCAGGTGCACGGGTTTGTCGGCGACGTAGACCTGCGCGGCATCGACGTCGATGCGCAGGTCACCGTAGGAGAGCGTGCCCGTTGGCTGTGGTGCCTTCGCCTGAGCACGTCGCATGTTCGCACGGATGCGGGCGAGCAACTCGCTCGTGGAGAAGGGCTTGGTGATGTAATCGTCCGCCCCGGCATCGAGACCGCGGACCTTGTTCTCCTCGCGGTCGAGCGCCGTGAGCATGATGATGGGCGTGACCTTGTCGGTGGCGCGGATGGTGGTGGCCACCTCGAAGCCGGACAGGCCGGGGAGCATGATGTCGAGCAGGATGAGGTCGGGACCGATGGTCTGCGCCGTCTTGAGCCCGGTGGTGCCCGTGCTCGCCGTGCTGACCGAGTACCCCGCCTTCGTGAGTGCGAACTCGATGACGGGACGTATCGTCGGGTCATCCTCGATGACCAATATGGTTGCCATGCCCTCGACCTCGCTATCTGCTGGTTGCGTCGTGCTCGTGACCATACCCGGCAACCTATCCGAAACGCCCGGAGAGATAGTCCGAAGTGCGCGTGTCGACGGGTTCGGTGAAGAGCGCTGTGGTTGCATTGTACTCGACTACCTCCCCCAATAGGAAGAACGCCGTGCGGTCGGCGATGCGCCATGCCTGCTGGAGGTTGTGCGTCACGATCACCATCGTGTACGCATCCTTGAGTTCGGTGAGCAGGGACTCGATGTACCTGGTCGAACGAGGGTCGAGCGCCGAGCAGGGCTCGTCGAGAAGCAGCACTTCCGGCTTGAGCGCGAGGGCACGCGCGATGCACAGGCGCTGCTGCTGCCCACCTGAGAGCGCCAGGGCGGTGGTGTCGAGCTTGCCTGACACCTCCTTCCACAGCGCGGCCTGCCTGAGGCTCGACTCGACCAACTCGTCGAGCTCCGCCTTGTCGCGAATCCCATGCTGGCGGGGGGCGAAGGCGATGTTGTCGTAAATCGACTTGTAGAAGGGGTTGGGACGCTGGAAGACCATCCCGATGTGACGGCGCACCTTGTAGACGTCCTCGTCCGCGGTGTTGATGTCGGTCCCCTCGAACAGGATCCTACCCTCGATGCGGCAATGGGGTATCTGCCGATTCATCAGGTTCAGACAGCGCAGGAAGGTGGACTTGCCACACCCGGAGGCGCCGATGAGTGCGGTGATCTCGTTGCGCGCGAAGATGAGGTTCGCGTCCTTGAGGGCGTGGTTATCCCGATAGTAGACGTTGAGGTTCTCCGTCTGGAGGGCCCTCCTGTCGGTTGGAGCGGGCTGCATCGGCATGAGGCCTATCCTTCCCTTCCCGTGGTACCACCAGCGGTGAGACGCTTCGAGAGGTGCGCGCCTAGAGAGCGCATGAGGAGGTTGAAGGCGAGGATGACGATGATGAGGAGCGCGGCGGTGCCGTTGGCTACGGCGTGTCCGTCGGGCACGATCCCCTCGCTGCTGATCTTCCAGATATGCACGGCGAGCGTCTCGGCAGGCCGCATCACGTTGAGTGGGCATGACAGTGAAAGAAGGTTCCAGTTGCTCCAGTCGAGGGCCGGAGCGCTCTGGCCGGCCGTGTAGATGAGCGCGGCCGCCTCGCCGAAGACGCGTCCCGCGGAGAGGATGACGCTTGTCACGATGCCCGGGAGGGCGGCGGGTATGGTGACGTGCAGCATCGTCTCCCAATGGGTGAGCCCAAGGGCGAGCCCCGCTTCGCGCTGGGTGGAGGGGACGGAGGCGAGCGCCTGCTCGATGACGCGCACGAGAATGGGAAGGTTGAAGACGGTGAGGGTGAGCGCACCGGAGATCACGGAGAAGCCCCAGCCGAGCTGGATGACGAAGAGGAGCATGCCGAAGAGGCCCACCACGATGCTCGGCAGGGACGAGAGCACTTCGATGGCGGTGCGGATTCCGGCGGTCATACGGTTGTCGGGGGCGTATTCGCACAGGTAGATGGAGGCTCCGAGCCCGATGGGCACGCTGATAAGCAGGGTGAGCACCAGCAGGTAGAGGGAGTTGAAGATCTCGGGGCCGATACCGCCACCGGCCTTGAAGGACTGGGGGATGCTCGTGAGGAACGACCAGGAGAGATGCCCCACCCCGTTGTAGAGGATGTAACCGATAAGGCCGATGAGTATCACGCAGATGATGGAGGCGATGACGCAGAGGATGACCGTGGCGATGGTGTTCGAACGACGCGCGCGCGCGGTCAGCGCCGTGGTGACGACGCCCTCGGCGGCGGAGACGACCTCGTCTCCTTCGGCGTCCGGCGTGGGAGGTGTCGATGGTGCGGTCACTGTGCGGCCTCCGTCTTGTTGCGTGACCCGATGAGGTGCACGATGAGTATGAACACGAGCGACATCGCGAGCAGGACGAGGGCGAGCGACCACAGCACGTCGTTTTGCAGACTCCCCGTGACGGTGTTGCCCATGCCCATGGTGAGTATGCTGGTCAGGGTTGATGCCGGGGTGAGCAGGGACGTGGGCATCACGGCCGAGTTGCCCACGATCATCTGCACGGCGAGGGCCTCGCCAAAGGCGCGTGCCATCCCCAGGACGAGTGCGGTGAGGATGCCGGGAAGCGCGCTGCGCAGCACGACGCGGTGGATCATCTGCCAACGGGTCGCACCGAGGCTCTTGGCACCAAGGCGGTATCCGTCGGGCACGGAGGAGATGGCATCGGTCGAAAGCGAGGCGACGGTGGGGAGGATCATCACCATGAGCACGAGCGATGCCGAGAGGATGCCATACCCGGTGCCGCCGAAGGTGTCGCGCATGAAGGGGACGATGACCAGGAGGCCGATGAGGCCGTAGACGACCGAGGGGATGCCCACGAGCAGCTCGATGACGGGCTGGAGGACCCTCCGCCCGAACCGGGGGGAGATCTCGACGATGAAGATGCCGGCACCAATCGCCAGCGGGGCGGTGAACAGGGTGGAGAGTAGGGTGACGGCGAAGGAGCCGACGATCATGGGGAGGGCGCCGATCCCACCCCCCTCCGGCAGCCAGGAGGTGCCGGACAGGAAGGCCCATAGGCTCTGCCCATCGACGGTGAAGGTACGCAGCCCACGTGAGACGACGAGGAAGATGATGGTGAACACCAACAAGATCACCACGGCGCCGCACGCCGCCGTGGTGATCTTGCCGACCAGTTCCAGCTGCCGTTTGCCCAGGGGCTTGCGGCGAAGGGCCTTAGGCATGCGAGGTGACCTTCATGTCGTTCGTGGGTATGTACCCGAGGCTGGAGACCAGGTCGCCCTGCACCTCGTCGCCGAACATGTAGTCGATGAAGGCTTGCGTGGCGGCATCGGGGCTGCTCGAGGTGTACATGTGCTCATAACTCCAGATGGGCCATGAGCCGTCCTCGACGTTCTCGGCCTTGGGCGCCACCGTGTCGAGGGAAAGCCCCGTCACGGTGCTGTCGTAATAGGAGAAGGCGAGGTAGCTAACCGCACCGGGGGTCTGCGCGACCATCGTGAGGACGGTTCCCGAGCTGTCCTGCTCCTGGGCGGCGATGGGCGTGGCGCCGCCCAGGCCGTACTTCTCGAACGTGGCCCGTGTGCCCGATCCGGACGAGCGGTTGATGACGACGATGGCCTGGTCGTTGCCGCCGAGGTCCTTCCAGTTGGTGATCGTGCCGGTGAAGATGGAGATGAGCTGGCCGGCCTTGATGTTCGTGACGCCACAGGCGCTGTTGGCGATCGGACCCATCCCCACGACGCAGACCTTGTTGTCGATGAGGTTGCTGGGATCTATGTTCTTGTCCTCGGCCGCGACGTCGGAGTTGCCGATCTGCACGGTGCCCTGGGATATCTGGGTGAGACCCTGTCCGGAGCCGCCGCCCTGGACGGTGACCTGCACGCCGGGGTTCTCGGCCATGAACTGCTCCGAGGCGGCTTCGACGAGGGGTTGCAAGGCGGTCGACCCCACGGCGGTGATGGACCCCGTGAGGGGCGTGTCGGTGGTGTTCGTCGAGTTGTCGGTGCTCGCGGTGTCCGAGCTGCAACCGGCGAGCGTGACAGCTCCCATGGCACCCATGGCGACGAGGGCGGCTGCGCCGGTTATGAACGAACGGCGCGAGAGGGCGTTGCTGACGTGCGTGCGAGCGGTGCTTTGAGACATGGTGCTCCCTTTCCCTGGTTTCCTTCATGTCGTATCGGATGCATATGCGGTGAGAATCAAGGCGACGTCAACGGATGCGTTGTCACCGCATGGTGCCGAGAGAAACGATTGCTTCGATGGGCGCATGCGCTTCTGCGCCGTGGATGGCCGACCGGGGGTGACCCGTCTTCAGCCAAAGCAACCGGTGAGGTAGTCCTGGGTGCGCTTGTCGCGGGGGTTCGAGAAGAGTTGCTCGGTGGGGCCGACCTCGACGAGGCAGCCGGGTTCATCGGTATCGTCGCGCAGCACGAAGGCGGTCTGGTGGGCGATGCGGGCGGCCTGCTGCATCTGATGCGTCACGATGACGATGGTGACCGATCCCTCGAGTCCGCGGATGGTCTCCTCCACCTGTGCGGTGGATAGGGGGTCGAGAGCCGAGCAGGGCTCGTCCATGAGGAGGACCTTGGGTCGCATCGCCAGGGTGCGGGCGATGCACAGGCGCTGCTGCTGGCCACCGGAGAGCGCGAAGGCCGAGTCGGAGAGCTTATCTTTCACCTCGTCCCACAGGGCCGCCATGCGCAATGACCGCTCGACGAGTCCGTCGAGCGTCGACCCCTTGCGCAGGCCTTGCAGGCGAGGACCGAAGGCGATGTTGTCGTAGATGGAGAAGGGGAAGGGGTTGTGGCGTTGGAATATCTGCCCGACCTGCATGCGCAGTGCCGTCAGGTCGGTGCCGACGGCGTTGATGTCGTGGCCGTCGAGGGTGATGCGACCGCCCACGTGCACGTCGGTGAGTTCGTCGTTCATGCGGTTGAGGCAGCGCAGCAGGGTCGACTTCCCGCATCCGGAGGGGCCGATGAGCGCGGTGGTCAACCCGGCGGGAACGGTGAGGTCCACGCCGGCGAGCACGGTCTCGCTGCCGTACGATATGCTCACGTCCGAAAGCTCGAAGGTCCCCACTCCATCTGCGTTGATGGCGTGGTTCGATGTGGTGGAGGGGCGGTTGCGCCCCTCGATGACTTCAAGCGAGACGAACGGGGCGTGTTCCTTGAGGGCGGCGGAACTCTGTGGCATGGATGGCCTTCCTGCATGGGGTGTGATGCCTGCTGGCACCACCCATGCTAGGGGGGGCAACGGGGAAAATGGTTGCATCGATGTGAACTCCGGTCGCAGAGGTTACATATATGTGAAATCCGTGCGGTTGCCGATGCGCTGCACCCTGGGCGTCTCACCACCCGGTCGGACACGGCATATACGTCGCCCGCCTCGCAGATGCCGTGGGTGGCGATGGGAGCAGGTGTCCCTGCGGTGGTGCTACACTGCTCTCCTCAAGCTATCTGCCGGCATCGTGCATCCGCCGTGCCACGTAAAGGGAGCTGCTCTCCGCATGCCGCAACTGGATCTCACGTTCATCCACTGCCCTGCCATCTATGACTTCCGGGAACGCTCCATCATGACCGGGCCCGTCTCGGACATGGTACCGTCCACCCCCATCTTCGAGATGTATCCCCTCGGGCTCACCACCCTGGCCGAGTACCTCGAGCGCCACGGTGCGCGCGTGCGTCTCTACAACCTTGCCGGCATGATGCTGCACCGACGGCACTTCGACGTGGAGCGGCACCTCGCCGCCATGGACTCGAAGGCATTCGGCATCGACCTGCACTGGATGCCCCACTGCCAGGGCTCCATCGAGGTGGCGCGGATACTGCGCCGCCTCCATCCGCATACGCCCATCATCTTCGGGGGCATCTCGTCATCGATCTTCCACGAGGAGCTCATCGCCTACGACTGCATCGACTACGTCCTGCGTGGCGATTCCACGGAGGAGCCCTTCCGGATGCTCATGGACCGCATCCGGGCCGCCTCCATCACCAACACGGCAGTTGGCGACCTCTCGGACATTCCCAACCTCACCTGGAAGGATGCCACTGGCGCGGCGCACGTGAATCCGCTCTCCTGGGTACCCGACACGCTGGACGCCATCTCGCTCGACTATGGCTACCCGATGAAGGGCGTGATGAGACATCACGACATGATGAGCTACGTGCCGATCAACGGCTGGCTCAAATACCCTGTCTGCGCTTCCCTCACCAGTCACGGATGCTCGCGCAACTGCGCCACCTGCGGTGGTTCCAGCTACGCCTATCGTACCAAGATGGGGCGTCAGCGCGTCGCATGGCGCGATCCCAAGCTGCTCGTCAACGACATCCAGACCATCCAGCGCCACATACCCGGCCCCATCTTCGTGCTCAACGACTTCCTGCAGGCGGGACATGACTACACGCACGAGTTCATCACCGGACTCAAGGGGAAGTTGGAAAACCCCATCGGCTTCGAGTTCTTCGGACCGCCCGCGGAGGGGGAGGACCTGTACCGTCTCCTGTCCGCCAACCTCCCGCAGTGGTCGGTCGAGATATCCGCCGAGAGCCACGATGACGGGGTGCGTACCGCCTTCGGCAAGGGCCACTATACGATGGAGGAGTTGGAGGAGACGATCATCCAGGCGCTCGACAACGGCTGTCAGCGTTTCGACCTCTACTTCATGACCGGCATCCCCCGGCAGACGGCGGCGAGCGTTCGCGAGACCGGTGCCTACGTGAAGCATCTCTACGAGCGCGTGCACTACGATCCGCGCCTGCTCGTGTTCACCGCGCCGATGGCCCCCTTCCTCGACGTGGGGTCGCTGGCCTTCGACAACCCGGAGCGCTACGGCTATCGACTGCGCGCCCGCACGCTCGAGGAGCATCGCGCCCGCATGCTGATGCCATCCTGGAAGCACATCATGAACTACGAGTCGCTTTCCATGGACAGCGACGAGATGTGCGACTCCACCTACGACGCGGCGCTCGACATCAATCGCGTCAAGGGCACAGGCGGGGTCATCTCGCGTGCCGCGATGGTGTCGACCGAGCGGCGCATCTGGCGCGCTCGCGAGCAGATGAACCGTCTCGACGAGCTGCTCCGCACGAGCAAGGATCCGGTGGATGACACGATGCGCAAGCTCAAGGAGGAGTTCTCGCACCTCGAGAACGAGGACACCGTGGCCGACAAGAGCGACCTGAACTGGCACTATAGGATCAAGCCGGTGCACGTCACCTCCAACCTCGGGCTCTTCGGCCGACAGGCCGTGGCCGATCTGGCGGCACGTGCGCATGGGGAATGGGCCTGCGCGGCGAGCGACGTGCCCTACCCCGACCAGGAGAACGGGACCGTGTCGCCCGTATGGCATGCCGATGGTACCCTCAACCCCCTTGTCGGCGGGGGGTCCGGTGACGTGGGCGCCCCTCTCGCCCCAGCGTCCGGTGACGTGGTAAAGGGAGGTGAGGTGACCCATGGCGCAACCTCCCGATAAGTCCCTTTCGACCGAAGGTTCCGACGCCGAGCGCGTGCCCGCCATCGATCCCGTGAGCGGTCCCGACGCCACGGTCGACACGGCCACCGGCATCGAGGCCGACGCTGCGGTCTCGATGGACCGCGTCCGGTCCATCTTCACCAAGATCGCCGATCGCTACGCGCTCTTCAGCGCGCTCTCCTCGTTTGGCATCTACCGGTCGTGGTTGCGACGGACGGTCGTGGCCGCCCGCGTTCGGCCCACCGACGTCGTGCTCGACCTCGCAGCCGGCACCGGTGACGTGACCTATGCCATCGCCGGGGCCACGCCCCCCGCGTCCATCGCATGCACCGACTTCGTTCCTGCCATGCTCGACGTCGCCCGTGGGCGCGAGGAAACCGAGTCAAACGGCGTCCCCATCGAGTTTCGCGTGGTCGACGCCCAGGACATCCCCTACCCGGACGAGACCTTCGACGTGGTCACCATCGCCTACGGTGTGCGCAACATTCCCGATCGCAAGCGTGCCCTGCGCGAGGCCCATCGAGTGCTCAAGCCCGGTGGGCGGTTTGTCATCCTCGAGTTCTCGACGCCGCCCAACCCGGTGTGGCGGGTGTTTTATCATGGATACCTGCACGTCGTGATCCCGTTCATCGGAGGGTTGCTCACCGGCGACCGTCCCGGGTTCGTCTACCTCCGCGATTCCATCCGGGCGTTTCCCGACCAGGAGGGTTTGGCGCAGCTGCTGTACGAGGCGGGCTTCTCCCATGTCTCGTACCGCAACTGCACGGGAGGTATCACGGCAATCCACACGGCGCTTCGCTAGCGGCCGACCCATCCTCGTCGTCGCTTCGTCTCATCCCCCGGAGGTGCACCATGCTGCTCTGCGCAAAGTACGTCATCCCCGTCTCCAAGCCCCATATCGAGGACGGTGCCGTCCTCGTCCATGGCGACCGGATCGTCGAGGTGGGGTACGCCCTCGACATGAAGATGCGCCATCCCGACGAGGAGGTGCGCGACTATGGCGTCGCGGCAATCATGCCCGGCTTCGTCGATGTGCACACGCACCTCGAGTACGCGGTCATGCGCGGTCTCGCGCCTGACGCCCCCTTCGTGGAATGGAAGCGGGCCCTCACGGAGAACGAGGCCCACCTCACCCCGGAGGACTGGGAGAACTCGGCGCTGCTCGGCGGCCTCGAGGCGGTCGCCTCGGGCATCACGACCATCGCCGACGTGACGGAGACGGGTGCCTCGGGACGCGCCGCCGCTGCCATCGGGATGCGCGGGGTCATCTACCGCGAGGTGGGGACGATGGACAAGAAGCAGATCGAGAGCGTGATCGGTGCCGCCGACGAGGACATCAGACAATGGCGTGAGGCCTCGAACCCGGCGCTCATCTCGGTGGGCATGGCGGCCAACACGCTCTACACGAGCCACCCGGCGCTCCTCTCGGCCGTCGCGGAGTACGGGTCGGACGGCACCCCGCTCGCCTTGCACATCGCAAGCTCTCGGGAGGAGTGCGATTTCGTACGCTATGGCAGCTCGCCCTTCTCGGTGCACAACAACGAGATGGAGCGCGGATACGGCATCGACATGCCCCCATGGCTGCCAACGGGCGTGACGCCGGTGCGCTATGCGCTCAACTGGGGTATCTTCGACGCCCCCAACGTGCTCGCGATCAACTGCGTGTACGTGGACGATGCCGACATCGCCAAACTCGCCGCCCGCGACGTGGCCATCGCCTACTGCCCGCGCAGCAACGCGAAGCTCGGCATGGGCGTGGCCCCGGTCCCCGAGTTCCTCAAGGCTGGTATCCGCGTGGGGCTCGGCACCGACTCGCCCGCCTCTTCGGACACGATGGACCCCATCGACGAGATGCGCATCGGGTTGTACATGCAGCGTGCCCAGAGCAGCAAGCTCACGTTCATGGAGACCGAGGAGATCATCGGCATGGCGACGCTTGGCGGCGCCCGGGCACTGCGCATGGAGGACTCCATCGGCTCGCTCGACGTAGGCAAGCAGGCCGACATCATCGTCCTCAACATGTCGAACTCGCACCAATCGCCCACGCAGTCCCCGGAGGCCGCGATCGTGCACACCTCCAACCAGGACAACGTCATCATGACGATGGTCGCCGGGTCGGTCCTCTACGAGTTCGGCGAGCATCGTCATCGGGTCTCGGCACCCCGGATGAAGGCGATCGCCCAGGAGATGCGCACGAAGCTGCATGCGACGCACGTCTCGGTGCGGGCGCTGCGCCAACGTGCCGCGCCCGACGAGTGATCGTCGGCGATTGTGAAGAGGATGCGAAGACCGCTGTCGATGCCACGACCCGTGCATACCCCTCGCCGTTCACATCCCGCTGACATCTCGACCGCGCGTCATCGACCGGTTACGCTTCCAACCCATACGGTTATGCGCACGTACGCGTACCGATGATGCGGGCGAATCGGCCCCGAAGGCCCCAGGAAGCTTTGATAAGGAGCACGATACATGGCCCACGACGACTTTTTCGATGACGACGAACTCGAGGACGTCCCATCAACCCCCAACTCGACGGATGATGGGGAGGACCGACTCCCCGTCGATGGAGCATCGAGCGTCGCCCGTGCGGGCAAGGGGGCTGGCGGCGCGTCCATCGATGTGGCGGGTGACACGGGTCAGGACCGGAACCAGCTGGAGGCCGATGCCGCGGCGGGGGATGCCGTGCGAGCCCCTCGTCAGGGTCCCTCCTTCGCGGTGGTCGTGGCCATCGCCATCGTGTCCCTGTTGCTCGGTATCGTGATCGGCTTCGCCATCGCCTCGTCGGCCTCGACGGCGACGGGTACCTCGGTGGGAGTCGCGAACACGAATACGACGAACTCCTCGACGTCCAACGACTCCACCACGTCCTCCACGACCGATGCCACGCTTCCCGAAGGACACCCCAGCGTTTCGGAAGAGACGACCAACGACGCATCGACATCCAACGCGACATCCGACTGACGCGCCTCCTCTCTCGATGGACGGTGTCGCGCGATCAGGACGCGCCTGGGTGCGCGAATCGAACAGGAAGGGGACATGCTCCCATGGCTTTTGACAAGAAGAACACCTCGCTCGGTATGAAGGTCGGCATCATCGTGGTATGCGTGCTCTTGGCGCTTGCGATGACGATCCCGTCCCTCTCGGCACTTCTCAGCACGTCGTCCTCGTCGAACAACTCGTCGTCATCGTCCGATTCCTCGAGCGACTCGACGCTCTCGGTCCCCTCGTCCACCTCGACGGTGGACTAGACCAACACGTATTACAGCACCTTGGTCGACGCCCTGCAGACGGAGATCGACAAGGGCTCGACCAGCGTGGGTCTCTACGAGCAGCTCGGCAACGACTACTTCGACTGGGCCAACGCGCTCTCCTCCTATCACTCGGACGACACGAAGGCCGCATCCGATGCGGCCGTCTACTGGAGCAAGGCCCTCTCGGCGTACGACACCTACCTTGCAAGCAACCAGAAGGACGCCGTCTCGGTCGATCGCGCCATCGCCACATACGAGACGGGCGACTCGGCCGGTGCCATCTCCCAACTCGAGACGTTCACGTCGACGGTGACGGACTATCCGCAGGCGTGGTACTACCTCGGTTACCTCTATGAGCTCAAGGGGGATACCGCAAACGCCAAGGCCGCCTATCAGAAGGTCCTCGATACCGACCCCGACGACACCCTCGGTCTCAAGGACACGCTCACCTCCGAGATCGCGAGCATGTGATCTAGCCCGCTGCACGGTGCGTCTCGGCCCTGCAGCGGGTCGTCAATCCTGCCGCACGCGGCGGTGTGCGTGATTCTGGTTGCCTATCGTGCCATGCGTCCTGTAAACTACTGCGTTTGCAGGGGCAACCCATACAACCAACTCACACCATGAAAGAGGGGTGCGCGTCTTATGTTCGGAATCGGCGGAACAGAATTCCTGCTGATCCTCTTATTCGCGTTTCTCATCGTGGGCCCCGATAAGATGCCCCAATTGGGTAGGACCATCGGTCGTGCCATGCGTCAGTTCAAGAACGCGCAAGATGAGATGAACAAGGTCATCCGCACGGAGGTGTACGATCCACTCAAGGACAACGAGCCGCTCAAGAACCCGGCCGACATCCTTTCCGGTAAGTCGACCGCGCAGAAGAAGCCGGTCAAGACCGTTTCGACCGCAAGCCAGGAGACGTTCGCGGAGCGCAAGGCCCGTCTTGCGCGAGAGCGTGCGCAAGCGACGACGAAGGCGGATTCCGTCTCCACGTCGCCTGCGACGGCAGCATCCGCTGCGACGGGGGTGACCGTGGCAGACTCTCTCTATCCCTCGGTCCCTACCGTCGAGGGTTCCGCGCCCGACTCCGGCACCGCGACCCCATCCACCACGCCCACATCGGGCGACGCGAGCGGGAAGGAGGGGAAGGAGGGCGCATAGCGTACCTTCGGACACATGCCAATCGGACCTGCACGTATGCCACTCTTCGACCACCTGGGAGAACTGCGGCGCCGCGTCTTCATCTCGGTCATCTCGCTCGTCGTCGCCGCGTGCGTACTCTATATGGTGACTCCGCAACTCATCCAGTTCCTCATCGACCCCATCCGCGACTACATGACGGCCGCCGGTACCGACACCCTGGTGGTCCTCGACCCGCTTGGTGGCTTCACCATCCGGTTCAAGGTCGCGTTCTTCTGCGCCTTCATCGTCACCGCTCCCATCTGGCTGTGGCAGATATTCGCCTTCTTCCTCCCGGCCCTCAAGGAGAACGAGCGCAAGTGGGTCATCCCCACGTTCACCGTGGGCGTCTTCCTCTTCGTACTCGGCATGGGCTTCTGCTACGGCGTCATCCTGCGTCCGGCGTTTCAGTGGATGATGCAGCAGAGTGCGGATATCGCCACCATCATGCCCACCGCCCAGGAGTACCTCACGCTCATCATGCAGTTCGAGGTGGGATTCGGCATCGCCTTCGAGTTGCCACTCGTCGTGTTCTACCTCATCGTGTTCAACATCGTGCCCTATAAGAAGCTGCGGGGCGCGTGGCGCACCGTCTACGTCTCCCTCCTGGTCATCTCGGCCTTCGTCACCCCGGACGCCAGCCCGGTCACGATGGTCCTCATGTTCGCCGCCATCGCCGTCCTCTACGAGGTGTCGTTGTTCGTGGCACGCATCGTGCTCAACAGACGCATCAAGGGGCAGAAGGACAAGGAACTCGCCGAGCAGATATGAGGAGGGTCCCGTGCACGAGCTGAGCTTGATGGAGGGCCTCCTCGAATCCGTCGAGGAGGCCGCACGTGATGCGGGGGCCCTCCGGGTCATGTCCATCCATCTCAAGATCGGTGTGATGACCGAGGTGGTGGACGAGTCGCTCGAGTTCGCCTTCGAGGTGCTGTCCCAGGGTACGCTCTCGGAGGGTGCCGACCTGACCGTTGAGCGCATCCAGCCTGTCAGCCGCTGCCTTGATTGTGGTACGGAGTTCATACACGATCGATACCACCTCACCTGCCCGGACTGCGGGTCGTTCGCGACGCAGCTCATCGAGGGACGGGAGATGCTCATCGACAACATCGAGGTCGACCTGCCATAGGGCGGGCGACATGCACCCACGCCTGACCGGTCCGCCCGATGAGGGCGTCGCGCGGGTGCCGTGTGAAGGAAGGGACGCGCTCATGGTACGAATCGACTTGGAGAAGTCCATCCTCGACAGGAACGACGAGGCCGCCCGGGTCAATCGGGTGCGCTTCGACGAGAAGCACGTCCTCGTGCTCGACCTGCTCAGCTCGCCGGGGTCGGGGAAGACGTCGACGATACAGGCCACCATCGAGGCGCTGCGCGATCGTTATCGCATCGCCGTGATCGAGGGAGACATCGCGAGTTCGGTCGATGCCGACAAGATCAAGGCTGGCGGCACCCCGGCAGTGCAGATCAACACGGGGGGGCTGTGCCATCTCGAGGCGCAGATGATCCAACGTGCGGTCGACGCACTCGACCTCGATGCCCTCGACCTCGTCATCATCGAGAACGTGGGCAACCTCGTATGCCCTGTCGACTTCTACCTCGGGGAGCACGCCAAGGTGATGATCCTCTCCGTTCCCGAAGGTGATGACAAGCCACTCAAGTACCCGGGCATCTTCCAGGCCGTGCGTGCCGTCATCGTCAACAAGATCGACGTGAAGCCCTATTTCACGTTTGATGAGCCCGTGTTCCGCGATCACGTGCAGCAACTCAACCCCGGCGTTCCGGTGTTCTCGCTTTCGGCGACCTCCGGGGAGGGCGTGCAGGCGTGGACGGAGTGGGTTGCCGCTCGCATCGAGGGCCTTCGCCGTGGCGTCGACCTGTCGGAGACCCCGTCGGCCGTGGGATCGATCGCGTAGTCCCGGGCCCGTGCGCACGACATGCGCATCCAGCCCGCCGCTCGACCGTGAACTTGCCGTACTTGCCGTATGCGTGTTGCTGTTTTGCAAGCGCGTCGTCCTGTTGTACCGTACCACCCGAGTGCACCATCTGAGAGCATCGCCAACCACCGAGTGGGGGTTCGTCCTTGAAGCTTGTCATCACCGAGAAGAACATCGCCGCCGATAACATCTCGAAGATATTGGCGGATACCAAGCCGAAGACGGACAAAGTCTACTCGACGCCGGCCTATCGCTTCACGCATCGGGGCGAGGAGTGGGTGTGCGTGGGCCTCAAGGGGCACATCCTCGAACTCGACTTCCCCGAGCGGCTCGTCTACGACGCGAAGCGCGGTTGGGAGGGCATCACGACCGAAGGCGAGTTGCTGCCCGCCCACGTGCCCGACTCGCTCCCCCGTCCTCCCTTCCCGTCCAAGCGCAAGCCGTTCCTCGCCGACGGTGTCGACCTCAAGGCTTGGAAGGTGCCGGCACTGCCGTACCTGGTCTACTCCCCGCTTCTCAAGAACCCGGCGGAGAAGGAGATCATCCGTGCCCTCAGGAACCTCGCGAAGAAGGCGGACAGCGTCATCATCGCCACCGACTTCGACCGCGAGGGCGAGCTCATCGGGTCGGATGCCATGGGCGTGGTGCTCGAGTCCAACCCCGCCCTCCCCATCCAGCGCGCCCGCTACTCCGCCATCACGAAGGAGGAGATAGGCTACGCGTTCTCGCACCTTCTCGACCTCGATTCCAACCTGGCCGCCGCGGGCGAGTCGCGTCAGGACATCGATCTCGTATGGGGAGCGGTCCTCACCCGCTACCTCACCTCCGCCAAGTACTCGGGGTTCGGCAACGTGCGCAGCGCCGGGCGCGTTCAGACGCCCACGCTCACGCTCGTGGTCGAGCGCGAGAAGCTGCGCGACGCGTTCGTCCCCGAGGACTACTGGGAGGTGAAGGCGTCGTTCACGCACGGCGTCGACGACATCGTCGCGCTGCACGCCAAGGGGCGCTTCACCGACAAGGCCGCCGCGGACGTGGTGATGGCCCACGTTGCCGATGCCAGCCAGGGCGTGGTATCGGCCATCGACAAGAAGCGCCGCACCTCGGCGCCACCCGCACCGTTCAACACGACGTCACTCATGGCCGCCGCCGCGGCCGAGGGCATCACCCCGGCCCGTACGATGCGCATCGCCGAGTCCCTCTACATGAATGGCTTCACGAGCTATCCCCGCGTGGACAACACCGTCTACCCCGCGTCGCTCGACCTCGCCGCCACGCTCGGGATGCTCACCGACGTGCCCGCCTACGCTCCCTATGCGCGGCAGTTGCTGGATGGCGGCAAGCTTCATCCCACGCGCGGGAAGAAGGAGGAGACGGACCACCCGCCCATCTACCCCACCGGCGTGGGAGACCCCGATCGCCTCAAGCCGGAGGAATGGAAGCTCTACAACCTCATCGCGCGACGCTTCATGGCGACGCTCTCCAACCCAGCCGTCATCGAGGGTACCAAGATCACCATCGAGGTCGCCGGCGAGCCGTTCGTCGCCAAGGGGGATGTGCTGGTGGAACGCGGATACCGCGCCATCTATCCCTACGGTCTCAAGAAAGACGAGCA
This sequence comes from Coriobacteriia bacterium, assembly GCA_015655215.1. Taxonomy (GTDB): domain Bacteria; phylum Actinomycetota; class Coriobacteriia; order Coriobacteriales; family RUG033; genus JAATFL01. Next base: position 84,663 of record JAATFL010000009.1, read on the forward strand.
GCTCCCCGTGGTGAACCAGCACGACGAGGTCGCGTTCAACGGTGCCGAACTCCTCGCCAAGCAGACCACCCCTCCCGGGCGTTACTCGCAGGGCAGCCTGCTCCAGGAGATGGAGAGACAGGGGCTCGGCACCAAGTCGACCCGTCACTCCATCATAGAGCGCCTCTACAACGTCCGCTACATCGCCGGCGACGCGATCGAGCCCACGCAGCTTGGACGCGCGGTCATCGACGCGCTCACCGAGTTCGCACCGCACATCACCTCGCCCAACATGACAGCGGAGCTCGAGGCCGAGATGGACAGCATCTCCAAGGGGACGACCACCCGTGACGTGGTCGTGGGACATTCGCGGGATCTGCTCGCCGACGTGATGGAGGGGCTCATCCCGCGCAAGGACGAACTTGGCTCGCGCATCAGCGACGCCGTCACGGCCGATGCCCGCGTGGGAGCCTGCCCCGAGTGCGGGGGCGACCTCCTCGTCAAGACGAGTGCCAAGACGAGGGGGAGCTTCCTGGGTTGCGCCAACTGGCCGGACTGCAGCGTGACGTACCCGCTTCCCAAGGGCAAGATCGAACCCGTGGAGGGGATGTGCCCCGTATGCGGCAAGCCGCAGGTCAAGGTCATCGCCTTTCGCACCAAGCCGCAGGTGGTGTGCGTCGATCCCCTCTGTCCGACCAACCGGGAGCCGGACATCTTCGTGGGTGAGTGCCCGGTGTGCAAGGCGGCCGGTCGCGAAGGCAGGCTCGTGGCGCAGAAGTCTCCGCGTTCGCTCAAGCGCTTCATCCGTTGCACCAACTACGAGCTCTGCGATGTGAGCTACCCTCTCCCGCAGCGTGGCAAGCTGAGGGCCACCGGCGAGACGTGCGAGCATTGCGGCGCACCCATCGTCGAGGTCGACAACGGCTCGCGTCGAGGTGTATGGCGCCTCTGCGTCAACTACGACTGCCCTGCCAAGGCCGAGGAGCAGGCGGCCAAGGAAGCGGCCGGCAAGAGCCGGGGTGCATCCACCCCGGCAGGGAAGCGGGCGAGCGCCACGTCGAAGGCGTCCGCCGGGAGGCGCACCCCGTCCAAGGGCACCGCCCCGAAGGGGACGGCCAAGCGCACCCGAGGGGAGCGGTGACGTGCTTCGGGGCGTCTTCATAACGTTCGAGGGTGGCGATGGTGCGGGGAAGTCGTCGCAGATGTCCCTCCTCGCCGACGGCCTGACCTCCCGCGGGTACGCGGTGCGCACCCTTCGCGAGCCGGGTGGCACGGCGATCGGAGAGGCGGTCCGCTCCATCGTGCTCGACCCGGCGACCGGCTCCCTCGACCCCATCGCCGAACTCCTGCTCCACGAGGCGGCCCGTGCCCAGCTGGTGGCCGAGGTCATCAAACCGGCGCTCGGACGAGGCGAGGTGGTCCTGTGCGACCGGTTCTACGATTCGACGCTGGCGTACCAGGGCTTCGGTCGCGGCATCGACATCGATCGCATCGACGAGGTCAACGCGATCGCCGTCGCCGGATGCATCCCCGACCGCACGGTCCTGATCGAGCTCGACCCGATGCGCGGTCTGGCGAAGGTCCGGGCGCGCGACGCGGGCGCTGATCGCATGGAGCAGGAGGACGCCGCGTTCCACGGGGCCGTGCACGACGGCTTCCTGGCCCTTGCCCGACGCGAGCCGGGCCGGTTTCGCATCGTGGCCCAGACGCCCTCGCGCGAGGAGACCGCCGCCGTCATCCTGAAGGCGGTCGAGGACCTCTTCCCCGACATGACCGGCTCGGTACGACGATGAGTGCATCGAACGCCGTGCCGCGCCCCCTTACCGGTCCCTTTGCAAGCGTGGTGGGGCAGCCGCGCGTCCGGGAGTTCCTCTCGGCAGCGGTAGGGAAGGGCGCCGTGAGCCAGGCCTACCTGTTCATAGGACCTCCGGGCTCGGGTAAGACCGACGCCGCCTTGGCGCTTGCGGCGGCGGTGCTGTGCGAGAAGGGCGGTTGCGGGGCGTGTGAATCCTGTGTGCGCGTCGCGCGGCGCACGCATCCGGACGTCCACTACTTCTCGCCGGCGAGCGCATCGGGCTACATCGTCGACCAGATACGTGAGATCGTGCGCGACACGGCCCTCTCACCGGTCCGCGGCACGCGCAAGGTCTACATCATCGACCGCGTCGACCGTCTGACGGCCAGCGCGGCCAACGCGTTCCTCAAGACGCTCGAGGAGCCCCCCGCCGACGTGGTCTTCATCCTTTTGGGACGTACGCGCGAGCAGGTGCTCGCCACCATCGCATCGCGTTGCCAAGTGGTGCCCTTCCGCCGCATCCCGCCCCACGAGGCGACGGCGATGCTCGTACGTCTCACGGGATGCTCGGAGCTCCAAGGGCACCAGGCGCTCGCAGCGGTAGGTGGGTCCATCTCGAAGGCGCGCACGTTCATGCTCTCGACAGCTCGTCGGGACGTGCGCCATACGGTGCTGCAGGTGCTGGGTACCCTCGTGGGGAGCGACGACCTCGATGTGCTCGAGGCGGCCCGGTCGTTGACCACGGTGGCGAAGGCGCCACTCGACGCGTTGCGCTCGGACCAGGAGGCCCAACTCAAGGAAAGCGGCGACTATCTCGAGCGCAGCGCGTTGAAAGCCCTGGAGGAGCGCCAGAAGCGGGAGCTTTCCGTCCAGGGACGGGACGGTTTGCTCGAATTGCTCAACATCACCCGCTCATGGCTGCGCGATCTGCTTATCATGGTCGTCGAAGGCGATGGACGGCTCGTCGTGAACGTCGACGCGCAGGCGTCGCTGCGTCGCGTCGCCCCCACCACCCGACCCGAGGGTGTCACGCGAGCGATCGCCGCGGTGGACAAGGCGGCTCTTCGCATCGCCTACCATGTAACCCCGCAGCTGGTCATCGAGACCATGCTGTTCGATATCCGGGAGGTCCTCTCATGCCCTTGGTCATAGCCGTCAGGCTTCGCAACAACCCGACGCAGCTCTGGTTCGACCCGATGTCATATCAGCCCGCAGAGGGTGACCACGTGGTGGTCAGGACCGCGCGCGGCACCGAGATAGGACTCGTCTGCAGCGGGCCCCTCTCGGTCGACGAGAACGAGTTGCGGGCGCCCTTGCAGCCCGTGATGCGCATCGCCACCGAGGCCGATCTGACCCACGCCGACGAGCTTGCCGCACGCGGTGCCGAGGCGCTCCCCGTCTTCCGCGAATACGCGGAGCGGCACAACCTCAACATGAAGCCCATCGGCGTCGAGTTCCTCTTCGACGGCGACAAGGCCGTGTTCTACTTCTCATCGGAGGAGCGCGTCGACTTCAGGGACCTGGTGCGGGAGTTGGCCGGGCGCTTTCGCATCCGCGTCGACATGCGCCAGATCGGCGTCCGAGACGAGGCCCGCATCGTGGGGGGTGTCGCGCATTGCGGACAGGAGCTGTGCTGCGCGCGGATGGGCGGTGAGTTCCAGCCGGTCTCCATCCGCATGGCCAAGGAGCAGGACCTGCCTCTCAACCCCATCAAGATATCCGGTCTGTGCGGACGTCTCATGTGCTGTCTGCGGTACGAGTTCACCGCCTACAAGGACTTCAAGACGCGCGCGCCCAAGCGCGGGGGCCTCATCGAGACGCCCCTCGGTCTCGCCAAGGTGACCGGCTTCGACACGCCGCGCGAGATCATCGACCTGCGCCTCGAGGATGGCACGTCCATGCACATCCCCCTCAAGGAGATGGGGTATGGGGACGGTACGGTCGCCGGTGACTACGAGGATCGTGCGGCGGGCACGGACGCCGACGACGCCACCTCGTCGCTGCGTACGGACACCGCCGCCGAGAGGACCTGCTGCCCGGGGCGTCCGTGCATGGTGAGCCGAGAGGTGCTCGACCTCCATGCGGACACCGCCCTCGGCATGGCGCTCGCCAACTACGACCGCGAGCATGGGATCACCGCACCCGCAGAGCTCGACGACCGACTCGCCGTCGAGCCTTCCTCACAGGATGCCCGGGAGAGTCGCAAGCCACGCCGCCGACGTGGTTCGGAGGGCTCCAAGGACCGGGAGGCCCGCGTCGGGCGGGAAGGGGTCGCCAAGACCCCATCGTCAGGGTCGCCCGATACGGGCGAAGCCCCGAAGCGGCCGCGTCGGCGCAAGCCCGCCTCGGGCAAGGCCGCTCCCGAGCATACGGGCGCGCACGGTGTTGCGGCCGTGCAGGGCCGTGGCGGGTCGAAGGCGGGGGAGGTGCGACAGGAGAAGCCCAAGCGTCGCGAGCCGGTGCGCAGGGAGCCCGTGCAGCGCGACGGGGAGCCCGCGAAGCCCGAGCAGGGTGCCGCTTCGGCCAGTCGCCCGCGTCCAGGACGGAACTCGTCGGCGCTGAGACGCTCCACGCCCGCGGGCACCACCCCTCCTCCCGGTGTCCCCGGGTCCGACGAGCATCGTCGACGCCGTCGTCGGAGTGGTCCGAAGGGCCCCGGCGGGCAGCAGCCAGGCAATGCGGGTGCCGGTGACGCACCGGGCCCGCCTCGGGAATGACGGAGGGCCCCGAGGGACCTGTCCGGTGGCCATGCACAACGAGATGGAACCTGCCGTGGGGTGGTCACGGTGGCCGCCGGTAGCGGATATCATGCTGGAAGGAAGAGGCACATGGTCGATGGGATGGACGACGTACGACGCGGTGGGCAAGGGTCGGGCGATCCCCGAGACTCGGGACTCACCATGCTCACCGACCTGTATCAGCTCACGATGGCGCAAGGGTACTGGCGTGCGGGCATGGAGGACACCCAAGCCAGCTTCACGATGTTCATCCGCAGCAACCCCTTCGATGGAGGCTACACGATAGCGTGTGGCATCGACCAACTCGCCGACCTGGTCGAGCACTTCGCCTTCACCGACGACGACCTCGCCTACCTCTCGGGAGTCCCCGCTCCAGGTGGTGGGATGCTCTTCTCCCCTGACTTCCTCGACCACCTGTCCACTCTCAGGCTCACGCTCGACATCGACACGGTTCCCGAGGGCAGTCTCGTGTTCCCCCGTGAGCCCATCGTGCGGGTGAACGGCTCCATCCTGCAGTGCCAGCTCATCGAGACGGCATTGCTCAACGGCATCAACTTCCAGTCGCTCATCGCCACCAAGGCGGCGCGTGTGTGCCAGGCAGCGCAGGGTCCGGTGGCCGCGTTTGGACTGAGGCGTGCCCAGGGTCCCGACGGTGGCCTCTCCTCGGATCGCGCCGCCTACGTCGGCGGGTGCTCCAGCGTGGCGAACGTTCTCGCCGGAAAGCGCTACGGCATCCCCGTCTCGGGCACGCACGCACACTCGTGGGTCATGGCGTTTCCGAGCGAGTTGGAGGCGTTTCGCAGGTACGCACGGGAGTTCCCCACGAACTGCGTCCTGCTCGTGGATACGTTCGACGTGATGCAGGGCGTGCGCAACGCCATCACCGTGGGTCTGGAGATGAGGGAGCGTGGGGACCGCCTCTCCGGCATCCGCATCGATTCCGGTGACCTGGCCTGGCTTTCGAAGCGCGCTCGTGCGATGCTCGACGAGGCGGGACTCGGCGATACGACGATCGTCGCAAGCAACAGCCTCGACGAGTACACCATCACCTCCCTCAAGGAGCAGGGTGCCTGCATCGACGCCTGGGGCGTGGGCACGAGGCTCGCCACCGCCTACGACCAGCCGGCCCTCGGCGGCGTCTACAAGCTCTCGGCCATCCGACGCGGCGATGGACCCTGGGAGCCTCGGCTCAAGATATCCGAGCAGGCCGTGAAGCTCACGATCCCCGGCGTGCAGGGGCTGCGACGCTACTACCATGAGGACGGCACGTTGGCGGGGGACATGATATACGACGTCAACGAGGGCCCGCGACAGGGGGATGAGGTCATCGTCCATCCGCTCGACCCGACGCAGCGCAAGGACCTCTCCGACCGGCGCTTCAAGGAGCTTCTGGTGCCCCTGGCCCGCCATGGCGCGGTGCTCGGTCGAGAGGACATCGCCACCGTCCGCGCTCGGGCGGCATCTCAACTCGCCCTGCTCGACGTCTCCATTCGGCGATTCTCGAACCCGCACCCCTATCCGGCCGGCATCGAACGAGGGCTGTACGGCGTACGCACCGCCCTCGTACTCGCCCTGCGTGGCTTCGACCCCGCCTCGGCCACCGTGGATGCGCACACGCTCGAGCGCGTGCGTGCCGCGCTCGCCTGCGCGCCGGGGAGCCTGGCGGGGGGCGGAGGTGCCGTCGTGCCGCGCATGCCCCTGCGCGGCGGTTCTGACGACCGCTGCTGAGGCAGGCGGGCATGGGTGCAGAAGCTTCCCACCCTGTCCTTCGGGTTGCCGACCGGTTGCGCTATGCTGTCAGGATGACGTTTGACCCGATCGAAGGGAGAGGCCATGCAGGCGTTGCTCATCATCGACGTGCAAAACGATTTCTGTCCTGGTGGTACCCTTGGGGTGCCGCGGGGAGACGAGGTGGTTGTGGTCGCGAACGTCGCCGCCGCCCTCTTCTCGTTGCGCGGGTACCCCGTCATCGCGACGCGTGACGCCCATCCCGAGCACCACTGCTCGTTCGCCTCGACGTATGAGGGCCATGCGGTGGGGGATGTGATCGACCTTGGCGGCACGGCCCAGGTGCTGTGGCCCGACCACTGCGTCGAGGGCACCTCGGGTGCGGCCTTGCACCCCGGCTTGCGTCACGACCTCATCGGGTTCGTCCAGCCCAAGGGTTCGGACCCGAGCATCGACAGCTACTCGGCGTTCTTCGACAATGCCCGGGGGCATGACACGGGGCTTGCCAAGCGCCTGCGCGCCCAAGGCGTCGACGAGTTGTGGGTCATGGGCCTTGCCACCGACTACTGTGTCAAGGCGACCGCACTCGATGCACGTGCACTGGGTTTCTCGGTCACCATCATCTCCCAGGGATGCCGTGCGGTGAACGTGCACCCGGGCGATGCCGAGGCGGCGCTCGCCGAGATGGCGGCTGTGGCATGCGCCATCGTCGATGAAATCCCATCACTGTAAGGGGAAGATGTGGTCGAGACAGGACAAGGCAGCGTGTCATCGTCAGCCGGGCATCCGCCCGTCACCATCATCTCCGATTCGGTCACGGCCATTTCACGAAAGATGGCCGACGACAACGGCATCCGACTCGTGACGCTCTTCGTGAACGAGGGCGGGCTCAAGTATGCAGACGCCACCATGGATATCGATGGGTTCTATTCCCGCATCGGGCAGATGACCGACCCGCTACCCACTTCTTCCCAACCGGCACGAGGAGAGGTGCTCACGGTGTCGTACGGCGAGACCACCGTCTTCGAGAAGGTGCGCACGTACTCTAGGGCGCTCGCACTCATGGCCTCCACGTTAGAGGAGGAGGCATGGAGCCGCGAGGCCATCCAACCGGTCGTGGGACACGCGGTCGACGTCATCCCGGTGAGCCCGGTGATCGGCTCGCACGTGGGTCCGGCGGTGGGCATCGCCTACCAGTGCCTCTCCGCGCTACCGGGCAAGGCCGCCATGGTTCCCGAGTTCTCCGTCTGATGCCCGACGGGGTTCGCGTTCGCCGTAGTCCGATCGGGTGCGTGGTCGCCACCGATCGTGGCGGATGGCATACAATGATGGCTTTGAACTTATCCTCAGACCTGCATCGAGATTGAAGGACGCCATGATCTATCGAGCAAATCCCCGGTGCAACCTCGTCGTCGACTCGTGCTGTGACCTTCCTCGGGAGCTTCTGGAGGAGGCTGGGGTCGAGATTCTCGAGTTTCCCTATGTGCTGGACGATGGTGAGCACCTTGACGACATGGGCCGTTCGCTCACGCCCAAGGAGTTCTATCAGAGGATGCGCGATGGCGTGCAGCCCACGACGGCGCAGATTCCCATAACCGAGTTCATGGAGATGTTCAGCCGCATCGCCGACTCGGGCATCCCCACGGTCTACCTCGCCTTCACCGCCGCGCTGTCAGGTTCGTTCGATACGGCGTCGACCGTTCTCGCACAGGTGCTCGACTCCCATCCGGACGCGGAGATATACCTTGTCGACACGTTGCTCGCTTCGGTGGGAGAGGGCCTTCTCGTGTTGGGGGCCATCCGTCAGCGCGACCGGGGGCTCACCGCTGTCCAGCTCGCCGAGTGGGCACAGGAGGCTCGGTACTACGTGCACGGCTACTTCACGCTCAACACGCTCGATGCGCTGCAGCGCGGTGGTCGCATCCCCGCGATGGCGGCGAACGTGGGTGCCAAGCTCGACATCAAACCCATCCTCACGTTCGACCTTGACGGCGACCTCACCTCGCACTCGGTGGTGCGGGGGCGCAAGAAGGCGCTCAAGGCCCTCATCGACCTCTTCTCGGAGCGCGCGACCGATGCCTCGCGTACCTCGATCATCATCGCAAGCGCCGATGCCGAGAAGGATGGAGACTTCGTCGAGGACCGCGCGAGCAAGGTGACCGAGCTGCACCACGTGGTGCGTGCGAGCATCGGCCCGGTGATCGGCTCGCACGTGGGTCCCGGCATGCTCGCCATCGTCTTCTGGGGCCCCGACCGGCGCGAGGACATCTCCATCGCGGACCGTATCGCGAACAGCGTGCGCACGGCGATGCCCGGCTCCAACGGACACAACGGCATCGATCCGCTCAGCACACCGGCCGCCTCGAAGATCGCCCTTGAGGCAAGCGACAACGGCGAGGTACTCCGCGAGACCGCTCCGGAGGATGCCGTCCGCGACGAGGCCGGCGCATCCGCAGACCCCGACGACCTCTCGTCCGAGGAGCCACGCACCCGATAGACCTGGCATCACGTCTCGAATCCGACCGCCCGATAACGGCGTCTTCCCCGAAAGGACCTTCATGATCTCCACACCCGACAAGACCACCATCGCCTTCATCGGCACCGGCACCATGGGCAGCGCCATGGCGGCCAACCTCATCAACGCGGGCTTTCAGCTCGTCGTCACCACGCGCACCAAGGAGAAGGCCGACGTCCTCGTCTCAGAGGGTGCGCGGTGGGCTGACTCGGTGGGGGAGGCCGTGAGGGATGCCGACGTCGTCATCACGATGGTGGGCTACCCCGACGAGGTCGAGGACGTCTACCTGGGTGACGACGGGGTCGTCGACAACGCCGTCGCCGGCACCTACCTCATCGACATGACCACCTCGAGCCCCAAGCTCGCCCGCGAGATAAACGCGATGGCGGCGGTGAACGACCTGCATGCCCTCGATGCCCCGGTGACCGGGGGCGACGTGGGCGCACGCACGGGCACGCTCTCCATCATGGTGGGCGGCGAGGAGGAGGATTTCCAGGCGGTGTTGCCCGTGCTCGAGGTCATGGGAACCTCGGTATGCCATCAGGGCAAGCCCGGCAACGGCATGCTCGCCAAGCTTGCCAACCAGGTGGCGCTCGCCTCGTCGATGCTCGGTGCCGTCGAATGCCTTGCGTTTGCCAAGGCAGCTGACCTCGATCCCGTGAAGGTCCTGTCCTCGGTGCAGGCGGGAAGCGCCGGCTCGTGGACGCTTGCGAACCTTGCCCCTCGCATGCTGGCCGAGGATTTCGATCCCGGCTTCCGCGTCAAGCACCTCTGCAAGGACCTCGGACTCGCCCTCGACGTGGCCGAGGCGGAGGAGATCACGCTACCAGGGCTTGAGACGGCGGCGCAGCTCTATCGCATGCTTGCCACGGTAGGTGGGGCCGATATGGGCACCCAGGCCCTCATCCTCGTCTATTCCGACGAGGCGACCTGTGCGGCCCATGGGCTCGATTGGGAGGCCGCGATGGCCGATGGGGACGACGATGAAGACGGCGAGGGGCAGGGTCACGACGACGGCGACCCCCATCATCACCACCATCATCATGACGACCCCTCCGACCCGCCCTTTTCCAGGAACTGAGGGGCGAGTCGACCGATGCCGCCCGTGGGATGGATGCATCCCCGGATGCCTTCGTCCGCCTCCCCCAGGGTAACCGCAGGGGGTTCGGTGGTATCATATTATGGTCATGGATCTATCATGCGAGGCATTGCGCGTACCGCCCCATCGATCGATGCACGTCGAGGTGAGTGCGTGCAATCCTCCTCTTTGTCAACAACATACCGCAGCTGTGCTTGTCCCCGACGCCCATCACGCGTCTTCGTCGGACTCCTTTGGCCCACGATGGGCCGATATCCACCGCACGTGGCTGCGGTTACCGGAAAGGAACACCATGTCCGATCAAGCACACTCGCTCGCGGTCTTCATCGATTATGAGAATCTTGCCCTTGGCACCGGCCCCCGCGGGGTCAAGGGCAAGCGCAAGCCGGCTATCATCCCCGACATGGGGATGGTGCTGGAGCGTCTCGTGGAGAAGGGCAAGGTCGTCGTCAAGCGCGCCTACTCCGACTGGCACCGGTTCCCCGATGCCGTCGAGTCCTTGCACGAACTCGGCATCGAGCTCACCGAGATACCCGACCGCAGGAACACGGGGAAGAACTGCGCCGACATCCGACTCGTGGTGGATGCGATGGAGATGTGCCATGCCAAGGAGCACATCGATGCGTTCGTGATCGTCTCGGGCGATTCCGACTTCACCCCCCTCGTGCTCAAGCTGAAGGAGAACGGCAAGGAGGTCATCGGCGTCGGACTGCGCGAGGCGACGAGCGACATCCTCGCCGCCAACTGCGACGAGTTCATCTTCTACGAGGACATCGCCTCGCCTTCTGGCGTCCCCGTGCTCGACAAGGTCCCCGAGGAGAAGCGTCCTGCGTTCAAGCTGCTCTTCGAGACGATGGAGGCCGTCCAGCGCGAGGGTGGCGACCGCATGCACGCTTCGCTGCTCAAGATCATGATGCGTCGCAAGCAGCCACAGTTCAACGAGTCGACCTACGGTTACCGCAACTTCACCAAGTTCCTGCAGGATGCTGAGGCGATGGGGCTCATCGTCTTGCACAAGGACGCCAAGTCCGACACGTGGGTCGAGGGGGTTTCCAACTGATGGTGGATACCGATCGACCCATCTGCTCGTCCGAGCGCCAGGACGCGACCGATAGGGAACGACTCGTGCCAGACCGAGGGGAGGACGCCGTCTCCATCGCCGACGCCGCATCTCCTGCGACCACCGATGCCGATGGGTCCGAACCTGCTGCCCTGACCCTAGCCTCGTCCGACGAGGTCCCCGTCACCCATCAGGAACCCGTCGAGACCACGCATGAGTTCTATGCTTCCGCGGCGCATGGCCTCGAGGGCTTGCTCTCCGACGAGATCCGTGGTCTGGAGGTGCGCGAGCTGCGTCCGCTGTCCACAGGGGTGACCTTCTTCGGCACCCTGGCGGTCGGCTATCGCGTGTTGCTCTGGTCACGGCTCGCCTCGCGCGTCTCCCTCATCCTCTCCTACGTCGACGCCATCGACGAGGCGCAGCTGTACCGCTCGATCAGGGCGTTGCCCTGGGAGGACCATCTCGACGTGCACGGCACGCTCGCCGTCGACGCGCGTGGGACCAACCCCAACCTCCGCAACACGCAGTTCACCGCACTGCGCACCAAGGACGCCGTCTGCGACCGCTTCCGCGATCTCTACGGTGAGCGTCCTAACGTTGCCAAGCACCCCGACCTGCGCATCTCCATCTCGGTGCACGGTTCTCGCGCCACGGTCGCCATCGACCTCGCCGGCGAGTCACTCCATCACCGGGGGCATGGCGGCGCGGCCATGAAGGGCGGCTCCTCGGCACGTGAGTCGTTGGCCGCCGCCGCGCTCGTGTGCGCGGGATGGAAGGGCATCGCCCGGAAGGGCGGCATGCTCATCGACCCCATGTGCGGTTCCGGTGCGCTTGCCATCGAGGCGGCGATGGTCGCATGCGACATGGCACCCGGCATCCTTCGCACCTCGTGGGGGTTCAATGGCTGGAAGGGTCATGACCAGAAGGCCTGGGACGCGCTTCTCGACGAGGCCGACGAACGTGCCGAGGCCGGTCGTGCCCATGCACCCGTCATCATAGCGATCGACCCCAACCCCTCGGCCGTCGAGACCGCGCAAAGCTCTGCGCGGCTCATGGGCCTCGAGGACGTCGTCGACGTCCGACAGGGCTCGCTCATCGACTTCGCCACGATCGAGCTGCCCGAGCCTGGCATCGACGCTGAGACGGGTGCACCCATCCCCGGCCTCGTCGCCACGATACCTCCCGCCGGCGCGCGCTCTCTCTCTGCAGCCCAGCGTCCGGCGCTGTGGGCCGTTCTCGGTCAGTGCGTCCGCTCGCGCTTCGAGGGTTGGCGCTTCGCACTCGTGACTCCGGATCCCACCGTCGACGCGCCACTCGGCTTGCGCGCAACCTCGTCGAAGGCGCTCCCAGACGGCAAGGACGACACGTCGGTGCGTCTGTACACCGTCGCCGACGACCCGACGATGCGCCTCGTCCTCGACGAGGGTGCGACCGTCTTCGCCTCTGAACCTGGGACGGGTCAGTTCGTCGACCGTCTCCGTAAGATGCACGCCCACAGGGCCAAGTGGGCGCGGCATACGGGGGTGGGTTGCTACCGCATCTACGATGCGGACCTGCCCGACTACAACTTCGCCATCGACATGTACGAGGGCGCCGGCCTCGACGAGGGCAAGCGGTGGGTCAACGTCTCGGAGTACGCGGCGCCCTCCGAGGTCGATCCCGCGCAGGCGGCCGCTCGCCTCTCGGACGCCCTCACCGTCATCCCCCCGGTGCTGGGCGTCGAACCCAAGGACGTCTTCCTCAAGGTGCGGCATCGCGCCAAGGGCGGATCGCAGTACGCCTCCGATCAGGCGAAGGCGGGTATCTGCGGCATCACGTCGGAGGACGGTCTTCTCTTCGAGGTGAACCTCTCCGACTATCTCGACACGGGCATATTCCTCGACCACCGTCTCACGCGGGGTATGGTGGGGTCGCTTGCCGAGGGGAAGCGCTTCCTCAACCTCTTCGCCTACACGGGCGTCGCCACGGTGCACGCCGCCAAGGGCGGGGCGATGAGCACCACCACCGTCGACCTCTCAGGTACCTATCTGGGGTGGGCGCGCCGTAACATGGAGCTCAACGGCTTCGATACCTACGACGAGGGCTCGTCACACGAGTTCATCCAGTCCGACGTGATGGAGTGGGTCGCCTCGCAACGCCGCACGCGCAATCGCTGGGACGTGATATTCGTCGACCCGCCCACGTTCTCCAACAGCAGCGACGCGGCCGACTGGGACATCGAGCGTGACCATGTCGAGTTGCTCGTGGGCGTCTCACGTCTCGCCACGCGCAGCGGTACCATCATCTTCTCGTGCAACAAGCGTGGCTTCAAGCCGGATCTCTCCGCACTGCGCCGCGCTGGCGTGGAGCTGGAGGAGATCACGCGGCGCACCATCCCTGAGGACTTCGAGCGCAACCCCAAGATCCACTGTTGCTACGAGGTGCGACGATTCATCACCGACGACGAGCGGGAGCACTACTTCGGCGACGCGTCCGCGGCCGCGCATGCCGAGAGGGCACGGACCGAGCGCAAGACGGTCCGCGAGGGTCGTCGCCCATCCGGTTCTGGCCGCAGCTTCGGCGGCGAGGGCGGCGGTCGAAACGACCGCGTGGTCGCTCGCGATGGTGCTCGAGGTGCGGGGCGTGACGGTGCCCGCGACGACGGACGTAAAGCGAGACTCCCCGCGAGCCGGGGATCCGACCGCCGGAGTGGCGGCGGTCTCGGATACGGCTCCACGGACGGGGCCGATCGAGGCCATGGCTTTGGTGATGGCCTTCGCCGCGGTGCCGTCGAGCGTGGTGGAGCGCGACGCACGGCACCGGCCACGTCGAGTTCTGCACAGACCGACGACGGCAAGTACCGCGGCCGTCTCGAAGGGCTCTTCACGGCGAAGCGCGACCGTGGGCACGAAGGGTTCAAGGGGAGGCCCGGCACGGAGGGTCGTCCGCGTCCCACCGGTGCCTCTTCGCGAGGGTCGCGGCCGGGACGGACCGCCGAACCCGAGCGTGTCGAGGGCCGCGGCTTCGATGACCAACGCGTCGATCCCGCCTCCGAACCCACTCGGCCACATGATGGCACGCGCGATTCGAGCAGCGGCGGACGAGGTGGTCAGCGGCCCGGATCCCGCGATGGCGCGATGCGCGGTGGTTACCGTGGTGGGGCCTCGCGAGACGGTGGAGACCGCGGTCGCGGCGGTTCGCATGGCACGGACCACCCCGACTCCCGGGGGACTGCAAGCCGTGGCGGTTCGCACGATACCGCCCCCCGTGGCACCTCCGCTCCAAGTCGTGGCGGCCAGGGAGGACATGGTGCTCAAGGTGGCTATCGCGGTACCGGCGGAGGGCACGACGGACGCAACCGCGGTTCGGGCCGTGGCACCGGCGGTGACCATGGTCCATCGAGCTTCGACGGGCCTCGTCCGTAGGGGGGTGCGATGAGTCCCCGACGGCTATCCGGGATGTACACGACCCGCCAGGGACGGAAGGTCGCCTGGCGGGTCCGCTTCTCCTCGCGTGCGAAGCACGTCCGCCTCGTCCTTTCCGGTGGCGATGGGCTCGGGATCGTCGCACCGAACCGGTGGTGCGACGATCCCGAGAGCCTGCTCATCGATCACGACGCGTGGATCGATCGCATGGTCGCACGCCTGGAGCGCGTCGCGGCGGAATCGGGCCAACGGGTCGACACCGAGCATCGGTTGCCTGCGACCATCGCGCTTCGTGCGGTCCACGAGATGTGGCACGTCACCTACACGCCCTCTCCCAGTTCCCGGATCGCGGTGCACGCCGACAGGACCTCGCACGTGCTGGGCATCTTCGGACCGGTGGGCGAGAAGGAGCGGGTCGCCCGCGCGCTGCGTCGTTTCGTCGCGCGACGTGCGGAGGGGGCCCTCCCTTTGCGGATGCGGGATATCGCGGCGAGCAAAGACCTCCCGTTGCGCTCGGTGCGGGTGTATCCGGCCCGTTCGCGATGGGGTTCCTGCTCGACGCAGGGTGACATCATGCTCTCGACGCGTCTGCTCTTCCTGTCCCCCGAGCTCGCCGAGCACGTGATGATGCACGAGCTCGCCCATCTCTCCCACATGGACCATGGGTCCCGGTTCCACGCACGGCTCGACGCGTTCGACCCGCTTGCACGGGAACACGCGCGAGGACTGCGCGAGGCGGGTCCACTCGTGCCCTGGTGGATGGACGTCCGACGGGATGGCTCGTGACGGGGTCTCTGGCGAGCTTGCACCGATTCACCTGACCTGTTCCCGTCATTCCCGGGGTCGCCGATGCCCCCACCTACCCTCACGCACCGATGCAGAGGGCCTTTCCGCAGGAAGACAAGGCTACTCTTCCTCGATGGCGACAGACTTCGGGGTATCCTGTCCACAGACTCAGGAGTATGATCACCATTTTCAATCAATGCCGAGCAGTTTCCCGTCGAGGTCGTCGTATGGTCGTGGGATGTCCGTCGTGCTCCAATCTCTCGCCTCGCGACGCTCGCGTCGGTCCGCTTTGGATAAGGTCGTAGGAGGTCATGCATGGTTCAGGATATCGATAAGACCATCACGTTCGACCCATCGGGCGATTCGAGTGACGTCGCCGCGCAGGCCATCGCCGACCCGACGATCCTCGCGGCGCTGGTCGAGAGACTGTCGGGAGACGACCGCCGCATCAGGCAGTTCTCCGCCTCCGCGCTCGATATGGTCTCGGAGACCGACGCCGGCCTGCTCGTCGACTACGTCGACCAGCTTTCAGACGCCCTCTTCCGCCCCGAGGCCCAGACCCGGTGGCAAGCTCTCGAGACCCTGGAGCGCCTGGTCCCCCGCGACCCGGCGAACATCTCCGACGCGGTGGCCGGGGCGGAGTCCTGCCTCTTCGACGAGACGTCGGGCATCGTGTGCATTCGCGCCTTCCGGTTCCTCTGCGTCTACGGGGCGACCACCAGCAGGCGCGCCGAAAGGGTCTGGCCGCTCATCGACGAGGCGATCCAGTGCTACCATGGTGACCCCGGCTTCAACGAGATGCTCACGAGCCTGCTCGTCTTCGCAGGCAACAGCAGTTCCAAGAAGGTCAAGAAAGCCATCGTCGATCGAATGAGCTTCGACGCGAACAGCGGTCGGGGCGGCCTCAAGCACCGCGCGGGCCAGATCATCGCGGCGGCAGAGGCGTAGGGCGCCGTGGCCCCTTGGCGTCGCCTACGGGCGACGCCCCTCGCTGTCGTGCCCCCGAACGGCAAGCGCGACGATACATCAACGACGTACCGACATCTCGACCAAGGAGCCATGCATGGCACAGCATACGGTCACCCTCATCCCCGGCGATGGCATCGGCCCTGAGATCGCCCAGGCGATGACGCGCGTGGTCGGTGCTTCGGGGGTCGACATGGTGTGGGAGGTCGCAGAGGCCGGTCTGGGCGTGATGGACGAATATGGAACGCCCTTGCCGCGCTACGTCGTCGACTCCGTCCGCAAGAACAAGGTTGCCATCAAGGGGCCGGTGACCACGCCGGTCGGCACGGGGTTCCGCAGCATCAACGTGGCGCTCCGCAAGGAACTCGACCTCTACGTCAACCTGCGTCCCGCGCTGTCGATCCCCGGCACCGGCGCGCGCTACGAGGACGTCGACATCGTGATCGTGCGGGAGAACACGGAAGATCTCTACGCCGGCATCGAGTTCGCCAAGGGCTCCCGCGGTGCGCAGCGGCTCGCCCACCTCGTCGCGGAGGAGGACGCCGGCATCATCCGTCCCGACGCGGGTATCTCCATCAAGCCCATCACGGTCACCGCTTCGGAGCGTATCGTGCGCTGGGCGTTCGAGTACGCGCTCGCCAACGACCGCCATAAGGTGACCGCGGTGCACAAGGCCAACATCATGAAGTTCTCGGACGGCCTGTTCCTCGAGGTCGCCCGCAGGGTCGCCGCCGAGTACGAGGGCCGCATCGCCTTCGAGGACCGCATCGTCGACGCGACGTGCATGGGCCTCGTGCTCTATCCGCACGATTTCGACGTGCTCGTGCTTCCCAACCTCTACGGCGACATCGTCTCCGACCTCACCGCCGGCATGGTGGGTGGCCTGGGCATGGCTCCCGGTGCCAACATCGGTAGGGACTGCGCCGTCTTCGAGGCCGTGCACGGATCCGCCCCTGACATCGCGGGCAAGGGCATCGCCAACCCGACCGCGATCATCCTCTCGGCGACCATGATGCTGCACCACCTTGGCGAGCACGAGGCTGCCGAGAGGGTGACCGGCGCCATCCGTCGGGTCTACGCCTCCGGCGAGCACGTGACCGGCGACATCAAGCGCACGGTCACCGGGAGTGCGGCCGGCGCGGCCACCACGCGCGAGTTCACCGACGCCGTGGTCGCTGCGATGCGGTAGGGTCTCCCGGGGCATGCCCCTGCAGATGGTCTTCCTGCCGGCGCGGATACCTCACTTCGCATCGACACCATATGCGTGCAGCAGCTGATGCCTGAAGGCGGTGTCCTTGGTGCCGTCGGGTAGCTTGAACGCCGTCATCTCGAGCAGATGTCCCATCGACTTCACGCGGAGTGCGGCTTCGTGCGCGCGAGGAAGCATCCCCGCCTCCTCGCAGGCCCTCCGGGCCTCGGCTGCGCGCCCGGGGTCGTCCTCGCCAAACGTCGCGTCTATCTCCTCCTGGGTGACCTCGAGGTCGAGATGCTCGGCCAACGCGAGGAGCGCGAGCCCCTGTGCGACCATCTGACGCGTCTCCTCCTGCAACCGCTTCTCGAACTGCTCGGATGTGATGCGCTCCTGCTCCAGGAACCGCTCCTTCGAGATACCCTGCTGCTTGAGGAACGTCAGGAAGCTGCGGGTCGAGTTTCCGAGTGCCTCGCGCACCGCCTCGTCGGGGAGGGGATCGACCAGTCGGGTGGCGAGGACGTCGGCGGCGGCGATGGGAGCGGATGCGAGAAGCTCTTCGCGGCGCCGGTTCTCCAGACGCAGGCGAGCGCCTGCACGAAACTCGGCAACGGTGGACATGCCCGTGATGTTCTCCCTCATCCAGGCGTCGGTGAGGGCGGGGACGACTCTGCGGCGCAGTTCGAGCACGGTGACCGTGGAGTCGAGGTGAAGCGGTGACCGCGAGCCGTCAGAGGTCGCTTCGCCCATGCCGGGAAGGTCGAACGAGATGGTCGCCGTCTCCCCCACGGAGAGTCCGAGCAGTTGCCTCTCGAATGCGTCGGGCATGGCATGGCAACCCAACTCGAGGTCGTGACCGGGTGTGGTGAGGCGTGGATAGGGGTCCCCATCCCTGGTCGACTCGATGGCCAGGTGGACGATGTCATCGTCGCGTATCGTGCGCGGTGCGACCCTCTCGTGGCGCGCATGGGCCCGCAAGGTGCGAGCGATCTCGTCATCGACGAGCCGCTCGCTTACGCTGCCTGCTGGCAGCGCCACCTCGACCGTGTCGTATGAGGTGAGCGTGTGATGGGGCAGGGCGGTGCGATCGCGTTGCATGGTTCCTCCCACCTAGATGTTCTGCCGTGGTGGTCCAAGACGGGCACCACACCGTATTCCAGCCCAGTCTATCCGACCGAGGACGCCACAGGCTTGCCATCCGGTGGACGTCACCGTTTGCAACGGTTCTGTAAACGGGAACTACGTTAGTGTAGGGGGCGCTGATGAAATCCGACGAGGAGGTTCCATGGGTCTGCCCATAACCGCTCCTGCTGGACCTGTCGCTGTGAGCGCCTGCCTCATAGGATATCCCTGTCGTTACAACGGTGATTCCCGTGCGTGCCGGGCGGTCGCCGAGCTGGCGAGGGATCGCGTGCTCGTACCCATCTGCCCGGAGGAGCTGGGGGGATTGCCCACGCCCCGTGCCGCCGCCGAGATCGTCAGGAGCGGCAACGGGCAGCGTTGCGTGCGTACCGAGGAGGGCGACGACCTCACCGCCGCATACGCCCAGGGGGCGGCACGTGCCCTGTCGATCGCCTTGGACGCCGAGGTGGGATGCGCCGTGCTCAAGGAGAACAGCCCCTCGTGCGGCAGCGGCCGCGTCTACGACGGCACGTTCTCAGGGGAGAGGATATGCGGCACCGGCATCGCCGCACAGCTCTTCATCGATGCCGACATCCCCATCTTCTCGGAATCCGACATCGCCTGACTGACGCGTGGCACTCGGCGCGCGAGGGCGACGTGCGGCCATCGTGCACAGGGTGAACATCCGGCAACGGCTCCGTGAGGGACGCACTCGCCCGTGACCGCCCCGCTACAATGTTGGCGTTGTCTGGGCACGAGGCCTGGGCTGCGAGGACAAGGGGTGCGCATGGGTCGTGCAGCGATTATCCTTGGGTCGAACTGCGAATCCATCTCCAACATGATCGCGATCGACAGCGTGCTGCCCTACTCGTCGATCCCCGATTTCCACATGGCCACACAGAGCGTCCCGGGGCATTCCCTCGAGGTCCTGGTCGGTACCCTCGCCGATAAGGACGTGCTGTGCTACTGCGGTCGTGCCCACCTCTACCAGGGACTTTCCTCCTACGATGTGGCGGCACCCGTGCGCCATGCCTACCATGCAGGTTGCGACACGCTCATCAACATATGCAATGCGGCTGCGCTCGATGGTGCGGTGTGCGAGGGTGACCTCATGCTGGTGAATGACCAGCTCAACTTCTCAGATGCGAGCCCGCTGGTGGGGCCGAGCGCCTTCTTCCCCGATGACGTCCCCTTCATCGACGTGTGCGACGCCTATGACGATCGCCTGCGAGAGGTGGCGCATGCCGTTGCCGTGGAGAAGGGCATCGACCTTGCGGAGGGCGCCATCGCGTGCACCGTGGGTCCTCAGTACCTCACCGCCATCGAGGCGCATGCGCTTCAGAGCGTCGGCTGCTCGGCCAGCACGCTATCGCTTGCAAGCGAGGTCATCCAGGCACGTGCCCTCGGCATGCGCACGATGGGTATCGCCCAGGTCACGCACAGCGCCGGGACGCGCATGCGGCCGGCAAACTCCACGGAGAGGGAGCGCGGGCGCGTCATGCACGAGAACATGGCGCGTCTCGTCGCCGGTATCCTCCAAAGGCTGTAAGGGCGCGTGGGTGCCGCTGGTCGCCGCAGTCTGCGGCGCCGCCGAGCTCCAGGGCGGTCCAACTGGGCAGGACCTGCCCGAGCCGGTATCCTCGATACATGGCTCGACCTCGCCACCCGTCGCCCCCCGGGGTCGGATCGGCTGCGGGGGACGCGACCAAGGACCTTATCCGCCAACCAGAAGGAGCCTCATGCAATACGATATCAAGGACATCGACCTCGCCGATGCGGGACGCGCCCGCATCGAATGGGCCGATCGCGACATGCCGGTGCTTGCGCGGATACGCGCTCGCTTCGAGCGCGAGAAGCCCCTTGCGGGCATCCGCATCAGCGCCTGCCTCCACGTGACCACCGAGACGGCCAACCTCATGCGCACCCTCAAGTCCGGCGGTGCCGATGTGCTGCTGTGTGCGAGCAACCCGCTCTCCACGCAGGACGATACGGCCGCTTCGCTGGTGCGCGACTATGGCATCTCCGTCTATGCCATCAAGGGCGAGGACACCGAGACCTACTATCGTCACATCGACGCGGCCATCGCCACAGGTCCGCACATCACGATGGACGACGGCGCCGATACCGTGGGTCGGATCCACGAACTGCACCCCGAGGCCCTTGAGGGCATCATCGGAGGCACCGAGGAGACCACCACCGGTGTCATCCGCCTGGCGGCCATGGCTGCCGACGGTGCGCTCAAATACCCCATCGTCGC
This sequence comes from Coriobacteriia bacterium, assembly GCA_015655215.1. GTDB lineage: Bacteria > Actinomycetota > Coriobacteriia > Coriobacteriales > RUG033 > JAATFL01. The sequence goes on from JAATFL010000009.1 coordinate 105,301, forward strand.
GGTGAACGACGCCAAGACCAAGCACTTCTTCGACAACCGCTACGGCACCGGTCAGTCCACGCTCGACGGTATCGTGCGTGCCACCAACCGTCTGCTCGCCGGTCGCAACTTCGTCGTCTCGGGCTATGGCTGGTGCGGTCGTGGCCTTGCCAACCGTGCGCGCGGCATGGGTTCCAACGTCATCGTGTGCGAGGTGGATGCGAGCAAGGCCCTCGAGGCCTTCATGGACGGTTATCGCGTCATGCCCGCTGCCCGTGCCGCCCGCGTCGCCGATATATGGACCACCGTCACCGGCGACCTCAACGTGATCGACGAGGCCGCGTTCAAGGAGATGAAGAGTGGTGCCATCATCTGCAACTCGGGCCACTTCAACGCCGAGATCAACATCCCCTGGCTGCGAGAGCACGCCGTCAAGACAGAGGAACTCAAGCCGATGGTCGAGGAGTTCACCCTCGAGGACGGCCGCACCATCATCCTGCTGTGCGACGGGCGTCTCGTGAACCTGTCCTGCGCGGAGGGGCATCCCGCCGAGGTGATGGACATGAGCTTTGCCAACCAGGCTCTCTGCGCCGAGTACATGGTGGCCCACGCAGCCGATCTCAAGCCCGGTTGCTATCCCGTCCCAGAGGACATCGACGACGGCATCGCGCGGCTCAAGCTGCATGCCCTCGGCGTCGAGATCGATACGCTCACGCCCGAGCAGGAGCGATACCTCAACTCCTGGAACATGGGTACGGTGTAGGTGCGTCTCACGTGGATGGCGTCGTCGTGACACCATCCACCTTGACCCGGCACGCACCATGGTGGCGCTACGTCACCTCCGGCTCGGGGGGGTGCATGGTGCGCCTGGTTCTGCGAAAGGGTTCGCGAAGCATGGCGGGAAGCCTATTGTGACGCCTCGGTCGCTTCTCTGTGGGGAAGGGGTGGAGGGGTGCGATTCGTGGATACGGCGCTCCTATACTGTAGGGGAACGTCGTGCGCATCCAGGAAGGTACCCTGTGGACCTTATCTCCGTGGTCGTCCCCTGCTATAACGAAGAAGCGGCCCTGCCCTTCTTCATCGATGCCCTCCGCCGTGTCATGCGGCAGATGAAGGATGAGGTCCGCTTCGAGGTCATCATCATCGATGACGGTTCGACGGACGGTACGCTCGTGTTGGTCCGTGCCCAGAGTGCCTCCGACAGACGCTTCCGGTACGTCTCGCTATCGCGCAACTTCGGCAAGGAGTCGGCGCTTTATGCCGGTGCGAGCAGGGCGCAGGGCGACTATGTCGTCATGATGGACGTCGACCTGCAGGATCCGCCCGAACTCCTACCTCAGATGTACCACATCCTTTCGGCTGACGACGAGGGGGAGCGGCGTTACGACTCCGTCGGCACGCGCCGCGTCACCCGCACAGGCGAGCCCTTCATCAGGTCGCTTCTCGCTCGGGGGTTCTATCGGCTCATCAGCAAGATGCAGGACATCGAGATCGTCGACGGTGCACGCGACTACCGCATGATGACACGTCGGATGACCGACGCGGTCCTCTCCCTCAAGGAGCACGCGCGTTTTTCGAAGGGCATCGTGAGCTGGGTGGGCTTTCAGACGAAGTGGATCGAGTACGAGAACGTCTGCCGCGTGGCGGGGGAGACCAAGTGGTCGTTCGGCAAGCTCGTGCTCTACGCGCTTGAGTGCATCACGGACTTTTCCACCAAGCCCCTCTCCATCGCCACGTTCGTGGGTATCCTCACGTGCATCGCATCCGTGGCCCTCTTCCTGTTCTTTGGGATCAAAGCCGCCGTCTGGGGCGATCCGGTCCCCGGCTTCCCCACCCTGATATGCATCGTGCTGTTCCTCGGCGGCGTGCAGCTGTTCTGCATCGGCATGCTCGGTCGCTACCTTGCCGCGGCCTACCTGGAGATCAAGGACCGGCCTCTCTACATCGCGAAGGAGGAGTCCTAGGTGACTTCGAGACCCGGCTCGTCCACGGGGATGTCGACAAAGGCTCCGTGGATGCGTGCCCTCTCATCGAAGACGCCGTCATCGCCCTCGCGTCTCCTCCACGTCGCGCTGCTCATGGCAGGGGCTGCCTTTCTCGTCATCGGCGCATTCCATACGTCGATCTGGTTTGACGAGTCGTACTCCGTCGCCATAGCCACGCACACGTTCGCCCAGATCTGGACCATCGGCGCCTGCGACGTGCATCCGGTGCTCTATTACTGGATGCTCCACGTGCTCTACCTCGTCTTCGGCACGAACCTTACCGTCTATCGTCTCTTCTCCGTCCTCGGGGCCATCTCCCTCGGCGTGTTGGGCTATACCCACGTGCGTGGTGACGTCAACGCCCGCACGGGGTTGCTCTTCTCCCTCTTCGCCCTGTCCATACCCGCCGTCGCCTACTATGGTCTTGAGATACGCATGTACTCGTGGGTCACGTTCACCGTCATGGTGACGTTCCTGTATGCTCTGCGCATCATACGCTCTGCACCTGGCGCCGAGAGGGGGAGTGGAGGGGCTCGCGATGCGACGGCCTTCGCCCGTCCGCGCATCCGGACCTGGGTGATGTACAGCCTCGCGAGCCTCGCGAGCGCCTATCTGCACTACTACGGTCTGCTCGCGGCGCTCGTCGTGGGCCTAGCGCTCGTGGTGTTCCTCGTCCGCAACCGTCGGGCACGTCGTGCCGACCTCGTCTGCCTCATCGTGTCGGCCTTCATCCAGATAGCGCTCTACCTGCCGTGGATTATGAACTTCCTCGGACAGTTGGCGTATGTCTCGGGGGGTTTCTGGATCACGTTCGAGTTCCCGGAGAGCGTCTACGAGCTCGTGGGCTACCCGCTCACGGGCATGCTTGCGCCCTGGCTTGGGTTCGTGGGGACCTGCCTGGTGCTCGTGGTGCTACTCGCTGCTTGGCTTCGTCGGCGCCGGCACGCTCCACTCGCGCGAAACCCTGCCGGTGAGACGCATCCGTGCCGTGCCGCATCGCGGCGCGACACCCTGCCCGCGATGGCCGGGCTTGCCCTCTATCTGTGCGTGTTCCTGGTCGCCTCGCTCGCCTCCGCCCTCCTCGGCTCCCTGCTCCTGTATGACCGTTATCTCTTCGTCGCCATCGGCCCGCTTCTGCTCTCGCTCTCCTGGGTGCTTGCCAACGAGGATGGCCGTATCATGCGGGCCGTCGTCGCCATCGTGCTCACCTTCTCGCTTGCCAACGAGGTGGTTCTCGTCACCACGGACTACTCCGCCCAGAATAAGGCTCCTCTCGACTATCTCGCCGCCAACCTCGAACCGGGCGATATCATCATCTACTCCAACATCGGTACCGGCGGGGTGGTTGCGGTCACGTTCTCCGACGTGCATCAGTACTTCCTCAACCCGTACACCACGGCGGAGGCGCAGGCGTATCAGGCGTTCGCCCCCCAGATGGACATCACCTACAACTGGTCCGACGTGCTCGACGGCTATACGGGTCGCATCTGGGTCGTGGGTGACTCGAGCCTTTCCGAGCTCGACGGCGTGCTTGACATACGGGGCACCTCGCTCATATCGTCCGAGACGTTCCAGGCTCCCTACGAGACGCTCGACTACGGGATATCCCTCGTGGAGAAGAGCGGCTGACACCGTCGCGACCGGGGATGCGGCCTTGACCGCGGGGCATCGCGTGTGGCATGGCCCTCCCTCGAAGCAGGTCCTCCGCCCACGAATCGTCAGACCGCCTTGGCGCGCGACAGGCCACATGGTGCGGGGAGGCGCGGTATCCTTAGGCGCATCCTTGTCGTACGCATGCTCTTGAGAGGGGTTCCATGGGAGTCGAAGCACTGCCCCGCACGATCTGGTGGGATGTCGACGAGGTCACGGGACGGCCGGGCGTTTGCCTGATCGACCAGACCCGCCTGCCGCTGGTGGGTGACATCCTGTCGTGCGCCACGGCCGATGCCGTGTGCACCGTCATCAAATCCCTCGCCGTGCGAGGGGCGCCCGCCTTGGGCGTTGCCGCCGCGCTCGCTCTTGCGGTGTGGAGCGAGAACGAGTCCGAGGGCGTCGACGTGGACTCCTACCTCGATTCCCTCGACGAGGTGGCGACCCGTGTCGCCACGGCGCGCCCCACGGCCGTCAACCTCTCCTGGGGCGCCAAGCGCGCCTGCGCGTTTGCCCACCACCGTGCGGAGCAGGGTGCCGACCTCGTCGCCATCAAGGCCGACCTCGTCGAGTTGGCGAAGCGCATGTGCGAGGAGGACGAGGCTTGCAATCGCCGGATCGGAGCCAACGGTGCCGCACTTCTCGACGAGGGGTCCAACGTGTTGACGCACTGCAACGCCGGTTCGCTCGCCACGGCGTTCTACGGCACGGCGCTCGGCGTGGTCTACTCGGCCTTCGAGCAGGGACGGGTCGCGCATGTGTGGGTCGACGAGACGCGTCCCGTCAACCAGGGTGGTCGCCTCACGGCATGGGAACTGGGCATGGCGGGCGTTCCGGCAACGCTCATCTGCGATGACATGGCCGCCAGCGTCATGCAGGCCGGTGCCGTGGACGCCGTGGTGGTGGGGGCTGACCGCATCTGCGCCAACGGCGACACTGCCAACAAGATCGGTACCTACGGCGTCGCGGTGCTCGCCCACGAGCACCGCATCCCGTTCTACATCGCGGCCCCCCTCTCGACCATCGACCCCGCGCTTGCAAGTGGCGATGCGATCGTCATCGAGCGACGCGACCCGCGCGAGGTCGAGGGTATGTCCGTCTCCGGTACCATCACGCCGCAGGGCGATCAGGTGCGTGCCCTCGACCTCCTCACCGAGAAGGGCCCCTGCGAGCTTGCCCTCAAGGGCGGTCAGCCTCTCGTCATCACGCGCAAGGGAGGCGGGTACACGCTCGATGGCTGGTTCAGGCGCACGCCCATCGGCGTACAGGTGTACAATCCCGCCTTCGACGTCACCCCAAGTCGCTACATCTCCGGGATCATCACCGAAGTGGGGGTCTTCCGGCCCGATGAGCGTGGTGTCTACTCCCTCGCCCACGTGCACGGGGAGCGCGTCTAGGGCAGATCCGCCTCGCCGCGCCCGCGACCCGTGGGTACCATCGCCATCTCGCTTGACACTCGAACATCCGTACGACTATCATTGGTCGTACAGATGTTCGATTCTCATGAGGGAAGGTGTCCGGTGGACGTGATGGAGAAGCTCCGCATCCTCACCGATGCCGCCCGTTATGACGTCGCGTGCACCTCGAGCGGCAGTGGTCGGGGTTCCAAACCCGGGATGGTGGGCAATACCGTGTCCGGGGGGTGCTGCCACAGCTTCGCGGCCGACGGGCGGTGCATCTCGCTCCTCAAGGTGCTCATGACCAACAAGTGCGCCTATGACTGCGCCTACTGCGCCAACCGGCGCTCCAACGATATCGAACGTGCGGAGTTCACGCCTCGCGAACTTGCCGACCTCACCATAGGGTTCTACCGACGCAATTACATCGAGGGGCTCTTCGTCTCCTCCGGCGTGCTGCGCACCCCCGATTACACGATGGAGCGTCTCATCGAGGTGCTCGAGGTGCTGCGTGGGGAGTACCGCTTCAACGCCTACATCCATGCCAAGGCGATTCCGGGGGCGAGCCCTCAGCTGGTGGACCGGCTTGGGCGTCTCGCCGACCGCCTGTCGGTCAACATCGAGTTGCCCAGCCGTAGCAGCCTCGCCCTGCTCGCGCCCGAGAAGGAGACGCAGTCCATCGCCCGCCCCATGGCGCTCATCCGGGACGGCATCTCGGAGGTGCGCGAGCAGGGTTCCCTCGCACGGCGCCAGGGGAGGCGGACCACCGGCACGTTCGCGCCGGCCGGGCAGTCCACGCAGATGATCATCGGCGCCACGCCCGAGAGCGACCTGGAGGTGCTGCAGCTCTCCAGGGCCCTCTACCAACGGTTCTCTCTCAAGCGCGTGTTCTTCTCGGCGTATCTGCCGGTCAACGAGGGGCCCGTGCTGCCAGCCATATCCCAGCCGCCGCTCGAGCGTGAGCATCGCCTCTACCAGGCGGATTGGCTCATGCGTTTCTACCAGTTCGATGCGGACGAGCTTGTCGATGCCGAGCACCCCTTCCTCGACGAGCAGCTTGACCCCAAGGCCGCATGGGCGTTGGCGCACCTCGACCGATTCCCGATCGAGGTCAACACGGCACCCTATGAGATTCTGTTGAGGGTCCCGGGCTTCGGGGTGCGCGGGGCGCAGGCCATCGTCCGCGCCCGTAAAGGCCAGGTGCTGCGGGCCGAGAACCTCAAGGCACTGCGCATATCCCTCAAGCGGGCACGGTTCTTCGTCACCTGCAACGGCGTGTACGAGCCGTGGGGAACGTGGGACCCGGCACGTGGGCGCGCGGTGGCACAGGCCTGTCCTCCACCACCCTCCACCGCCCTGGCGCTGGTAGAGGATCCTGCGGCCATACGGGCCGCGCTCCTGGCCGGGCAACCTGGCCAGGACCGCCTCGGCAACCGCAAGCGCGACCCTCGTCAGCTCTCGCTCCTCGACGAGCCGGGCTTCACCGAGCAGAGCCCCATTCCCGTGCGACCCGTCGTAGGACATCGTGGCGAGCGCCACGATGTCGATGCCTGGGACGTGCCGTCCGACGTCCGTCCAGCCGTCAACCCGACCACCGTTCCCCTAGCGGCGCGCTCTCTCGCCCGGGAGAGTGCCTGATGGCCGCGCGAGGCGGCTTGCGGGGATGTGCGGGGAGTTCCGGTGGGGTGGGTGCGGTCTTCGCGGGCTCGGACGTGCATCGCGGTGCGAAGGGGTCTCGACATGGCTCGTCGGGAGGGGACACCCGCGTGCGTTCGGTCGACCCCGATCTCGCCTACGTGTTCGACGGTTCCCTCGAGGGGCTGCTCTCGGCGATATTCGCCACCTACTCCAACCACGAGAACCCCTCCTGCGTTCTCCCCGCCCCGGGTGCCCAGACCGGGCTGTTCCAGCAGGTGCGCGAGGTCGTCACCGACGAGGAGCATGCCCGTCGCGTGCGCGACGGCATCGTCGCGCAACTGGGTGCCGAGACGTTTCGCGACGTGGTTCGCGTCTTTCTCGCCGACGACCCCGACCGCTGCACCGTCGCCTATCGATTCTTGCGGTACGGTCTGCGAGAGGGGCCGGTCGTCCGCGACGAACTCTCCCACGAGGACGTGGCCCTGTTCGCCAGGATATCCTGCCGTGTGGCCAACGAGCGCGAGCACTACTTCCAGTTTTTGCGCTTCGAGGAGATGCCCGGAGACGTGTATGTGGCGCAGATACACCCAAAGTCATGCGTCGTACCCCTGCTGATGGGGCATTTCTCGATGCGGATGGGTCCCACGCCCTTCTTCATCTACGATGCCTCCCACCAACTTGCCGGTCATTGGGATGGTGCGCAGAGCGTGCTCTGCGCGATAGACGGCTCCCTGCCGGTGCAGCGTGCGAAAGGCGAGGTCGCCTATCAGGCGATGTGGCGGACCTTCCACCACGCCATCGAGAACCAGCAACGACACAACCCCCGTCTGATGCGCCAGCTCATGCCCAAACGCTATTGGGCCGACCTCACCGAGATGCAGCTGCCAGGACCGGTAGGGTAACCGTCGGGTCTTTCGACAGGGGTTCTCGACCAGACTGTCAGGTGGAGGGTCCATCATGGTGCGATTCCCGCGGGGGTCCGTGGGAATCGCACCATGATGGGGTGACCTATGGGATGTAGGGGCACAGCGGTCTCGCGGGTGACTCGCGAGTTCCTCCTCGAGATGGGCGAGGGGATGAGGGAGGTGCTGTGGCCGACGCGATGCGTGGTGTGCGATCTCCCCGGGACGTTGCTGTGCGATCGATGCGAGGCCATGTTGCCGCGCATCGACCCGTCAGGTGCCTGCCCTCGGTGCGGTGCCCCCTTCGGCGTGCTCACGTGTACCGAATGCGACCCGGATCCATCGACCGACCCCCTTCCCTTCGAGGCGGCGCGTTGCTACGGCGAGTACCGCGAGGGCATCGCCGCGCTGATGCGGGCCTACAAGGACGAGGGGGAGCAACGATGCGCCCCCCTCGTCGCCGGACTCATCGCCGAGGCGGTCCCGCGGGATTGGTTCGGGTGGCCCCGAGTGCTCGTGTACGTGCCTGCGACCTCCATCGCCGTGCGCAGGCGAGGGTTCGACCATATGGCCATGGTCGCGGATGGGCTGGCAGACGTGCTCGGGGTACCGGTCTGTTGCGCGCTTTCGCGCTCGATGGCGACGGACCAGCGACGCTTGAGCAGGCGGCAGCGTGCGAGCAATGCGGCTGGATCCTTCCTGGCATCGGATGATCCGGGAACCATACGCTCCCTACGGGGTGGGAACGTGCTCCTCGTCGATGACGTGATCACCACCGGTGCCACCTGCGTTGCGGCGAGTGCGGCGCTCCTCGAAGCGCATGTTGCGGCAGTTCGTGTGGTGGCGTTGGCACGTGTCTGGTGAATGATCGTCCGTGCTGGTAGAATCGACCGAGGTTCTCCCCCCGGGTCTGTGGTTGCGGGTGCTTTGCACCTTAGTCCATGGCAGACGCGGCCGAAAGGATCCACGTAAGCATCCAGGGTTCCCTGGGTGCGAGCATGGCGCGTCCTAGAGGTAAGTCGTACCGTCCGCGAAGAGGGCGCCTGCCCTCCGGACGAGAGGGTCAGTAGTGAAGAGGTACCAAGCGAACGCCCCAGTATGCGAGTGTGGGGTCAAATACCAGGTCAGCCGGGGGGAGATACCGGCCTGTGCGTGGTAGGTGGTGCGAGAAGAGGGTTTTCGATCAACGACCTGGAGGAACGATGAAGCGTACCGCATCGATTGTCACGGCCATCGGCCTGGTGATGGCGTCCGTACTCGTTACAGCTTGCTCGTTCTCCCTTCCCTTCGCAACATCATCGTCGAACTCGTCGAACTCCACGCAGACGCTTACGCCCACGACCGATGCGACGCTCGAGAGCGGCGTTCTCAAGGTGGGACTCGACTACAGTTACGCCCCCTTCGCGGGCGAATCGGACGGTAGCGTCGTCGGTATCGATGCGGATATCGCAGCGGCACTTGCCGAGCAGCTTGGCTGCACGGTCGAGTTCGTCAACGTCCCGGAAGGACAGGGGGACACGGCACTCGTCGACGGGACCGTCGACATCGTGATGAACGTGAACGCTGATTCGTACAGCAGCACGAAGGTCACGACGGTCGGGCCGTACCTGACCGACGGCGCGGCCCTGTTCGCGCTCACCTCCACCTCGTCGCCGTCGACCGAGGCGGCTGTGGTCGGCACGTCGGCCATCGCCGCACAGACCGGGTCCGTCAGCGCTTATCAGGTCAAGACCACATATCCGTCAGCAAAGCTCAGCGGTGCAGACACGCTTTCCTCCGCATTCCTGGACCTGGAGAACGGGTCGGTCACGTACACCGCCGCCGATGCGGTGGTCGGATCGTATCTGGAGCAGGAGTATGACGACGTCCTCCTCGTGGGGATGATCGGCAAGACCTCGGGTCTCTACGTGGGGGTCTCGGCCACGAACACCGAGCTCCAGACCGCGGTGAACGGCGCGGTCCAGACCATCGAGGGCGATGGCGTGCTCAACGTGATCATGGGCAAGTGGCTCGGCGAGACGCTCGACCTCCCCGCCGCATCGGATTCTGCCACCTATAGCGCGGCATCGACGACCGCGACCTCGTCGAACACCACTTCCAAGTAGCAAGACGACATGGCGTCCTGTCGGCTCTCGACCAACCAACGAGGTGAGCCGCCGGGGGTTTGCACGAACCGCCAGCCGGTGATGGATCCGCACCGTGGCGTACCCTCCTTCTCGCCGCGTCATTGTGGGTCAGTGGCGTTGGCATGCCATGTGGAGCCGTCGTGCATGGTCGTCGGAGACGGGCAACGGCGCGTTAACGAATCCTGAGAACATCGTGGTTCTCTACCCCACAGGCAACCGCGCTGGTCTATCCTTGCGATAGGCGCCGAAAGGCTCGGCGCGCCAGGTACGTCAAAGGAGGATGCCATGAACATTACCGTTGCCGGCCGCAAGATCACTGTCAGCGATGCCTTGCGCTCCTACGCTCTGGAGAAAGTGGAGAATGCGACCAAGGTGTTCGATGTAGACCCCCTCACCGCCGAGGTCGTGCTGCGTGTCGAGAAGAACCCCGCCATCGAGAAGCCGGCCATCGCCGAGATCACCTTGAGGACGAGAGGCCGCGTCATCCGCGTCGAGGAGGCGGAGAGCGACATGTATGCCGCGATCGACATCGCGAGCGACAAGGTGGCCCGTCAGCTACGCAAGTACAAGACGCGTGTCGTCGACCATCGTGACCGTACGAAGCTCGCCGAGATGCCCCTTGACCCCAACAAGGCCCCGGATGTCATCGCCGCCGAGGAGGAAGAGGAGGCGATCGTCCGCTACAAGTACGTCGACCTCATCCCCCTCACCGAGAGCGAGGCGCTGCTCCAGACGGATCTGCTCGGTCACTACTTCTTCGTCTTCCTGGACAAGGAATCCGGATTGATAAATGTGATATATCATCGTCACGGTGGCGGGTATGGCCTCATCAAGCCCGCCGACGCCGAGGTGGCCAGGCCGGCCTGACGTGACCTACCTGCCATCCCATGTGGATGTAACTGGAGGCGCCGTCCGGTTCCATCGGACGGCGCCTCCAGTATGCCACGCCTCGACATGCGGGTGCCCTTCCCGCAGTGGGCGGGCGTCCTAGACGATGTTGCCCGCGAAGGCGCACGCCACGATGGCGATGCCCACGAGGAGGGTGACCGCGTCGGCGACCTTGAGGGGGTAGCGCTTGTAGCCGCTCGTGCGGGTGCGGAGGTTGAAGCCACGCAGTTCCGCGGCGATGGCCGTGCTGTCGGTGCGTTTGACGCACGAGAGCAGCAAGGGCATGCACAGGGGGAGGATGAGCCCGAACTTCTTGAACACGTTACGGGTATCGAAATCGATGCCGCGCGAGGTCTGCGCCTCCATGATGCCATCCAGCTCGTTGAGGAACACGGGCACGAACCGGATAGCCGTCGTCGTGGTGAATGCGTATCGGTACGGGACCCCGAGCTGCTTGGTGAGGGCGTTCGAGAGGTCGTTCACGCGCGTCACGTAGAGCATGAGCGCAAACCCCAGGCAGGCGGCGATGAGCTTGAGCACCACCTTCACCGCGAGGAGCAGCCCGTCGGTCGTCACGGACATCCCGGCGGGGAGTGGGACCACCACGGTGCCGGTGTGCAGGAAAAGCGGTTGGAGCACGAAGAGGACGATGGACATGAGCATGAGGGCTCTCAGCGCCTTGAGCGAGCGCACGAACACGCCACCCACCACCCCATAGAGCAGGTCGACGCCGATGAGTTCGAGCAGAAGCCAGAGGTTGTTGGACGTGAAGCCCGCCACGCACATGCACACCGCGAACCCGAGCTTCGTGACGGGGTTGAGCCGGTGCAGCACGCTCGTACCGTCGCTGTAGTCGAGGAAGCGCGCCATCATCCCACCTTTCTTCCGGATACCGTCCCGGTGCCCGACGGCATCACGGCCATCTCGACCGCATCGGCCATCTCGACGATCGAACTTGCAGCGAGGAGGGACGCGCGCACCCTGGGCGCACGGCGCCCATCGGCGCCGAGTCGCTGTCCCAACTCGACGATCTGCGGAGCGAGAAGCGAGGACCGCCGCAGAGCGTCCACATCGCGGAACAGGTCATAGGGCGTGCCATCGGCGCTGATTCGCCCATGTGACATGGCGATGACCCGCTGGGCATAATCGCCGACGATCTCCATGTCATGACACACCATCACCACGGTGACGCCGTTCTCGTTGAGTTCGCGCACGCGTTCCATGACGTGCGTGCATTCGCGGTGGTCGAGTCCGGTGGTGGGCTCGTCGAGTAGGAGGATGCGCGGTCTCACGGTGACGATCGAGGCGAGGGCGAGTCGCTGTCGTTCCCCCCGACTCAACGAGAAGGGCTCGTCGGTCGCCCGAAAGCCAAAGTCGTCGACCGTCTCGGCCACACGACGGTCGATCTCATCCGGTGACACGCCCGTGTTGCGAAGGCCGAAGGCGATCTCGTCGGCGACCGTGGTGCAGCATATCTGACGGTCGGGGTTCTGGAAGAGGAAGCCGATGGTTCGAGCCAACTCGCTCGTCCTCGTGGCGCGGGTGTCCGTCCCATCGATGACCACCGTGCCCGACGTTGGCTTGAGCAAACCGTTGAACAGGCGCAACGTCGTCGACTTGCCGGCACCGTTCGTGCCGCAGAGCGCGACGAACTCACCCTGCCTCACCGAGAAGCTCACGTCGTCGATGACGGCGACTCCCTCGCCATATCCCGCGGTCACGTGTTCGAAGCGGACGAGGGCATCTTGCACCGTCCCCTCCTCGACCGATGGGGTCGCGTCGGCCGGGGGGCGCCTGGCCGCTGGGCTGGCGGTCGGGTCGATACGGGACCCCGGCGCCTGCAAGCCGGCCTGCATATGGGCCTCCTCCTCGACCGTGCGGGCGATGAGACCCACCGCCTCGTCCACCGTCTTGCACATCTCGCCGCCGGTGATCCCCCGCGCACCCAACTCGTTCGAGAGCGCGGCGACGCGGGGGATGCTGATCCCCAGTCCCCCAAGGAGCGCACCGTGGGCCAACACCTCGTCGACCGTGCCATCGCATACGATGCGGCCATCGTCCATCGCGACAAGATGCTTGGCGTAGGCGGAGAGGAGCATGATCTTCTGCTCCACCAGCACGACGGTGACGCCATACGTCTCGTTGAGCATCCTGAGCAGGTCGAACACCTGTCTCGACGCTTGCGGGTCGAGTTCGGCGGTGGGCTCGTCAAGCACGAGGACCTGGGGCTTGAGCGCGATGATCGCAGCGAGGGCGACCTTCTGCTTCTGGCCACCGGAGAGGCTGGCGATCTCGCGGTCGTGCAGATCCTCGATGCCGATCTCATGGAGGGCGAACGCGAGGCGCTCGGCGATCTCCTCGCGCGTGAAGGCGAAATTCTCAAGCCCATACAGCAGCTCGTCGCCCACCACCGAGGCCACCATCTGACTGTCGATGTCCTGGCAGACGCTGCCGACGAGCCGCGAGATGCCATCGAGGTCCATCTCCACGGTATCGTGTCCATCGATGGTCACCGAGCCGTAGAAGTCACCGCGGTAGTAATGGGGGACGATGCCGTTGAGAGCGCAGGTGAGCGTCGTCTTCCCACTGCCCGAGGGGCCGATGATGCCGAGGAAGTCGCCGTCGGGGATGGTCAGGTCGATGCCGTCGAGCACGAGCCGGTCATCCGATGGGTCCGAGGTTGCGTAGCGAAACCCGACCTTCTCGAGCTTGAGCATCGCGATCCTCCTATAGCCCGAGGGCCTTCTTGAGCGGGATGTACAGGACTTGCACGATGACGCAGTTGAAGAAGGCGGTGCCAAACACCATGACGGCATAGAACGTGAAGAGCGTGCCGATGGCCGCGCCGGTCATGAACACGACGATCGAGGCGAAGATATAGCCGCTCAAGACGGTGGCGAGGAAGGTGCACACGAGGGGACGCGCGTCGAACTTGCCAAGTTGCAAGGGGAGCATCACGAGCAGCGTGCACGCCAAGGCGCCGACAGGCTCGCTGACCAGGTTCACAAGCGGGACGGCGGTGGCGAGCTGGCAGAGGATGCCGGTCATGAGACCGATGATGATGCCCTGGTAGGGCTTGGGCCGCGTGAGCAGGATGGCAAGGCAGTACATCGCGATCATGAAGTTGGGCTTCATGCCGCCAAAGGTGAAGATCGTGCCCGCGGCCATCTTGAGCACGAGCCCTGCGGCGAGCAGGATGGCGATGAGGACGAGGTCCCTGACGGAGAACCCCCTTCGTACCTGCTCGGCCACCACGCGTCTGTTCGATGCGCCCGCGGTCGTGGGAGCGCTGTCGTCTGTCACTGCGACAGGGGTGACGGTCGTGCTCGTCGTGGTCGGACCACCGTTCTCGCTCATCTTCATTTCGATCCCCTTCATCCTGGTGCCGATGGCACCATGCTGGTGGCCCAAAAAAGGGCCGGTTGACGGTCGTTGGCATCCAGAGGTGGGAGGTCGATGGCCTTCGAGGTAAAAAAAATGCCCCTATGATCTCTCATAAGGACAGACTGTCATCTGCGGTACCACCTTATTTGGCTCCCCTGCGAGAACCCACCTTAACGAGAATGCCAACACACTCTCTGCTTATAACGCCAGCACGCGTCTCAGGTACTGGGATTCGTTCGGTCGCCCGTCCGACTCCGTTCGCCTCGCCCTCCACGGTCCATTTGCTACGCTGCATGCTGCGGGACTTCCACCATCACCCGCTCGCTGGGAGTGCTCACGTAACTTGACGTCCGCCTCAACGGTTTCTGCTATTCGGTTGGAACGTATACAACCATGCCGCCGCGCTGCTGTCAACCGGTAGCCTCGTCTTTTTCCGAGAGCTTCCGCATTCGTGCCGAGTTCGGTCCACCGCATCGGCCATCCCCTTCCTGCATGGCCGATGCGGTGGACCGAACTCGCTTTCCACCAGCCCGTGGACGTTTGCGGATGCCTCGCGCTCGTGGTGGGGTGAACGGTTGGGGCGTCCCGATATACGGTGGCTTTGCGGTGCGTATGCATTTCCTCGCAGATTCTCCCGCTCTCTGTCGGAGACGGTGGCGTATACTCCGTCCCAGTTGAATATGAGAACGGCGTTGATGGGGAAAGTAAGGGCCAATCCGCTCGCAGAGAGCCGGGGAAGCTGGAAACCTGGTAGCGGACGTCTTGAAACTCACCCCGGAGCAGTTCGGCTCAACAGCGCGCATCCTGGAAACCACCGTTTGCAGGACCGCGGTCAGTAGGTCGGATCGGTGGCAACCGTTATCAGCCGTACAAGTGGGTCTGATTCAGACCAAGCAGGGTGGTACCGCGGAGGTTCGCTTTCGTCCCGGCAGACGGGGGAGGCGTGTCCGCGGTATTCGTGTATCCACGATGCTCGCATCGAGGGGCACCCGTGGTGCGCTTCCATCGTATGCCAGCCCACTTGTATGGTATCCGCTAACCGGCTGCATCGGTCCCAACAAAGGGAGTAGGCAGGCATGCAGCTTAGGAGCGACGGAATTAAGAAGGGGCTGGCCCGTGCACCGCACCGCAGCCTTCTCAAGGCCGATGGCCTCACGGACGAGGAACTCGATCGTCCGCTTGTCGCCATCATCTCTTCCCAAAACGAGATAATACCCGGGCATCTGCATCTGCAGACCCTCGCCGATGCCGCCAAGGCCGGCGTGCGCATGGCCGGTGGCACACCGCTCCAGGTCTCGACGATCGGCATCTGCGACGGTATCGCGATGAACCACGTGGGCATGAAGTACTCCCTCGTCTCACGTGAGGTCATCGCCGATTCCGTGGAGTGCGTCATCCAGGGTCATCAATTCGATGCGGCCGTGCTCATCCCGAGCTGCGACAAGGTCGTCCCAGGGATGCTCATCGCAGCCTGCCGTCTCGACATCCCCGCCATCGTGGTGACGGGTGGACCCATGCTCGCCGGCCGCGACCACGACGGTACCGAGACCGATCTCAACACGCTCTTCGACGCGGTCGGCCAGGTCACGGCCGGTGCGATGACGGAAGATGAACTCAGGTTCTACGAGGACACCGCCTGTCCGACGTGCGGGTCCTGCTCGGGCATGTTCACCGCCAACTCGATCGGGTGCCTCTCGGAGGCCATCGGCATGGCGTTGCCGGGGAATGGGACGATACCGGCGGTCATGTCCGCTCGCGTGCGTCTCGCCAAGCATGCGGGCATGCAGATCATGAAGATGCTCGCCGAGGACCTCACCCCCTCGAAGATCGTCACGCCAGCTGCCATCCACAACGCGATGACGCTCGACATGGCTTTCGGCGGTTCGACCAACACGATGCTGCACCTCACCGCCATCGCCGCCGCGGCCGGACATCCGATCACGCTCGACGATTGGGACGAGGTCTGCTCCACCACCCCCAACATCACCCGCATCGCCCCGGCTGGTCCGCTGCATATAGAGGACCTTGACCGCGTTGGCGGCGTCACCGCCCTCATGGGGGAGCTCTACCGCTCTGGCTGCCTCGACAAGAGCGCCACCACCTGCCACGGCACGCTTGCCGAGTGGCTCGAGGACGTCCCCGCCCCCGACGGAACGATCGTCCGCACCACGGCCAACGCCTACTCCCAGACCGGCGGTCTGCGCGTGATGCGTGGCAACCTCGCCCCTGACGGGGCGGTGGTCAAGCAGAGCGCCGTCGACCCCGACATGCGCACGCACACCGGTCCGGCTCGCGTGTTCGAGTCGGAGGAGGAGTCCGTCGAGGCGATCCTCGACGGCCAGGTCAAGGCGGGGGACGTCGTCGTCATCCGCTACGAGGGCCCGGCCGGCGGTCCGGGTATGCGCGAGATGCTCACTCCCACGAGCGTCATCGTGGGCATGGGGCTCTCGCACTCGGTCGCGCTCATCACCGACGGGCGTTTCTCCGGTGCCACCAAGGGCCCGGCCGTGGGGCATGTGAGTCCCGAGGCCGCTGCGGGCGGACCTATCGCGCTCGTGCGGGAGGGCGACTCCATCACCGTCGACATCGATGCGGGCGCCCTCACGCTCGATGTTCCCGACGATGAGCTTGCGCGTCGCCGCGCGGCATGGGTCAGGCCCGCGCCCCGCTACACGCATGGCGTACTCTCCCGCTACGCGCAACTCGTCTCCTCGGCAGACAAGGGCGCGATCCTCTCGTAAGGCACCGGTCCCCGCGCACCCATCCGTCGTGGTGTCCTACCGGCTCCTCCCGTGTCCCCACCCGCGCCGTTCGCGCCACCCCACGGCGTCATCTATCCGTCCTGCAGGTTTCGATACGCTTTACCCGGAAAGGAGGCGATCATGTTTACCGAAGACATCAACAACGCACCGGCCCTTTGCGAGCATGCCGTCATCCCACCCTCTCCCAAGGAGGGCCAGACGCTCACCGGTGCCCAGGTCATCATCGCGAGTCTCGAGGCGGAGGGGGTGACCACCCTCTTCGGCTACCCCGGCGGCACGGTGATCGCTATCTACGATGCCCTGTACGACTCCGAGCAACTCCATCACGTGCTTGCCCGTCATGAGCAGGGAGCGGCATTCGAGGCAGGTGGATACGCCCGTGCCACCGGCAAGCCCGGCGTGTGCCTCGTCACCTCGGGCCCCGGTGCCACCAATACGGTGACCGGTATCGCCGACGCCTACATGGATTCGGTCCCGATGATCATAATCACGGGCCAAGTGGTCTCCGGATCCATTGGGAGTGACGCGTTCCAAGAGAGCGACATCACGGGCATCACGATGCCCATCATCAAGCATAGCTACCTGCTAACGGACATCAACGACATCCCGACGGCCATCCACAAGGCGTTCCACATCGCCACCACCGGCCGCCCGGGCCCGGTTCTCATCGATATACCGAGCGACCTCGCCTCGGCGACGATGACCTTCCATTATCCCACCGAGGTCGACATCCCGTCGTACAAGCCCAACTACAAGGGCCATGCGCGTCAGATCAAGCAGGCGGCCAAGTTGATTGCGGACTCGAAGCGTCCCGTGCTCTACGTGGGCGGCGGCACCATCATCTCGCAGGCGACCGGTGAGTTGAGGGAGTTGGCGGAGCGGGGGCAGATCCCGGTCACCACGACGCTCATGGCCAAAGGGGCGTTTCCCTACGCCCACCCGCTGGCACTCGGTATGCCGGGTATGCATGGAACCCGGTATGCCAACATGGCGATGTCGGGCTCCGACCTCATCATCGCCGTGGGGGCGCGGTTCTCGGATCGCGTCACCGGCAAGAAAGGTACGTTCGCCAAGGGTGCCAAGGTCATCCACATCGACATCGACCCAGCTGAGATCGGCAAGAACCGCGAGGTCGACGTACCTATCGTGGGCGACGCGAAGGGCGTGCTCGCCGGTATCGTCGACGAGCTGCGCAAGCTCGACTCGATGCCTCTTACGCAGGGCTGGCTCGCACAGATCGACGACTGGCGTGGACAGCACCCACTGCGCCATCCCGAGAGCGACACGGTCATCCTTCCCGAGGTGGCCATAGAGCAGGTCGACGCGCTCTCACACGACCGCGACGCGATTTTCGTCACCGAGGTGGGCCAGCATCAGATGTGGGCCGCCCAGTTCCTGCAGACCCGGCGTCCCCGTGCCTTCATCACCTCGGGGGGCCTCGGGGCGATGGGCTTCGGATTGCCCGCCGCCATCGGTGCGCAGATAGCCGTTCCCGATGCGCTCGTGGTGTGCATCGCCGGGGACGGATCGCTGCAGATGAACTCGCAGGAGATGGCGACGGCGCGGGTCAACGACCTCCCCATCAAGGTGCTCCTCCTCAACAACTCGTGCCTCGGCATGGTGCGTCAATGGCAGCAGCTCTTCTATCACGACCGCTTCAGCCAGACGCTGCTCGAGGACGTGCCCGACTTCGTCAAGCTCGGCGAGGCGTATGGGTGGCATGCGGCCCGGGTGAGCGACCCGGCTCGGCTTGCCGCCGCCATCGCCGACATGCTGGCTGCGGACGGACCGGCCATCCTCGACGTTCGCGTCGCGAGGGGCGAGCTCGTGTTGCCGATGGTGGCTCCGGGGTCCTCGATCGAGGAGTCCGTCGCCGCTCGCAACGTCGCTCCGGCCATCCGACCCACGAGTGAGGAGGAGTAGACATGGATTACACGCTTTCGGTACTCGTCCAGAACCGCCCCGGCGTCCTCTCGCGCGTCACCGGTCTCATCGCTCGCCGTGGCTTCAACATCGCATCGCTTTCCGTGGGCCCCACCGAGGATCCCACCATCTCCCGTATCACCGTCGTCGTGGACAGCGACCCGGATTCGATCGAGAAGATCACCAAGCAGTTGCACAAGCTCATCGACGTGTACAAGATCACCGACCTTACCGACGAGGAGGTCATCGAGCGCGAGCTCGTGCTCTACAAGGTGAACGCCAATTCCGAGCGGCGTCACGAGGTCATCGAGGCGGCCGGCGTGTTCCGGGCCAAGATCGTCGACATGGGCAAGAACACGATGACCATCGAGGCCACAGGCACGATGGACAAGCTCAAGGCGCTCGAGGACCTGCTGCGCGGTTACGGTATCAAGGAGATCGTGCGCACCGGCAAGGTATCGCTCGGTCGCGGCTCGCGCGACTGACGTACTCGCCCTTCGCGCGTGTCGCGCCCTGTCCGTGGGGCCGTTGTCGCTGGCACGCGCGGCTTGTCCAGTCGGGGCGATCTCGTCGCGGCTGGACGCACGAAACGCCACGCTCCTGTCGACAGGGGTTCTCGCCGACGCACAGGAACGTTCGACATATATCGGTTACCCGGCCGAACCAACCCATCGGGGGTTGGCGACCATGGCGAAAGGAAGCTTAGAATGGCTGCAACGATCTACTATGAGAAGGATGCGAATCCCGAGCTCATCAAGGGTAAGAAGATCGCCGTTATCGGTTATGGGTCACAGGGTCATGCCCATGCGCTCAACCTGCGTGACTCCGGCTGCGACGTCCGCGTCGGCCTGTACAAGGGTTCCAGGTCCTGGGAAAAGGCCGAGGAGCAGGGCCTCAAGGTCATGACGGTGGCCGAGGCCGCCAAGGAGGCGGACGTCGTCATGATCCTGCTGCCCGACGAGAAGCAGCCGGCGATCTACGAGAGCGAGATCGAGCCCAACCTCGCGCCGGGCAACACCCTGGCCTTCGCGCACGGCTTCGCCATCCACTTCCATCAGATCATCCCTCCTCAGGACGTCAACGTCATGATGATCGCCCCCAAGGGCCCCGGTCACATCGTCCGTCGTATCTACAAGTCCGGCTCGGGCGTGCCCGACCTGATCGCCGTCGAGCAGGATTGCGCCGGTGACACCAAGGCGCTCGCCCTGTCCTACGCCTGGGGCATCGGTGGTGCGCGCGCCGGCGTCATCGAGACGTCGTTTCGCGAAGAGACCGAGACCGACCTCTTCGGTGAGCAGGCCGTGCTGTGCGGCGGCGTGACCCATCTGATCGAGGCCGGCTTCAACACGCTGGTCGAGGCTGGCTATCAGCCCGAGATGGCCTACTTCGAGTGCTGCCATGAGCTCAAGATGATCGTCGACCTCATCTATGAGGGCGGCTTCACCAATATGCGCAATTCCATCTCCAACACCGCCGAGTACGGCGATTACTACGCCGGTGACCGCCTGATCGACGACCATGTGAAGGTCGAGCTCAAGGGCATCATCACCGACATCCAGTCCGGCAAGTTCGCTAAGGATTGGATCCTGGAGAACAAGGCGAACCAGGTCACGCTCAAGACGGAGCGCAGCATCCGTGCCAAGGCCCCCATCGAGACGACCGGTGCCCAGTTGCGCTCCATGTTCTCCTGGATAAACAAGGAGGACGACGAGGCGTGAAGCCTCGAGTAGTCGCAGCGTGTGGAGGGCGACGCGGTCGCGTCGCCCTCCGCTGCGGTCCGTTCCACGTGTCGCAGGTTCGCTGGGTGGTCTGCGAACCCCGCAGTCGCCCTCACCCCTCTTCGACGTCCGTCGGAGAGAGGCGTGAAGTTTGCAGCGGTGCGCTTGAGGAGGATTCATGACCAGGAAGATCGCTATTTTCGACACCACCTTGCGTGATGGCGAGCAGTCGCCCGGTGCATCGATGAACGCCGAGGAGAAACTCGTCATCACGCGCGAGCTGCTCCGCATGAACGTCGATGTGATCGAGGCGGGGTTTCCCGTCTCGTCGCCCGGTGACTTCAGGTCGGTGCGCACCATCGCCGAGGAGGTGGGGGACAAGGCCGTCGTCTGCGCCCTCTCCCGCGCCGTCATCAAGGATATCGACTCGGCGGCCGATGCCCTGAGGTTCGCCGCGCGTCCTCGCATCCATACGGGTATCGGCGTATCGCCCTCGCACCTTCACGACAAGCTCCGCATCACCGAGGAGGTCGCCATCGAGCGTGCCGTCGCCGCGGTGAGGCATGCCCGTCGTCGCGTCGACGACGTCGAGTTCTACGCGGAGGATGCAGGACGCGCCGACTACGAGTTCCTCGTCCGCATCGTCGAGAGCGTCATCGCGGCCGGTGCCACGGTGGTCAACATCCCCGACACCACCGGGTACTCGCTGCCGGACGAGTTCGGCCGACGCATCGGCTACCTGATGGAGCACGTCGAGGGGATCGAGGGCATCACGCTCTCGGTACACTGCCACAACGACCTCGGCATGGCCACGGCGCTCTCGCTCGCCGGCGTGGCCAACGGCGCCACGCAGGTCGAATGCACCATCAACGGTCTGGGCGAGCGCGCCGGGAACACCGCGGTCGAGGAGGTGGTCATGGCGGTGAGGATGCACGGCGAAGAGCTCGACGCCCACACCGACATCGTCACGACCGAGCTCACGCGGGCCAGCCGGCTCGTCTCGTCGATAACGGGTATCTCCGTCCAGCCCAACAAGGCGATCGTGGGGGCCAACGCGTTCGCCCACTCGTCGGGGATCCACCAGGATGGGGTCATCAAGAAGCGCGACACCTACGAGATCATCAACCCGTCCGACGTGGGTGCAAGCGGAAGCTCGATCATCCTCACGGCACGCAGTGGGCACGCCGCCCTCAGGGCGCGCCTCGAGGCGCTCAACTACCACTACGAGGGCGAGGCGCTTGGACGTCTCTACGACGCGTTCCTCGATGTCGCCGATAAGAAGAAGGAAGTCTACGACGAGGACCTCGAGGCTCTCGTCGGCGAGCACACGCGCAACGCGACCGCCGTCTATCTCCTCAAGGCGGTGCAGGTCTCATGCGGTGTCCCGCTCATCGCCACGGCGACGATCACGCTCGCCGATCGCGAGGGTGTGGAGACCACCGAGGTCGCATACGGCACCGGTCCCGTCGACGCGGTCTACAAGGCGGTCAACAAGGTCGTCCAGGTGGACAACGACCTCACGGAGTTCTCGGTGCAGTCCGTCACCCGTGGCATCGATGCGCTCGGCGAGGTCACCGTCCGCATCGCGGCACCCGATGGCGAGGTCTTCTCGGGTCGTGGAGCGGACGGCGACATCATCGTCTCGTCGACGAAGGCCTACCTCAACGCCCTGAACCGCATGATCAACAAGACGACGGCTCAGCGAGGTCAGCCCAAGCTCACGCCGCAGGACACCGCAGAGTAGCGGTACGTCACGGTGCGGGCGGCATCGGCCTGGTTCCGTTTGCATGTGGCCCTGCGATGGGGGGCGGCTCTATCGTTCCAGGTAGGCGAGCAGCGCGTCGAGTTGCTCGCGCGTCTCGTAGATGCCCTGCTCGTAGAGCGCACGCAGCTTGCCGGTGTCCTTCTCCGTGTGCGTGACGACGGGCGGGACGATGGGATGCAGCACGAACGCCAGGCCGTGCGCGGCCATCTTGTCGGCCTCGAGCATCTGCTCGTCGGTGAGCTCGTTCATCGTGCACAGCCGTTTCACGAGCTTGGGGTAACGAGGGTAGGTCGTCGCCCAGACGCGCTTCATGCGCTTGGTCGTGGTCTCCTTGCAAAACCCTCGCTCGCGCGTGAGCACGAAGACGACCTTGCGGCCCTGCGCCATGGCCTCCCGCGCCTTTCCCATCCCGAGGGGGTCGGTGATCCCACCGTCCAGGTAGGGTATGCCATCCACGAAGGTGAAGCGGGAGAGGCCGGGCATGCTGCCCGATGCGGCGATTACCGTCCTCACGTCCTCCACCCCATCGCGCTCGAAATACGTGGGCCGTCCGGTGAGGCAGTTGCTCGCCACGGCGGTGAAGCCCATGGGCGAGTCGAAGAAGCGAGCGTAGTCGAAGGGGACGAGGTGGTCGAACACCTCGTCGAACATGAACTCGAAGTCGAAGATGCGCCCCTTGAGCAGAAAGTCGCGCATGCCCATGTAGCGAGGATCGCCCGCGTAGGTGAGGTTGCAGAATGCCGAGGCACCACGAACCCCGGCCACGTAGTTCATCGCGTTGAGTGCTCCCGCCGAGATGCCGATGACGTCCTTGAAGGCGAGTCCCACGTCGAGGAAGGCATCGAGCACACCCGAGGTGTACAGACCGCGCAGTGCACCGCCCTGGAGGCTGATGAGGCCGTCGACGGGTTTTCCTCGTTTGACGACGTAGGCATCGATCGTCCGTGCGTCGCGGTTGGTGCGCGACTCACGCATGTCCAGGTCGCCGATGCGGTCTCCTGGTAGGGCGATATCCTCGGGGACGTTGTAGGCAGTGGGCATGGACTCCCCCTTCATGTGCTCTCGGGTTGCGAGCGATGTGCGTTGGACTCATCATATCGTAGTGGCTCATCAGGGTGTTGGCATGCGTCATTCGGTCCGACGGCGAGCCTGATCCCACGTCGTCTTCCGCGGTGCCCGTGCCTCATCCCCTCGCCATGGCGGGCGCTCCCATCCCGGGGTGCCGTTCGCATGAAGCGTCGTCGCTGTGGGCTTTGACATCGTCGGCAGGGGGACGGATGGGTCGCTACGCTGCGGTATCATATCAAGTCACACCTATCGGGCGTACGACCACGGGTGCATCCGTGGGACCATACCATCCATTCGTCCCTCGGTGCCCTGTCGCACGCCCCATCATCCTCGATCGAAGAGAGGGAGAATCCTATGTCACGTCCCATGACCGTCGCGGAGAAGATCCTCGCCGCGCACGCTGGCCTCGATGAGGTCAAGCCCGGTCAGCTCATCGAGTGCGACCTCGACCTGGTGCTGTCCAACGACGTCACCGGTCCTATCGCCATCAAGGCGTTTCGCGAGATCGGCCTGCCCAACGTGTTCGACGCCGAGCGCATCGCCCTGGTGCCTGACCACTACGTTCCCAACAAGGACATCAAGAGCGCCGAACAGGCCAAGATGCTGCGTGATTTCGCCCACGAGCAGGGTATCACGCACTACTACGAGGTGGGTTGCATGGGCGTCGAGCACGCACTGCTTCCCGAGCAGGGTGTCGTCACCGCTGGTGACCTCATCATCGGCAGCGACTCGCACACATGCACCTACGGCGCGCTGGGTGCCTTCGCCACCGGTGTGGGCTCGACCGACGCCGGTGTGGGCTACGCCACCGGACGCGCATGGTTCAAGGTCCCCGAGTCCATCAAGTTCATCGTGGACGGAGAGCTGCCCGAGGGGGTCACGAGCAAGGACCTGATCCTGCACATCATCGGTATGATCGGGGTCGACGGTGCCCTCTATCAGGCCATGGAGTTCGCGGGCAGCACCATCGCCAAGCTGTCGATGGAAGCGCGCATGACCATCTCCAACATGGCGATCGAGGCCGGCGGCAAGGTTGGCATCATCGAGGTGGACGACGTGACCCGCGCCTATCTCACCGGTCGTTCGGAGCATCCGGCGGTGGAGTACCACTCCGACCCAGACGCTCGGTACGCACGCGTGATCGAGATCGACGCCTCGACCATACGACCCACCGTCTCGTGGCCGCACCTACCCTCCAACGCCAAGCCCGTCGAGGACTCCCGCGGGGTGACGATCGACCAGTCCGTCATCGGCAGCTGCACCAACGGACGCATCGAGGACATGCGCCAGGCCGCAGCGGTGCTCAAGGGTCGTACGGTGAGCCCCAACGTTCGCTGCATCGTGATCCCCGCCACCCAGCAGGTGTACCGCCAGTGCATGGACGAGGGCCTCACCACGATCTTCCTCGATGCCAACTGCGCGGTGTCCACACCCACGTGCGGCCCCTGCCTGGGTGGCTACATGGGCATACTCGCCGCGGGGGAGCGTTCCGTGGCCACCACCAACCGCAACTTCGTCGGGCGCATGGGTGACCCCACGTCCGAGGTGTACCTGTCGAGCCCTGCCGTCGCCGCCGCCAGTGCGGTCCTCGGCCATCTGGGCCTTCCGTCCGACCTCGAACCATTGGAGGCATAGCATGAAGTTCTCGGGAACCGCCCACCGCTACGGCCGTGACATCGACACCGACGTGATCATCCCCGCCCGCTATCTCAACACCTCCGACCCCGAGGAGCTCGCCAAGCACGCGCTCGAGGACCTCGATGCCGAGTTCGTCCACAACGTGAGGCCCGGGGACGTCATCGTGGCCGAGGAGAACTTCGGTTGCGGCTCGTCGCGCGAGCACGCGCCCATCGCCATCAAGAACGCGGGCATCGATTGCGTGATCGCCAAGAGCTTCGCCCGCATCTTCTACCGCAACGCCATCAACACGGGCCTCGCCATCATGGAGTGCCCCGAGGCCGTCGACGGCATCAAGGCAGGCGACAGGGTCTCCGTGGACGCCGATGCCGGGCTCGTCGTCGACGAGACGACCGGCAAGAGCTTCACCGCCGAGCCGTTCCCGCCCTTCATCAAGGAGATCATCGAGGCGGGTGGCCTGGTGAACCGCACCAAGGCGAAGCTCGCCGCCAAATAGGCGTCCATCCATCCGGCATGTCCCCTTCCACGGGCAGCATGCGGGGTACCACAAGAAGAAAGGTTCGTGATGGCTTCCAAGACGTACAGGATCTGCACACTCCCCGGTGACGGGATCGGCCCCGAGATTCTCGAGCAGGCCGTCCGCGTCCTCCAAGCCGTGGGGGAGAGGTACGATGTCGAGTTCATCTGCACCGATGCATTGCTCGGTGGCATCGCCATAGACGAGACGGGCGACCCCTTCCCGCCCGAGACGCTGGCTGCCGCCAAGGCGGCCGACGCCGTCTTGCTCGCTGCCGTGGGTGGCCCCAAGTGGGATACGACCGATCCCGATAAGCCCCGTCCCGAGCAGGGGCTCCTAGGCATCCGCAAGGAGTTGGGTCTCTTCGCCAACATACGTCCCGTCAAGACCTACCGACAGCTCGTCGGCGCCTCCACGTTGCGCCCCGAGGTCGTCGACGGCGTCGACCTCGTCATCGTGCGCGAGCTCACCGGCGGCCTCTACTTCGGTGCCCGCGACCGCAAGTACGACGTTCCCGGTGCCGGCGTGGACGGCGCACCTGGCCAGCAGGCCTATGACACGATGTCCTACAGCGAGTACGAGGTGGACCGCATCGTGCGTGAGGCCTTCCGCATCGCCAAGACCAGGCGCAACAAGGTGACGAACGTCGACAAGGCCAACGTGCTCGAGTCGTGCCGCATGTGGCGCGAGGTCGAGCATCGCATCGCCGGGGAGTTCCCCGAGGTCGAGAACGGTGACATGCTGGTGGACAACGCCGCCATGCAGCTGGTGCGCAACCCGACCCAGTTCGATGTGATCGTATGCGAGAACACCTTTGGCGACATCCTCTCCGACGAGGCGTCGATGCTCACCGGCTCGCTGGGCATGCTCGCCTCCGCCTCGCTGGGAAGCGGTACCGCCCTCTACGAACCTTCCCATGGGTCCGCCCCCGACATCGCCGGCCTCGGCGTCGCCAACCCTCTGGCGCAGATCATCTCCGTCGAGCTCATGCTCAGCTACAGCTTCGGGATGCGGGACGCGGCCGACGACATCGAGCGCGCCATCGAGGAGACGCTCGCGGAGGGCTATCGGACGAGGGACCTCGCCGACGCCTCCGTCCCGGCCGACAAGGTGGTCGGCTGCGCCGGCATGGGCGACCTCATCGTCGCCAAGGTGCGCGGATAGCGTCTGGTGGGCGCGCGACCCGGGATATGTCTCCGACCGGTGGCAGATTCCGGGTCGGGTATCGACGTCATCGATGACCTTCGAACGAGGAGCCCGGCACATCACGTGGTAGGACACGCGTGATGTGCCGGGCTCCTCGGCGAGGCGTGCGAAATACGTGAACGTCAGTCGGCCGTGGTGTACATGCCGCTGTAGGGGCGCGAAGAGCGAGGCCGCAGCTTCGTGTAGAGTTCACCCCGCACGGGCTTGTCGGTGCCGAAGAACCGATTGTAGCGGGCGGTGAGGTCGGCGATGGTGGCCAGGTCGGCCGCGTCGCATTCCTCCTGGAGGAGCGTCGGCGACACCAGCGCGTCGTCGATCCCGCCATGCAGGTACATGACGCCGCCATGCATCCCCGAAGCGAGGTAGTTGTCGGGCGATCCCATGAGCAGGATGACGCCACCGGCCATGTACTCCCCGAGGAACGAGCCGGCATTGCCACCGATGACGATCATCGGACGTGCATCATGGCCATACTCCTTCATGTGGATGCCGCAGCGCCAACCGACGTCGTCGCGCACGTACAGCGAACCTCCGCGCATCGCGTAACCGGCGGCGTCGCCGCAGTGCCCGTGGACGACGATCAGCCCCTCGTTCATCGTGTTGGCGATCTGGTCCTGCGCATTGTCGAGGACCTCGATGGTCCCGCCGGCCATATAGCAACCAAGGTCGTTGCCGGGGACGCCGTGGATGGTGATGCGGGTGTCGCGGGGGAGGGCGGAGGCGATGTAGCGTTGGCCGTTCACGTCGGTCAGCACGATCTCGGACTCCCCCGCGTCGATGGCCCGACGGACCTCCGCGTTCACCTCTTCGAAGGGGCGAAGGCCCGTATCGATGGTCGTGCTCATACGTGCTCCTTTCGGCCCAGACGATCCAGGGCGGCGGGATATCCCTTGTGCATCATGGTCCAGCGACGGTTGGCGGGTAGGTCGCGCATCTCGATGTTACGAGCTCCCAAGAGAGCCTCGGGGGCGATATCCGACAAAGGCACACCGTCGCGGATGAGCGTGGTGTAGATGCCGGCGCGCTCGGGGCGGTTCATCAGGATATACCCCTTGAGCACGTTGTCCTTCGTGACGAACTTCGCATAGGTCTTGCCATCGGTGATGACATGCGCCTCGTACCCGTCGTCATCGGGGGGGTTGATGACCCCGGCGGTGATGAGGGAGGTGCCGAGTATCTCCACCGCGTTGACGGCGAACCCGCTGGGATAGGTGCCAGACGACGTCGGGGTGGCCGATCCGGTGCGGGCAGCCACCATCGCGTGGCCGGCGACCGTCCCCTGGGCCACCGCATTGGGCCACAGGGCGATCGGGCGCAGGGCCCCGTCGAGGGCGTCGGTTGTCTGGGTGCAGTCGCCGGCGGCATAGAGATGGTCGAGCGAGGTGCGCATGCGCTCGTCGCACACGACCCCGGCGCCTATCCGTGCTCCAGCCCGCTCGAGCAACTCGTCGTTGGGACGTACGCCCACGGCGGTGACGAGCACGTCGCAGGGAAGGACGGCCCCGCTGCTCAGGGTGACGCTTGTGATGACGGTGGGGTCGGGGCCAGCGGCGTCGACGTGGTCGATGGTGTCGTCGACGATGCAGGTGATGCCCTGTCTCTCGAGAGTGGCGGCCATGAGCGTGCTCGCCTGAGCGTCGAGCACGCGAGGAAGCACGCGGGTGTTGCGGTCGATGGTGGTGACGCTGTCGCAGAGGTGGGCGAGCCCCTCCGCCGCCTTCACGCCGATGAGGCCGCTGCCCAGCACGACGGCATGGAAGGGCCTCTTGGCGATGGGGGCCTCGCCAGCGGCGTCGACATCGGGTGCGACGACGCGTCCCTGCTCCTCGCGTCGCGCCATGATGGCCGCGACGATTCCCTTGCAGTCGTCCATCGAGAGGAACGGGAAGGTGTTCTCCTTGCCCTCGAAGTTGCCCATCGGTGGGATGAAGGGCGTGCTCCCCGTCGCGACGCAGGCCTCCCGGTAGGAGAGGGTCGAGCCGTCGCCGAGGGTGATGGTGCGCCCCTCGGCATCGATGGCGGTCACCGGTGAGCCGAGGAACGCGTGCACGTGTCGCGCCTGGTAGAAGTCCTCGCCGCGCAGGTGCATGTGGGCCTCGGTGACGTCCCCCTTGAGCAGGGAGCTGATGAGGGGGCGGCCGTAGGCCGGGTAGGGCTCGCGTGAGACGATGGCGATGCTGCCGGTCGCGTCGCCATCGCGGATGGCCTCGACGCACGCGAGGCCGGCGGCCGAGTTGCCGATCACCACGTAGTCGAAGGCGGTCTGGGCGGTCATCTCTACACCTCGCTTTCCACGTAGACAAGGGCTCGGTTGGGGCAGGCCGCCACACAGGCCGGCATGCCCGGGGCCCCTGCGCCGTCGCCGCACAGGTCGCATTTGAGGGCGACGTCGCGCACCACGATGGTGCCGAAGGGGCAGAGGGCCACGCACGTACGACAGCCCACGCAGCGCGTGGGGTCGCAGGTGATCACGTGCGTTTCCGGATCTTGCCGCATGGCGCCCGAGATGCAGCCCTCGACGCACTTGGGCTCGGGGCAGTGCCGGCAGTTCACGGCCATGCTGGCGACGGTGTCGCCCTCCACGCGGATGCGGCTTTGCGGCTCGGGTTGCTCGAGCTTCCCGGCCTTGATGATGTCAAAGGGGTCCATGCGGCCGGTGATGGGGCCCTCGGCGCGCCAGGTGGCACCCGCCACGTTGGAGTGCGCCGTCCTGCACCATATCTCGCAGAGCTTGCAGTCGAGGCAGAGCTCCTCGATGGAATAGACTCGTCTCATGTTCGCCTCACTCTCCCGCATGCTTGACGCCGAGTATGGAGAGCTCCTTCTCGTTGAGCCCCACGCCGCGCAGCATCAGACGGTTGCCGCGCAGGCTGTCGATGGAGTTGATGCCCATGCCACCGATCATCTCCTCGATCTCGTGACCCCAGGCGTGTATGAGATTCACGACATGTTCGGTCTGTATCTCCGGGTTGAGTCGCTTGGAGAGGTCGGTACGCGTGGTCGCGATGCCCCAGTTGCACGTGCCGGCCGAGCAGCTCTTGCACAGATGGCAGCCCATGGCGAGCAGGGCGGCCGTCCCGATGTAGACCGCGTCGGCACCGAGGGCGATGGCGCGCACCACGTCGGCCGAAGAGCGGATGGAGCCTGCGGCGATGACCGAGACCTCCGAGCGGATGGACTCGTCGCGCAGGCGCTGGTCCACCGAGGCGAGCGCGAGTTCGATGGGGATGCCCACGTTGTCGCGGATGCGCAGGGGGGCGGCGCCGGTGCCGCCCCGGAAGCCGTCCACCACGATGACGTCGGCTCCGGCACGGGCGACACCGCTGGCGATGGCGGCGATGTTGTGCACGGCGGCTATCTTGACCGAGATGGGCTTGGTGTAACGCGTCGCCTCCTTGAGGGAGGTGATGAGCTGCCGGAGGTCCTCGATCGAGTAGATGTCGTGGTGTGGTGCCGGGCTTATCGCATCGGTGCCCTCGGGAATCATGCGGGTGCGCGAGACGTCCTCGGTGACCTTCTCGCCGGGCAGGTGCCCGCCGATACCCGGCTTGGCACCCTGGCCGATCTTGATCTCGATCATGCGCGCGGTGTTGAGGTAGTGCGCGTCGACGCCGAAGCGGCCGGAAGCCACCTGGACGATCGCGTTATCGGCGTATTCCTCGAGGTCGCGGTGCAGGCCCCCCTCGCCCGTGTTGAACATCGTGCCCAGCTCGCGAGCGGCCATCGCGAGCGTCTTCTGGGCGTTGAGGGAGATGGCGCCGTATGACATGGCTCCAAACATGATGGGGAAGTCGAGCACGAGTTGCGGTGGAAGCTTGGTGATCAGCTTGCCCTCGCGCTCGTTCACCTCGATGTGGGCGGGCTTGCGGCCGAGGATGACGCGAGTCTCCATGGGCTCGCGCAGCGGGTCGATGGAGGGGTTGGTCACCTGGCTCGCGTTGAGCAGCAGATGGTCCCAGTACACGGGGTAGGGCTCGGGGTTGCCCATCGAGGTGAGCAGCACGCCGCCGGTCTCCGCCTCGCGATAGACCCCCTGGACGAGGTCGTGCGTCCAGTTGGCGTTGGCACGATTCACCTGGGGGTACCGCTCGATGTGCAGTGCGTTGGTGGGGCACATCACGACACAGCGCTGGCAGCACACGCATCGCGAGTCCTCGGCGGTGATCACGCCGAGGACGTCGTCCTTGTGGTGGACGTTGTTGGAGCACTGACGCTCGCAGACGCCGCATTGGATGCAGCGGTCCTTGTCGCGCACCACCTTGAAGTTGGGTAGGACCGAAGAGATCATCGTGCACCTCCCAGCACATCGACATCGGGGTAGAGGCCCACGAAGAAGGGTTCACCGCCGCCGATGGGACGGATGTTCTTGCAATCGGGGCAGATCACGCGGATGGCGGACTCCTCGCTCGCGAGGTAGACGATGTCGTCCTTGTCGGCCGCCATCAGACTGCGCAGCTTGAGACGGTCGTTGAGGGCGAGCATGCCCTTGCTCGACCCCACGATGATGGAGAAGGGACCGTTCACCAGGGCGGACGAGTAGACGGCACGGAGGGCGTACTCCAACTCGCGACGCTCGGGGGGCATGCGGTCGATCTCGTCCCACATCGGGGCCGTCATCACGTGCGCGGCCATCTCCTGCGAGAGGCCCTCGTGACGCACGAGGTGGTCGAACAGGTAGGTGATGACCTCGGTGTCGGTCATGAGCGTGCACTCGTAGCCGAACTGCTCGACCCACCGGCGGTTGGCGTCATAGCTCGATATCTCGCCGTTGTGCACGACCGACCAGTCGAGGAGGGTGAAGGGGTGCGCGCCGCCCCACCATCCGGGCGTGTTGGTGGGGAAGCGCCCATGGGCGGTCCACAGCCAGGCCTGGTAGTCCGCGATGTGGTAGAACTCGCCGATGTCCTCGGGATAGCCCACGCCCTTGAACGCGCCCATGTTCTTGCCCGAGGAGGACACGAAGGCTCCCTCGATCGACATGTTGATGTGCGTCACGCAGCGCATCGTGAACTCATCCTCCGAGAGCTCCTCCATCTCGAGCACTCCGGGACGTGGGCGCGCGAAGTAGCGCCACGTGATGGGGCCGTCGTTCACCTTATGGCTCTTCGTGGTGGGGATGCGCTCGCTCACCTCGACGATGTAGTGGTGTCCGAGGTACTCCTCCGTGGCGTGCTTGGCCTCCTGGTCCTCGAAGAACAGATGGAACGCGTAGAGGTTCGCGTAGTCGGGGTAGATGCCGTACGCGGCAAAGCCTCCGCCCAACCCGTTGCTGCGGTCGTGCATGAGCGTGATGGACTTGAGGATGTCCGCACCGGAGTGACGGGCGCCGCTTCGGTCCATGATCGCGCTGATGGCGCATCCGGAGGGTATCCGCACGTCTCCTTCTCGTTGTATCATAGTTACCTTCCTCACGTTGCCTGTGCGACAGGGCCGGGCGCATCGCATGCGTCGGCATCATGTCGCTGGTAAGGGTGATTCGTGAGGTTACCACTCCGCAAAAAGCGAGAGTGCACGATTGTCACCCAAACCGCCAGACGCGCCAGGTTTCACGTCAGTGCAAGACCTTTCCGTCCATGGAAACACGTTCGAAACATAGTGGTGACACTGTGTCGATTGTTTATACTGTGTGAGGATATGCCCATAGACGCCAGGGGTGCGCCAGACGAGCGGGTTTTCTGACGTGTCCTCGCTGGCATCGGCATAGTGGAGAAGAGCGACGGAAGGGGTTCTCGATGGCTGCGGTCACGCCGGTGAAGTACATCTGGATGAATGGCGAGTTGGTCGAATGGGACAAGGCGACGATCCACGTGCTCACCCACTCCCTGCATTACGGCGGCGCGGTCTTCGAGGGTGCCCGTTGCTACAGCACCGAGCAGGGGCCGGTCGTGTTCCGTCTCGACGACCACATGAAGCGCTGGTGCCGCTCGGCGCGCATGCTCCTCATGGAGCCGCGGTACACGGAGGCGCAGCTGGCCGAGGCCGTGCGCACGACGATTCGCGAGAACGACCTCCCGTCCTGCTACATCCGTCCCATCATGTGGCGCGGGTATGGTGAGATGGGTGTCGACCCCACCGGGGCCGAGGTCGAGACCGCGGTGGCCGTGTGGGCATGGGACGCCTATCTCGGGCCCGAGGCGCTCGAGAAGGGCATCTCGCTGGGCATCTCCAGCTGGCGTCAGCGCTCCGCCAACGCCATGCCCCCCGCGATCAAGGCGTCGGGCTCCTATCTCAACTCGCAGCTCGCCAAGATGGAGGCCAACCAGCACGGTTACGGCGAGGCCGTCCTCCTCAACGAGGCGGGCAAGGTCTGCGAAGGGTCGGGCGAGAACCTCTTCATCGTACGGGATGGCGTCCTCTCCACACCGCCGCTCTCCGACGGTCTGCTCGAGGGCATCACCCGCGACTCCATCATGCAGATCGCCGCCGATCTCGACATCCCGGTGGTGGAGGAGTCGCTCGTGCGCTCCGACCTCTACATCGCCGACGAGGTGTTCCTCTCCGGTTCCGCCGCCGAGCTCACCCCCGTCAACTCCGTGGATGGCCGTCAGATCGGCGACGGCAAGCGCGGCCCCATCACCAAGCAGATCCAAGCCCGCTTCTTCGACATCGTCCACGGCAAGGTCGAGGGCTACGACGACTGGCTCGCTCACATCTAGAGGTCCACGGCGCGTACAGGGTGCGATCGTGTCGAGGCCGTTCCCGTTTGGGGGCGGCCTCGCGTCCATCCGGTTGGACGGTTCGCCGATTGGTTCGTCGGCAATCGTCACCGACGACGGCTTCACCGACCGTGTTTCCGAGTATTCTGTCAGCAGTGCATCGCGTGTGACCCGCGTGCGCTCGTCATCATCTTGGAGGAACCCATGGCAACCGAACCCGAGCAGGCCGTCGAGCAGGCGTCCGAGCATCTCTACATCTACGACGCCACGCTGCGCGATGGCGAGCAGCGCGAAGGCATCACCATGACCGTCGAGGACAAGCTCCGCATCGCCAAGTGCCTCGACCAGCTGGGCATCGACTACATCGAGGGCGGTTATCCCGGGTCGAATCCCAAGGATATCGAGTTCTTCTCGCGTGTCAGGGACCTGGACCTCATGCATGCCAAGGTGACGGCGTTCGGGTCGACGTGCAGGAAGGACATCTCGCCGGACGAGGACGAGAACCTGAGGGCGCTCGCCAACTCGGGATGCGAGGTCGCCACCATCGTGGGCAAGGCATGGGACGAGCAGGTGGTCCGTGCGCTGCGCACGGAGTTGGCCGAGAACCTGCGGATGGTCCGCGAGAGCTGTGCGTGGCTCAAAGGGCGGGGCATGACGGTCTTCTTCGACGCCGAGCACTTCTACGACGGCTACAAGTGCAACGCGTCATACGCGATGGAGGTGCTCGCGGCCGCCGTCGAGGGTGGTGCCGACTGCCTCGTGCTGTGCGAGACCAACGGCGGCTGCCTCCCCCATGAGGTCCACGACATCACCTCGGCCGTCGTCGAGCGCTTCCCCGGCTCGCAGGTGGGCGTGCACACGCACGACGACTCGGGCTGTGCGGTGGCCAACGCCCTCGAGGCCGTGCGGGCTGGTGCCCGTCAGGTGCAGGGCTGCGCCAACGGCTACGGCGAGCGCGTGGGCAACTGCGACCTGATGACGCTCATCCCCGACGCCGAGCTCAAGATGGGTTTCTCGGTGCTGGGTGCCGAGAGACTTGCGACGCTCAAGGCCGCTTCGCGGTTCGTGGCCGAAACGGTCAACCTCACTCCCGACTCCCACGCCCCCTACGTGGGCGATTCGGCCTTCGCCCACAAGGGTGGTTTGCACGCGAGTGCCATCGCCCGCATGCCCGAGGCCTATGAGCACGTACACCCCGAACTGGTGGGAAACCTCACCCGCGTGGTGATGTCCGAGCTGGCCGGGCGGGCGTCGATGCTCGCGAAGGCCAAGGCGCTCGGCTTCGACCTCTCCGACAATCCCAAGCTGACGGCCGACGTGCTCGAGGAGATCAAGGCCCGCGAGAACGACGGTTACAGCTACGAAGCGGCCGACGCGTCGCTGTCACTGCTCATCCGCGAGCGTATCGACGGCCCGGTGAGCCACTTCACGCTCGAGAGCTTCCGGGTCATCGCCGACAAACGAGAGGACGGCAAGGTGGTGACGGAGGCGACCGTCAAGGTGCTCGTCGGGGATGCGCGCTTCATCGCCACGGCGGAGGGTGACGGCCCGGTGAGCGCGCTCGACCATGCGTTGCGCCAGGTGATCACCAGCGCCTATCCCGAGGTGGAGAGGATCGAGCTCACCGATTACAAGGTGCGCATCCTGAACGAGCGCGCCGGCACGGACGCCACGACCCGCGTTCTCATCGAATCGGGTGACGGCGCGGGCAGCTGGGGCACGGTGGGCGTCTCGACGAACATCATCGAGGCCTCGTGGGATGCGCTGCTCGCCTCCATCGAGTACGGTCTCTTGCGCCAGGAGTCATAGGACGACTGTCCCATGGCGTCGTCCCACCATCCACCTCGGTGCGCAACCTCCCGCCCTATCGCACCGATGCGGACACGTGATATCGTCAACGTGTGATATGCATCTCAACGCCCGCTGCCTCAGATGAAGGAGAATCATGTCGGATAAGCGCATCCGCACCGATGCGGTCGACTCGCTTCTCGCAGCCTTCGCCGACCTGACGGATCCCGACGACATCTACGCACTGTTGCAGGACCTGTGCACGGTACGCGAGATACAGGACATGTCGCAGCGTCTCGCGGTCGCCCGCCTGCTTTCGGCAGGGATGCACTACGCGGCCATCCAAAAGGAGACCGGCGCATCGGCGACGACGATATCCCGCGTCTCGAAGTGCCTTAACTACGGCGCTGACGGGTATCGAAACCTGCTCGACCTGCCCAATCGCACCGCGCCGGCCGTCTCGGACGATGTCGCCGTCGATGGGGATCCGGATCCAGAGGTCGGGTCGGATTCGTAGGGAACGTCGTCGTCCCCGCTGCGATGTGGGGGTTGACCGAGAAAGCGATGGGGGCTACCGCGCGCTAGACGGACGCCCCCGTTTTCGTGAATGCCCTGCGATATCCTTAGAGCCGAGGGCATTGCCCGTGCATCCACGCACCGCGCCATCCCCGCGGGGATTCGCGCTCGTCGGTCTTTCAGGGAAGGGAGTGGGATGCTCAGCCTCGATACCTTCGTCCATCTTCACGTGCATACCGAGTACTCGCTGCTCGACGGAGCCGGCAGGGTCCCCAACATGGTCAAGTGCGCCCAGGAACTGGGCTTCCCCGCCCTTGCCATCACCGACCACGGGTATATGTACGGTGCTGCGACGTTCTACCAGGAGTGCGTCGGCACATGGACGGCCTCGCGCCGCGCCGGCGGCACCCCACCACCTCTCGATGCCTCGCTCGATGAGATCATCGCCTATAACGTGGAGGCGCGCGAGGCGGGGCTCCCCACCCTCGTCAAGCCCATCATCGGCTGCGAGGTGTACTTCACCTCCGACGACACGCTCTCCCGCGCCCAGAAGCCGAAGCTCTACCACATGATCCTGCTCGCCAAGGATGAGCAGGGGTATCGGAACCTCATGCACATCGTCTCCGACGCGGCCGTGAGCGGCTTCTACTACAAGCCCCGGGTGACCTACGACTCGCTGTCGCGCTATCGCGGCGGGCTCATCGGCACCAGCGCCTGCATCGCCGGTGTGGTCCCACAGTGCCTGGACGCCCATGACTTTGCCGGGGCCTGCGGCTGGGCGGAGAGACTCGCGGCGCTCTTCGACCCCGGCGACTTCTACATCGAGCTGCAGGACCAGGGGGTCGCGACCGACTCCGGGATGACCCAGCGCGAGCTCAACCGCGAGCTCGTGAAGGTCGCGCAGACGGTGGGGCTCGAGACGGTGGGCACCAACGACATCCACTACATCAAGCAGGAGGACTCCGTCACGCAGGACCTCATGCTGTGCATCGGCACGGGCGCGAAGGTGTCGGACGAGAAGCGCTTCCGCTTCAAGAACGACCAGTTCTACATGAAGAGCGGCGAGGAGATGGCCGCGGCACTGGGTGACTACCCCGAGTGCCTCTCCAACACGCTCAAGGTCGCCGACAAGTGCCACCTGCAACTCGAGTTCGGCAAGATCGTATTGCCGCGCTTCCCGCTACCAGCGGGGGAGACCAACGAGTCGCTGCTGCGCAAGAAGGCCATCGAGGGTCTCAAGGTGCGCTATGGCGACCCGCTGCCCCAGGACGTGGTCGACCGCATGGAGCATGAGCTCAAGATCATCTGCGACAAGGGCTTCGCCGCCTACTTCCTCATCGTGCAGGAATTCTCGCAGTGGGCCAAGGACCAGGGCATCGGGGTTGGGCCGGGACGAGGATCGGCGGCCGGTTCGATCATCTCGTACGCCCTCAACATCACGACGTTCGACCCACTTGAAAACGACTTGATGTTCGAGCGCTTTCTCTCGCCGGAACGCACGGAGATGCCCGATATCGACATGGACTTCGACGACGAGCGGCGCCTTGAGGTCGTCGAGCACGTGCGCCAGGTCTATGGCACCGAGAAGATCGCGCACGTGATCACCTTCTCAAAGATGCAGGCGAAGGCCGCCGTCAAGGATGCCGCACGCGTGCTCGACTACCCCATGTACATCTCCGACCGCATCACGAAGATGATCAGCGGCGCACCGGGGACCTCGCTTGACGGCTCGCTGGGAATCGACAAGTCCGCCAAGCATGCGGGGGACTTCTCGCCCGACCTCAAGGCCGACTACGACGTCAACCCCGACACGAAGCGCATCGTCGACTCGGCCCGCTCACTCGAGGGCATCACCCGGGGCGAAGGCGTGCACGCCTCGGCCGTGATCATCTGCCGCGATGCGGTGCAGGACTACGTCCCCGTCAAGTACGACACCAAGGGCGGCGTGATCATCACGCAGTACGACGGTGCCACCACCGCCAACATGGGCTTGCTCAAGATGGACTTCCTGGGTCTGCGCACCCTCACGCTCATCTCCAAGGCCAAGCAGTACATCAAGGAGAACCATGGCGTCGACGTGGACCCGGACAAGGTCCCGCTCGATGACCCTGCCATCTACCAGCTCTTCGACTCAGGGCACACCGCCGGCGTGTTCCAGGTGGAGTCGCCGGGTATGACGGCGCTCCTCAAGAAGATGCGTCCCGACCGGTACTCGGACATCGTCGCCGTCATCGCGCTCTACCGTCCGGGCCCCCTCAACTCCGGCATGGTGGACGACTTCGTCGACCGCAAGCTGGGAAAGAAGAAGATCGTCTACTACGACGACCGCCTGACGGACATCCTCGAACCCACCTACGGCACCATCGTCTACCAGGAACAGGTCATGCGCATCTCGATGAAGATGTCGGGCTTCTCCGCAGGAGAGAGCGACAAGGTGCGCAAGGCCGTGGCCAAGAAGCACATCGAGGACATGCAGACGAAGATCCAGGTCTGGGCCGATGGTCGCGAGGAGACCATGGAGCAGCACTGGCACAACGGCGCGGTCAACAACGGCTACACCTACGAGGTCGCCCATAGGATATGGACGGATGTGCTCGCCTTCGCGCAGTACGCGTTCAACAAATCGCACTCGGCGGCGTACGCCATCATCGTCATGCAGACGGCCTGGCTCAAGGCGCACTACCCCAAGGAGTACATGGCCGCGGTGCTCACGAGCTTCACCGGCAAGAACGAGAAGATCGTGCACTACGTCGCCGCGACCAAGCAGGACGGCATCGACGTGCTGCCGCCCGACGTCAACTCCTCGCACCGCGACTTCACCGCCACCCCCGAGGGTATCCGCTTCGGCCTTGCGGGCATCAAGGGCGTCGGCGAGGCGGTCATCGAGAGCATCATCGAGCAGCGCGGGATAGGTGGGTCCTACAAGAACCTGCAGGACTTTCTCGGGCGCATCGACCTCAATCAGTGCAACCGGAAGTCGATCGAAGCGCTCATCAAGGCCGGTGCGTTCGACTCGACGGGTTACACGCGTCGGCATCTCATGCGGATGCTCGACGACGAGGGCGTGCTCGAGGCGGCCGTCAAGCGTCAGAAGGACCTCTCGGCTGGGCAGGAGTCGCTGTTCGACCTATTCGCCGACGACGCCGAGGCCGGTTTCACCGAGGATATCCCACAACCCGATGGCGTCGAGTGGGAACGTCGCATGAAGCTCACCTACGAGAAGGAGGTCTTGGGCATCTACGTATCGGACCACCCGCTCTCACCCTACGCGGCCGCGCTGTCGGACGCCTCCAACTACCGTCTCGCCGACCTGTCGGACGACGAGGAGGGCCGTACGTCGAAGAAGAGCACCAAGGGGTGGTTCGCCGGCATGATCGCCAGCACGACGATGCGCGTCACGAAGGCGGGCGCGCAGATGGCCACGTTCACCCTCGAGGACATGGAGGGCTCCATCGAGTGCGTCGTCTTCCCCAAGGCGTTCGACGCGTGTCGCTCCGTGATCGACGACGATGCCATCGTCAAGGTGAACGCCCGGCTCGACTCCGATGACCGCGGGGTGAAGCTGCTCGTCTCCGAGGTCGTGCCCCTCAGGCTCACCGAACAGGACGCCGGGGAGCGCATCCTCGAGCTGCAACTCGTGCCGGCGCAGATGTCGCAGCATCTGATGGGCGAGCTCAAGAGGACGCTCTCGAGCTATCCGGGGCGCGATCCCGTCGTCCTGCTCGTGCGGCAGGCCGACGGACGCAAGCTTCGAGCCGAGCTGCCGGAGGCGGTCAACGCACGCAACGCCGCACTGCTGTCCGAGGTGGTCTCCCTGCTCGGGCCCGACGTGTTCGAAGACAGGGCCCTCCATTGCGCAGGGTAGGTGTTGCGACGGGTACCCCGGGCGTGGTGTCTTTCCGCACCCTTCCCTTGGCGGATAGGCCCCTGCGTGGTCATGCTTCGGCCCCGTTCACGGCATCGTGCTCGACGGCGGCGCTCGTCCAATCACTTTAGTACTCTACTGTGGTAAAGTGATTTCATGGTCCATGGATCGCGCGGGTCGTGCCGATCGCCCCAGCCCCCCCATGGCCGCGTTCATTGGAGATATCTCAGGTATCGTGGGTAGGGCGATGCGGGCTTCGCCCGATGAGGAGGATCGATGGTTTCAGCAACGCCGCGAGGATTTCGGGATGTCCTCCCCGAGGAGGGTACTTGGCGCGAGCAGGCGGTACGGCGCGTGCAGCAGTGCTTCTCCACATGGGGATACGATCCGGTCGAAACCCCCACGCTCGAAGCGCTCGACTCGCTGGC
The DNA here is from genome assembly GCA_015655215.1 of Coriobacteriia bacterium. Taxonomy (GTDB): domain Bacteria; phylum Actinomycetota; class Coriobacteriia; order Coriobacteriales; family RUG033; genus JAATFL01. The sequence goes on from JAATFL010000009.1 coordinate 145,100, forward strand.
GGCGGGTGGCATCGCGACGACGCCCTTCCGCTTCTTCGACGACGATGGGAACCAACTCGCCCTGCGCCCGGATGTGACCCTTCCCATCGCGCGCATGGTCGCCACGAGGATGCAGCACGTCCCGAGTCCGCTACGCCTCAGGTACACGACGCCGGTCTTCCGCGAGGAGGAGAGCCTGCGAGGGCAGGCGCGCGAGTTCACGCAGCTCGGCGTCGAGTCCATCGGGATGGCCGGACCGGCCGCCGACGCCGAGGTGGTGGAGATGCTCGTGGAGGGTCTGTACGCCACCGGACTGCAGGAGTTCGTGGTTTGCATCGCGACCGTCGGGGTGCTCCTCGAGCTCGTGGATGCGGCCTGTGACGATGGGGCCTGGCGTCAGGCTGCGCTCGACGCCTACCACACCTCCAACTGGGTCGCCCTCAAGCAGCTCGCCATGGCACCTCAGGTACCACCGGCCTTTGGCCGGGCCCTCTCCGCGCTGCCCTTCATCAGCGGGGGTCCCGAGGCCGTCGAGGAGTGCCGGGAGATGGTGACCCCACTCGGCTGTCAGGATGGTCTCGACCAGCTTGACGCGACGATGGGGATCCTCGGGGCCACGGGCCTCCTCCGCTTCGTGAGGGTGGACTTCTCGATCATGAACTCGCTCGACTACTACACCGGACTCGTGATGCAGGCCTACGCGCCCGGCGCCGCGCGCCCGCTCGGCTCGGGAGGGCGCTACGACACCACGCTCGCCTCCTTCGGAAGGCCCGAGCCCGCAGCGGGTTTCGCCTTCGGGCTCGAGACGGTGCTCGGCGCGCTCATATCGCAGGGCGAGGTCCCCGAGGAGACGTACGTCCAGGCCGACTGCGTCGTGGGCGGGGATGAGCCCAGCCAGGTGTTCAAGGCGGCGATGCAACTGCGTGCCCGTGGGCTGCGCACTCAGATCATCGACGATCCCGACGCCGACCTCGCCGCATGTGCGCGAGCGAGGGGCGTGCGTGGGGCATGGCGTGCGGATGTCTCCGGCATGCCCCAGCCCGTCGCGATGCCCCTCCAACGCGAGGAGCCCGTCGTGTCTGCGGCGACGCGTCCCCGAGGAGGTGAGGTGCGATGAGCCGGGAACCCATGACATCCCCGCGCCCACTCCGCATCGCCGTGCCCAAGGGAGCCCTCTATCCCGACTCGTATGCGATGCTCTCCGCCGCCGGGCTCGACATGACACCGCTCGACGACCAGGGCCGTCACCTGATCTTCTCGACGGACAGGGGCTCGATGCCCGCCGAGTACATCATCGTGCGCCCCACCGATGCCCCCGTGTTCGTGGCGAACGGCGGCGCCGACGTGGCCATCTCGGGCGAGGACTCCATCGTCGAGGCCGATTGCGACGTGGTCGAGCTCGTCGATCTGGGTTTTGGCGCCTGCCGCTTCGTGGTGGCCGAGGCCGAGTCATCCGCCGGGGCGGCGGATGCGGCGTACCGGCGCCGGGGTGCCCTGCGCGTCGCGACCAAGTACCCAAACGTCACACGGGCGTACTATGACCGTATCGGCGTGCAGGCCGATATCATCAAGCTCTATGGCAACATCGAGCTGGCGCCACTGTCGGGTATGGCCGATCGCATCGTCGACATCACGGCCACGGGGACGACGTTGCGGGAGAATCACCTGCGGGTGGTTGACGAGGTGTTCTCCTCGACCGCCCGCTTCATCGCCAACCCCTCGGCCGCACGGATCGACGTGCGTGTTCGCAATTTGGCCGCAGCGCTTGAGGCTGCCGTGTCCGCCGCATCAGCGGCGGGGAAGGAGTAGGGAGACATGATGCGTCGGATAGTGCTACAGGAGGGCGAATCCTTCAGCGAGGAGATGATCCACCGCACGGGGGCGTTCGCGCCCGAGATCCTCACCGCCGCGACCTCCATCGTGAACGAGGTACGCACCCGTGGAGACGCTGCACTGCGCGACTTCACGAGGGAGTTCGACGGCATCGAACTCGAGGATTTCAAGGTCTCGCGCTTCGAGGTGGAGGCCGCCCTCGCCCAGGTCGACCCGGCGTTCATCGCCGCCATCAAGCGCGCCGCGGAGTCGATCCGCGACTTCCACAAGCGCCAGGTGCGCCAGTCGTGGATAACCACGCGTGCCGACGGTGCGATCCTGGGTGCCAAGGTGACCCCGCTCGATAGCGTGGGCGTCTACGTGCCCGGTGGCCGTGCGCAGTATCCCTCCACGGTGCTCATGGACGTGATCCCGGCGAAGGTGGCCGGCGTGACCAACATCATCATGACGGCCCCGCCCACCACCACCGGGTTCATCAGCCCCTATACGCTCGTCGCCGCGCAGGTGGCCGGCGTGGACCGCATCTACCGCGTGGGGGGTGCGCAGGCCATAGCGGCCATGGCGTACGGCACGGAGACCATCCCACGCGTCAACAAGATCGTGGGTCCGGGCAACGCGTACGTCGCCGCAGCCAAGAAGATCGTCAGCGGGGACGTGGGCATCGACATGATCGCCGGTCCCTCGGAGGTGCTCGTGCTTGCGGACGAGACGAGCGATCCCGCACTCGTGGCCATCGACCTGATGGCCCAGGCCGAGCACGACCCGCTCGCCTCCTGCTATCTGGTGACCACCGACGAGGAACTCGTCGACGACGTCGAGGTCTTCATCGAGAGCTACCTCAAGGAGACGACGAGGCGTGAGATAACCGAGGCGTCCCTCACCAACAAGGGCCTCGTCGTCGTCTGCCCCGATGTCAACACCGCCATCGAGACGGCCAACATCATCGCCCCCGAGCATCTCGAGGTGCACATGGCCGAACCGATGGAGCTTCTCGGGTCCATCAGGAACGCCGGAGCCATATTCCTGGGATCGTGGACTCCCGAGAGCGTGGGCGATTACGTGGCCGGTCCCAACCACACGCTGCCCACCGGTGGCACGGCACGCTTCTCGAGTCCGCTGTCGGTCGACGACTTCATCAAGCACTCGAGCATCATCTCGTACTCGTATTCGGCACTCGACGCCGACGCCGACACCATCACGACCATCGCCGCCGCCGAGGGTCTGTGGAGCCATGGCCGCTCCGTGAGCCTGCGCCGTGAGCAGGTCGAGGCATACTACGCACGCATGGAGGCTGGCGGTGAGGACGAGTGCGGCGACCCCTCCTGCGGGCACCATCATGGGGATGCCCCCACCGGGGACTCGACGGGGTCCGGACGGGTGGTCGCGGGCAGTGTGGGCCACGATGACAAGGCCGACGATGACGCCGCGCGCGCGGCGGCCCTCGACGCCCTTTCGAAGAAGGACGGGGAGTGACGTGAATCGCGTCCGTCTAGCCAACCCGCGCCTCGATGGCCTGGAGCCCTACGACCCCAAGAACCTTCCTGCCCAGGTGTTCGTCTCGGCGAACGAGAATCCGGCCAACGTCCCACCTGCGGTGGCGGCGGAGATAGAGCGGCGGCTGAAGGGCTTTCCCCTCAACCGTTACCCGGACGCGACGGCGAATCGCCTCCGCTCGCTGATCGCCGAGGCGAACGGACTCGATATCGACAACGTTCTCGTCGGCAACGGTGGGGACGAGTTGCTCTTCAACCTGTTCCTCACATGGGGTGGGGCCGGTCGCTCGGTACTCAATCTGCCGCCCACGTTCTCGGTGTATGCCTTCAACGCGTACCTTACGGGCACGCGCGTGGTGGACGTGGCGCGGCGCAGCGACTTCACCGTTGACGAGGTGAGCGTCATCGAGCGTCTCCAGAGTGCCGATGACATCGACCTCGTCGTCATCACGAGCCCCAACAACCCGACGGGGGACGTGGCCTCGTCAAGCTTCATCGAGCGCGTGCTCGATGCGACCGATGCGCTCGTGCTCGTGGACGAGGCCTACTGGGAGTTCTCGTACCAGACGGTGCGTCCGCTCATGACCGGCCATCGCAACCTGCTCATCCTCCGCACGTTCTCGAAGGCGTTCTCCCTTGCGGGAGCTCGAGTCGGCTACATCCTGGCCGATCCGTACGTCATCTCGACGTTCCTCAAGGTACGTCAGCCCTACAGCGTCGATGCGGTGGCCCAGACGATCGCCGAGGTCGTCTTCGAGAACCGCTCCGCCTTCGAGCCTGGCATCCGTGCGATCGTGGACCAGCGAGCGCGCCTGCTTGCCGAACTGCCGCTGATTCCCGAGGTCCAGGTGTTTCCGAGCGAGTCGAACTACATCCTGATACGATTGCCCCAGGCGCATCGCGTATGGGAGCGTCTCTACGACGACCATTCGGTGTTGGTGCGCGACTTCTCCACCACTCCGGGGTTGGAGGACTGCCTCCGGGTGACCGTGGGCTCGGAAGATGAGAACGCACGGTTCCTCGCGGCATTGCGCACGATCCAGGAAGGGGAGGCGTCATGAGCGACATCAAGGGGCGCGTCACAGGAGCCACGCCGGACGCCGCCCGAACGACGCACGTCTCGCGAACCACGAATGAGACCGACGTCGCGGTCTCCCTTGACCTCGACGGCACCGGTGCCACCCGCATCTCCACGGGCATCGGGTTCCTCGACCACATGCTCGAGGCCTTTGGGCGCCACGGTTCCTTCGACCTCGAGGTCTCGTGCACGGGGGACCTCGAGGTCGATGGACACCACACCACGGAGGACATCGGCATCGTGATCGGCCAGGCGTTCGCTCAGGCGCTGGGGGATCGCACGGGCATCACTCGCTATGGGGATGTCGCCCTGCCCATGGACGAGGCCCTCATGCTCGTCGCCGTGGATGTTTCCGGACGGGGCCGTCTGCACTGGGATTGTGACATCCCCCTGCAGTACCTGGGCTCCTTCGACACCGCTCTGGCGCGTGAGTTCCTCGACGCCTTCGCGACCAACTCCGGCATCACGCTGCACGTACGCCAGCTTGCGGGCGACAACGCGCACCACGAGCTTGAGGCCGTGTTCAAGGGCGTCGCCCGCGCCCTGCGCACGGCGATCTCACTCGATTCCCGTTGCGCGGACGCCATCCCCTCCACCAAGGGGGCTCTCTAGATGTCCGCATCCATCGTCGTCGTCGACTACCACAAGGGAAACCTGCTCTCCGTCGAGCGGGGGCTCTCGCAGGCCGGGTGCCATGCCGTCGTCACCGACGAACCCGATGTCATCCGCGCGGCCGATGGGGTCGTGCTGCCGGGCGTCGGGTCCTTCGCGGATGCGAGTGCCTACCTGCTCTCCTCGGGGGAGATGATCGCCATCCGCGATGCCGTCAGGAGGGGTGCGCCTTTCCTCGGCATCTGCCTCGGCCTGCAGCTCGCATTCGATTCCGGCGATGAGGGGTGCGCGCCGGGTACCCGTGCCGAGGGACTCGGCCTCGTTCCCGGTGCGTGCCGTCGTCTGGACTCCGAGACGCCTGACGGCCATCACCGCAAGGTGCCCCATGTGGGTTGGAACAACGTCGACCTCACCGCGACGGGCGTCGCCTCTCCGCTCTTCTCGGGCATCGAGGACCATGGCTGGTTCTACTTCACCCACTCGTACCAGTGCGAGCCGAGCAGCGGCGCAGACGTGCTCGCGACGACCACGTATGCCCGGACGTTTGCGAGTGCGGTGAACGTGGGTGGCGTGTTCGGGACGCAGTTCCACCCAGAAAAGTCGTCGGCGCCGGGCCTCAAGGTGCTGGAGAATTTCGGGGGGATCGTCCGGGAGGCATGTCGCGACCGTGTCTTTGGTGGCCGCGAGCAGGGAGGGGTGGGCGCATGATCGTGTTACCCGCCATCGACATCCTCGAGGGGAAGGCCGTCCGCTTGGCGCAAGGCGACTACCGTCGGGTCACCATCTACAACGACAGCCCGGTCGACCAAGCCCGGGTCTTTGCGGAGAAGGGTGCCGAGTGGGTTCACGTGGTCGACCTCGACGGCGCCCGATCGGGCAAGCCCGCGAACATCGCGACCGTGCGTGACATCATCGCCCAGACGAGCCTGCAGGTGGAGGTCGGCGGCGGTGTCCGCAGCCTGGACACCTTACAGGAGCTCGTCGACGCAGGTGCGAGGCGCGTCGTCCTCGGGACCAAGCTCGTCACCGACCCTGCCCTTGTCCGCAGTGCTGTCGCGGCGTTTGGGGACATCGTCTCCGCGGGCGTGGACGCTCGCTGTGGCGAAGTCGCCATCCAGGGCTGGCGAGAGGGGGCTGGAATCCCGGCCGCCCAGGTGGTGGGGGAGCTCTGCGCGATGGGAGTGCGACACCTCGTGTACACCGACATCTCGCGGGATGGCATGCAGACGGGTATCGACGTGTCGACGTACGCGGCCATCGTCGCGGCCTCGGGCGTGGGCGTCACGGCATCCGGCGGCGTGTCGTCGCTGGGGGACCTCGAGGCGCTCGTCGCCATCGAGCCCGCGGGAGGTGGCTTTCTCGAGGGAGCGATCGTCGGACGGGCCATCTACGAGGGTGCCTTCTCCCTTGACGAGGCGCTGTCGGCGGTCCGTGCCGTGGACCCTGCTCCCCATCCGGCGGGATACCGCTCCCACACTCCCACCCCGACGGAGGCCTGACATGCTTGCCAAGCGGGTGATACCCTGCCTCGACGTCAAGGATGGGCGAGTGGTAAAGGGAGTTAACTTTGTGAACCTGCGCGATGCGGGTGACCCGGTCGAGCTCGCGTCGTTCTACGACGCGCAGGGTGCCGACGAGGTCGTGTTCCTCGACATCACCGCCACGCACGAAGGGCGGGGTACCGTCATCGACATGGCCAGTCGCGTCTCCGCCGAGGTGCGCATCCCGTATGCGGTGGGCGGTGGCTTCAACGACGTCGCCTCGATTCGCGCCATGGTCGCCGCGGGTGCCGACAAGGTCTCGGTCAACTCCGCCGCCGTCCGCGATCCGTCGCTCATCACCGCCGCCGCCGCCGCGTTTGGCTCTCAGGCCATCCTCTGCGCCGTCGATGCGAAGCATGTGGGCGGTGCGGGCGACAGATGGAGCGTCTACGTGCATGGTGGGCGTGTGGACACCGGCATCGACGTGGTCCAGTGGGCTGCGGAGGCGGCGCGCCGTGGCGCGGGTGAGATCCTCCTCACCTCGATGGATCGCGATGGCAGTCGGGATGGCTTCGACCTCGCGCTCACCCGCGCCGTTTCCCGCGCCGTTGACATCCCCATCATCGCAAGCGGCGGCGTGGGCACGCTCGAGCATTTCGCCGAGGGTATCATCGAGGGCGAGGCCGACGCGGTCCTCGCGGCGAGCGTGTTCCACTTCGGCGACATCTCCATACGTCAGGTCAAGGAGTACATGGCCGCGCAGGGCATCCCGGTGCGGCTCTAGGAGGAGACCAGCTATGAGAAGTCAAGACCCATGAAGTAAGTTTTTTAAGTTTTGATTTTATTGGAAAGCGCATCTTGATAACTGCATATTGAATAGTTCAAAGCGTGGTGGAGCGCTGGCTTAGAGATAAGCCGTTTCAACATAAGTATTGCCCCGTCTTTCTAGTGTGCGGGATTGTAGGATTCTTGCTTGGATAAGACCGCGTAGATGACATGCGTGAGTTTTCTTGCGACGGCGATAAGCGCCACACGATGAGGTTTTCCCTCTTCGCGTTTCTTCAGGTAGTAGTCGTAAAGCGGAGCCTTGGTCTTGCATTGGTTCTGAGCCGCTAGATAGAGGGCGCGCCTGAGGTACGATGAACCTTGCTTACTGATTGAGTTCTTGGTCCCTTTGAAAGTGCCAGATTCGTGTACGGAAGGGTTGATACCAGCGTAACTCACTAAAGACGCGGCATCCGGGAAACGATGGATGTCACCGATCTCGGAGACGATTTGGGCACCAAGCGTGTAAGAGATGCCGGGGATGGTCAATATCAACGGCTCGATGTCTTCTAAGAGTGTCGTGATGCGTTCGTCTACTTCGCCTATCTGAGACTCTACGAAGACAATTTGGTTGATAAGCGACTTGATTTGAAATGAGAAGGTCGCAAGTCCGAATCTTATTCCACAGGAATCTTTCGCTCGGTTCTTGATTTCCTTTGCTTTGTCTTTACCAAGCTTACCCTTACTTGCTTTTTCTAAAAGACCTGTGAGGGTGCGCGTGTCAAGTGTCAAGCACTCATCAGGTGTCGGGCAACGCTTCAAAAAGGCCATGGAGCTCTCGCCAAACGTATTACTAAAGAGCGTTTCATATTCGGGGAATACCTGATCGAGAGCTGTGATGACCTGACGCTTCAAGTCTGACGTATCTTCTTTAAGGTTTTGCTGGAAGCGTGTCAGCTGACGCAGCTCGAACATCTCTTCATCTGCAAGACGACTTGGCTCATAGTCGCCAAAACGTAAAGTCTCAGCGATGATGATGGAATCGACTGAGTCGGTCTTGACCTTCGAAGAACCCTTGAGTTTTCGCATGGCATGAGTCTGCATAGGGTTGAGTACAACACAGTTGTAGCCTTTCTCCTGTAAGAAACAAAAGCAGGCAAGCCAGTACTGACCGGTTGCCTCAAGTCCTATAAGGATGTTGTCAGCATCGTCGACAAGCCCCTGCAGATACGTCAGACATCTCTTGAATCCCTCAGCGGAGTTCTTGAATGCAAGGGGTTTGGTAAGAGCTTTGCCCGTATCGGTTACAGCTCCTATGACGTGGTCGTATTTCGCAATATCCACACCGGCATAGATCATAGACCCACCTCTCTTTTAATCGTGGCAGGTCTTGCTCACCTAAGCGAGATCACAACCTCCTAAAAGAGAGCCGAAGTAAGCGGAAGTCTCGCTTCTTCATCCAGCTAATCCGTGATCACTCGCAAAGGGGCAAGCCGCCACTCTCCTTCACGAGGTCAAAGCCCCAAATGAAATGTCGGCGTACCTGCCCTACCAGCAATTGCACCACATTCTGAACTATTCAATATGCAAGGTCAAAATGCGATGAGTAAATACTAGGAGA
>JAATFL010000030.1 GCA_015655215.1 Coriobacteriia bacterium
GGAGACGGTCAAGGCCATCGACGAGGCGGGTCTGCACGAGGGACGCAGGATCATGGTGGGAGGTGCCCCCATCACCGCGGAGTTCGCCGAGCGCATCGGCGCCGACGCCTACACCGCCGATGCGGGTGCCGCGGCCGACAAGGCCGTCGAGCTCGTCGGCTAGCGAGAGGGCAAGCCCCACCCGCACAGCCCACCGCATATCCCGCTCCAGAGCGGGATATGCGGTGGGGACACGATCCCGTCCGTCGTCGTCTTGCAGCCGATCGACGGCGGACGGGAGGAGGACATCGAAGAAAAAGGAGTTCGGCAATGGCAGACATGAAGTCGGATATCGAGATCGCGCAGGCCACGGAGATGGCGGACATCGGCGAGATAGCGCGCATCGCCGGGGTGGACGATGCGTACCTCGAGCGGTACGGCAACCACAAGGCCAAGGTGGACCTCTCCTTGCTTCGGGACCTGGCCGACAAGCCCGACGGCAAGCTCGTCCTCGTGACGGCCATCACCCCCACCCCTGCGGGCGAGGGCAAGACCACCACGACGGTCGGACTCGGCGACGGACTGCGCAAGATCGGCAAGAAATCGGTCATCGCGCTTCGCGAGCCCTCCCTCGGCCCCGTCTTCGGCATCAAGGGCGGCGCTGCCGGCGGCGGCTTCGCGCAGGTCGTGCCCATGGAGGACATCAACCTGCACTTCACCGGTGACTTCCATGCCATCGGGGCGGCGAACAACCTGCTCGCGGCCCTCATCGACAACCACATCCAGCAGGGCAACGTCCTCGGCATCGACCCCAAGCGCATCACCTGGAAGCGCGCGGTCGACATGAACGACCGCCAACTCCGCAAGATCGTCGACGGTCTGGGTGGAGAGAAGCAGGGCGTGCCGCGTGAGGACGGGTTCGACATCACGGTCGCCTCCGAGGTCATGGCCATCCTCTGCCTCTCGTCGAGCATCTCCGACCTCAAGGAACGCCTCTCCCGCATCATCATCGGCTACACCTACGCCAACGAGCCCGTCACCGCCGCCGACCTCAAGGCGCAGGGTGCCATGGCGGCCCTGCTCAAGGACGCCATCAAGCCCAACCTGGTGCAGACGCTCGAGAAGACGCCGGCGTTCATCCACGGCGGCCCCTTCGCCAACATCGCCCACGGCTGCAACAGCGTCACCGCCACCCGCACGGCGCTCAAGCTCGGTGAGTACTGCGTGACCGAGGCGGGCTTCGGCGCGGACCTCGGCGCGGAGAAGTTCCTCGACATCAAGTGCCGCATGGCCGGCCTCAAGCCCAGTGCGGTCGTCATCGTCGCGACGGTGCGCGCCCTGAAGATGCACGGTGGCGTGCCCAAGGGCGAGCTGGGCTCCGAGAACCTCGAGGCGCTCGAGCAGGGTCTGCCCAACCTCCTGCAGCACGTCGAGAACATCACGAAGGTGTTCAAGCTGCCCGCGGTGGTCGCCATCAACGCGTTTCCCACCGACACGGCCGCCGAACTCAAGCTCGTCGAGGACAGGTGCCACGACCTGGGCGTCAACGTCGCCCTCTCCGAGGTCTGGGCCAAGGGTGGCGAGGGCGGCGTCGCACTGGCCGAGGAGGTCGTGCGCCTCTGCGAGCAGCCCAACGACTTCTCTTATGCCTACGAGACCCAGGGCCTCTCCATCATGGACAAGCTCGAGGCCATCGCCACGCGCATCTACCGCGCCGACGGCGTCGACCTCATCGAGAAGGCCCCCAAGCAACTCGCTCAGTTCGAGGCGATGGGCTTCGGCGACCTGCCCATCTGCATGGCCAAGACGCAGTACTCCTTCAGTGACGATGCCAAGAAGATCGGGGCCCCCAGGGGCTTCAGGATCGCGGTGCGCAACCTCAAGGTGAACGCGGGTGCCGGTTTCATCGTCGCCTTGACCGGCGACATCATGACCATGCCGGGACTTCCCAAGTCCCCCGCCTCCGAGCGCATCGACGTCGACGACGAGGGCAGGATCAGCGGCCTGTTCTAGGGGCTCGGGACAAGATGGGACCGCGACCCCTCGAGGGCCGCGGTCCCGCCAAGGGAGGTTCACATGGGTTTCTCAGATAAGGACGTCGACTGGTTCGCCTCCGAGCTCGCCTCCAAGGCCGCCGTCCCGGGCGGCGGAGGGGCGTCGGCCCTCGTCGGCGCCCTCGGAGCCGCCCTGGGCTCCATGGTGGGCAACCTCACCGTGGGCAAGGCGAGGTACGCCGACGTCGAGGACGAGGTCCGCGCCCTCATGGAGCAGGCAGATGGCCTGAGGGCACGGCTCTTGGAGCTCATCGACCGGGACGCCGAGGTGTTCGAGCCGCTCTCGAGGGCCTACGGCATACCCAAGGACGACCCCGATCGCGCCCGGGTCATGGAAGGTGCCCTCGACCTCGCCTGCTCGGTGCCCCTCGAGATCATGCGGACGCTCGGTCGCGTCATCGAGTTGCACGCGCGCCTGGGGCAGATCGGGTCGAGGCTCGCCCTCTCGGACGTGGGGGTGGGCGCCGTGCTCGCCAAGGCGGCCCTGCAGGGCGCGAGCCTCAACGTCTTCATCAACACGAAGGCCATGGGGGACCGCTCCCACGCCTCCGAGCTCGAGGCGGAGGCCGACGACCTCCTCGACACGTACGTCGCCCTTGCCGACGACACGTACGCCCAGGTGCTCACGGTCCTGCGCGCCTGATCGCGCAGAGGGGTGGCGTGCGACCTCGGTAGCACGGTGCCGCCCCTTCAAGGTTGGAATCGGCGAGGCGCTCCCTCGAGGGATCCGTCCCGCCCCATGTGGGAGGTATGATGGTGAATCAGCTCAGATCTGCATTGGAGGCGGGGACCTTCGCGGTCACCTGCGAGCTCATCCCCGGCCGCGGTGCCCGCGAGAAGACCCAGGCCGACGCGATCGAGGACGGCACGGGCCTCCTCGGGACCGGACGCGTGCATGCGCTGTCCGTCACCGACAACCCCGGCGGCAACCCGGCGCTCCTCGCCGACACCTTCGCCGAGGAGCTCCTCAAGATAGGTGCCACGCCACTCGTGCACGTCACCTGCAAGGATCGCAACCGCAACCAGCTTGCGAGCCAGTTCTATGCCATGGAGCGCACGGGCATCGAGAACATCCTGCTCATGTCGGGTGACTACCCCGTGTCGGGCTATGGTGGCCGTCCCCGACCCGTGTTCGACCTCGACCCCGTCCAGGCGCTGGGGATGGTCGAGGCGCTGAACGCGGGGGAGAGGTACCCGGGGGTGGGCGGCAAGGAGGCGCAGCTCACGCCGACGCACCTGTTCGCCGGCGCGGTGGTGAGTCCCTTCAAGTGGACCGAGGCCGAGACAATCACGCAGTACTACAAGCTCGAGAAGAAGATCGCGGCCGGTGCCCGGTTCATCATCTCCCAGGTGGGATACGATGCCCGCAAGATGCAGGAACTCGTCTGGTATGTGCGCGACAAGGGCCTCGACACGCCCCTCATCGCCAACGTCTACATTCTCACGGCTGGCGTGGGCAGGTATATGAACGGTGGCAACATCCCCGGTAGCTATGCGAGCGACGAGCTCCTCGCCGTGCTGCAGCAGGAGAAGCAGGCTGCCGACAAGGGCAAGGGCGCCCGCCTTTTGCGTGCGGCCAAGATGGTGGCCATCGCCCATGGACTGGGGTATGCCGGCGTCCACATCGGTGGCACCGGGTGCAACGCCGAGAACGTGACCTACATCCTCGACAAGGCCGAGGAGTTGCGACCCGAATGGGAGAGGTGGGCCGCCGAGCTCTCGTACGGCGAGCCGGGGGCGTTCTACTACTACCGGCGCGACCCCGGCGTCACGCCCGACGTGCACGAACCCTCGCCGAGAGACGAGGTGCGCACGGACAGACCCGTTCGGGGGAACTACCGCATGTCCCGTGCGTTCCACCACATGGTCTTCCTCGAAGGCAAGAAGATGGAGCCCATCGTGCACCGGCGCATGGTCAGCCTCGAGGCGAAGAAGGGCGTCCACCGCAAGCACGGCCTCGAGCACCTCGCGAAGGTGCAGCTCTACGGCTGTCAGGACTGCGGCGATTGCGGCCTGTACGCCGTCGCCTACAGCTGTCCCATGTCCGCTTGCCCCAAGTGCCAGCGCAACGGCCCCTGCGGGGGCAGCAACGACGGGTGGTGCGAGGTCTACCCCGGCGAGCGTTACTGCATCTGGTACAAGGCGTACCATCGCCTCAAGCCCTACCACGAGGAGACCACGCTCGGCGACTACATCGTGCCCCCCAACAACTGGGACGCCTTCGAGACCACCGGATGGGGTAACTACCACCACGGGCGTGACAACATCGCACGCCGCATCTGGGTGACGTCGCCTGAGCGCGACACGACGGGATGCCGCTATTCCATCGAGCGCGACAACATCCCCGGCGAGGACCATCATGCGGGCGAGTGACCACACCGCAACCGACGAAGAGGAAGTGGGACCATGGCTCAGGTACTGAAGGGTGCGCCCGTCGTGGACGCGATGAACGAGAGGATGGTCGAGGCGGTGGCCTCACTCGGGAAGAAGGGCGTGGTCCCCACGCTCGCCGTCCTGCGCGTGGGTGACCGCGCCGACCAGATCTCCTACGAGAAGGGCGCGACGAAGCGCGCCGAGGCGGTCGGCGTCGCGGTGCAGCACATCGCCCTGCCCGAGGAGATCAGCCAGATAGCCCTGATGGCCGTGGTCAAGGGCCTCAATGCCGACAAGGGCGTCCACGGCGTCCTCATGCTCCACCCCCTGCCCGAGCGACTCAGCGAGGAGGAGGTGCGGCAGGTCCTCGATCCCGCCAAGGATGTCGACGGCATCACCGACGGCTCGCTCGCGGGCGTGTTCAGCGGGTTGGACGAGAGCTTCGCCCCCTGCACGCCGACGGCCTGCATGGAGATACTCGACCACTACGGCATCGAGTGCCAGGGCAAGCGCGCCGTGGTCGTGGGCCGCAGCCTCGTCGTGGGCAAGCCTGCGGCGATGATGCTCATGAAGAAGAACGCGACGGTCACCGTGTGCCACACCAAGACCGTCGACCTGCCTTCCATCACCCGTGAGGCGGACATCGTCATCGCCGCCGCCGGCCAGGTCGAGTCGCTCACGGCGGAGTACTTCTCGCCAGGACAGACGGTCATCGACGTGGGCATCCACATGAACGCCGAGACCCACAAGCTCTGCGGCGACGTCAAGTTCGACGAGGTCGAGCCCATCGTCGCCGCCATATCGCCCGTCCCCGGTGGCGTGGGGTCGGTCACCTCGAGCGTGCTCGTCCGCCACGTCATCGAGTCGGCGTTGCGGGCGTAGGACGTACCAGCTCCCACGGGTGGGGTGCTCGACGCCACGCCCCGGAGCGCATCTCCAACAAGGAACCCATCGGAGCACGACAGAGAAGAGGACATCATGATCATCATCGGCGAGAAGGTAAACGGTGCCATCCCCAAGACGGGCAAGGCGATCGCGGAGCACGACGAGGATTACATCAAGTACCTGGTGAAAGCCCAAAGCGAGGTAGGGGTCAACTACCTCGACTGCTGCGCATCGGTGCAGGATGGCGAACTCGAGACGCTCGAATGGCTCATCGGCCTCATCCAGGGTGAATCGGATACTCCCATCTGCATCGATAGCCCGAGTCCCCAGGCCTGCATCGACGCCATCAAGTTCTGCAAGCGCCCCGGCATCATCAACTCCGTGTCGATGGAGGGCGACAAGATCGACACGGTGTTCCCCGTCATCGCCGACACCGACTGGAAGTGCGTCGCGCTCCTGTGCGACGACAAGGGCCTGCCTCGCACGGCCGAGGCACGTATCGACGTCCTCAAGAGGACCATGGCACGCGCTGAGGAGTTCGGCATCGCCCAGGACCGCCTCTTCATCGACCCGCTGGTCGAGACGCTCGGCGCCAATCCGGACAGCTACCGGATATTCGCCGACACGTGCATCAAGGCCAAGGAGCTCTATCCCGACATCCACATCACGAGCGGTCTGTCGAACATCTCGTTCGGCCTGCCGGTGCGCAAGGTCATCAACATGGCGTTTCTGGCCCTCGCGATGGACGCGGGCATGGACAGCGCCATCGTCGA
>JAATFL010000010.1 GCA_015655215.1 Coriobacteriia bacterium
GAGCAGTTGATACCCTCCGCACACGGCGAGAAGCAGACCGTCATCCTCGACGAAGGCCTGCAACCTCTCCTTCGAGGCGAGCAGGGCGTCGCATACCAGGAGTTCCTCCCGATCGGATCCGCCGCCGATGAAGACGATGTCCGTCTGGCGATAATCGACCTCGTCTCCGAGGTGCACCTCGGAGACCACCGCTCCGATCCCACGCCAGACGCATCGCTGCTTCATGCATATGACGTTTCCTCGGTCGCCGTACAGGTTGAGCAGCTCCGGGTACAGGTAGGCGATGCGGACCTCGTATTCTCCGTGCGCCATGTCGTCTTGCACCTGCCTCATCGTCTCCTCCTTCGGGATACGTCATCTGTCCGCGCATCCCGGGTCGTGACTGTGGCCATCGAGGAGATCTCCTCGATGGCCGTCCGGGCAGGGACGAGCGCCGAGTAGTTGGGAAGCACGTAGACCACGCCCGCACCCTCCTCGATGGCCTCCTTGACGGACATGGCGGTATCGGGTGACAGACGGACGGGAATACCTGCATATTTGAGGCGAACCTGCAGGTCGTTCATTCTGTGCCCGCCGGCGTAGAAGTGAGCGAAACCGGTCGCTGCAAGACGTTCGTAGTCCACATCCCAAAGCCATGATATGTCATGACCGTCATTGGAATTATCATTAACGATAAAGATCACCGCCTTGGGACGGGGGTCGTTGAGAACTACACCGATGTTTTGATTGAAGCCGGTCGGGTTCTTTGCCAAATTGACCATCACGGGGATGGAGTCTACGATGAACCGTTCTTGTCTTCCCCGGGATGCCGTGAAACCTGCAAGCATCCGCTTGAATGAATCCGAGGATGCCCCTATGAGGCTTGCAGCAGCATACGCACCCAATATATTATAAACCATATAGGAGCCTTTGCTTGATATCGTGAATAGTTCCCGCGAGAGGGGAGTACTGCTTTTTGCAGGTTCCCATCTCTGTGCCACGAACTGCATGGGCGAGTCGTACGTTGCCCCGAAGTCGATGTCGGATGCCGAGAAGGCACGTGGTGGTCTCGTGTTCCCGCACACCTCGCAGTACCAATCGCCCAACTGTCCGTACTGGCGGTAGTGGTAGGAGAGAAGCGCGCCGCACTCCATGCAGAACCTACCCTCGACCACGAGGTCCCGGGGAAGGTCGAGGTCCTGGTCGATTCCAAATCCGACGCGCGAGGATGCCCTGGCGGCGACGTAGGTGCAAAGGGGGTCATCGGCGTTATAGACGACCGTCATCTGGGGTTGGGACTCGACGGTCGCGATGAGCTTCCCGATGACGACGTCTATCTCACCATACCGGTCGAGCTGATCGCGAAAGAGGTTGAGCAGCACGAGATAGCGGGGATGGAGAGCCGCTGCGACCTGAGGGGCGGAGAATTCATCGACCTCGATGCTCGCCCAATCCGCCCGTCCCTGCATCGAGAATCCGAGGGTGCGAGCCAGGGTGGTCATGACCCCGGTGACCATGTTCGCACCCTCGGAGTTGCAGGCCACCTTGAAGCCGGCGATCTCCAATGCACGATATACCATGTTGTTCGTCGTCGTCTTGCCGTTCGTTCCCACCACGAGGACCGAACCCTCGCGTATCGCCACCGACGCCTTGCCCAGAAGGCCGTGGTCCATAGCCAAGCCGATGCGTCCCGGGAGCGTCGAGGCTTGCCGGCCCAGCATCCTCATGGCCGCCGAGACGAGCAGGGAGGTGCGTATGGCGAACCGTGCACGTGCATCGATGGAAGCCACTTGCGTCCCTTCATGGATTCGTGACACAAATACGACCGAGTGCGGGTACCGTATATCCGGGCTCTCATGCTAACGCATAGAGCGTGGGTGTTACAGGAGCAGCGAGCCGCACGGTCGACTTACATCTTCCATGAGAGGTGTCACTGATGGAACATGGTTCTCGGTACGATTCAAGATACCATACGGACGCTGGCCCTGCGACGCATGGATATCACACCTCATCGTCGACGTCGACGATGAGGGACTCGCAGTATTCCCGCAGAAGTGCCGGCGTGCCACGAGGACAACGCTCGAATCACCCTCAACGGGATCGGTATCCGAAAGACGAGCGACCATCTCGTGGATTTTGGGGAAATGGCTTCGCCATCCTTCTCGTCATCCTTGCCCTCATGTCGGGGTGGATGGCGGAGATGCTCCTCCACCACAGTTACGGTGATACCGGTTCCATGACAACGCTGTACTGCATCCTCGACGGAGCTGCCGGAC
Organism: Coriobacteriia bacterium; assembly: GCA_015655215.1. Classification (GTDB taxonomy): domain Bacteria; phylum Actinomycetota; class Coriobacteriia; order Coriobacteriales; family RUG033; genus JAATFL01. The sequence goes on from JAATFL010000010.1 coordinate 2,256, forward strand.
TCATCGTCTGCCTTTTGAGCCTACGCCTGACATTCTCAAGGGCCATCGGGAGACGGCATGGGTTTGGCATCCACATCCTCGGTCTCGCATTCTTGCTTGCGGGGATGATCATGGTCGCCGTGGCCTACCTGGTCTACATCTATTCCGCGGTATGATCATGACAGGACACACCACCATCAGGTTCGAGAGGGAGACCGCCGGAGAGAAGGGGACCTTCCTCGTTCTCGAGGTTCTCGACCTCGACCTGCCCTCCAGTCATAACTTTACATAAGATATATTATCAGACTTTTGGGGGCAGATTTGAGCCGCCGCTATGCTGTTTACCTGCGATGATGCTTTGTATTTGGGTACTTATAACAGCACTTTCACCGATAAGAAAACCGGTGAGCAGAAGTCTTATCAACGCATCACGATTTTTCCCGCGTCCTCTGATGGAAACGCTTCTCCGCTTGAAATACCTGCGTCAACGGCTCTGAACTTTAAGGGTCTTGCTCCGATGTCTCATCTTGCATTGGAAATTGCCGTCTATAAGATTGGCAATGACATCCGCGTGAGAGTTGAATCCTTTACACAATTGAAGCCATGATAACCATTCCCGTCTTTCTCGGGTTGGCTCTTTCTTTATGTCTTATGGGCTTTATGCATTTTTCGAGGAGAGGTTAAAAAATGGATGCTGCTTATACTCTCACACAAGCCGATGTCACGAACCTTTTTAGTTTTATGTCCTCCGTTCAGATTCTAGGTATCTTCGTTCTGGTTGCTTTGCTCATCAATGCTGGTTTGCTTTTTGCTTTGATTCTAACTTTCAGATGGACGGCTTGATATGGATGTTTTCGCTTCATACATCAACCAGGATTTTCTCAGTTTCCTTGGTTCTCTTGTCGCTCCATGTTTCGTTGTTGGTCTCCTCCTTGGCGTTATTGCTTGGACGATATCATATCTGATTTACGTTTCTGTCCGGTTCTTTAAGATGTGAGGAGGTGTAGAAATGGACGCTATCACGACTACGCTTACTTCATCTATTGGTGTTATTCAGTCTGAAGGACTTGACGTTATTCTTGCTGTTCTTCCTATTGCTCTTGTCATCTTTGGTTCTGTTGTTGTCATTGCAGTTGGTATAAAGGTTTTTAAAAAGGTTCGGCATTCCTTCTTTGTCTCGATGAGAGATTAAAGGATGATGTGATATTTGATTTACATTTTATCTGTTTCTCTAAAATATAGGAGGTGAATCATGAATACTGTTGTGACCACGCTTACCAGTTCTGTTAGCGATATCCAAACTCAGGCTCTTGCCGCGATTGGTGGTGTTCTGCCTGTTGCTCTTGTTATCTTTGGAGCTATCGTCGTCATTGGTATCGGCGTCAAGGTCTTTAAGAAGTTCCACGGCTAAGGGCCTCCCGTTCGTTGTTCCTGAGCGCCATTTGGTATAGCCCGGTGGGGGTCGTTCTTCAGTGAGCGGCCCTCACCTTTCATCTAAGGGGTAATCATGACTATAAAGGATGTGAAAGACCTTTTCCCATGTGGGCATTACTACTTTCACGACCGCAGCGGTTACCGTCTTCCGTGTCCCATCTATCCTTATCAGAAAATCGACGGTTTTAATCTCCGGTGTGTCGGTTCCATCATCAATATCGAAATTATCTTAAAGCAAGGTGGTAACCATGTCGCTTAGTCTTTCTGAACTTCGTGCTCGTATCTTGAACTCTTGTGAGAGTCCCGCCTATATCCCTTGTGTCTATTTCGGGGTGTCTGAGAAGCGTTTAGGCCTTTGTCCTCGTACTTGTCCGGCTTATGGCAGTCCTGATTGCACGCCGGCGATGATGCGTGATATCGCACGTAAGATTGAGTTTTCCGTCATTGATTGATTTGTCCAGGAGGTGTTTCATGGCATTGCGTGCTCACGATTCAATCATTAAGCTGGTACGGTGCCTTTGCGCCGTACTGGTCGTTTGCGCTTGTATACCCTTTTCGTCCTTTGCGTCTACGGTGGAGGTTTCTAATGTCCAAAATGTCCAAAGCGGAATTGAATCATCCTCAGGAGTATCAGAACGTGAAGGAATTTCTCAATACAATGTCAATTCCTCAGATGATTCTCTGGTTCTTGAAACAGCCTCAGACTCGGTTACACTTGGGTCTTATTCTGATATTGGTACTCTTAGCAGTGCTAATTATAGTGGAGGTTCGTACCTTCGGACTGCTTCCCTAGGTTCTCTTGCTACCAAGGCTCTTGGTAGGTTGCACGAGCTCCTTGGTAAGGCTATTCCCTGGGGCTCGGCTCGTCAGGCACTTGTTGGTGCCATTGCTCCTCTTGTTGTTTCTTGGGGTATTAGTACTCCTGCTGTTGAAACGGCCATTTCTGATACTCTTGATAACCCTGCCGTCGTTGTCATGGTTGAGGATAACGCCCTCGATGCTTACGAGGCCGCCTGGCTTGCCGGCGATGCCTTTAGCTATGAGTTCTTCGTCGAGGACGTTTCCGCTGCTGATGCTATCGCTGATTTCCCCGCCGCCTTTCAGGCCGAGTGTACGTCGATAGCTGATAATGGTGTCACGCTTACCGGTGGTTCTGGTTCTTCTTTCGAGGATGTACTCGCTAGCGTCATTCAGAACGGTGTTGTGAGTGCTGGGTGGCTTAACAGCAATAATGAGTTTTGTCAATGGCTTGCACAGGTCATCGTTGGTGACTCTGGGTCTTCTTCTGTCTCTTCTGGCTCCATTGCTGATGTTACCACCACCTCTGCTGACTATCCCATCAATGGGGTGTCTCTTAGGTATGCTCTCACCTATCCTCTGACCACCTATTACTCTTCCACATATTCAAATACCAACTGGCTCGCGACTGCCGTCAACCCGAACAACAATGGCGTCTATGTCCTGTATCCTTATGACTATGCCTCTTCTGGCATGACGGTTGATATCTACGCTGGTGAGAGTGATCCCGAGTTTTGTTCGAGTAATGCCGCCGCTATGGCCACGGTTTGGTCGTATCAAGGTGATTTGTCTTTGAATTCTGCCCATACGTTCTCTTTGTCCGAGGTCAATAATGGTTATGCATTTGAACTCAATCCCTCTGATAATATTTTCGTCTATGATGGTACCTATGCTTCTCCTGGTAGCCTTTTGGCTTTCTACCAGCAAGGCGTTTGGACGCTTTCGGATGGTACCGTCCTGTCCTCCGATACCTCCATTTCTTGGCCTTCTGGTATAACGGTTATCGGTGATAACGCTTCCTATGACTCCACCGGTGCCATTACGGACTATGGCACGGTCAATGCTGTCGGTGCGGCTTCCACCACTGCTGCTGATGATTATGTCCAGAACCTCGATGCCTCCGATGCGAACGTCGTCGTTGGTGATACTGTCCCGACGTCCGCCAGTACGGTTTACGGTGGCACCTCTACTGTCGCTGATGTGGTCTCGAATCCTGGTACCACCACGGAAGACGAGGCGGCTAGTTTTCAGCTATCTGATTTGGAGAAGGTCTTCCCGTTCTGCATTCCCTTTGACCTCTATGACATGGTGGCCATCTTTGCAGCTGACCCGGAGGCCCCTCAATTCGATTGGCCGGTTTACTTCCTTGGTCAGGAATATGATATCAATGTTGATTTGTCGCAATGGGACCCTGTCGCGGCCACCGGTCGTACTCTTCTCATTGCGCTTTTCCTTGTGGGTCTTGCCTTTGCCACTCGTGATTTGATAAGGGGGTGATGAGACATGTATGACCTTCTCGCATCATTCGTTTCCGGTCTTGGCTCCTATTTGGTGAGCGTTCTCCCCACTTCTCCTTTTCAACAGTTTATTCCTTCCTTGTCTGCAATGCAGACCGGTTTACATTGGCTCAACTGGTTTGTTCCCTTTGGTTCCATGTTGGCGATCATGGCCGTTTGGCTTGTCGCCATTGCCCTCTTCTATCTTTGGAAGTCCCTTGCTCATTGGATTGGGATTAGTGATTGATATGTCTTTGGTTAATACTATTCTTTCGTATCTTATCTGTCTTTTCTTTGGTGCTTTTTGTGGACTTTGTTTTTATTTTCGAGATAGGCGGCCACGATGACTATCTATCTTTATTCGGGTACCCCTGGTTCTGGGAAGTCTCTGCACGCCACGAGGGATATAAAGGACCGTCTCGACATGGCCCGGCCGGTCATCGCTAATTACACACTCTCCCCTTCCATCAAGCATTTCGAGTTGTTCACGTACCGCGACAACGAGTCTTTGACGCCTGATTTCCTGTACGACTACGCTTCTGATTGGTGGTCGGTCAAGGGCCATAGGTTTAGAGAGGATTTCTTGCTCTTGGTCATCGACGATGCGCAGCTTCTCTTCAACTCTCGTGAGTGGAACCATAACAAGCGCATGGGGTGGATTGAGTTCTTTTCCCAGCACCGCCATTTCGGTTATAAGATTATCTTCATCTCGCAAAGTGATAGGATGCTCGACCGTCAGATTAGGAGTTTATTGGAGTACGACGTGGTTCACCGGCGTCTGGGTAATTTCGGTTGGCGAGGTAAGCTGATGACCTTCTTGACCTTCGGCGAATTGTTTGTTGCGACCACTCGTTACTATTCCCTTCGCGAGACCGTTGCCATGAATGCCTTCAAGGCGCATAAGAGCATCTTCCGGATGTACGACAGCTATGCATCATTTAAGCGCACTGCCGATGGGGTGCCCGATGAGGGCGGGGCCCCATCGAAGCGGGCTTAAATGAGCGATGCTGCTCGGCACCCGCAAGATTCCCTTAGTGTCTTTGACGGCAGGGCGATGTGCAAAGTCTCGTTTTTGGACTTTGCACGAGTCTTGCTGCAAGCAAGCGCAGCGCGCTAGGTCCTGGGGCTTTGGTTGCCTAAGGCATAGTATTACCTTAGGCAACTTCTGTGTTTTGTGTTTTTTCCCTCAATTTCCCTGGTAGATGCCTGTGGATATCTCATTTTAACTTCTGTGTTTCGTGTGTTTTCTCTTAACTTCTGTGTTTTTTGGAGGTTTGGATGAATGAGGATTTACGTTCTCGAAAGTGGCAGGTGACCATTAATAACCCTGCTGATAGAAACCAGGGTCATGATTTTTTGAAAGAGGTTCTCTCTCAGTTCAAGGGTTGCATTTATTGGTGCATGTCGGATGAGGTTGGCGAGCAGGGCACGTATCACACGCACGTTTACTTCGTCTGTGCGAATGCCGTCAAGTTCTCCGTTGTTCATGGTCGGTTTCCGGGTGCCCATCTTGAGATTGCCAACGGTACCTCTGCTGAGAATCGTGACTATATCTACAAGTTGGGCAAGTGGGTTAACAGTAAAAAGGCTGAGACTAATTTGGAGGGTACGCATGATGAATTCGGTGATTTGCCGATTGAGAGGCAAGGCGCTCGCAACGATCTCGCTGATTTATACGATTCAATCAAAGATGGATTATCGGACTATGAGATTATTGAATGTAATCCGCAATATATGGGTAGGCTTGAACAGATAGAGAAGGTTCGCCAGGTCTTGAATTACAACCGCTTCAAATCCGTTTTCCGGGAGTTAGAGGTCACCTACGTGTATGGATTCAGTGGAACCGGTAAAACCCGCTCAGTGATGGAAAAATACGGCTATGAGAACGTCTTTCGGGTTACCGACTATGAGCACCCTTTCGATGGGTACAAGTCTCAAGATGTTATCGTGTTCGAGGAGTTCCGTAGTTCTCTCAAGATTCAGGACATGTTGAACTACCTTGATGGGTATCCGCTTGAACTCCCCTGCCGTTACTTGAACAAGATTGCTTGCTATACCAAGGTCTTCCTCATTAGCAACCTTGATTTCAATGAGCAGTACCCCGAGATTCAACGCTCCTACCCTACTACCTGGCAGGCCTTTTGTCGTCGGATTGGCTTGGTCCTCCCCTTCCAAGATTCCCATTCCCTTGATTTGCAGCTTTCTCTTTCCCTTGAGTAGTTTCCCATTGATTTTTTATTGAAAATCTTGAGATTTTCCCTTGACATCCTTTATTCATCCAGTATTATATCTATTAAAGTTTATACTACGCCCCCGTATAAACCAGTACCCAAGATATATTATCATACTTTTGTGTATGAGGGATGCATGCGGACCCACGACCCGCGGTCGGAGGCGTGCTCCCAAGAGAGGCACTCGTGCGAGATGCTGACACCTCGTCACGTACGTGGAGCTTGGGATTGTCTATCCTCATTCGATTGTCATCGCGCTCAACCCATGATGCATTGCAAGGTCCAGGAACGTCCCCCGGATGCTGACATCAAAAATCCCCACATAGGGCCCGTGGGTTGTCCTGAGCGACCAGAGAGCCTCGCATGGTTCCGGTTCATGGGATTACGACTCGCCGGGTCCGACAGACGACCTTGCCATCAGAGTGCTGCCACGCGACGCTTGATTGACCCTGCATCAGCACCATGGCATGACACAATCCATGGTGCTGATGCAGGGTCAGTGCGTATCGGTACTCTCATGACCTCCTTGAAGTCATCGGGAGAACCGGGGCATCCGGTCCGTGCGCGTCAGGGATAGCCATCAATATCGAACATATGTTCGATATATTCAGAACGCGATGGGATCGCTGCCATCGCTTCATGCGGACGGCTCCTCATTCGTCATGGATACCGTAACGTAATATGCAGCACTGCCATCGGATATCGTGTAGACACTCGTTAGCAAAACGACATGTACCGTCCAATATGCCGTCGTATCGTCGATGGTAAGCGCCCCCGTAGAGGTGCCATCGTTCGACGTCACGTTCGTGGACGTCGTCACCACCGTCGAATCGGCACTGTTGACGAGCTTCTGTTCGGCAAGCGCCAGATCGACACATCCTTGCACGGAGGTCGAATAGTAGTCGGCATAACCGAGCATGCACGTATGGTGCTCGCCGTCGTCTCCCGCAGAGGTCTGCAGGAAAATCGTTCCCACCAGGACATCCGACGCGGTTGTGGCGTCTCCCCCACCGGCCAGGAGGAATGACTCGAAGGCATCGAGATCCACACCACTTCCCAGGACCGCGAAGGAAGTCGAGCTATCGGCGATGGCGGTATCATAGGTCGTACTGCCGCTATAGCTTTGCCTGAGAGCAGAATCCGTCACTTGGAATAGATCGCCCACCACCGGCGTCGCCCTGACCGCATCCTGGGCTGCCGTGGCCGCGGCAGCAGCCTCGGCGTCGGCAGCGACGTGCGTCTGATAACTCGTATATGAGACGTATACGTACATCATGAGAAAGACCCCGAGGGCAAGACCCACCAACGTGCCCAGATGAAGGATCCTGCGTTCATAGGGTGGTGGGGTCGGGCGGCCAAGGGCGTCGTGAATCGATGCGGGAAGGACCCTGGTCGCAAGGATGACCTCGGGTGCGACATCCTGCGACGAGGGGGAGCTGAACGGATCGACATGCGATAGAGCCTCGGCAGCGTGTGCTACTACTGTCTTGATGTCAGTCATGGGACCCTCCACGGTGGTGGTCTCGCGCTAACGCGTAATGAGCGGACTTCTCACAGGATGCGATATGTCCGATACCCTACACTATAGTGGATTTGTTGTCTTCATGGCGTGAAGATCGCCAACGAGGGTCATGCTATAGGAAGTCTATCGGAACCCATAAGGAGGCTGCGATGTCCCAAACATCAAACGTCTATTTCACCGATATGCGCGTTCATTCCAACGAGAGCATACCGCTTAAGCTGCAGCGTCTTATCGAGGCCGCCGGCATGGAGACCATCGATTTCGAGGGAAAGTACACCGCGATAAAGATGCACTTCGGCGAGAAGGGCAACCTTGCGTTTCTCCGTCCAAACTATGCGAAGGTCGTCGTCGACGAGGTCAAGTCCCTCGGAGGGAAGCCGTTCCTCACCGACTGCAGCACGCTCTACGTCGGGATGCGATCCAATGCCCTCGACCATTTCGACCAGGCGATGGAAAACGGGTTCTCACCCTATTCGACAGGCTGCCAGATCATCATGGGAGACGGCCTGCGCGGCACCGACGATGTCTCCGTCCCGGTGGAGGGCGGTACCTATGTGAAGGAGGCGAAGATCGGTCGTGCCGTCATGGACGCCGACGTGTTCATCTCGCTCACTCACTTCAAGGGCCACGAGAACACCGGTTTTGGCGGAGCACTCAAGAACATCGGCATGGGATGTGGGTCGCGCGCGGGAAAGATGGAGCAGCACTATGCGGGAAAGCCCACGTTCGACGCTGACATCTGCATCGGATGCGGCAATTGCCTCAAGTCATGCGCCCAAGCCGGGGCCATCACGATTCATGAACGCACGGAGCAGGAGCGACACGATCTACAACGCCGCTTCGAAGAGCAGGGCTTGCTCACCGCCAGGGGAACGATACGCTCCGCCCCCGCACGCTATGCGACCATCGACCACGAGTACTGCGTTGGTTGCGGGCGCTGCCTCGGTGCCTGCCCGGTGGGCGCCATCAAGGCGGCTTGGAGCGACGATCTCAACGACCCGCTCGGTTTCAAGATTGCGGAGTACACGAAGGCGGTTGTCGGGGGCCGCCCCTGTTTCCATATCAGCATCGTGATCGACGTCTCGCCCCAATGCGATTGCTTTGGCAGGAACGACGCGCCCATCGTCCCCAACATCGGCATGTTCGCCTCGTTCGACCCCGTGGCACTCGATGTGGCATGTGCCGATGCCGTCAACGCACAGCACCCCAACCCTGAAACCGAGCTCACCGAGCACATCTCGGCGCACGGTACGTCATCCGGCGATTACTTCTCCGATCTCGCACCCAGCACCAATTGGCGTACCTATATGAAATATGCCGAGCAGATCGAACTGGGCAGCACGAGCTATCGGTTGGTGGAGGTCTAGCCTCCGCCACGACGAGGCAACGAAGAACCGCTCCGTCATGTTGACGGAGCGGTTCTTCGTTGCAGGGATGCATCTTTCACCGAACGGCTCGGGGTGAAGCGAACCTAGGCTCTCGTCCCAGAGCGTCCCAGCCGTAGTCCAGGAGCACTCTGGAAGGTCTGCGTGCAGCGTGCGGCGTCAACGTTCGACATCCCCTTCTGCTGCGACGCGGGGCCAGGCTCTTCGGCTTTTATCGAGGCCACCTCCAGGCCTTCGGGAGCACCCTGTGACTCGTCCGCAAGGTCATGGGTCTCGAGGCATGCCTTCTCCGCAGGCGTCGAGGGCGAATCGTCAGGAGCGGTCCGAGGAAGGAGTACGTTGAGCAGAACGCCGACAAGGGCGGAGAGTGCCATTCCCGGGATGGTGTAGTTGCCGATGGGAATCGAGATGCCCGACGTCTCCATGCCGATGCCGATGATGAGGATCGCCGAGACGATCATCAGGTTGCGGTTGACACTGAAGTCCACCTTGCTCGTCACGAGCATGCGCAGGCCATTGCAGGCGATCAGACCGAAGAGCAGCATCGAGACGCCACCGATGACCGATGTGGGTATCGAACGGATCAGCATCTCGAGTTTGGGACAAAACCCGCCGACGATGAACGCAAGGCCGCCGGCATACCAGAAGACCTGCGTCGCGTAGACGCGCGTGACGGACATGACGCCGATGTTCTCGGCGTAGGTCGTGGTCGGCGTACCACCGAGGAGGCCAGCGACGATGGTGGCGAGGCCGTCTCCGAGGAGCGACTGCGAAAGCATGGGCGTGTAGTCCTTGCCGACGATCTCACCAACGATGAGCAAGTGCCCGATATGCTCGATGATGACGACGAAGGCCACGGGGGCGATGAGGAGGATGGCTCCGATATCCCATGTCGGATGCTGGAGTTGCGGGAGACCGACCCATGCGGCGCTCATGACCGGTTGAAAATCCACCAGGCCCAGGAAGAGGGCGCAGATGTATCCAACGATGATCCCAAGCAAGACCGGGATGGTGGAGAAGATGCCCCGGCCGATGCTGGAGAACGCGATGGCGGCCGCGAAGGTTATAAAGGCGGCGATGAACCCGCTCATCACGAACGTGCTTCCACCGGAGTCGTACGCCATGTTGATGGCTGTTGCGGAAAGGCCGATGCCGATGACGATGATGACGGATCCGACCACGACCGGAGGCAGGATCCTGTTGATCCATGCCGTACCCGATATCTTGATGATACCGGCGACGATCACGTAGATGATACCGGCGACCACGATGCCCGAGAGGGCCGCGTTCAGACCCTGGCTGGCACCTACGGCGACGATGGGCGTGATGAATGCAAACGACGAGCCAAGGTAGTTGGGAATCTTGCCCCGTGTGACGAGGAGGTACAGGATCGTACCGATTCCCGAGCACATGATGGCCAGTGATGGCGAGAGACCGGTCAGCACGGGGACAAGCACCGTCGAACCAAACATCGACATGAAATGCTGTAGACCGAGTGGAATCGCGAGGCGTACCGGAACCCTGTCCTCGACTCCGATGATGGGACGCTCATGTGTCATGCAGGACACCCTTCTGCATCCATCGCCACAGCTTCCTAGCCGGAGGACGATGGCTCAAGCCATTAGTAAACTATCGGTGCCTGGATGCGATCTTCTCGACGCATGCCGACAAGAGGTATGGCGGCCGACGCGGAAAGTCTCACCAGAGGGACGTGGTCCTTCAAGGATCCATACCCCTCTGGTGGTTGCAGCGCGACACGATCCTTATACGGCAGAGAGAACGAACATGAGGAGGAAGGCGATCGAAGCAACCCACATGAGGGGCTTGACCTCCTTGGCCTTGCCCATGATGGCCATGATGATCACGTAGGAGATGAAACCAAGGCCGATGCCATCGGTGATGGAGTAGGTCAGGGGAATGGCGAGGATGACGATGAACGCGGGGAAGGCGTGCTCGATGCTCTTCCAGTCGATCTCCCCCACGCCGGTCATCATGAGGTAGCCCACGAACACGAGGGCGCCTGCGGTGGCCGAATAGGAGACCATCGAGATGATGGGCGTGAGAAACGCGGCGAGGATGAACCCGATGGCGATGATGATGTTGGAAAAGCCCGTACGGGCCCCGGCGGCCGCGCCCGAGGAGGACTCGACGTAGGTGGTGACCGATGACGCCCCGCAGAAGCCGCCGACCGCCGCCGCAGCCGAGTCGACCAGCAGGATCCTATCGATATCGGCAACGTCTCCGTTCTTGTCCGTGAACTCGCCCTCCTGACCCACGGCGATGACGGTGCCCATGGTGTCGAAGAAGTCGGACATCATGATCGAGAACACCGAGAGGAGCAGGATCGGCTCGAGGAAGACCTTGGCGAGGGCCATCGATCCGTCAACGCTTTGGAACGGGGCGGCGAACGCCGAGAAGTCGAGTCCAAAATTCCAGGTGGTGGGAAGCAGCGTGACACCCATGGGGATACCGATGACCGTGCAGACGATGATGCTCCAGAAGATATCGCCTTTCACGTGCAGGGCGTGAAGGACGACGACGAGAAGGATGGAGATGATACCGAGGAGTACGGCCGGCTGGGAGAGGGTCCCGAGGGCGACCACGGTCGACGAGTTCGTCACGATGATGCCCGAGTCCTTCATTCCGATGAAGGCGATGAACAGGCCGATGCCGATGGCGATGGAACGACGTAGGTTGACGGGAATCGCATCCATCACCGCCTGACGGAGTCCGCAGAGGACGAGGACCGAGATGACGATACCCTCGAGGAAGACGATCGACATCGCGACTCGCCAATCGAGCTGCATGCCGATGACGAGGGTGTAGGCGACGACGGCGTTGATGCCCATGCCCGATGCGAGGGCAAGCGGACGGTTGGCGACGAGTCCCATGATGAGGGTCATGATCGCCGCCGCGAAGCACGTTGCCGTCAAGGCCGCCGAGAAACTCATCCCCGCCGCGACCATCAGCGACGGGTTGACGGCGATGATGTAGGCCATGGTGAGGAAGGTCGTCAGGCCGCCGATCGTCTCGGTGGAGAAGGAACTCCCCCGTTCCGATATCTTGAAAAACTTGTCCACTGCATATCCCTTCTCGTGATTACCCCTTATGAGAGCCTGCCTACCGTATCCTTGATCACGTACCGCTGCTACCAAAGCCACCTGCGCCGCGGTCCGTGCTATCAAGCGCGTCTACCACCTCGATCTGTATGGGTGGCACGGGGAGGATGACGAGTTGGGCGATGCGTTCGCCCTTGGTGAGATGGATGGGCCTGGATGCGTCGAGGTTGACGGCGACAACCTTGAGCTCACCACGGTAGTGGGCATCGATCAGACCGGGGGTATTCGCCATGGAAAGGCCCTCGCGAAAGGCGAGGCCGCTCCGTGGCAAGACGAAACCGGCGTAACCTTCGGGAATGGCGATGGCGAGGCCGGTGGGGACAAGCTTGCGCTCGAACGGTTCGAGCGTGATATCGACGGAGGACGAGAGGTCGAGCCCCGCATCCGCCTCGTATGCGTACGAGGGTATCGTCGCATCCTCACTCAAGCGCTGTAACCTAACGGGCAGGAGGTCAACCACGGGAGCGGACGCTTCCGAGTTCCGAGGTGAATTCATCGAGATCCTTAAAGTCCTTGTAGACGGATGCGAAACGGATATAGGCGACCTTGTCGAGGCTGAACAGGCGTACGAGGACCATGTCGCCCAGTTGATTGGAGATCACCTCGTTGCGGAAGGTATTCCGCAGTTCCGTCTCCACGTCATTGACCAGACCTTCGAGACGACTCAGCGGTATATCCCTTTTCACCGCCGCGGTTATCAGGCCGCGAAGTATCTTCTCGCGATCGAAGGGCTCGGTGGTGCCATCCTTCTTGATGACGACGAGCGGTAGGTCGCCTGCGCGCTCGTATGTGGTGAAGCGAAAGCCGCACGATGTGCACTCTCTGCGCCGACGGATAGACTCACCATCATCGGATGACCGGGAATCCACGACCTTTGAGTCAAGATGACCGCACTGTGGACAGCGCATGTTCCTCCCATCTGAAGATAACAGGAAGATAACACATCATCTACGGCGCAGTGGTGTGAGTCGTAAGGTATTCGCTACGGCCGCTCACCCTGGCGGTGTATGTGGTCGAGATGGGCGCAAGGAGACATGTGTTTTGAAATCACATCCCGACGAGGCCTCGATCATCTTAGAAGAAGATGATGCACAGCATGAACACAAGGGCCGAAAGTATGATGGTGAAGGCGACGACGGCCTCATCATGAGGGTGATGGACGACCTTCTCGCAGGAGAAGGTTTCCTTGCGAAGGGCGAAGATGCTCTCCTTCCACAAGGCAAGGCCCTCACCCAACCCGATTTCACGTGACCGTGCACGGGGTGTCTGCATCCCGAAGTCGACGACGTGCACGCTTGTCCGGCGTACGCACCGCAACGCCGAGGTCCCCTCTGTCATCTGCTCGTACTCCATGACCTGCTTCATATCGAGACCTCCCAGTTCGGCGTGTTCGCGTATCAAGGTTGTACCAAATCGCTCTTACGGAAACCCCGATGATGCGTAGCGAACATACGTTCGTGGAATGAGTATAATACGAACATCTGTACGATTCAAGCGCTTATCGAACATATGTTTGATTTTATGGCAAGAACACCGTAGACTGTTCCCAATGGCTACAGGAAGGAATCCCATGGAAGACGTCCAGGACCTCACGAAACGGCAACGACAGGTGCTAGAGTTCCTTCGGGATTGGGGACGCCTCAACCCCTACCCCCCCACTGTCCGCGAAATCGGGGATGGCTTGGGTATGTCCTCCCCCTCCACCGTGCAGGCACATCTCAACAGCCTCGAGGCAAAGGGGTACATCAAGCGCGACGCTTCCAAATCACGATCCATCGAGCTGATGACCACACAGGATGAGGTGGGTTCGAATCTCGTGTTCACCGAGGACGAACTCATGCGGCAGGTAATCGCCCTCCCCGTCGTGGGCCGCGTCGCAGCGGGCACGCCCATCTTGGCTGAGCAGAACGTGGAGGAGGTCCTTCCCTTGCCCATCGGCATCGTGGGGGACATCGCGTCGTTCATGCTCAGGGTTCAGGGTGAGTCGATGGTCGATGCAGGCATCTTCGATGGGGATTATGTGGTCGTCCGCGAGCAGCAGTCCGCGGACAACGGTGATATCGTCGTTGCGATGATCGACGACGGGGCGACGGTCAAGACGTTCTACCGGGAGGCCGATCGGATCAGGCTGCAACCGCAAAACCATACGATGGAGCCGATCTACACCAGGGACGCCAAGATACTCGGCGTCGTCACCGCTCTCTTTCGCTCATTGTAGACGGCGGGCAAGCGACCATGCGATCCGAGCGGCACGATGTCGCCGGTGGCTACCGGTCGCCCGCTGCAAAGGCGTTCTTGGTCGGGAGCGTCAGACAACCGTATGGGCGACATCCCCGTCTGCGACCTGATAGGGTGAGAACTGCTGTACGTAGCGGTGGGGCACGCGAAGCAGCATCTCCGTCCCCGCAGGTCCATATTCCTCGGAAAGCGTCTGCGCGCGCTCGTGTGCGAGACGGACGACGTCTCCCCTCGTGAAGGGGATGAGGACCCGCAACGTAACACTCGCCGCCGCGGCACTTATCCCGATCGCCTCGATGAGCCGGTCGATGCCCTCGCCGGTCCGGGCGGAGATCACGAGGGCCCCTGGGTATCGATCGACCAACGCGCTACGTTCGGGTTCATCGAGCGCGTCGGCCTTGTTGAGGACCCGTAGCACGGGAGTCATCTCCGCACCAACCTGGGCGAGCACGTCGTGTACGACGGCGGCTTGCGCATCACGTTGCGGGTCGGAGGCATCGGTGACATGGAGGATCAGGTCGGCGGTCGATGCTTCGACCAACGTCGATCTGAACGCCTCGATGAGCGTGGTTGGAAGCTTTTGGATAAACCCCACCGTGTCGGTGATGGTCACCTCGCGACCCTCGGGTAGGGTAAGCTTGCGCGTGGTCGAGTCGAGGGTGGCGAACAGCTTGTCATAGGTGAGCACCGATGAACCGGTGAGGACGTTGAGGAGACTCGATTTTCCGGCATTCGTATACCCGGCGAGGGCGATACGGAACATCCCCGACTCATCGCGCGATTTACGCTGGCTCCCCCGATTGGCGGATATCTCCTTGAGTTCTCGCTTGAGACCGGTGATGCGCTTGCGCACCATACGGCGGTCCACCTCAAGCTGGCTCTCACCCTCACCGAACCTGCTGCCCACTCCCCCACCCATGCGATTCGATGCCAGGTGTGCCCACATACCGCGAAGCCGGGGAAGCAGGTACTGGTTCTGTGCGAGGCGGACCTGGATTCTCCCCTCATGGGTCGTGGCATGCAACCCGAAGATATCGAGGATGAGCGCGGTGCGATCGATGACCTTGACCTCGCGCGGCAACGCGTGCTCGAGGTTGCCCTGCTGGCTCGGCGAGATCTCATCGTCGAGGATCACGACCTGCACATCGAGCTCCCTGCACATCTGGGCGATCTCCTCCACCTTGCCGGAACCGACGAAGGTGCGTGGATTTGGGGAGTCGAGTCGCTGGGTGATGGTTCCAACCACGACGGCACCGGCGGTTTGTGCCAAGCGTGCCAATTCCGCGAGGGATCGCTCGAGTGGCCACTCGGTCCGACCAGAGTCGACTCCGACGAGCACGGCACGTTCGGGTTCCTCCAACTTTGAGATATCTATCGTTGCAGTCATGTTCCCTTTTCCGAGGTCGGGGATGTCGGCCAGCCCACGGCGCGAATCCCTACCATGAGGACAGCTCGCTTACCCCGAAGCTCACTTCGTAGAATAGAGGGTCCTCGTCGTCGAGTGTCGAGATAGTGAGATACCAGGATACATCGTTACCGGCGTCATCCATGCTCAGGTCGTTGTAGGCCGCGACCACCCCGTCTCGATAGGAAAGGGTGCTCGGTGGGATCGTGACCCCCATCGTGTCGGCGATCCCATAGAGCAAGGTACGTGATGCCGCGTTGTCCCCGATTCCCTCAGAAAGCTCCTGGAGGCCGAAGTAGGAGATCGTCGCCTCATGGATCTGGGCCCCCTCCTTCAGGTCGTTCTCGGAGAGCATGTTACCCTCGATGTCGTAGCACTCTATGATGCCCACCGATTCGAGCATCTCCCTATCTTCGTCGGACAGGGTGTTCGCCGCAAGTGCCCGCAACCATTCCGAAAGCTGATCCTTGTCGGAGAGTCCGAGCGGCAGGTAGAAGAAACCGTCCGCATCGTCATCCTTCACGTACGTGAACCCGGCGCCGGTCAAAGACTCGATCGCGTCCTCCCCCGTCTCGTTCAGCAGCGTGGATACCTTGAAGTCAGGACCTTGGGTATTGGCCAGTCTCGAGGTACGGAGATGAAGTACGTAATAGGAGAGAAAGCAGAGCGCAAGGGCCAATAGGACGATGAGGATGACCGCACGGAGGCTTCGACGACGCTCCTCGGGGTCTGCCGGAGACCTCGGGGGTGCCGGGGTCGGGGTGTCATCCGATGTCCCCGTGCCCGTAGTCCCTATCGCCTTGTCCAAACCCATGGATCATCCACCAACTCTGCTCGCAAAACGCCGCAGTATGGGCCGACGTCGACTCTGCGGGCCGCACGCCGGACCTCGTCCGTACACCACCGTCAGAGTGTCGCCTTGATGCGCTGGACAGCCTCCAGTATACGGTCATCGGGTGTGGTAAGCGAGATGCGGATGAAACCTTCACCATAGGGTCCGTAGGCGGTACCAGCGGCAACGATGACGTTTGCCTCTTCGAGAACCTTCTCGGTGAACTGGGCGCTGGTGTATCCGTCAGGGACCTTGGCCCATACGTAGATGGTGGCCTTGGGAGCTTCGACCTGCATCCCGATCGCATTGAGCGCGTCGACGATGAGGTCACGTCGACGACGGTAGATGTCACACATCTGCTGCACGCAATCCTGGGGGCCCAGCATCGCGGCTATCGCAGCCTCCTGGATGGCGGTGAACTGTCCGGAATCCAGATTGTTCTTGATGGTACCCAGGGCCTTGACGGCCTGCGGGTTGCCTGCGGCGAACCCGATACGCCATCCGGTCATGTTATAGCCCTTGGAGAGTGAGAAGAGTTCGATGCAAACCTCTTTGGCGCCCGGTCGTTCGAGGATGGAAGGTGCCTGGTAACCGTCGAAGCCGATCTCGCTGTACGCGTTATCGTAGACGAGGAGGAGGTCGTGCTCCTTGGCGAACGCGATGGCCCGGTCGAGGTACTCCTCCGGTGCCGTGGCAGCGGTGGGATTGCTCGGATAGCACAGGAACATCATCTTCGACTTTGCCAGAATCTCAGGCGGACACTCCCAGAAGCGTGCGAGGAAGCCATCTTCCTCGTGCATGGGCATGTACCAGGAGTTCGAGTTGGTCAGCACCGCACCACCGGAATACACGGGATACCCGATGCCGGGAACGAGCGACCAGTCTCCCGGGTTGGAGAAGGCGAGGTGGAGATGGGCGATCCCCTCCTTGGAGCCGATGAGTGCAAGGACCTCGGTGTCGGGGTCGAGATCGTCAACCCCGAAGCGACGGCGCATCCACTCTGCACAGGCCCTGCGATATGCCGGACTACCTGCGTAGTCGGGATACCGGTGGTTGATCGGCTTGCGGATGGCCTCGGCCATCGCGTCGACGATATGGCGAGGCGTGGGCGTGTCGGGATCGCCGATACCCAGCGAGATGACGTCGATGCCCTGCGCCCTCTTCTCGTCGCGCTTACGGTCTATCTCCGCGAAAAGATAGGGTGGGAGGTTATCCAAACATGCAGCGGTCTTCATGTGAGCTCCTTATCATGTTCGATCAGAGGACGTCGCGCCCCGCTCCGATTCGGCCGAGGCTCCCCTCATATCCACGGTCGGCATGCCATGGTGGACCGAAAGGTACCTCCTCGATGGTGCTGCGGCTGGGTCAGATGGATATCGTGCCGTGGTAGCTTACCGCGGCGGGACCCGTCATGGACACGTGTCCCGTGGCCTCATCCCAGCGTATATCGAGTTCGCCTCCTCGTAGGACCAACGTCGAGACCCGCGCCGCCCGTCCGGTCAAGGCGGCAGCGACCGCGGTCGCGCAGGCTCCGGTGCCGCAGGCAAGCGTCTCTCCGCAGCCCCGCTCCCAGACGCGCATGGTGATACGGTCACCATGCGGCGAGCGATCGACACGGGCGAACTCGATGTTGCTCTTCTCGGGGAAGTATGGGGCCTGCTCGAGAAATGGTCCGGGACCCTCGATCTGCAGGTCCTCGGGGTGGTCGATGAACGTGACGGCATGCGGGTTTCCCATGGAGACGCACGTGAACCCGAACGTACCGAATGGCGTCTCGATGGGCGCGTCCACCACCACGTCGACCGCGGTCCCGTCCGGGAGCACGACGCGTTTCGTGGGAGCGAGAGTGGTCGGGACGGACGCCGCCTCGAGAATGGGTGCTCCCATGTCGACGGTCACCGCGGTGACCTTCCCATCCGCACCGAGGCGATACGTCAGCGGACGAGGGCCGGCAAGCGTGTCGGCAAGGAGGTGCCCGCCGTGGGGATCGTCCATCTCGCCGCCGATGCCATGGTCCACAAGGTACTTGGCGAGGCAGCGGACGCCGTTGCCGCACATCTGCGCAAGCGTTCCATCGCCGTTGATGTAGTGCATGTAGCCTGCGGCGCCTTCACGCGAAGAGCGCTCGACGAGGATGACGCCATCGGCGCCGATGCCAAAATGCCGGTCGCAAAGCGCCGAGACCTGTTCTGGAGTGAGCGCTATGGCCCCATCGAGGTTCTCGATCATGATGAAGTCGTTTCCCGTACCGTGCATCTTGGTGAAGCCGAGTTCCATTGATGCTCCCATCTCATGATCTTGGTGCGATGAAGATTTCGAACCGTACACAGTATAGGGTGCCAGTCGTCACACATATTTCCAAGCCGTAACACCCATCCGATGGACGAACCGCCGCCGTGGGCGAACGTGCCCTATCCGAGGAGACCGAGCGCCTGCGCGAGCAACTCGTCCCGTGTCCGAAGCCCTTGCCCGCCCGTCGTCAACCACGTGATGCGGGCATCCCTTCCAAACCAGGTACGCTGTCGCTTCGCATAGCGTCGAGTGGCGCGCTTGATATCCGACGAAGCTCGTTCAAGGGCGTCTCGGTCGCACTCGCCCATCAGTGACAAGGGCGAGGGCACGTCCACTGGTGCGCGTGGAACCGTGTGGGGATCGGGCGTGGAGGCGCTCCCTCGAAGCCGGTCGAGCACGGGTAGGAGCACGGGTACCAACTCCTTGTACCCGATGGCCTGGGGAGCGGTGAGCGCATCGGTGAAACCGTGGAGCATGAGTCCGAGCACCTCCGCGAGGAGGCCTGTCCGGAGCATTTCCTCCACGCGTGCGTCGATGCATCTCGAGAGCAGGGACGCATCGACGTCGAGACCAAGGTAGCGGGTTCGATACGCCTCGTCGAGATACGAGAGGCCCTCATGCTGGCGAGCATAGGTCGTCTCCCCGCCCTCCAGCAACTCGAGTGCACGGATCACGCGACGGACGTTATGGGGGTGGATGAGCCGGGCGCTCTCGGGGTCGCGGCGAAGAAGGAGGGAATGAAGCGCCAGGGCACCCTGCTGGGCGGCGAGGGCCTGATAGTGCTCCCGTAGAGGGTTTGCCACCTGCTCGCCCGAGGGAAACTCCATGTCATCAAGCGCCGCGCGCACGTAGAACCCCGTCCCCCCGCACACGACGGGCACCTTGCCCCGTGCGATGACGTCATCGATGGCCACACGGGCAAGACGCTGGTAGAGCGCGGCCGAGAAGGGACTCCCCGGGTCGACCAGGTCGAGAAGGTGGTAGGGCACGAGTCGGCTATCCTCGGGGACCTTCGCGGTACCGATGTCCATCCCCCGATAGACCTGCATCGAATCGGCGGAGATGACCTCCCCGTCGACCCTCAGGGCTATCTGCTCGGCAAGCCACGATTTTCCCGAGGCGGTTGGGCCGACGATTGCCACGACCTCACCGGGACGCATCGCTATCGCACCTGCGTATCCGACTGATGCACGTGACCGACGTGCACACCACGATCGTCGGCGACCTGCGCGCGAGCATCGCCCGTCGAGGGAGAAGGCGCGTCTGCACATCCTGGTACGTCCGGTGCCGGACGCTCGGGAAGGCGGACCACCTTCCCCGCGAGGAACCATGTCCTCGCCGTCTCGACCCGCACGTCCACCATCCGCCCCTTGAGACGGTTCGGGTCGATCGTGGTACCACGGGGGTCCTGGGGGGCGGGAGCATGGACCACCTGGTTCTTCTCGCTCCGACCGACGAGCATCGAGGGGTCACGTCGTGATACCCCCTCGACCAGTACCCGTTGGGTCGTGAGAAGCTCCCGCTGGTTCTCGGCATGCGCCGTGGCCTGTATGGTCTCGACAAGGCGGTCGAAGCGGTCGTGCACCTGGTCTGGCGTGGCGTTTTGCACCATGCTCGCGGCGGGCGTACCGTCGCGCGGCGAGTAGATGAAGGTGAACGCCTGACCATACGAGACCTCTCGTGCAAGGTCGAGCGTGTCTTGGAAGTCCCGCTCCGTCTCCCCGGGGAATCCCACGATGATGTCGGTCGACAGGGAGATGCCGGGTATCGCCTCGCGGATGCGCCCGACGAGCGCGAGGTACTCCCTGCGTGTGTAGATGCGATGCATCGCCTTGAGGATCGCATCGGAGCCGGACTGTACGGGAAGATGGAGCTGTGGCATCACCGGTCGCATCGCCGCCATGGCGGCGATGGTGTCGTCCGAGAGGTCCTTGGGGTGGCTCGTCGCGAAGCGCAGGCGATCGATGCCCGTCTCCCCCACCGCGCAAAGAATCTCCGAGAAACGCGGTCTCCCGTAGCGGTCACGACCATACGAGTTGACGTTCTGGCCGAGAAGCGTGATCTCTCGCACCCCCTCGGCGACGAGCGCCGTCGCTTCTGCGAGTATCTCCTCGAAGGGTCGGCTCTTCTCCCGTCCCCTCACGTACGGGACGATGCAGTACGTGCAGAAGTTATCGCATCCGGAGGTGATGGGAAGCCACGCATGCCATGGCCGTTCCCGACGCGAGGGTAGCAGCGAGGTGTCCTCGTCAGATGCCTCGACGACCTCGACCTGGGGACCCTCTCCGGCTCGGACGGCGTCGATGAGGGCGGGCAGGCTCGAGAGGTTGTGGGTGCCGAAGACGATATCGACGTTGGGGAGCTGGCGCGCAAGGTGCTCCCCGTCGCGTTGCCCCATGCATCCGCCCACGGCGACGATGCGCGCCTCATGTGCGACTGCCAGGTTCTTGAGGGATGCGACCTGTCCGGCCAGGCGGGTATCGGGTGCCTCGCGTACGCAGCAGGTCATGAAGACGACGATGTCAGCCTCCTCGGGGGTGGAGACCTCGAGCGCACCCTGTGCGGAGAGCATCCCATCGACTCGTTCGGAGTCGTGCTTGTTCATCTGACACCCAAACGTGCGGATGCAATAGGTGCATCCGCCGAGCGTGCGGTCATGCGCATCCTGGACGAGGCTCTCCTGCCCGCAGCCAAGGTCCGTCGAACTAGTTGTCATGTGGTTGAGCTGCAAGGAATTCCTCCAATCGGGAGGCGGTCAGACCGCTTTCGCCGAGTTTTGCCTTATGCACGCTATCGCCATGCCAGTCGGAGCCACCCGTCACGAGCACGCCGAATCGGTGAGCCATCTCGAGAAGGTGCGCGGATTGCTCGTCGGTCTGCTCAGGGTGGTACACCTCGATGCCCCTCAGGCCCGCCTCCACGAACATCGGGATCTTGTCGACCACATGGTAATGGGCGGGGTGGGCGACGACCGGCACGCCACCTGCCTGCACGGCGAGCTCGATCGCCTCGCAGGTGTCGACGTCATGGTGCTCGACGAAGCAAGGACAGCCAGGCTGCATCAGGTTATCGAAGGCCCAGGCGATCGAGGGCACGTCACCCTGACTCACCAGCTGACGGGCGATGTTGGTCCGATTGAGACGTCGTCCACCCGAGGTGACCTGCTCTTCTGAAACACGATATCCGTTTGCATCGAGCAGCTCGATGCATGCCCGTGTACGCGCGTCGCGCCCCTCTTGGGCTTCTCGCAGCATCGCGTCGAGCCTCTTGTCATCGTCGCGGGCCCAGTAGACGAGAAGATGCACGTCCTTACCCTCCGTCTGGGCGGATATCTCAAGACCGGGTACGAGCAGCATCGATGCGCAGGAGGGATCGTCGGCGATGCGGGCATCCAGGCGCTGTCGCGCGCGCCGAGCCCCAGAGAACGTGTCGTGATCGGTGAGCGCAAAGGCGGAAAGCCCACATTCCAGGGCGTGGTCAAGGACATCCTCCGCTGGGAACTTCCCATCGGAGCACGTCGAATGCGCGTGGAGGTCGGCCACGATCGTGCATGCGTCGGTTTGGGTCGGTGGAAGGGTCGATGGTCCCGGAGGGGCGCTGTGCGTGCCGTCGGATCCGGTTCTTCCCTGCGAGTCTAGCATGTGCTGCCTGCTTTCGGTTCAAGCGGTTCTCCGTGGAGGGAAACTGCAGTCACTACGTGCGATCGGTCGGTACCGTCGACACGTCCAGGGTAGTCGACCCGATCTCGAACGTGACGACGGAGATCTGGATGGCGGTACGCTTCTCCCCATCGATGACGATATCGGCGAATGCGGGTATCGCCGCAAGCTCGATGCCATTGGGGGCTAGAAACCCCCGTGCGATGGCGATCGCCTTCACGGCCTGGTTCACCGCACCGGCGCCAACGCATTGCATCGAAACGTTGTGGCCATCCTTGATCATTCCAGCGATAGCACCGGCAACCGATGACGGCGAGGATTTACTCGAAACCTTGATATGCTCCATCCGTGGTCCATTTCCGCTGCTCTTGAATGGGAATCGCCTGCGATCATACGAGACCGATGCGGGTGCCTGAAACGTGCAGCCGGGTGAGCGACGACCTCCATCGTGTTGGCATCAAGCATAGCAGGTCATTGCGAGACGGTGTCGGAAAGATCGCTCATGAAGTCTTGTCTATGTCGAAGCGAACGCGGATCGAGTTTCCGGAAACGGTTATCTTGGGTAAACCGGCGAGGTTGAGATAGTACGCGTCAGCCAAGGGCTGGAAGGCGGACTCCATGCCTCGCGCGAAGGACTCCATGTCGTCTTCGGATATCTTGAGCCCACGTCGGTCTCGGTAGATATCCACCGAGGAATCGTCGGAGACCGGTTTCTGCGCGACGATACGGGAGATTGTGGGACGCAGAGGGCGGATGCCACCGGCGAGGATGCGATGGGCGCTCCGCTCGGATATCGGTATGCCTATCGAGGTGGCAAGCCGTGAGAGTTCCGGCGCATCGCCGGCGGCCGCAGGTCTCGTGCAGATGGGCAGCGTCGAGGGGTCGTCGCAAAACAGCAGATCGTTGTCCTCGTTTTGCTGATGCCCTATCGACACGAGCGTTGCGAGGACCTCGGTGGGCGTACCGAGGTAGACATCGATGTCCCGGTCCTCAAGGGCGAACTCCAAGACCTGGCGGATGACGTTATGGGGTCCGCGGGAGACACGCTCGGTACCGCTCTCATCCTTCACCAAGACCGGGACCGTGGATTGGTCGGCACGCTCGGGTAGCTCGTTGAGATCGACCGTGACGACGAAGGCGGAACCCTTACCGGTGTCCGAGGCGACCACCTCCGCCGATTGGGAGTTCGAGCGTATGGAATAGAGCGCCATACCTCGACCGTGCACACCCCAGCGGTCCATGACCATCGTCTCGAGCTTCGAGGTGACGCGCGGTTCGAAGATAAGGTCCCGCATGCCATCGGGAACGCCAGAACCGTTGTCGATGAACGTGAGGGTCCTGATGTCGCCATCGCGCGACGTGGCGAGGTAGATGGTATTGGCCCCCGCATCACGCGCGTTGCGAAGCATCTCGATGACGATGTCCTCGACGAAGCGGATGTCATGCTTCGCCTGACGGCGCTCCGCCTCGGCGGTCCTGAGCCGAACGAAGCCATCCCCCAGATCCTGCTCGACGCGAAGGTACGTATCACCGGCGACGTTGCTGATGAAATCCTTCAGGCTCTCATCGGCCATGCACGACCTCCTCATGCTGCTGGGCACATGGCAGTACCATGCACCTCGTCAAACGTATGAGGGGTGCAGCCCCTCCCCTGGGAAACGCCCAACCCCGTGGCCGTTCATGCTACACGCAGGAGGAGGCCCCGGTCCGGCTCGTTCGACGCACGCCCGACCGAGGCCTCGTCGAACTACTTGGCGTAATCCTCAGCACGACTCTCGCGGATGACGAGCACCTTGATCTGACCGGGGTACTCCATCCCGTTCTCGATCTCCTGTGCGATGTCGTGGGCGAGTACGACGGAATCGGCATCGGAGATGCGTTCTGGCTGCACCATCACGCGTACCTCGCGACCCGCCTGCATCGCATATGTGTTGATGACGCCGCTATGCGCGTTGGCAATGGCCTCGAGTTTCTCAAGGCGCTTGATATAGCCTTCGACCGATTCACGGCGCGCCCCGGGGCGCGAAGCAGAGACGGCGTCTGCTGCCTGGACGAGGACGGCGACGATGGTCGAGGGCTCGACGTCCCCGTGGTGGGCCTCGATGGCATGGACGATCGCGGGTGACTCTCCAAGTCGACGGGCGAGATCGGCGCCGATGGTGGCATGGGGCCCTTCGATCTCATGGTCGATCGCCTTACCGATGTCGTGGAGGAGGCCGGCGCGCTTGGCCTGGGAAGGCTCAAGGCCGAGTTCGGATGCCATGACCCCGGCGAGGCTGGATACCTCCAGGGAGTGCTGAAGTACGTTTTGGCCATAGGACGTGCGATACTTGAGACGACCGAGCGTCTTCACGAGCTCTGGGTGCAGGTTGTGGATGCCGCAATCGAAGGCGGCCTGCTCGCCCGCCTCCTGGACGCGCTGATCGACGAGCTTCTCGGCCTTGTGGAACATCTCCTCGATACGGGCGGGATGGATGCGACCGTCGGCGATGAGGTTCTCCAGGGTTATTCGGCCGACTTCTCGCCGGACAGGGTCGAAGCAGGAGAGGACGACGACCTCGGGGGTGTCATCGATGATGAGGTTGATGCCCGTGAGCTGCTCGAACTGACGGATGTTTCGGCCCTCACGTCCGATGATGCGACCCTTTATGTCATCGCTGGGGATGTGAACGGTCGAGACCGTCGACTCGGCGGTATGGTCCGCGGCGACTCGCTGTATGGCAAGGCTCAGGATCTCGCGGGACTTCTTGTCGGCCGTGGCCTTCGCCTGCGACTCGGCATCGCGAATGATGATGGCGGCCTTGTGGTTGACGTCACCCTTGACGCGATCGAGAAGTACCTGACGCGCCTCGTCGGGCGTGAGGCCGGCAACGTGTTCCAGATTCTCGTCGACGCGTGCGATCTTGGCGGAGAGGTCACGCTCGCGAGAGTCGATCTGTCCCTGCATGCTCGAGAGGTTGTGCTCGCGCGCATCGAGCGACTCGGTCCGTCGATCGACGGACTCCTCGCGCTGAAGGACACGGGACTCGTGGACCTTCAGCTCGCGTTCCTTCTCCCTGTTCTCCTCCTGGGCGCTCTGCCGCATCTTGAATATCTCGTCCTTTGCCTCGACGAGGGCTTCGCGCTTGACGTTCTCGGCTTTATCACTCGCATCCTTCAACATGCGATCCGCATCATCGACCGCGTTCTTGACACGGCCCTTCACAACGAAACGGGTGAGTGCAAAACCGAGGGCGGCGCCGAGGACAAGCGCGATAATCACAATGACGACTACTGCTACTGTGGACATGCAACCCTCCTTTACGTACATGGCTGATGGTGGTGAATGGTATGACAAGGCATCGGGACACTGCCATGCTCTGCAATCTGCATGGTACCATCCGGCAATCGTGAATTCGAACATGTTCACTTGTAACCCGCAGGAAACGCCACGAAAGCAATCCATGAAGGAATATCAAATAAAACACCCATGTTCGGGCGTTCACTATGCCAGTGAGATAATAGGCCGCATCCTCCTCAACCGTCAAGAAGAAACACCTGCTACCTCGCAGAATGCACTCTGAAGGACCACAGGCACCTTCAAGCCGATCCGAGGAGGGCGAGAGGGTGGACCCTCCGTCAGGATACGCCACGGACGGCAGCTTGACGTTCGACCCGCGAGAGCACCGTCGATCAGTGTCCATCCTCGAAGCGTGGCCCCTCCAGGCACTCTGGATGCTCTTCAAGGTACCGAGTCGCCGCACGGGAGCTGATCTCCGAGGAGAATCCCTTCGCGATCAGGCGACGGTACATCGCGTCATGCGCCTTGCGCCCGGAGAAGCGTCGAGAGGAAAGCGCTTCGAGCGCCCGGTCGAGTTCATCGACACCGCCCTCTTCGTCGACGGTCCGCATGGTCTCCTCGATGGTCACATCTTCGACCCCAGAGTGCTCCAACTCGCGGCGGATGCGCGCGCTGCCCCATCCTGAACCGCGTTTCCCCATGACGAAGGCGCGTGCATACCGGGAATCGTCGATCCATGAGTAGGCGACGGCCCTTTGCATCGCCCTATCGACCGATGCGACCAGAAAACCCTCGCTCTTCAAACGCTCCTGCATCTCGTGGGACGAGCGCTCTCGAACCCCGACGAGCAGTCCGATCCGCTTCAGACACGCCCGATACTCCCCGTCGTCCATCGCGGCATCGAGAAGGGACGATGTGGGGGACGAGGGCCAGTCCACGAGGGGGATGACGACGTGGGGCACCGTTCGCTCGTATTCGCACCCAGGACACGTCACCGTCATCTGCCGCATGGTTCGAGCCCGTCTTGGTATCTCGGAGATGTGGACTCCCGCGGGGATGCCGTCGCCCATCCCCTTGCTCACCGAATCGATGCCGTGCGACCGCGTCTCTCCTCTGACCCGCCTGGGGGTTTCCCCACCGTCGTGGGGCGCGGCGCCCTCTCGCTCGGCGTCCGGGATGCGATGATGGGCACCGTCCTCGCATCCGCCCTTCGCGAGCACGGTGCCGTGATGCCTCTCTATGAAGCGCCGGGCGGCTTCAAGCTGCGCAGGGCCGTCCTCCGACGCATCGGCCGCTCTCATTTCTTAGGTTTCTCGACCGGATCCGAGTTGGTCGAAACCGTCGGGTCCGGGATGCTCAGCACCTCACGGACCTTGAGCTCGATCTCATTGCGCAGGTCCGGGTTGGACACAAGGGTCTCCTTCGCCGCCTCGCGACCCTGACCGAGACGATCCGCCTCGTACTGGTACCATGCCCCCGACTTCTTCACGATACCCTCCTCGACGGCGAGGTCGAGGATGCCGCCCTCCTTCGAGATACCCGTGCCGTACATGAGATCGAATTCCGCCTGACGATACGGTGCCGCCACCTTGTTCTTGACCACCTTGACGCGAACGCGGTTGCCGACGATATCGGTACCATGCTTGATCGAATCGATGCGCCTGATGTCGAGACGCACCGACGAGAAGAAACGAAGTGCCCGACCACCCGTAGTGGTCTCGGGGTTACCGAACATCACCCCGATCTTCTCGCGAAGCTGGTTGATGAAGATGCAGGTCGTGTTCGACTTGGAGAGAGACCCGGCGAGCTTTCTCAGAGCCTGGCTCATCAACCGCGCCTGGAGTCCCACGGTCGTATCGCCGATCTCACCCTCGATCTCCGCACGTGGTACCAGGGCGGCGACCGAGTCGATGACGATGGCATCGATGGCACCGGAGCGCACGAGCATGTCGCATATCTCAAGGCCCTGCTCTCCGGTATCCGGCTGGGAGATGAGCACCTCGTCGATATCGACCCCGAGACGGGCGGCATAGGTTGGGTCGAGGGCATGCTCGGCATCTATGAAGGCGACGACCCCGCCAAGCGCCTGGGCCTCGGCAAGTATCTGAAGCGCCAGCGTCGTCTTACCCGATGATTCGGGACCGAATATCTCGACGACCCGACCGCGCGGAACCCCTCCGATACCCAGGGCGGCGTCCAGTGCGATCGATCCCGTTGAGATGACCCCGATCTCGAGTTTCGGGCCAGAATCACCGAACTTCATGATCGAACCCCTGCCGAACTTCTTCTCTATCTGCTCGGTGGTCGCGTTGAGCATCGAGTCCCTGTCCTGCACCATCGCTCTCTCCTTCTATATGACACCATGACATCGGTGCACGTCGATGAAACCACGATAAACGAACATATGTTCGATGTCAACCACGAAAGCCGAGTACTCGGCTCGACCCCACTTGGAGCGGGTTGAGGCACAGGGGAGGATCCGGGACCCAGGATAGGAGGGATGCCTCGCAAAAGAGGGGTGCGAATCCACCGGGAAAGCAAACGACTATCCGACGGGTCGACGATGGGAAGACGAGGATAGTCCATCTCGTGCCGTCGCCTCCCGGGCGGCGACGCGAGAGGTCGGGTAGGGGACGATGGGTCCGTCCTCGATTCACTCGAGGGGTAGCCCGAGCAGCGCCCGACGAAGCAGGTCGAGCGCGACGGACACGGAGTGCACGCGGATGTCGGTACGCGTCGCACCACCTCGCAGCGAGAGCACGGACGTCACGCCTGCACTCGTGGCGACGGCAAACCAGACGGTCCCCACGGGCTTCTCGGGAGTTCCACCCCCGGGACCGGCGATGCCCGTTACCGAGACGGCAAGGTCGCTTCCCAGGCGTTCACGAGCACCTTGCGCCATCTCGCAAGCACATTGCGAGGAGACGGCACCATACGTGTCCAGAGTGCGCGCGGAGACCCCGAGCTGATGTACCTTCACCTCGTTGGCATAGCTCACGATACCGCCGAGGACCGCATCGGACGACCCCGGCATGGACGTGAGGGCGCCTGCCACCAAGCCACCCGTACACGATTCCGCCGTGGCGATCGTGAGGCCCTGCTCTATCGCAAGCTTGTCGACGACCTCCGCAAGCTGCTCTCCCGTCTCGGAGAAGACGATGTCGCCAAGACCCGCCCTGACGCGCGCGGACACCTCCTCGAGGCGAGCAGTACCGCAGCCGACGTCGACGAGGATCGCATGCACCTCCCGTGGGCTGGCAAGCACGGTGAAGAGAACCTGCGGCTCGTCGGCGATGAGTGGTTGGACGATGTGCTGGACCCTGCTCTCGGTGGCCCCGAAGCAGGAGAGGTCGACCGACGTGGTGCACCTGGTTGCATATCTTCTCAAGAAGACGTCGAGGAGTGGCTGCATCTCGCCGGGGGGGCCGGGTAGGATGAGCAGGTGGCCTGCGGCGGTGGCGACACACTGCGCGGGAGCGGTGCCGGCGATGGCGCGGATGAGCTCCGCCCCGCGGATGACCAGTGCCTGCTGGTAGATCTCGTCACGGATACGGGGGTCGTGGGCACGTTCGGCGAAGGGTCGGAGAAGTTCACGGGCCTCGTCGTCGACCTGCATGTCCAGACCGAGCGCATCGGCAGCCGCCTGTCGCGTGATATCGTCGTGCGTGGGCCCGAGTCCGCCCGTGGACACGACGAGTTCGTACCGCGCGGTGAGGTCCCTGAAGAGTGCGGTGAGCACGGGCAGGTCATCGCCGACGGTCGTCTTCTCGTCGACGCTGAAGCCGAGACGGGAGAGGGCACGCGCCACCGAGGGGCCGTTGGCATCGACCCGGATGCCCTCGACGAGTTCGGTACCGATGGTGACGATGGCGACGTGTCCGGGCGACATGATCATACTCCTCAGGCTTGCAGATGAAACGCCAGTGATGGGGACGCGCTACTCGCCATCGTGCGGCATCGACCCGAATCCGAGTACCTCCGATGACTTGACGAGGTAATCGACCATCGAGAAGACGGTGAGCGCGAGCGCGGCGGCCATCATGACCCACGCGGCGATGTCCACCGCCGATGCGATGCCGGAAGCGAGCACGTTGGGAGCATCCTTGACGATGAACAGGACGAGGGCGATATCCGTCGTGAACGTCTTGACCTTCCCGTACCAACTTGCCGCTATCACCTTTCCCTGGGTCGCGGCAACCATGCGCAGACCGGATATGATGAACTCGCGCGCCAGGATGACGAGGGCGATCCAGCTGGGAAGCGAGCCGATCTCTATGAGCGCGAGAAGGGCCGCGGCGACGAGGATCTTGTCGGCCAAGGGGTCGAGGAACTTGCCGAAATCGGTCACCTCGTCGCGGGAACGGGCCAGGTAACCGTCGAGACCGTCGGTCGCTGCGAGGAGCGCGAACGTCAACGCCCCCGCCCACGGCTGAACGACGAGCAACGCCGCCCTCCCCGCTGCGTCACCCGCGAGCTGGGGCCACGGCGCGAGCACGACGACCATGAAAACGGGGATGAGCAGGATGCGCACGAGGGTGACGACGTTGGCTGGCGTCTTGATGCTCTCCGTGGTCATACGAGTACCTCCCCCACCAGATCGTAGCAATACGAATCGACGAAGCGCACGCGCACCAGATCGCCGACGTCCAACGGGCGGCCATCGGGCCCGATCGCCGACGTGACGTGCACCGAGCCGTCGACTTCGGGAGCGAGCCCGATCCAGCGCCCGAAGGGCTTCGGGAAAGACGTTTCGACCTCGTCGTCGAAGCCCTCGATGAGGACGTCGGCCTCCTCTCCCACGTGCCGTGCCGTGCAGGAAAACCCGATGGAGTCGGCCACATCGCGCAGCATCTGGGCACGCTCCTCCCGATCCTCGACGGGGACCTGGTCGCTCCGATCCCCCGCGCGCGTGCCCTCCTCCTGCGAGTAGGCGAACACGCCGGCGACGTCGAATCGGGCATCCTCGAGGAATGAGACGAGTGTCGAGAACTGCTCGTCGGTCTCTCCGGGGAACCCGGCCATCACGGTGGTGCGGATGACGGCTCCGGGGACGCGCTCGCGGATGTGGCGGACCAGGTCGAGGAAGTGGGCGGCCGAGCCGGTGCGGTTCATGTCGGACAGGATCGTCGCATCGGCATGCTGCACCGGGATGTCCAGGTACGGTGCGATGTTCGGGTGGGTCGCCATCGCGTCGAGAAGGGCGTCGTCGATACCTTCGGGCTGCAGATAGAGCACCCGCACCCACAGACGGGGGAAGCGTGCCGCGATCATCGTCAGCAACGACGCCAGCGAGGGCGATCGGGGCAGATCGTGACCCCAGACCCCCGTGTCCTGACCGATGAGGACCACTTCGCGCACGCCCGACTGGACCAGTCCCTCGACCTCGTGGAGAATGGCACCTGACGTCCTGCTCCGATAGCGGCCACGTATGAGGGGGATCGTGCAGAACGAGCAGAAGCGATCGCAACCATCCGATATCTTGACGTAGGCGCTGGGCGTGTCGGTCGTGCGGAGGAAGAGTCGCGCATCGTCGGGGTCGGTCGGTCCCGCACCACCGGGACGCGAGCGGTGGCTATCCGCGCCAAGCGCATCGGCACCTGCCTCGCGGACCTCGTAGGTCTCCTCGGGGACGGAGCACCCGCAGGTCTCGCAGATCACCCGGACGATCCGCTCCTCCTCCGAGACGGGCACGAACGCCGCGACCTCCGAGAGCTGGTCGGCAAGCGAATCGCCGTAGCGCGCCGGCATGCACCCGGTGACGATGACCTTGCCGCCCCTCTCGACGAAACCATCCATACCGAGGACCTCGAAGATGGTGTCGATCCCCTCCTCCACCGCCGCGGCGAGGAAGGAGCACGTGTTGACGACGACCACGTCCGCGCCGACGGGCTCATCGACGAGTCCGATGCGTGCGGCGGCGAGGCGCGCGCGCATGCGGTCGGTATCCACCTCGTTCTTCGCGCAGCCGAGCGTGACGAACGCGACGAGGGGCGTGCGTTCCTCTCCATCACGGGATGCGATGTCCATGGCGGGGATCATGGACGCCTAGCGGTAGTTCTCGTATTGGAGTGGCTGTCCGTAGTCCTGCTCGCCAAGAAAGGCGATGACCTCCTGCAGGGCATCGCGTGACGGCGAGCTTACCCTGAGCTTATCGCCTTCGATCGTCACCTTGACCTTGAACTTCCTCCCCTTGATGTCCTTGTTGATGGCGCGGCAGGTATCCTGGTCGATTCCTTGGACGATGGTGCCCGTCTTGCGTATCGTCGAACCCGATGCGTCCTGGGACTCCCCCCAGGTGAGCGCATGGGGATCGACCTTGCGGCGCACGAGACGACCGGTGAGCACATCGATGACCTGGCCAGCCACGAAGTCGCTCGGGGCGCTCACCGTGACGGTTCCCGCACTCTTGTCGAACGCGATCGAAGCGCCCGATCCCTTGAGATCGTAGCGTTGTGCAAGTTCCTTCAACGTCTGCTGATAGGCGTTGTCGACTTCCTGCATGTCGGTGGTCGAGACGACGTCGAAGCTCGATTCCTTGGGCATGGCACCCTCCCTGGTCGTATATATAGCGTACGCACCCTTCGAGAAGTTCGAGGGGTCGCCTACGAGGTACCGCTCGCCGTCATGTCGATCACGGCGATTCCCGCGCTGTTCGTGGTGAGCGTCACGGGTGACCCATCGCGCGTGACGGTAACACCCGAGGGTGCGCCGATGGTGATCTCGCACGTGTCGGTCACGGTGAACGACTTCGTCGTCGAGCCCACGGCGGTCGAGGCATAGGCGGTTGCGCCGTCCACGGTCACCTGGATCCAGCTCGACGACCCCGCCGCGACCGTGAACTCGACCGTGTAGGGTGTCGATGACGTGGTCGCCGTGGTCGTGACCCCCGTCTGCGTCGTTGCCGTGCTCGCCTCGTTCGCCGTCGCGGCGGCGGAGACGTCGGTGTTCGAAGCGTTCGAGTTCGAGTTGTCGGCCGCCGCGGCGTTGTTGGCGGTGTTGGATACCGCGATGGTCCCGTTGGACGTATCCTTGCCGCCTGCGGTCACGATGAGGACGATCGCGACGACCAGAACGACGACGATGAAGGCGATGAGACCGATGACCACCAGCTTGCGGTGGCGGTCATCGGCGTCGAATTCACCGTGGGTGCGACGATAGTCGACCCCGGATTGAGTGTAGTCGGCCCTCCCCCGTCGCCCCGAGTCCGCGTTCGAGCTGCTCCTCGTACGGTTCGTCCGCGCCGGATGGGCCCCCACCGCCGTGTAGCGGTCGCGAGAGTAGTCCGACTCGTCTTCCTCGTCCTCCTCGGTATCCTGTCCGCCATAGGGGTTCTCGTACCCGGCATCCTCTTCATACGGCTGCGCGCTTCCGCGGAAACGCCGTGAATCGTCGGATCCGCGCCCGGGGGGATCCCCCCGATAGGGAGACCGCGTCTCGGCATAGCCGCCGGCAGCCGCCGTATCGCCCGATGCGCCATAGCGATGTCGGTCGTCGACGATGCTCGACTGCGAGACGTCGATCGGTTGGTTGCGACGATAGTTATCGTACCCGGCACGGTGATAGCCGTTGGCGGCCGCATCGAACCCCAAGCTATAGAGCCGAAAGGCTCGATTCGCATCCACTTTGAGGAATCGTGCATAGGCGCCCAGCATGTTCTGGGCATAGCCACGGGGAGGCATCCCGTCGAAGTCGTCGTTCTCGAAGGCCTGGATCGTACGGGGCGGTATGCGCGTCGCCGCGCTCGCCGCATCGATGGATACCCCGGCCTGCATGCGTGCCTGCAGCATCAACTGCCCGAGTGTCAGATTGTCTTGGCTTGGCATGTGTCACATCTCCTCATCATGCTGCTCGAAGGCGTGCAGGCTTTCCAGATCGGCCTGGTCAACGAGCACTTCTCGCGGCTTGCTCCCATCGGGAGGTCCTACGATACCCTTTGACTCCAGCATGTCCATGATTCGCCCTGCACGCGCATATCCAACCTTAAGTCGGCGTTGAAGGCCAGACGTCGAACCAAAGCCCATCGAGACGACCGCATCGGCGGCCTCCCAGACGAGCGGATCGTCCTCTTGGTCGCCATCTCCCGTAGAAGTATAACCGGTACCCACGGTCATCTTGAGAATCTCCTCATGATAATCGGGTTCACCCTGCTGCTTGAGGTGGTCAACGACCGCGGCAATCTCGGATTCCTTCACAAAACATCCTTGGATGCGGCGCGGCTTGCCCCATTCGGTCTTGGAGAAGAGCATGTCACCGTTGCCGAGGAGCCTCTCGGCACCGCGCTGGTCGAGGATGACGAACGAGTCGGTACCCGAACTCACCTTGAAGGCGATGCGGTTGGTGATGTTCGCCTTGATGAGCCCGGTGACGATGTTGGTCGAGGGACGTTGCGTGGCGACGACAAGATGGATACCCGCGGCACGACCCAGCTGGGCGATGCGGCAGATCGACTGCTCGACCTCCTTGCCGCACTGCATCATCAAGTCCGCCAACTCGTCGATGACGATGACGAGATAGGGCATGGGATCGGCATCGTCATCCTCTATCGTCCCCTCGCGCACCATCTGGTTATAGAAACCTATGTTGCGGGTGCCGGCCTTCTGGATCCTCTTGAAGCGCTTCTCCATCTCGGCGACGCCCCAGGCGAGCGCGCTCGCGGCCTCACCGGGCTCGGTCACGACGGGAACGTAGAGATGCGGTATGCCGTTGTAGACCGAGAGCTCGACGCGCTTGGGGTCGACGAGCACCATACGCACCTCCGAGGGGGTCGCGCGCATGAGGATGGACATGAGCATCGAGTTGATGGCGACGGATTTGCCCGACCCCGTGGTGCCGGCGATGAGGAGATGGGGCATCTTGGCAAGGTCGGCAAGTATCGGGTCGCCTTCGACGTCCCGGCCGAGTGCCAGGGTAAGGGGACCGTCGTCCTCCTTGACGGCACCGAGAACGTCACCGAGGGTCACCGAGTCGCGGTTCGCGTTGGGTATCTCGACGCCGACGAACGAGGTCCCGGGGATGGGGGCGAACACGCGCACGCTCGAGGCGGCCAGCGAGAGCGCGATGTCGTCCTGCAGGCCGGTTATCTTGCTCACGCGCACTCCGACGGGCATCTCGACCTTGAACTGCGTGACCGAGGGGCCATGCACCCATCCTACGACCTTCGCATCGAGGCTGAAGTCGTTGAGCGTCTCCTGCAGGCGATCGGCGAGATCGCGGCATTCCCTGTCGTTCTTGTGGTTGCGGCCTTTTGGCGATGAGGTCGACACCAAGCGCGGGTCCGGCAGTATGAAGGGCATCTCCACTTCCGGGACGTCGCCGTCGACGGTTGGCGCGTCGGATGCGTGGACGCCCTCGCCGGACGGGGTTATCGCCACCACCGCCGGGGTTTGGGCAGGAAGCGCGGTGCGCTTCGTCGTCGAAGCGCTCCCCTTATGCAAGATCGATGTAATCTTGCCGGTGGGATCCGCCGCACCATCAGCCGCGCCGGAGAGCTCCCCCTCGTCACCCGGAAGGACGATCGTCGCGCCGGCCGCATCGGAGATGCGTCGGGTGGCATCCGAGAGATCCCCGCGCAGCACGCGCGTGCGTCCGGAAGCAGGAGGGGTACCGGGAATGACGTCGCCGTTCGCGTCGAACGCGACAGTGCCATCACCCGAGAAGTCGCCGAGACCCTGGTACCCTCCTCTCCCATGCGCCTCTTCCGCGGCGAGCCCCGACTGGAAGCGCGAGCGGGAACGGGCCACCATTCCGGATATGGAGAGACCTATAACCACGAGACCCGTGATGATGAGACCGACCATGATGACCGTGCCGATCACCGTACCCACGAGCATCACGAGCAGCCAGGCGATGCCCGCACCCATATAGCCGCCCCGCCCGATGAGCGCGGAGGCTGCGAAGAGAGGAGCGGTCTGCTCTACGGTGACGCCAGGTGTGAAAAGGGCGAGGATCGCGAGGACGGCGATGACGATGAGCGTGAGTCCGATGCCGGTGCGTATCACGTCGGCGTAGCCGGAACGGACGAAGAAGCTGAGCGCCCAGGCGAGGAGGGCTGCGGGTATGAGGTATCCGCCCACGCCGAATCCGTATAGCAGCGCGTCCCGAATGATGGTGGAGAGCAGCGCATCACCCGGTGCGACCACGGCGATGAAGAGCGCGATGGCGATGACCGCGATGGCGACACCCGATATGTCGTTGCGCACGTCATCGGGCAGCAGATGACGTGCCTCCTGCTGAGGGGCAGCGGGCAGCGCACCCCGCGACCCCGCATCCGCGGGACGCTTCACCGCGCGCTTCTGGGCACCCTGCGGCGAGCGAGACGAGGTCCGCGGCGCCGCCGCCTTCGATGAGGCGCCCCCGGATCGCTTCCCACTCGATGGGCGCGTTGCGTGCTGTGGCGATGATGAGGTGCGGGATCCCGAGTTGTTGCGTTTGGATAGTGGTTTCCTCGAGCTCACGTCGTGCCTCCCAAAGTGATGCGTGAGATTACCTTGGACAAGTATAGCGGTCCTCATACCTCCATGATGATGGGAATGATCATGGGACGTCGCCGGCAACGGTCCCACAGGAGCTTCGCCAACGACTCGCGAACCTGATGCGAGATGGCGTCGGTGTCACATCCGCTGCCGCCGTCGGTCGCCTTGAGCACGGCCGCGACGACACGTCGCTGCGCCTCGGCGTTGAGGTCCGGGTCATCCCCGCCGGTCACACCGCGCATCACGACCTCGGCGTCTCCCACTTGCCGGTGCTTCTGGGCCGAGATGGCCGCGACCACCGTGACGATGCCGTCCTTCGAGAGGAGCTGGCGGTCGCGGAGGACCACCGTGGAGGTGTCGCCCACTGACAGACCATCGACGTAGACGACCCCGCTGTTCTCGATGGGGGCGGTTCGACGGACCGTATGCGACTCGACCGTGAGACTGTCCCCGTTGTCCATCACGAAGATGTGGTCCTTGGGAATGCCCACCGCCTCGGCGAGTTTGGCGTGGGCACGCAGGTGCATGGCCTCCCCGTGTACGGGGAGGAAGTAGCGCGGCCTCACGATGGAGAGCACGAGCTTGAGCTCCTCGGCACCGGCATGCCCGGAGACGTGCACGAGTGCGCGCTTCTTGTCGTAGACATCGGCTCCGATCTTGGCCAAGCCGTTGACCACGCGCGTCACCGCCTTCTCGTTACCGGGGACGGGCGTGGCCGAGATGACGACGGTGTCGCCCTCGTCGATGGAGACGGTGCGATGCTCGCCGGCGGCCATGCGGGCCAACGCCGAGAGCGGCTCCCCCTGGCTACCGGTGCACAATATGACGACCTTGTCGGCAGGGATGTCCTTCATGTCGAACGCGTCGATGATGTTCTTCTCGTCGATCTTGAGGTATCCCAGGTCGCGGGCGATCTTGGTGTTCTGGATCATGGAGCGACCGGTGACGACCACCTTACGGCCGCAGGTGACGGCCACGTCGCACACCTGCTGGAGACGGTGGATGTGGCTGGAGAAGGAAGCCACGATCACACGTTGCTCGGCGTTGGCGATGATGGGATAGAGTGCCTTGCCCACCTCGGCCTCCGACTTCGTGAACGTGGTGATCATCGCGTTGGTGGAGTCCGACATCATCAGGTCGACGCCGTAGGCACCCCATTTGGAGAGTGCGGCGAAGTCGGTGCGCACCCCGTCGATGGGCGTCTGGTCGAGCTTGAAGTCACCCGTGTGGAGCACGGTTCCCGCAGGGGTGCGGATGAAGACGCCGAGCGAGGCGGGTATGGAGTGGTTGACGGCGAAGAAGTCGAGGCTGAAGCACCCGAGCGTCGTATGCTCGCCGGCGCTGACCTCTTGGAACTTCGCGTTGCGGATGCGGTGCTCCTCGAACTTGCCCTTGATGAACCCGAGGGTGAGCTTGCTACCCAGGATGGGTACCTGACGACCCAGGTCCTTCATCACGTATGGCAGGGCCCCCGTGTGATCCTCGTGACCGTGGGTGATGAAGATACCTCGAAGCCTGTCGGCATGTTCGAGCACGTAGGTGTAGTCGGGCAGGATGAGGTCGATGCCGGGGTGGTTGTCATCGGGAAACATCAGCCCCGCATCGACGAGGATCATGTCGTCATCGCACTCGAAGACGGTCATGTTCTTTCCGATGGCATCGAGACCGCCGAGTGGGATGATGCGCAGCTGTGCAGCGTGGTTCCCCTTCTTCTGAGACTCGTGTGACGGCTCCTTGCGTTGGATCGCCGTCGTCTGACGGGCAGCCGCCTCCGGACGACGACCGGGCCTCTGGGACTCGGTCTTTGGAGAGCCGGGGGTCTTCGATGCGCCACGGTGCCTCGACGTGCCCCGGCCCTCGGTCCGTCGTGCGGACGAGGCCTCTGCCGTGGTGCCGTGCTCGATGGCGGGGGTGTTGTCCGGATTCGACTGCGTGGAACGCGATCGATGGTGTCGCACGGGAACCGTGCGGACGTCGTCCGGGGAACTCATTTTCTTGTCAGTCATAGGTACGGTTATGCTCCTCTCTCCCATGACGTCAGGTCATGGGGTGGACCCGCAGGTCCATATTGTATCGATACGAGAATACACGACAGGCGATCCCATCGTCCTTTTCCTATCAGTATGACCACAATCGCCAGCCATATGGGATGTCTGACGTTCTGACACATAATCGTTAGAGGACGCCAACCTCTCGCATGATGCGCTCCAGCTCGGCGGATTGCTCCGACGTGGCGTCGAGGAGGGGAAGGCGCAACCCACCACAGTCGAACCCGACGAGCTTGAGCGCCTCCTTCACCAGGATGGGATTGCTCGTGGCGAACAAGCCCTTCATCAGGGGATGGAGCAGCGCCTCGAGCTCATGGGCACGCTCCACCTCACCGGCGGCGAACGCCTCGACGATCTCTCTCATGCGCTGAGGAGCCACGTTGGCGATCGTCGAGATCACGCCGACCCCGCCCGACTCCATGACCCGCAGCGTCGCATCGTCATCACCCGAATAGACGCAGAAGTCAACCGGAGCCTCGTCGCACACCTGCTTGATCTGATCGAACCTACCCGACGCCTCCTTCACCGCGACGATGTTCTCGTGGTCGCGTGCCAGGCGCAACGTCGTCTCCGCCTCCATGTTGATGACGCAGCGACTCGGGATGTTGTAAAGGATGACGGGTTTGTCGACCGCGGCGGCGATGGCCGAGAAGTGCCGGTACAGGCCCTCTTGCGGAGGTTTGTTGTAGTACGGGACGACTGCCATGATGCCGTCGACGTCGAGCGCACACACCTTGCGCGCGAAGTCGACGCTCTCCTGGGTGCAGTTGCCACCCACGTTGGCGATGACGGGAACCCGTCCATCGACCGCCTCGATCACGGCGCGGAACAATCTGAGCTTGTCGTTATAGAAGACGGTAGGCGATTCACCGGTCGTCCCGTTGACGAGCAGGGCGTCCACTCCGCCGTCGATGAGGCGTACGGCAAGTTCCTGTGCGCGAGGCTCGTCGAGTTCGAGGTTGTCGTCGAACGGGGTGATCATCGCAGGTATGAGACGCCCGAAGATGGGATTCGGCATGTTGACTCCTTCCTCTGTCCCGTGAGGGCATGCACATCAACGGGATTCGCCGCACATTCACGATATCGGTTTGCAAACCTGCATATCCTTACAGTATCTCACAGGTCCCCTCCGATGGGCATGCACGAGGCCCAAGGAGCATGGTGGCCGGTTTTGAGGACAGCCTCACGAGAGGGGCATGAGGTTCTCGAGGCCGATCGTGAGCCCCGGGTGCGATGGTGCCTCGCGAACGGCGAGCAGGACACCAGGCATGTAGGACGCGCGATCGAAGGAGTCGTGTCGAATCGTGAGCGTCTGACCGAGCGACCCGAAGACCACCTCCTGGCTGGCGACATGACCGGCAGTGCGTACGGAATGCACGAAGACGTCGTCGACGAGGGCACCGCGCGCACCTTCGTAGCCCGCAAGCTCCGTCTCACGGCCGGGCGCCGCCGAGGGTTCGTCACGGGCGGTGGAGATGAGATGCGCCGTACGCAACGCCGTACCCGATGGGGCATCGGCCTTGCCGTCATGATGGAACTCGATGACCTCGGCATCGGGGAAATAGCGAGCGGCAAGCCGGGAGAATTGCATCATGAGCACCGCGCCGGTGGTGAAGTTGGGCGCAACGAAGAGCGCCGTCCCCGATGGCGCGAACCGGACAAGCTCCTCGAGCTTCGCCTCGGAAAGGCCGGTGGTGCCCACGACGCAGTGCACGCCGAACGGAAGGACTGCGCGCAGGTTGTCCTCGACGGTGGACGGCGAGGTGAAGTCCACCATCACATCCGGGGATGTCGCCTCGACGGCAGCGGCCACATCGGAAAAACCCACAACCGGGCATTCCCCATCGGGACAGAAGGGCGTGTCGTGGTCGAGACGCCTATCGACGACGGCGACGAGCTCCATGTCGTCGGCTGCACCCACCGCACTCACCGTCTGCGACCCCATACGCCCCAGTGCCCCGTTGACCACGACCCGTATCATGGCAGACTCCCTTCCTGTCGTACTCGTCAGACGTGGAGACGAGATGTCCTTCAGAGACGTTCGAACGATGGTGCACGACCAGCGCATAGGCGGTCAGGAGCGCAGTGCGTCCTGGTTCGCGAAGTGCTCGCTGATCTGACCGGGCTCCAGGTTGCTGATGACAGCCAACGTGGGAGTGCCCGAGAACACGCGGTCGGCGACTCGGGCGACGTCCTCGAGTTCCACGGAGCGCACCCGCTCCTCCGTTTCCTCGAACGACAGGAGTTCACGGTCGAGCACCCTGCACCTGCCCAGCGTCACCATGTGCTGACGCGGGGACTCCATCGCGAGGGCGAGTTGCCCGATGCTCGACTCCTTGGCTCGCGCGAGCTCCTCGGCGCTCACCCCGGAGCTATGCGCACGGCGCAACTCGTCGACGACGATGGACACGACCTGCTCGATGTTGACGGGACGCGTGCCAGCGTACACCGCGTACGAGCCCGCCCCCGTATAGCTCGACGCATAGGTATAGATCGCATAGACGAGGCCGCGTTTCTCACGAACCTCCTGGAAGAGACGCGAGGACATGCCACTGCCCAACACGTTGTCGAGAAGCGAGGACGCGAAACGGTCAGGGTCGCCTGCGGGTAGATAGGGCAGCGCATAGACGACATGCGCCTGCTCGGTCTCGCGCTTGAGGAGAGCCATCGGCCGACTCACCTGGGCGGGATGCTCGGCGCGGACGAGGCGCTCGCCTGCGGGCAGACCCCCCAGCTTGCTCTGGGTCAAACGCACGATGGCGTCATGGTCGAGGTTGCCTGCTGCCGAGACGACCAGGTTGGAGGCCGTGTAGTGAGCGGCATGGTAGGCGACGCAATCCTCGTGATCGAAGCGGGCCACCGTGTCCTGACGACCCAGCACCGGACGGCCGAGCGGTGCCGTCGGCCAGAGGGCGTCGGCGGCGACGTCGAAGACGTAGTCCTCGGGGGTGTCGGTGGTCCGGGCGATCTCCTCGAGTACGACCTCGCGCTCGGAGGAGATGTTCTCATCGGTGAACGTCGAGTTCACCACCATGTCGGCGAGGATATCGAAGGCCTCCTCGAGATGCGCGTCGAGGAAACGGGCGTAGTAGCAGGTCGTCTCCTTCGAGGTGAAGGCGTTGAGCTCGGCACCCATGGCGTCGAAGGCGCGAGAGATATCCACGGCCGTGCGCGTCGGCGTGCCCTTGAACATCATGTGCTCCATGAAGTGGGACATCCCCGCCTGCTCCACCCTCTCGTCGCGGCTCCCCACGCGCGTCCAGATCCCCAGCGCGATGGAGCCGACGGAATCCATGCGCTCGGTGATGACCGTGATGCCATTGTCCAGGATGGTCTGCTGATAGAACATGTCTGCCTCTCTCCGCTTCTTCGATACCGTGAACGAGTGCGTGCCCAGCGAGAGGTCCGGGGGGGGACGTCCGTGCAGGTGACCGAGGTGTGCCGACTTCAACTAGTGGACCACGATACCGCATCCCGCCCATCGTGACACGGAGGGGAGCCTGCCGGTTCACCGACCGACATGCCCACGGTCGCAGCGGGGCGAGACCCTGGGTCGACACCCCGTGGTCGACGACCATGGACCAGGTGCTCGCCACCCGCCCAGCCACCACAGACATCGATGTTACGGATGCGTCCACCCACGGTGCGGACCCATCGCGCGTTCGCATGAGACAATGGTCTGTGATACGCCCATGGTACGTCACAGGAGGTCCACAGGATGGATTTTTACCAGGAGTCGCTCAAGATGCACGCCGCCCATCACGGCAAGATCAGCGTCGAGAGCACGGTACGCGTCGAGACGTCCGACGACCTGTCGATCGCCTATACGCCCGGGGTTGCCGAGCCATGCCGGGCCATCGCCGCCGACCCCTCGGCCGCCTACACCTACACCTGCAAGGCGAATACCATCGCCGTCGTGAGCAACGGCACCGCCGTCCTCGGGCTTGGTGACATCGGTCCCCTCGCAGCCATGCCGGTCATGGAGGGAAAGTCGATCCTGTTCAAGCGCTTCGGCGGCGTGAACGCCTTCCCCGTCTGCATCGACGCGACCACCCCGGAGGAGGTCATCGCAGCCGTCAAGGCCATCGCGCCCACCTTCGGGGGCATCAACCTCGAGGACATCAAATCGCCGGACTGCTTCGTCATCGAGAGGATCCTCGAACGCGACCTTGACATCCCCGTCTTCCATGACGATCAGCACGGGACCGCCATCGTCGTGACCGCCGCGCTGCTCAACGCGCTCAAGGTGGTGGGTAAGGAGCTTGGGAGCGTCCACATCGTGCTCAACGGCCCTGGGGCCGCTGGGACGGCGATCATCAAGATGCTGCGCGCCACCGGGG
Organism: Coriobacteriia bacterium; assembly: GCA_015655215.1. Lineage (GTDB taxonomy): Bacteria > Actinomycetota > Coriobacteriia > Coriobacteriales > RUG033 > JAATFL01. Next base: position 44,786 of record JAATFL010000010.1, read on the forward strand.
CGCAGCATATCATCGCCTGTGACAGCCATGGTATCCTCTCGAGGGACCGGGGTGCCGGCATCGTGGGCCACAAGGCGATGCTCTGCGAGATCACCAACGAGGAGAACCGCACCGGCAGCCTCGCGGACGCCATCGTCGACGCCGACGTGTTCATCGGGGTCTCCGTGGCCGGGGCGCTCACCCCCGCGATGGTCGGTACGATGGCCGCGGAACCCATCGTGTTCGCGATGGCCAACCCCACGCCCGAGATCATGTACGACGAGGCGAAGGCCGCCGGTGTCGCGGTCATGGGCACCGGGCGCTCCGACGCCCCCAACCAGATCAACAACCTTCTCTGCTTTCCCGGGATGTTCAAGGGCGCCCTCGCGGTACGCGCCCGTGACATCAACGAGGCGATGAAGGTGGCTGCCGTTCACGCCATCGCCGACCTGGTCACCGACGAGGAGCGTGGCCCCGAGTACATCATCGCCAGTCCGCTCGATCCCCGTGTCGCCACGCAGGTGGCCGACAGGGTCGCCGAGGCGGCCCGTGTCACCGGCGTGGCCGCATGTGGGACGCAGCCCCCGCGATGCGAGTGACGGACGAATGCCGTCAGGGGGCCAAAAGGGCATCAACCGTTAGGAGTGGATCGCCGATGAGGACCGTCACCGCTCTGGATATCACCCGCGCCGTGCGGGAGATGAGCATCGAGGCGAACTGTCAGCTTCCCCTCGATGTGACCATGCGCATCGAGGCGTGCCGACAATGCGAGGACTGGCCCGGCGCCCAGCGCGTCCTTTCGACGATCGAGGACAACATCGCCCTCGCCACACGCGATCGGGTGCCGCTGTGCCAGGATACGGGCATGGCGTGCGTCTTCATCGAGCTGGGCCAGGACGTGCACGTCGACGGCAATCTCGTCGACGCGGTGAACGAGGGCGTGGCCGCGGGGTATCGTGAGGGCTACCTGCGCAAATCGATGGTGGGGGACCCCTTGCGACGCACCAACACCGGCGATAACACCCCTGCGCTGATTCACGTGGACGTGGTCGAGGGGGACGGGCTCACGCTGACCGTCGCCCCCAAGGGGGCTGGCTCGGAGAACATGGGGCGTATCGGGATGCTCAAGCCCTCGGACGGAATCGATGGCTTCACGTCATTCGTGATCGACACGGTGCGGCAGGCCGGTCCCAACCCCTGTCCGCCCATCGTGGTGGGCGTGGGGGTGGGCGGTAACTTCGACCAGGTCGCGCTGCTGGCGAAGCGAGCCCTTCTCCGCCCTCTTGGCCAGCCGAATCGAGACCCTTTCTACGCAAGGCTCGAATCCTCCCTACTCGATGCGATCAACGCGCTGGGGATCGGCCCGCAGGGCTTCGGTGGTCGTACGACGGCGCTAGGGGTCTCCATCGAGATGCTCCCAACGCACATCGCGTCCCTTCCCGTCGCCGTCAACATCAACTGCCATGTCGCACGTCATGCGACCAGAACGCTCTAGGAGGCCGAGAAGACCCATGACCATGACCCCCTCCCCCGAAAGCGTCACGCACCTCGAAGGCCCCCTCACCTCGGACAGGGTCCGAACGTTGCGCGCCGGTGACTCGATCCGCTTCTCGGGCACGGTCTTCACCGCCCGCGACGCCGCACACCGACGTCTGGTGGAGTCGATGGACAAAGGCGAGCCCCTCCCCTTCCCCATCAGGGACTCGGTCATCTACTTTGCCGGCCCCGCCCCGGCGAAACCCGGCCAGCCCATCGGGTCGATCGGACCCACCAGCAGCTACCGCATGGACGCCTATAGCCCACGCCTCCTCGATGCGGGCCTCACGGGGATGATCGGCAAGGGTACGAGGTCTCCGGAGGTCATCGAGGCGATGCGGCGCAACGGTGCCGTCTACTTCGCCGCCATCGGAGGGGCCGCGGCTCTCATCGCCCGGTGCGTACGACGTTGCGACCTCATCTGCTATGAGGACCTGGGACCGGAGGCCATCAGGCGGCTCGAGGTCGTCGAGATGCCCCTCGTCGTCGCCATCGATTGCGAAGGCGGGAACCTGTACGAGCAGGGGCCGGCCGCATATCTGGAGAGCCTCTCGGACAAGGGTCTCGGGGGCGATCCCGCCTGACGTCTCGTCAATGACCCGGACCGAGCCTATTGCGTGCTCGTGGTGCTCTCCGAAGTCGAGCTCGTGGTGCTCGTGTCGCCCCAGGTCTCCCAGGAACCCGTGGCCGTGGCAAGTTCGCACCAGGCGACCTTGTCTGCCGTCGACTGGTCGACATCGAGGGCCTCGTCGAATACCCAGACGCCGCCTGCGCTTATCGAATCCTTGTTCACCGTCGTCTGTCCCACGATCGTACCGTTCGAATCATAGAGGTTGAAGGTGAGCTCGATGTCCGACTCATCCAGTTCCGACGTGTTCTCGAAGCGTCCCGATATATGGCGGCTCCCGTCATCGCCGAGCACGATCGACGCCACGGGGACGTAATAGGGTAGGTCGGTGTTGGCGAGAGCGCTGACGTATTGCCCCACCGTGCGCTCCGTCACCCACCCGGCCTGGAAGGCGGCGATCACCTGGTTCATGCAGGCCCACCCCTTCCAACCTGGATGGGCCGTATCGCTCAGGAAGTACATGTCGTACTCGTAGTCCGAGAAGTCCGCCAGGGCGACGTCGTTGTCGGAGCAGATGGTCCTGATCGACTCGTAGAAGTTCTGGCGTTCCGAAACGGGGTAGCCTGTGTAATCGCGCCACCGTCCGTTCTCGGGTAGCATCACCACCATCGTCTGGATGCCCAACTCGTTGCAGATCTTGAGCATCAGGGCCATGTCCTCGTACTCCGAGGTGTTGTTGCGCGTGAGCTTCGTCTCGCTGTTGGCAAGGTTGGGGTTCGTGAAGTACTTGCTCCAGTTGAAGTCAGAGAAACCATAGCTGTTGCTTGACGACTTCTCGGCGGCGACCTGCGTGGCGTTGAGGATCACCGACCCCCAGTCGATGCTCTGGTAATCCAGCGTCGACGAGCTGGCGTCTGACGACTCGTCGCTCGCGTGAGGACTCAGCAGCGCCCAGTTGTCATAGGCGCGCTTTGGCTCCTCCACGACGCTCTTCAGGGTCGCGACGGCCTTGGAGACGGGGTCGGTGGCCAGTTCGAGCTGTACGTCGTTGTCACTCCCCAGCTCCTCGTTGAGACGGGTGCGGAGCTCGTCTTTCGTCTCGTCCGAGAGGTTTGGGTTGCTCATGCACTCCTCGACCAGCTCATCGGAGAGGTAAGAGGAGAGGCGCGCGCCGTTGGAAGTGCCGCTGAACCAGTCCTCGGAGACGATGAAGACGAGTTTGCCGTTCCCGTTCTCCACGATGTCGTTTCCGATGGCCCCCGCGACGACGGCGTGCCAGAGTGACTGGTGGTATCCCGCGCCGACGAGCATGGTGTTGAAGTTGTACCCTGCGTTGTAATACAGGTTCTTTGGACAGGTGAAGGCGTTCATGCAGTAGTTGGGGTCGAGTTCGGACGATCCCATCACCACCATCGTGTTAGGGTTGATGTTGGGACCCAGGAGCTCCTCGGTGACCGTCGTGCCGCTCACGGGGATGTAGTCCACGTAGCTCGTCGTCGGGGTGTTGGCCTTCAACACCAACGTGACGCCGATGACGCTGATGACGAAGAGGCCCGCTGCGACGACGAGAGCCAGTAGACGCTTCATGAGCCACTCTCCATGCAACAGACCTTTCGATACCGTGCGCAACATGTGGGTTCCAGTGTAACCATCATGCGACGACCTTCAACCGAGAAGAGCACCCGCAGGCCACCCTGGATGGATGGTTTCGGCGAAAGACCTGGGCAAATGCGTTAGGAATGATTCGTGTACACCAAAACGTGGACTCTCATTATCACCGAAGGGAACCGACATCGTGACCATCTTCACAGAGAAACTTGACACCCCATCGAGAGAAAACACAAACCCCCCGGCAAGGGCCGATATCTCGACCGTCGTCTTCGACATGGATGGAACGCTTCTCGACACCCTCACCGATACCGTCGTGGCGATCAACCATACGATGAGCACCCACGGGTTTCCCCAACTCGATGCCCGGTATATACGAAGCGTGCTGGGAAACGGCGTGGTGAACCTGTTGGGTTCCTGTGTTCCAGACGGTCAGGAAAACCCCGCATTCGATGCGGCGTTGACGACGTACAAGACGTTCTATGCCCAGCATGCGGCCGATAGGACCGCTCCTTACCCGGGAATCAGCGAACTCGTCGATGACCTGCTCGCGAGGTCCTATAGGATCGCCATCGTCTCGAACAAGTTCGATGCGGTGGTGCAAGAGCTCAACATGACCTACTTCGATGGTCGATTCCCCGTGGCACTCGGTGAGAACGAAGCCGCCGGGATCCGGCGCAAACCACATCCCGACATGGTGATCAGAGCACTCGAACTTCTCGGGGCGGATGCAGCACACGCCATCTATCTGGGAGATTCGGAGGTGGATCTCGAGACGGCACGCAACTCGGGGCTACCCTGCCTCTCGTGCACGTGGGGCTTCAGAGAAGAGGCGTTCCTTCTCGAACACGGGGCAACCGACATCGTTCGAGAACCTCACGAGGTTCTCGAACGGCTCGAGGGGGTCACGTCCGCCTGATAAAGCGGTTCCCTTATGCATGGGGAAGATGATTCCGCATGCAGCAGGACGGAAGCGTGGGCGCGGGAAGCTCCGACAATCGCCCGCGCATCTCGACCAGACGATGGGCGGCGACCTGGGAGATGGCCTTTCGGTTGATGACTATGAGGGCGGTCGCCGCACCCACGGCGGCGCTGATGCCAACGCTGAGCCCCGTCGCCATCAGAACCTTGCGACGATGCCGACGATGCCGCGCGACGCTGGCCTTGTCGGCAGAGGCGAGCGGCTCCTCCCCCACCACGGGACTTCCGCACGTAGGGCAGAAAACGGCGTACTCGGGCAACGTCTTGTCACAGTAGATGCACTTCATGGGACACCACTCCTCCCCTATGGGGATCACCGAGGCAGGTTGACGGGAAACGCACGTCAGAGGCGGAGCCTCCTCTGACGATTCTCTCCCTATCGTGGCGTATCATCAACGCACCTCGGCGGCGAAACCCACAACCGTTGCGCAACGGTTGACGCGGTAGCGTGAATTCGACGATGGGGTCCCCGTCGGGGACCCCATCGTAAACGCCCACTATCGTGGTTGGAGAACGGCTGGTACGGAAAGCGCCCAAAGCGAGAAACGGTCACTGATGGCGACGTCGAGGCTGCCGATCGTCCGCACCCTCCCGTGCGGAGCGCCCCGGACGGTTGTCGCCACCGGAGTGCCCCTCCGGGCGTGGGGCATGGCCGCGGTGGTCATCGTGGCCCCCCTCTCGCGGGGCATGCGACAAACCGCTTCCCGCCGGCGCCTCGGGCTTATCGAGACGGTCGAGGCTGATCTTCCCACGTTCGTCGATGTCGATGATCTTGACCTTGACCTCATCACCCACCTCGAGCACATCCTCCACGCGGTTCACGCGGCCGTTGGCGACGTGCGATATGTGCAGCAGGCCGTCCTTGCCCGGCAGCAGCGTGATGAACGCGCCGAAATCCTTGATGGTCGCGACGCGGCCGAGATACTCCTCGCCGACCTCGGGCACCCTGACGATGGCCTCGATGCGCGACTTGGCCTCGAGGCCGCCCTCATCACGGCTCGCGATGTAGATGGTGCCGTCCTCCTCGATGTCGATCTTGGCACCGGTGTCTTCCTGGATGCCCCGGATGACCTTGCCGCCGCTCCCGATGACCTCGCGGATCTTATCGGTGGGGATGCTGATCGTGATGATGTGCGGGGCGTTCGATGAGAGTTCCGCACGAGGCTCGGCAATGGCTTCGAGCATCTTGCCGAGGATGAAGGCGCGACCCTCGTGCGCCTGCGCAAGGGCACGACCGAGAATCTCGATGGAGAGGCCAGCGGCCTTGTTGTCCATCTGCAGGGCGGTGATGCCCCTCTCGGTACCTGTCACCTTGAAGTCCATGTCGCCGAGGAAGTCCTCGAGGCCTTGGATGTCGGAGAGGATGGCGACGTCGTCGCCCTCCTTGATGAGGCCCATGGCCACGCCGGAGACGGGACGCTTGATGGGCACGCCCGCATCCATGAGAGCCAGCGTCGAGGCGCAGGTCGAGGCCATGGAAGAGGAGCCGTTGGACTCGAGCACCTCGGAGACGACGCGAATCGTGTAGGGGAACTCGTCCTCATGGGGAACCACGGGAAGCAGGGCACGTTCCGCAAGCGCACCATGACCCAGTTCGCGGCGCTTGGGAGCTCCCATGCGGCCGGTCTCTCCCGTGCAGTAGGGTGGGAAGTTGTAATGGTGGATGTAGCGCTTGCCCTCGATGGGATCGATGGTGTCGAAACGCTGCCACTCGTTGAGCATCCCGAGCGTCGCCACGGAGAGAACCTGCGTCTGACCACGGGTGAACAGGCCGGAGCCGTGCACGAGCGGCAGATACCCCGCCGTGCAGGTCACCGTGCGGATCTCATCGAGGGCACGGCCGTCGACGCGCTCGCCGGTGGCGATGACCATGGCGCGCATGGCCTTCTTCTCAAGCCCCTTGCATTCGATGGGAATCGCACGGGCCCAATCGGGGTTCGCCCACTCCTCGTCGGAGAACTCGGCCTTGATGGCGGTCTTGAGCGCTTCGACCCTACCTATGCGCGATGCCTTATCGGCATCCTTGAGGGCGGCGGACATCTCATCGAGATGAGCGAACACGCGATCGTGAAGCTCGTCGATGGGTGCATCGAACAGATACTCCTTGGGGGTGATCATGTCCGCGGCGATCACCTTGTCGATGAAACGCTGCTGTGCACCACAGAACTCGCCAAGCACCTTCTGGCCAAACTCCATGGCGGCGAGGACCTGACCCTCGGGTATCTCGTCGGCACCGCACTCCACCATCAGGATCTTGTCGGCCGTGCCGGCGAGCGTGATGGTGAGGTCGCACGTGTCGGCCTCGCCGAACGTCGGGTTGACGACGTACTCCTGGCTGTCGCGGTCGCGGCCGATGCACACGCCGGCGACAGGACCGGTGAAGGGAGCGGCACCCACCATCAGCGCGGCCGAGGCGCCCATGATGCCGATGACGTCGACGGGGTTGCTCTGGTCGGCGGTGAACACCGAGGCGACGACCTGCACCTCGTTACGGAAACCGGACGGGAAGCAGGGGCGGATGGGGCGGTCGATGGTGCGTGCGTTGAGCGTCGCCTTGTCGGTGGGGCGAGACTCACGTTTGAGATAACCGCCGGGAATCTTGCCCGCGGCGTACATCTTCTCGCTGAAATCGACGGTGAGCGGAAAGAAGTCGTAGTTCTTTCGCTCCTTGGAGATGACCGCGGTCACCAGCATGATGGAATCGCCCTGGTTCACCACGACGGCGCCCGTGGCCTGCTTGGCCAACACTCCGGTCTCGAAACGATAGGATTTTCCGTACAGTTCAAACGCTTCTTCGATCTTAGGCATACATGCTCTCTCTCAACTCCGGTGGCACCATTGCCATCGGACCTCTTTGCGTCTGGGCGGCGGTGGCTGAATGTCTCGCCCACCGACGTATCTCCGATGTGATACCCGGACGCGGAAGGTGTCAATCCCCTTGGGTCGACACCTTATCGCACGTGGGGGACGGGTTAACCCGTCCCCCACGTCATCGTACTAGTTGATGTTGTCGCGGATGCCGAGGTCCGCGATCAGCGCGCGATACTCCGAGACATCGTTGCGCTTGATGTACTGCAACAGGTTGCGACGTTGGCCGAGAAGCCCGAAGAGCCCACGGCGGGTCGCGTGATCCTTCTTGTGGATTTTAAGGTGTCCGGTGAGCTCGACGATGCGGGCGGAGAGCAGGGCGACCTGGACGCGTGCGGAACCGGTATCCTGTGCGTCCGTGCCGAAACGCTCGATGATCGCCGACTTCTCTTCCTTGGACAATGGCATGATCTCCACCTTTCTAAGTGGATACGCCCCGCTCCGGGACACGCGACGGTGGATGCCGCAGCGCTCAGAATGGGGTACCAGCAAACTCTGTCGGTTGACAGACCTATGAAGTATAGCACCGCCGGATTCGGTCGGGTTCGATCGTCCCCACCGTTCGGCAAAGGGTTCGGGCATCACCTCTCCACCTAAGCTTCGTGGCATGCATCACGGCGTCGCTGCCGTGATGCACTCAATAGAGACCGCAGTCGGTCATGAAGGCGAGGGACTTGAGCTTGATGTCGAGCTGTACGAGCAACCAGGTCCGGGCGAATCCGAGAAGCTCCAGGCCGAGCGAGGGGTCGACATCGAACCCGGGGAGATCCTCGAACCTCGAGGAGATCAGGAGGGCTATCCAGTCGACGACCCCCCGATCGATGGCGATGGCATCCCCCGTATCGCGACAGTCGTCGCACACGCACCCTCCGTCGGAGAAGGAGAACGACACCTGCGTGTCCAGCGACCCCGCGCCATCGTGGCGAGTGGAGCCACCGCAGCGAACGCAAGCTCCGAGCGAGGGGCGAAATCCCACCATGGACACCGCCTTGAGCAGATGGGTCGCCGTGACGAGCGGTATCGACGCGACCGGCGCCTCCCGCAGCGCGCGAAGCGCTGTCACCGACAGGTCGTACAGTCGCGGCAGTGGATCGCCCTCCTGGGCGATCTTGCTCAACGCCTCGAGCATCACCGAAGCGCCCGTCTCGTGCTCGAGGTCGACGCGACACCCCTCGTTGGTGATCGTGCATCGAACCTCCTGGATGATGCCGAGGGAGTGCCCGGTCGCCACGAGCAGGTCCACTGCCGATGCCGGTTCGAGCCGCGCGCCGAAGCGCGACCCCGGCTTTCTCGCTCCCTTGGCCACGGCACGGATGAGCGAGCCGTCCTGCGAGAGCATCGTGACGATGAGGTCGGTCTCCCCCAGCTTGGTCTTGCGCAGGACGAGTGCCGAACACGATTCGCTCGGCATGGGTCAAGCACGTCCCGGGGATACCGTATCGGAGGCGCCGCGGTACGTGCATGATGTCACGAGGCGCGCTTCGTCGAGCACGCTCACAGTCCCTCCCCATAGCCGAAGCGGCGGATCTGCGCCGCGTCGCTGCGCCAATCGCGCTTCACCTTCACGTTGAGGTCGAGGTAGACCGACGCGCCGAGAAGACGCTCGAGGTCATGGCGCGCACCGATGCCGATGCGCTTGACCATCGAACCGCCATGGCCCACGATGATGCCACGCTGCGATTCGCGCTCGACGTAGATGGTCGCGCTTATCGCGTAGAGATTCTTCTTCTCCCTGAACTCAAGCGACTCGGTCTGGACTCCCACCGAATGCGGGACCTCGTCGTGCGTGGCGCGCAATATCTTCTCACGGATCGCCTCGGCGACGAGCACGTCAAGCGACTGGTCGGTCGTCGTACCCTCGGAGAACCACCGTGGTCCGTGTGGGAGGAACTTCTCGACGGCCACGACGAAACCTTCGACGTTGAACCCCTTGAGGGCGGACACCACCACCACGTCATCCCAAGCGGCGAGGTCGCGGGCACGGTTCATCTGGAGCTGTGCCTCGTTGTCGCGCGCGATGTCCGCCTTGGTGATGACGAGGACCTTCTTGCTGCGAGTGCCGGAAAGCTGGTGTGCGACCCAGACGTCCCCCTTCCCGATGGGCTTGCTCGCATCGACGAGCATGGCGACGACGTCGACGTCCTCGATCGCCTTGAGGGCGGAGTGGTTGAGCTCCTCGCCGAGCGCATCGTGGGGCTTGTGCAGGCCGGGCGTGTCGACGAGGATCATCTGCATACCGGGACGGTCGAGGATGGCACGGAGGCGATGGCGCGTGGTCTGGGGCGTATCGCTCGTGATGGCGACCTTCTCGCCCACCACCGCGTTGACCAACGTCGACTTTCCGGCGTTGGGTCGCCCGATGAGGGTGACGAAGCCGCTCTTGAACGACGGGTCGACATCCCCGGTGCCCGCCGGAGCGCTCGTCGGCTGCGCCGAAGCGTCACCACGCAGTTGGGCGAGTGCGATCTCCAGGTCGAATGGTTCGGTCTCGGTATCCGCTGTGGTGTCCGTCTCGGACCCATTTGGGGATGATGTATCCTCTTGCACGGCTGCTACCTTTCTGATGACTGTCCATGGGCAGGTGGGCGACCCGGCGATCTCATGTGCCGAGCAGCGCCATGAACGCGTCGATGTAGATGACCGCGCCCACGGTGATGGCGGTGAGCGCGAGGATGAAGACCGCACCGGCCGCGGTGTCCTTGGCCGCCTTCGCCAACGGGTGATACCCTGGTGAGACCAGGTTGACCGCGCACTCGATGCCGGTGTTGAGCAACTCCGCGGCTATCACCGCGCCGCACAGGACGATGACCACCATCATCCGGGTGAGGCTCACCTGCAGTGCGAATCCCAGCACGATGGCCAACACGGCGACGGCGAGGTGGATGCGCAGGTTGACCTGGGTGACGACCCCGTATTGGATACCCTGGAGCGCATAGGAGAGCTTTGCCGCGAAGTTGGGGCTCTGCGGCACCTCGGCGGCCCGGCGGGGGTCGGCCGGCTCGGGTGTGGGGATCGGCCCCCTCGTGGGGAAGATGCCGTCGCGTCTCGGATCACGTGGGGAAGTCCCCGGCCCGGTCGCTCGACCGGTGGGCTGCACGGACGGCTCTTCGATGCGTTGGGCCTGGGGCACCGTGGCACGGTCGTCCTCGGGGTTCCGGGCAGGCTCGCGGCCAGTGGCGCTCATGAGCGCTCACGCCCTCGATCGGCGGGGTCAAGGTACCCGAGCACGTCCGCGGCCGGCGGCAGCCCCCGACGGGCGCGCCATGCCGTGAGCACACGCCGTTCGGCGGCCTGCATGGCAGCGGCGTCATCGTCCTCGACGTGGTCGAAGCCCAGCAAGTGCAGCATGCCGTGCACGAGGAGGAGATCCATCTCCTCATCGACGCCGTTCCCGTAGTCAGGTGCCTGTGCGGCTGCCACCTCGGGAGCGATCATGATGTCGCCGATGAGGACCTCGTCGGCGTTCTCGGGGACGTCCCAGGCATCATCGCAGGGAAACGACAGGACGTCGGTGGGGCGGTCCACGCCACGATACCCGA
>JAATFL010000019.1 GCA_015655215.1 Coriobacteriia bacterium
ACGCTGTTCAACCTTCTCACGGGGTCCAACCAACGGGTGGGGAACTGGCCGGGTGTCACCGTCGAGCAGAAGGTCGGAACGTATCGATTCGACCCTTCCGTCGAGATCGTCGACCTTCCCGGCGTGTACTCGCTGTCCCCGTACTCGCTCGAGGAGGTGGTGACGCGCGATTATGTCGTCAGCGAGAGGCCCGATGCCATCATCGACATCGTCGACGGCACGAATCTCGAGCGGAACCTCTATCTCACCCTTCAGGTGCTCGAGATGGGCATCCCCACCGTGGTCGCCATCAACATGGTGGATGTCGTGGAGCGTCAAGGCGACCTCATCGAGATCGGGAAGCTCTCGGAGCGACTCGGTTGCCCGGTCGTGGAGATCTCGGCGCTCAAGGGGGAGGGGGTCGAGGCGGCCATGGCGACGGTTGCGGCGATTGCCGAGGCCGGCACCCTTCCGCAACCCCAACCCCGGTTCTCCCGGGACGTGGAGGCCGCGCTCGCCTCGATAGCCGCTCGCCTCGATCCACAGGTTCCCGACGCCCAGCGCCGTTTCTTCGCCGTCAAGCTCTTCGAGCGCGATGCCAGGATCGGCGATCTGCTGCGAGAGGTACCGGATGTCGAGGATGAGATCGTAGTCCTCGAGCACGGCAGGGACGACGTCGCCGAGGGCATCGTCGCGAGCGAGCGCTACACCTGCGTCGATGCCATCGTCGCGGACTGCTACGTCAACGCTCATGCCGGGCAACTCACCGCGTCCGATAAGATCGACCTTGTGGTTACGAACCGTTGGCTGGGGTTGCCTATCTTCGCCCTCATCATGTTCCTCGTCTACTTCATCTCGGTGACGACGGTCGGTTCCTGGGCGACATCGTGGGCCAACGACGGAGTCTTTGGCGATGGGTGGTTCCTCGGCGGCGCGCCGCAGGCCTATACCATTGCCGTGACTGCGGCCGACGCGACCGACCCCTCGGGCGTCGCGACCGCCGCCATCGATCCCTCCGACTATGGGGTCTGGGTGCCGGGGATACCCGTTCTGGCCACCCGGGGGCTCACCGCCATCGGCTGTGCCGACTGGCTGCAGGACCTCGTCGTCAACGGCATCATCTCCGGTGTCGGGGCTGTACTCGGCTTCGTGCCCCAGCTGCTCGTGCTCTTCCTCCTTCTCGCCTTGCTCGAGGGATGCGGGTACATGTCGCGCATCGCCTTCCTCCTCGACCGCATCTTCAGGCGCTTCGGGCTTTCGGGTAAGTCGTTCATACCCATTCTCGTGGGTACCGGCTGCGGGGTGCCGGGTATCATGGCCTCCCGTACCATCGAGGACGTGAGCGATCGACGCATGACCATCATGACCACGTCGTTCATCCCGTGTAGCGCGAAGCTACCCGTCATCGCGCTCATCGCCGGGGCCGTGTTCGGAGGTGCGTGGTGGGTTGCGCCGAGCGCCTACTTCCTCGGCATCGGCGCCATCCTCTCCTCGGGCATCATCCTCAAGAAGACCGCCGCATTCTCCAACGCCGTCACTCCGTTCGTCATGGAGCTTCCCTCCTATCGCACCCCGGACCCCAAGTCGGTGATGCGAAGCGTCTCGCAACGTGCGGCGTCGTTCGTGAGGAAGGCGGGCACCGTCATACTGCTCGCCGCAATCACCGTCTGGTTCATCTCTGGATATGGCTTCGAAGGTGGGACGTTCGGTGCGGTGATCAACCCCGACGACAGCCTCCTCGCCGTCCTCGGTGGTTTGATCTCCTGGATGTTCGTGCCCTTGGGGTGGGGCACATGGCAGGCGGTGACCACGGCGGTCACCGGGCTCCTCGCCAAAGAGAACGTCGTGAGCACCCTCGGTGTCCTCTACGCTGGCGGGGCAGGTTGGTACGCGAATCTGCAATCGGTCTTCTCGGTGGCGTCGGGCTATTCGTTTCTCGCGTTCAACCTCCTGTGCGCCCCTTGTTTCGCCGCCATGAGCACCATCCGCAAGGAGATGGGGGACACGCGCTGGTTCTGGGCCGCCATCGGCTACGAGTGCGGCCTTGCCTATTGCGCCGCGCTCGTCATCTATCAGTTCGCCGGGCTGGCGACGGGGGAAGCGCGCGTCGGCCCGTTCACCGTCGTGGCGGCGGTGCTCGTGGCGCTCTTCGTCTACCTGCTCGTCCGTCCCAACCGTGCCCACATGCCATCCTCGCATGCGAAGGGTGATCCGGCGGTGCCATCCGACGGGATGGGGGCATGACCTTGGGAGCACCCGGGTTCCTCCTCGCCCCGGCGTTACGGGAGCCACCTCGGTAGCCCTTCCCGATAATGATGCGCGGTCCCGACCACGCAGTGGTACCATCAGGGCGCTCAAGTGGCACGGGCCCCATGCGACGTGTCGTGGCGATGGGTCGTGGCCACCGAAGGGACCCGCGGACTACCGGTCAACGGTCTGTCCGGCGATAGGTCCGTGCACCGTACCTTTGACCTCTCATGGGGCTTGATATCTCGAAGGGAACCGATGGCATCACCGCGCGATAGGAACGGCAGCCCTGTGGCGACAGGTCGCAGACGGGTTGCGGTCTTCGACCTCGACGGGACCATACTCGACGGGCAATCCTCCGTCGGGTTGGTCCTCCTCCTCATCCGCAAGGACATCATGACGATGCGCGAGGCGTTCCCGGTCGCCTGGTGGGGGCTGCGCTACAAGCTGCATCTGCCCCACGGACAGGAGGCGGTGCGCAAGCGCATCTTCCGCTGCCTTGCCCATCGTTCCGTCGAGGAGGTCGACGAGATCGTCGACACCCTGTACATGACCTACGTCGCGCCGAGGATCAGGGCGGCTGCCCTCGACACCATCGACGACTGCCATCGTCGGGGCATCGAGGTATGGGTGGTCTCGGCAAGCTTCGAGCCCATCGTCCGTCGAGCCGCGTTCGGCTTGGGTATCGATGGCCAGGTCTCGACCCGCATGGCGGTCGTCGATGGTCGCTATACCGGTGAACTCGATTGCCGTCCCGTCGAGGGTGTCGAGAAGCTCGTGCAGTTCACGGATCGCGCCGATGAGCGGTATGGTGCCGGATCCTGGGAGATGACCGCCGCCTACGGGGACCATCTCACCGACGTCCCGTTGTTGGAGAGGGCGCAGGAGCGCTACGCGGTCGACCCGGACTTCGTTCTCGCCTACACCGTACGGCGCCATGGCTGGAGCCTCCTGCATTGGCATGAGCACGTATCACCTGGGCAACTCGAGCGCATCACCGAGGCGTCCCCGTCCAAGCGGGGAGACGTCGCAGACGATCTTGCAAACCGGGATCCGTGCCGTACCGATACGGTCCCCCCGACGCCAGGGCCCGAGGCCGAGGCGAACCGGTCAGGTTGAGGGTGATGACGCTCGCCGTCTGCTCGAAGGCGTTCCGGCGTCCGGCGCGTAACGGTACGCGATCATGCGCAACCCACCTGCCTCCAGACGCTAGAATGATGAATCCGTTGTAACGATGACCACGAGATCCGCGGTCCTCCCGCACGCGCAGGTCGTCCGGAGAGCTCCCTGGACGCGTGAGTGGTTTTTGTCGGACCGACGGGTTAGCATCATACCCGTACGCACTGAGCCGAAGCCGGCTACGATTGGAGGTCCAACTATGGACGAGAAGCAAGGAAACGCCTCTCTCTCTCAAGATGACGAGGCTTCGATACTGTTCGATCGGGCTACGCGCGCACAGCAGACGGGTAACAGCAATCTGGCCCTTCATCTCTACATCGCCGCCTACGAGGACCTTCGCGCCGCGGCGGAGGAGGACACCCTGCCGATACGCGCGGAGGCGGCGCTGCGCTCCGCCTGGGCCATCGCGCTCAGCACGGGCGATCGACGTTCCGCCGAGACGATATTCCAGAAGCTCGAGCCATTCCTCGACATGCCCGAGGCCGCGGCGTTCGCACAGCGCCTCGCACAGCTGGCCATCGATGACCTCGGTGGAATGGGCGTCGACCAGAGCGAACTGCCACCACTTCCCGACATCTCCGAGTTCATCGACCAGTTCCCCGCCCCCCTCTCGGACTTCCTGGCAAGTCTCGGCGCTCGCGAGGGCGATGACGTGGGGGCTGGCGCCGCCGGCGATTCTCCTGACAGCATCGATTCCCCGTCTGATGGCGATGCGGACGGCGTGCCGGTCGAGTCTGCCGCCCCTCCGATGGCCACGGCCGATTCCCCCGCCTCTGCCATCGCAGACGCGGGGTCGACGCAGACCGTCGATGGCGTGGCCGATGCCACATCCCATCAGGATGCGCCATCGCACGACGACCTTGAGGGGGATGCCCCCCAAGCCTCTCTGCCCTCCATGGTGCCGAGCATGGTCGCGAGCGCACATGACCTTCTCGACGACGTTCTCGGTGGCTATGCGAGTCAGATGAGGAGCATCGACGCCAAGGGTACCGCGGTCAAGGGCACCGTGGGGCGCAGGCGCCGTATCAAGCAACCGAAGGGGCCGCTCCTCAAGGACGTCCCCGGTTTCGAGGAAGCCAAGCGCGACCTCCTGTCGCTTGGCGTGGGCATCGACCCTGGCTCGAAGCAGGGGCAGCATATCAGGTCCGAGGTTCTCTATCACGGTCTTGCCACGAGCATCTCGCTTCCCTCGGTGATACTGAGCGTGCCGGAAGGCACTGACTGCGGGGACCTCGCCCATGCGCTGGCGGTCGAGATGGGCGTCCCCTACGCCCAGGTCGACACGCACCTGTTCGATGTGGGCGCGCGGGGGCTCGTCGGTCCCGAGGTGGCCATCCGGGTCCATGGCGATTTCGTGCCCGTGGTATCCGTCGAGTACCCACAGCGGTGCGTGCTCTTCATCAGCGCCGCGAACCTCTGGCCCGAGGGGTTGGCGGCACACTCACGCAAACTGGGCGATCTGGTGAGCTCGATAGCCGGTTCGCCCGAGGCGGTCGTCCTCCTGAGCGTGGCCCAGGGGACGATGCCCCCTGATGACCTGCTCGAACGCCTTGGCGACAACATGCGCGTCATCACGCTGCTCCCTCCGCAGACCTCCGAACGCGAACGGGCGTGGCGCAGCGCCGCGCAGGGGCATCAGTCGTTAGTGGAACCCGACTTCAAGCTCCTCGCGCTGGTGACCGAGGGGATGATGCCCGACGTCTTCGAGGCTGCGGTGCGCGATGCGTGCACCGCAGCGCTCGAGCTGGGTCTTCGTGAGGACCGACGTTGCACGGTCACCACGCTCGACGTCCTCTGCCATCTCGCAACCTACGCGTCGGACGAGGACTCCCGACAGCGCATCATCGACGCCGCGGGGTCCCTCTGGTCGTCGTTCATCGCGGACTTCGACTTCGCCTCGGTCGACCTTGACCTGGCTGATGGGCAAGCGAGCGCCTCGGACGAGGACGCCATGTGATATCATCTCCTGCATGTTGGAACCATCTCTCAACCCGGTGAAATGGATCCTCGGCCATGCGTTGCGCGCATCGGGGTTTCCCGGTCGGCGCCTGATGCGCTCGGCGCCGACGCGCTAGATCGCGTCCCCATCGATTCCCGGCCGATGCCGCGCATCGTCCAGGGTCGGTGGGGTTGGTCTGTTCCGGACTCGTCGCGACATGGTGCCACGGCGTAGGAGATGCGCTCATCTCGAAGGTGACAAGGAGGGCGGGGCCCATGGGGGTCGACGGCACATCGAGGGCTTCTCATCAAGGTGGTAGGCATGCGTTCCTGGCTCACGGGGACGTTCCTTTGGTTATCCTCGGATTGCTGGAGGAGCGTTCGATGCATGGGTATGAGATGATCAAGTCCCTGGAGGAGCGGAGTGGCGGTCTGTACAAGCCGTCCGCAGGTGCCATCTACCCCACGCTTCAGATGCTTGAGGACCAGGATTTCATCGAATCGGTGCCGGATGGCCGCAAGAAGGTCTTCTCCATCACGGCAGAGGGGCACGAGCATCTTTGCGCAAAGGCTCCCGGGGACAGTTGGCGCTCGATCCTCACGCCATTCACGGAGGACGGTGAGCGTGATGGGGCTGACATCGACGAGGTCGTCGAGATGCGGCGGCACATCAAGGGCCTCTTCTCGCTGTTTCTCGAGGCGAGCTCGCTTCTGGCGGGTGACGATGTCCTCGAGGAGGAATTCGACTCCATCATCTCAACGACCACCGAGCGTCTGACGGATATCATCGAACGCTCTGAGTCGGGTAACGTCTGACGGGACGCGCATATGTCGAAGGGAAGGATGCAGCATGCCAAAGGATGACGAGGAGAGGTTCGTGGAGACCTACCAGGAGCATGAGCGTTCCAAGCGGTTCGCGATCTTCCTGTCGGGCATCATCTTCATCGCACTGGGTGGCGCCTGCATGGCGTTGAGGGATACGGGCGCCGAGAATGTCGGGTTCGTCATCGGCTGCGGGTTCCTGCTCGTGGGCATCTGCGATCTGGTCGCCTATGTCGGGGGCATCAACTACTATCTCGAGCGTCCCTCCTGGCTCCTTACCGAGGGGATCCTGCTTGCCGTCTCGGGTGGCATCTTCATGATCGACCCGTTCACGTCTCCGGATACGGTGCCCTACGCCGTCGGCATGGTGACGATCTTCGCCGGCATCGCGCGTCTCGCGACCGCCTCCCAGCAGCATGCCGCGAAGCTCACGCATTGGTGGGTCGTGCTCGTGTCGGCGATCGTCTCGCTGCTCATGGGGGTCATGGTGTTGGGCGTTCCAACCCTCTTCGCCTGGTTCACCGGTGCCTTCTCGTTCGTCTTGGGCGTTCTCACCATCGTCGAGGCCTATCTGTTCGATGCATGACCGATCTCGTGCAGGTATGCCTGCCGTACACGGTAAAGGCAGTCTGGTAATATGGTTGTCATAGTATCATTTGACTAGATATCCCGATGCTGACCGTATTCGCTCTTGTTGGATTTTGTGCTTCGCATTGGAGAAGGGACCGACCGTATGGGCATATCACGACGCACGGACTATGCATTGCGATTGATCGCGATGCTCGCGCAGGTCGATGGCACGCCGATGTCGGTACGCGTCGCCGCGGAGTGCCAGGATGTTCCGTACTCGTTCGCACGCGGCATACAGCACGGTCTTGTGCTCTCCGGTCTGGTCACGGCTCGTAGAGGCGCCCATGGTGGCATCCTGCTTGCGCGTCCTGCGGATGAGATCACACTCTGGGATGTCATCGAGGCGGTCCAGGGCACCTTGAGCATCTCCGTCTGCTCGGTGGACCCAGACTGGTGCAAGCGGTCGAGCAGCTGTCCGTTCCATACCGTCTGGGTCGACGTCGACCAGGCCGTCCACGACAGGCTCGTCTCGGTGACGATAGCCGATATGGTCGCGCGGCAGCGGCTCTCTTCCCTCAAGGCGACCTCCGACATCGCGTCCTTGACCACCCGCACGCAGGAACAGCGTCACGAGACCTGGTCACGGCGAGCCGTCCGTGCCGCCCAACGACGCGAGGAGAGGAATTCGGCGCCGACGGGTTCCGGTAAGGGCGCGAAGGGTCCGCTCGCGACGCCCGAGGTGCCCGAGGGCGAGACCGCTCGCGACGGGTCCTGAGGGTCGGACCGGCGATGGGATCACCTGTTCAGCGTCGCCAACCGGTCGAGCTGCTCGATAACGAGCAGCTCGACCGGTTTCGTGCCCTGGTCTGGAGTCGGGGGAGGGCCAACTATCGGGACCTTCCCTGGCGTCGTCGTCGGGATCCGTACCGGGTCCTCCTCTCCGAGGTCATGCTGCAGCAGACGCAGGTATCTCGGGTGCAGGCATGTTGGCAGCCCTGGCTCGACGAGTTCCCCACCCTCGACGCGCTGGCCGCGGCCCCACTGTCACGGGTGCTGGAAGCCTGGCAAGGCCTCGGCTACAACCGTCGCGCCGTCGCGCTCAAGCGCACGGCGGAGACGTGCGCCACCAGCTATGGGGGGCGACTTCCCGACGAGTACCCCCTCCTCATCGCCTTGCCCGGCGTCGGTCCGGCGACGGCAGCGGGGATCCGTGCCTTCGCGTTCGGCAAGCCGGGCGTGTATCTCGAGACCAACGTCCGAACCGTCATCCTGCACGAGCTTCTCGCACACCGCGAGGAGGTCTCGGATAGGGTCATCTCACCCCTGGTGGAGCAGACCTGCGATCCCGATGACCCGCGTGGCTGGTATTACGCGATGCTCGACTATGGGGCGTTGCTCAAGCGCATGGTCCCGAACCCCTCGCGTCGCAGCGCCCGGCATACGGTGCAATCACCCTTCGAGGGATCGAGGAGGCAGAAGCGGGCGTGGCTGGTGAGGGCGGTCCTCGCAGACGGGGTTGGGGGACGGTCGGTCTCGACCTTTGAGCTTTGCGAGCGGCTTGGTCTCGCCGAGTGCGCGGCCGGGCGAGACGCCGTGGGCATCGAGGAGGTGGCGTCGATCCTCACCGACCTGCTGGCCGACGGTCTCGTGGCACAGGTGCCGCAGCCTGTCCTCGACGGGTCCTACGTCACCGATACGCCCGGCATCCTCGACGGATCGGTGGTCGCAAGGTCACGGGTCACGGACTCCAGCCTCCAGCGCGTGGTCTTTGAGGATCCCTTCGAGACCACGGTGGGATCAGACGTCTGGACCGCGCCGGTGGCGTGATGGACGATGATGGGGTTCTCGGTTCGGCGAGGCATCTCCGACGTCCTCGATGCCGCGTGCCTTCCGATCCCTTACGAGCAGTGCCACTTTGGCGACTCCTCCTGCGTAGAGCAGGATGGCGCAGAGAACTATCACGATCCCGACGTCGGGCGAGTAGCCCTCCACCACGAACCACGGTATCGCGACGATGGGTGGCAGCAGCATGACGATGGTCGGGACCACGGCGTGCAGGATGAGGAGTGGGATGGCCACGCCGGCACGCCTGAGCCTCTTGGTCGAGGCGAGACGGTGCCGGGTCCTCCTATGCCAACGGCGCATGAGGATGGTCGGTGCGCTCGCCGCGAGTACGCAAAAGGCGTATCCGACATCCGTCCCGGCGTGCTCGACGACGTAGGCACTCTGGTCGACGTCATCGGCCTGGTCGCCCTCGATCAGCGAGCACACACCGGTTTCAAGTTCCTCGATGAGATCGTTTCCGACGATGCTGTCGTTCGTGTCGAAGAGCATGATGATCGCGATACCCCTTTGTGGGAATATCTGCATGTAGGATTGGTAGTTCTCGACCATGCCGCTGTGCTCTATCACCAACTCGCCGCCCGTCGTATCGATCATCCAACCCATACCATACGCCAGACCATCGTCGATGGACGTCGTCTCGTTGAAGAGCAGACTCTGGGCGTGGTGGGAAAGAACGACCGTTCCATCGGAAGCGGTTCCCCGAGAGAGGAACATCTGCAGGTAGCGGCCCATGTCCGCCGCACTCGATTTGAGATAACCCGAAGGTATCTTCGCCCATGACCCCGTGAGGGGGTCGCCGATGTCGGTGGGTATGCTGAGACCGAAGTAGTTGCTGTATCCAAGGATGAGGCCGCCCTCTTTCGCATCGTCATAGGTGACGTAGCTGTCGGACATGCCGAGGGGTTCGAAGATGTTCTGTTCGATGTAGTCGGCGTACGACTCTCCCGTGACGGCGGAAATGACCTCACCGAGCAGGTCGTAGTTGGCATTCGAGTACTCGAACGAACCAGGGCTCCCCGTGATCGATACGTCATCGGAGTTCTCATATGCACCGATGCCGCTCGTCTGGTTGAGGAGCTGCCGGATGGTCACGAGGTCGCCTATGGTGCTCGCGGGCAGGTACGTGCCCAGCGTCGCATCCAACTTGACCTCTCCCGCCTCGACGAGTTGCATGATCGCGACGGCGGTGAACGATTTGGAGAGCGACCCGAGGATGAATGGCTGATCGATGCCCGTGCAGATGCCGTAATGGGTGGAGTAGAGGACCTGGTTCGCATCGACGATCTCGACCGATGCACCCGGCACGTGGGTCGCCGAGAGGTTCGCCTGGAGGTACGCGTCGACGGATGCGAGCGTTTCGGCGGTCGGGTCCTTGGATTTCGTCGAGATGTGCGTGCTGGCGAAGGCCGTGCGTGTACCCAAGGAGGTGCCCGGGATCGTGACGTGCATCATCAGGGCCACGCTCAGCACGACGCACAGCGCCCTCATCGCCCATCTGAGCACGCGGTGTTTCCGGACGGGGAGACGTGCATTCGTGGAGGGCGTCTCCGGAGAGTCCAGATGCTGTCGTCGCGCTGCCTCCATGAAACGGTCATCCCCTCGCTATGCGTTATCCGTCCCGCTTGACGGGAGACGGTCGCCCATCATGCGGTCGGCTTCGTCGGCAAGTCCCGTCGCCATGCGTGCATAGGGGGAATCTCCATCGCCGAGGAGGCTCGCGACATCGTCGGCCTCCGGGCGCACCCAGCACCGCGAGGTCTTGCCGTCTGCGTCCTGGACGCACATCGACTTGAAGCGCACCCTCCCATGCGAGGTAACGAGTTCGTCCTCGCCCCGGTCGGCAACATACCGTTCCAGGTAGGAGCGTCGAACGCCCAGCGTTCCCGTGACGAGTTGGATGTGCTTGGCGAGACGGTCGACATCGAGCGGTTGCACGAGTACCCGTAGCCCGATGCCGATGCGCCCCTTCTTCATCGCGAGAGGTTCCTGCCACACATCGAGCGCCCCCTCTGAGAGTATCTCGTCGCAGGCGAAGGAGGCGGCTTCGCCTGAGAGGTGGTCGAGGTTCGCCTCGAGCAGGAAGACACCTTCGACGTGGTCGATCGGGCTCGGGGCATCGCCTGGGAGAGAAGACGAGCGGAACGGCGGGTCCGACGTGTCGAGTGACGAGCCCATGATCGCGGTGAGAACGTTGGGAACGCCCGGAAGCTGACGTGATCCCGCACCGCATCCCACGGCGAGGGGGCGCATCGGTGGCAAGGGTCCCCAGTCACTCACCATGTCAGCGACGAGTGCGGCGCCTGTGGGGGTGGTGAGTTCACCGTGCGCGCATCCTGCCTCCGCAGGGAGCCCGAGGATGAGTCGCGCCGTCGCCGGTGCGGGTACGGGTAGGATGCCGTGCTCGCAGGTGAGGGTTCCGCTTCCGACGGCGATCGGCGTCGCGGTCACCCTGAGGGTGTCGTGCGTGATGTTGCGGGACTCGTCCCCATGGGGCATCTCGAGCGCGCAGCGGAGGAGGGAGCATCCTACGATGTCGACGATCGAGTCGAGTGCGCCCACCTCGTGGAAGTGCACCTCCTCCACGGACGTGCCGTGAATCCGCGCCTCGACCTCGGCGATGCGCGAGAAGCTGGAAAGGGCGTACGCGCGGGCCCGCGCGGGAAGACTCGAGTCCTCGATGAGTTTCCGGATCCCCTCCCAAGAACGGTGCCCGTGGGCATGGGCATCGTGCATCTCCGTCGGCTGCTCGCTCACCTCCAGATGGGGAGCCAGGATACCCTCGCGCAGCACCTGGGTGCGGATGACCCTGACTTCGGGGACGAGCGACGCGAGGTCGGCTTGCAGGCGGGCAAGGGTATAGGCCCCGGTCTGCTCGGCGACGTCGAGCAGAGCCGCGAGGAGCTTGTCTCCGGAGACACCGGTGGAGAGGTCGAGGTGGATGATCATCGGCGCCCACCCGTGGCTTTCCCGTGGTCGTGGCGGGCGGTGGGCGCTGCGGCCGCTGGGTCCTCAACGGTGGGTGCGCCATCGGTCTTGGGACACTCTGCGAACCGCGCCGGAGGGACGTTGACGCGATGGGCGCATTGGCCTGCGCCAAACCCGTTGTCGATGTTGACGACCGACACGCCTCCGGCGCAGGAGGTGAGCATGCCGAGAAGGGCGGCGATCCCCCCGAGGCACGCCCCGTACCCCACGCTCGTGGGGACGGCGAACACGGGGACATCGACGAGTCCGGCGATGAGCGAGGGCAAGGCCCCCTCGAACCCGGCGACCACCACGATCGCGTGGGCGCTTCTGAGCAACTCCTCGCGGTCGAGCACTCGGTGCACGCCGGCGATCCCGATGTCGCGCAACAAGGTCACATGCGATCCCATCAACCGGGCGGTGAGTGCGGCCTCCTCCGCCACGGGGAGGTCGCTCGTGCCGGCGCAGCAGACGACCACGTGTCCCTGGCCCCCAGCGAGCAGGTCATCAATATCGCAGGGGGCGGTCGCCGGGGGCGTCTCGACCGGTGCGCCCGCCCCGGGGACCCCTGCACCGACGGACGCGGCGATGACGGAGTCCCCCATCGCGTCGAGAGAGACCTGGGCGTCGGATGTGAGACCAAGGGGGTCACCCTGCTCCCAACGACGGTCCACGATGAGCAATCGAGACCGGGGCGCCCAATGGGCGTCGGGGACGACGGCCCGCACGGCCGCGGCACAGGCCGCATCGGTCCTGGTGGCGAGGACGACGGGGGAGTGGTCGAGCAGGTCGCACATGATTCCCACGACCTGCGCGGGAGTCTTGCCTGCCGCGTACACCACTTCGGGAAAGCCGCAGCGTGCGGTTCGCCCGAGATCGGGTGTCGCGTAACCGGAAACATCGTTCATATGGCATCTCCTGAGGGCTGTCGTGTAGCGGAGGGGTCTACACTATCGGTCACCATGTCGCTATTCCTCGGCACGCGAAAGGGTATCACCATGAGCAGCGATTCTCCAGCTACATATGCGTTTCTCGGGCCCGAAGGCACCTTCTCCGATGCGGCTGCACGAGGGTTCATGCGACGGCGGGGGGATGACGGTGCATCTCGCCTCGCTTGCGCGTCGATCGCCGATGTCTTCGAGGCCGTCGATCGTGGTCGCGCCACCTACGGTGTCGTTCCGGTCGAGAACGCCCTAGAGGGGGGAGTGAGTGCCACGCTCGACGCGCTCGCCTTCACTTCTCGCGCTCAGATACTGGCCGAATTGGTGCTCGACGTCCACCAGAACCTCGTCGTCGCGCCAGGTGCCTCACTCGCCGACGTGCGCGCGATCGTCTCGCATCCTCAGGCTACGGCGCAGTGCCGGCGCTATCTCCAGATGAACCTGCCGGGGCGTGAGATCCGTGCCTGCAACTCCACGAGCGATTCCGTGCAAGCCGCCATGGAGGACCCCTCGGTCGCGGGTATCGGCACGGTGCTCGCCGCCCATCTGCACGGTGCCCTGGTGGTCGCCGAGAGCATCGAGGACCATCTCGCCAACCAAACGCGCTTCCTGCTCGTGGGGCGGGGTCGCCCGGTCTCCTCTGGCGATGACAAGACCTCGCTCGCCCTCTTCATGCAGGAGGATCGTCCCGGCGTGCTCAACATGATCCTCTTCGAGTTCGCATATGCCGGCATCAACCTCACGATGATCCAGTCCCGGCCCACGAAGGAGGCTCTCGGGATGTATATGTTCTTCATCGACCTCACGGGACACGCCGACGACGTCCACGTTCGCACGGCCCTCGACTGCCTGCGCCTCAAGCTTCGCGAGGTGCGCGTGCTCGGTAGCTATCCGGTCGACCGGGGGTCCATGGGCGCGTAGGCCTCGCCGTCGGCCGTTCGGCGATCTTCGCGTGAATCGCGCGCGGATGTCATTCCTGGTGGCGAACGTCTACCTTGGGACGCGCACTGCCCATCGACGAGGTCTTCTTGGCTGCAACGTGACCGTGCAGCCGATGGCGAGGCCGCCTGACCTGACGATGAGAGGGGAGCACCATGGATTTTGAGCATTCACAGACGAAGAGGAACCTTGAGACCGCCTTTGCCGGTGAGTCCCAGGCAGCCACCAAGTACGGCTACTACGCATCCCGGGCGAAGAAGGACGGCTTCGTCCAGATCCAGGGCATCTTCAACGAGACGAGTGGCAACGAACGTGAACACGCGAAGCTCTGGTTCAAGCTCCTGCACGACGGCGACGTCCCCTCGACGCCGGAGAACCTTCGCGACGCGGCGGCTGGTGAGCACTACGAGTGGAGCGAGATGTACCGTGGGTTCGCCGATACGGCTCGCGCCGAGGGGTTCGAGGACATCGCCACGCGGTTCGAAGGTGTCCTGTCCGTCGAGAAGGTGCACGAGGAACGCTATCTCAAGCTTCTCGACCGCCTCGAGAAGGGCGAGGCCTTCAAGCGTGGTGACCTCGTGGCGTGGAAGTGCAACAATTGCGGGTACACCCACATCGGCAAGCAGGCCCCCGATGTCTGCCCGGTTTGCGCTCACCCACGGGAGTACTTCGAGGTACGAGCCGAGAACTACTAACGACGTGGATGCGTGATGTGCGTCGCCGGTGCCATCGTCGTCTTTGCGACCCAAGAGTAGATAACGTTTTCTCATGCGGGGCGCCTGATTCGTCAGGGGCCCCGTGCGTATGAAGGAAATGCGCATATTTCAATATGTCAAGAGGCCTTCTCACATAAAGTGTCTCTGCGATGCTTCACCGGAACGAGATTTATGCGCATCGTTGACACCAAACCGTTTACAACTGAATATGCACCGTTGGCATCGTTACCTGCACAATTATTGAAAAAGACAGCTGATTCGAGCTGCCGGCCCATGGATTTCACGTCGGGGTTACGATATCGTCATATTCGTGTTACCAAAGAAATTTAATTCACACTATCGTCCTGTTTACGTTAAAGCCCACACCGCTCGCCGAGCATCAAGAGAAGATACATCGTAATTGATTCACGATACTTGAGTATGGACGGCAGCAGGGGTGACTCCTATGCACACATACACGATCAGGTGATTCGCCGTAAAGGATTCCACCACGGTCCATGTCGCTGCCTGCCCCTCGCTCGCGTTCGGTCCCGCACATCCGAGTAGGATGATCGTCGGGACCACAGGTTCGGAACAGGGATTGTCGGAATGGGCATAAGCCCAAATACATCCAAGGAGGTGTGCGTATGACGACAGAAGAGTCAACCATCAGCCCGCTTCAGGCTCGGCTTGATGCCCGCGGGGTGTCACGCCGAACGTTCTTGAAGTTCTGCGTGGCCATCGCTGTGATGGCCGGTCTGGGTAAGGCCGCGGCTCCAGATGTTGCCCAGGCACTGGAGAAGAGCACGTCAGGGAAGCTGCTGCCGGTGGTGTGGCTCGAGTTGGCGTCCTGCTCAGGTTGCACTGAGTCGACGGCACAGGTGACCACTCCGGACATCGCGTCGGTCGTTTTGGAGCTTATCTCGCTTAACTACTCCGAGACGTTGAGCGCCGCTGCCGGGGTCTCGCTGGACAAGGCCCGTACGGATACCATCGCCGCCGGAGGTTACGTGGCGGTCATCGAGGGCGCCGTCGTTCGCGGATGGGACGGCAACGGTCTGCGCATCGGAGGCATGAAGGGCACCGATCTGGTCAAGGAGACCTGCGAGAAGGCCGATGCGGTCATCGCCGTCGGTTCCTGTGCGGTCGATGGCGGCTGGCAAGCCGGCTACCCCAACCCCGCCGATTGCTGTGGCGTCACCGAGTTCCTCAAGGCCGAGGGCATCTCGGTGCCCATCATCAACATCCCCACCTGCCCGGTCAACCCGGATTGGCTCGTCGCCGTCCTCGTCGACTACATCATGCTGGGGAAGCTGCCCGAGCTTGACGACAAGAACATGCCTTCCCTCATCTTCGGGGAGAGTATCCATGACAACTGCCCACGCCGTGGCCACTTCGAGAACGGCGAGTTCGTCTACCAGTTCGGTTCCGTCGAGGAGGAGAAGGGCTACTGTCTCTACGCTGTGGGTTGCAAGGGCCCCCAGACGTATGCCAAGTGCCCCATCACTCGCTGGAACGAGTCCATCTCCTGGTGCGTCGAGGCAGGTTCCCCCTGCATCGGATGCGCCAACGCCGACCCTACGCGCACCACGCGCAACTGGGTCGATACGATGACCCCCTTCCTCAAGCGCCAGCGCAACATGCGCATCGGCGACCTCTACTTCCAGGCCGCACCGGTCGCAGCGACCGTCACCGGCATCGTGGCCGCCGCTCTCGTGTGCCATGGTTTCGGCATGAAGGCGGCCGGCCGCACGAAGGGTGGCGCCGACTTCGAGCCGATTCGCACCTATGACGCCAAGAAGCTCAAGCAGGCGGGCAAGGAAGCCCCCACCACGCCCATCAACGAAGGTAACGTTGAGAAATTCACGAAAGGAGGGGATGAGTGATGACGAGATCGGTTATCGATCCGATTTCCCGCATCGAGGGTCACCTCCGCATCGAGATGGAGGTCACCAACGGTAAGGTCACCGACGCGTGGGCATCGGGTGGTCTTTTCCGCGGCATGGAGCTTGTCCTTCAGGGCCGTACGCCAACCGATGCCAGCTACATCGCGCAGCGCGTCTGCGGTGTCTGCCCGGTTTCCCACTGCCACGCCGCCACCTATGCCGCAGAGGACATGTACGGCATCACCATCCCCAACGGAGCCCGTCTCATCCGCAACATGGTCGAGTGCTCGCAGTTCCTGCACTCGCACATCCTCTGGTTCTACAACCTCTATGCCTTGGACTTCGTCAACCCGATAAACGCCCTCAAGGCCGACATCGCCGACACGGCGTCCCTTGCGGTTGCCGCTGGAACGTCGGGCGCCGACTTCGCGGGGGTGGCCAACCGTCTCTCCGCATTCGCGGAGAACGGGCAGCTCTCCATCTTCACAGGTAACTGGTTCGACGCGACCGTGGGTGGCTCGGCTGCCTACAAGCTACCCGCCGAGCTCGACCTCATCGCCACGACCCACTACCTTGAGGCCCTACGGTACCAGGCCGAGGCATCCCAGATATCCGCGGCCCTCGGTGGCAAGATGCCCCATATCATGAGTTCCATCCCCGGTGGTACCACGTTCGTCCCCACCGAGGACAAGCTGGGCGACATCTACTACCGTGCCAAGGAGGTCCGTGACTGGGTCAAGGGGACGATGCTCCCCGACACGCTCGCCATCGCCCCGTACTATCTCGACGAGTTCACCGTGGGCCACGGCCCTGGCCGCTTCGCGGCATGGGGCGTCTTCGACAAGGCATCGATGGATCCCGCTGAGCGCTACCTGCCCTCTGGCATGCTCGACGTCAACCTCAACCTCACCGACCCCGATGAGACCAAGTTCCTCGAGTACATCGACCACTCGTACTACGATGGGACCGGTGGGCTCAACCCGCGCGAGGGTGTGACCAAGCCGCTCTACAAGGATTACGACGTCAAGGACCGATATTCGTGGACGAAGGCTCCTCGTTACGATGGCAAGACCTACGAGGTCGGTGGTGTCTCCCGCATGCTCGTCGCGTACAAGCGCGGCGTCAAGGACGTCGTCACCTACGTCGATGCGCTGGCCGATGTCCTCAAGAAGGCCGCGCCTGCCGTCTTTGGAAACGCCTCCGAGAAGGACCTGCTCCTCGCCCTGGACACGACCCTCGGCCGTGCCGCCGTCCGCAACTACGAGACGCTGTACGTCGCCGATCTGCTCGTGAGCCTCACGGAGGAGCTCATCACCGCCCTCAAGGAGGGTGATGCCTCCACGTTCACCGAGCATGGGACGGGCAACGGCGAGGGCGTTGGGATGTGGGAGGCCCCCCGAGGTGCGCTCTACCACTTCGAGCGTGTCAAGAACGACAAGATCACCGCATACCAGGAGATCGTCCCCACTACATGGAACGTCTCGCCACGCGGTGCGGATGACACCCCCGGACCCATCGAGGAAGCCCTCGTCGGCCTTACCGTCGACGATCCCGAGAAGCCCATCGAAGCCTTGCGTTGCGTCCACAGCTTCGATCCTTGCGTCGCCTGCTCCGTGCACGTGAGCGAACCTGCCACGGGCAAGCAGTTCAACACCGTAACGAGCCCTTGGGGGGTGAGGTAGACCATGGCGCATCTGGCACATTATCGTGAGTCTCATCCGCTACCGTTCGTGATCACCCACTGGATCAACCTGGTTGGTTTCATCCTGCTCATCTTCACCGGGTTCTACATCCACTACCCGTTCTTCCCCAACTTCATGAGCCAAGCGCGTGGGGTGCACATCTTCTTCGGCTTCGTGATCGTCATCAACTGCATCTTCCGCGTCGTCGCCGCCTTCTTCATCAAGTCGGCGCCGGCGGAGGGCACGCGCACGGTCGAGACGGATATCCACAGCTGGCTGCCCCAGAAGGGCAACCGCCATCAACTCGGTGCATGGATCAAGTACTACCTGTTCATCAAGAAGACCCACCCGCTGGGTGCCAAGTTCGGCGTTCCCCAGAAGATATCGTACGGTCTCATCCCGTTTTTGATCCTCTTCATGGGCTACACGGGACTGTGCCTGTGGGCACCTGCCCAGCAGGTTGGCTTCTTCAGCGCCGGCATCACCCTTCTGGGCGGTCTCGCCGGGGTTCGCGTGTGGCACTACGTCTTCATGTGGGTGTTCATCATCTTCATCTTCATCCATGTGTATCTTGCCAACATCGAGGGTCTGAGCCCCACCTTCATGATGTTCCTCTGGAAAGAGCACCCCGGTCTTACCTACGATCCCGAAACCGGTACGATCACCGGATACGACGACCTTGGTGGAAGCGCTCCGAAGACAGAGGCGGCTCCTGTGGCCAAGTAGCAAGCGCATCCGTCGCCTTGCGACACAGCAGGTAGGCACTACGTCATCGGCCGGGGGATCATCCCTCCGGCCGATGACCTTCTCGATGGGACCTAGAAGGAGCACCGTGTCCAAACCGTCTTGCGAGCGTATCGCCCTCATGTGCATCGGCAATCTGCTGATGGCCGACGAGGGCGTGGGATGCCACATCGCCCGGTGCCTGCCCCTCACCTTCGACTTCCCCGAAAACGTGGAGGTGCTGGATTCGGGTACGATGGGCCTGAGCCTTCTGAGCGATGTCATGCGCTTCGACTACATCGTCGTCATCGATGCCGTCGACGGCACGGGCACCGAGCCCGGCACCGTCCTCACGTTCACTCCGAAGCAGGTTGCCCCGCATACCGTGCAGCACTCGCTGCACGACGTCCGCTTCGTCAACGTGCTCGATGCCGCCCGCCTGCTGGGATACGAGCCGGTGGGTGTCTGCGTGGGTATCCAGACCCTCGACATGGAACCCGTCGATTTCTGCATGGAGCTCACGCCGCCGGTCGAGGCGGCCGTCCCGCTTGCGATGGAAACGGCCATCTCGCTGTTGGTCGCCCACGGCTTGACGGGCATCACCCGCGTGGATGGCCACCCGCTCATCCCCGAGGACCGGGTGGCGGGGCCGGAGACGGCCAGCTGACCGGACACCTCGGCAACGTGCACCGGTCGAGAGAGACCACCATGACCGGTCCTCGCCACGGCCTCCCCATCGGCCGCGATCGATCCCACCACGACCTTGCCCAAGGAGCCGACCCATGGACGACCTGAATGTCGAGAGGACCCTGCCTGGCGAACCGACGGTATCGCCGCGGCAAAGGGTCGGTTTCTGCATCGCGTGCAACGCGATCGTCCCCATCGGTCCCGACGGGGGGTGCATCAACGGTCATGACCCCGGGTCGGTGCATGCGACGGGGGAGGCTCCCGTCGATGCGGAGTTCCCCGTCATGCCGCGCATCAACTGGGGGGCGTTCCTCATGCCGCCCATCTGGGGGCCGGCGCACCATATCTGGGCGAGCATCTTCTTCTATCCCATCTGGCTGCTCGCCGACACGTGTCTGCGCACTGCGGCCGGCATGGGTGGTTGGCGTGGCGGTCTGCTCGCCACCGCCGTGCTCATCGTCATGGGGGGCGTCGAGGTCTGGTTCGCCATGACCGCATCGGGTCCTGCCTACGCGCGCATGGCTGGACGCTATTCGTTGGAACGCTACCTCAGGCGCGAGAGGACGTGGGCATGGGCGATGCTGCCCATCGCCCTCGCCTTCATCGCCCTCGCCACCTACTACAACGTGGCGATCCTGCACGTGTTCGCCGGCTCGGGCGCGTAAGCCTCCGGTCAGCTCCTTCTCTGCGTGCGAGCTTGGACGTTCACGTCTCGTCCGGCGCTTGGGCAGAGGTCCGAGAGCGGACAGCCCGTGCAATGCGGGCTACGCGCCGTGCACACCTCGCGTCCAAACAGCACGAACTGCCGATTCACCGCTCCCCAGTTCTCACGGGGGAGCAGGGCGAGAAGCTCGCGCTCCGTCTGTGCGGGGGTCGCGGCACTGGCTAGGTGAAGCCGGTGGGTGATGCGGAAGACGTGCGTGTCCACCGCGATGCCCTCGACGATCCCGAACCCTTCGGTGAGCACCACGTTCGCGGTCTTGCGACCTACGCCGGGTAGCGTTTGCAACTCCTCCATCGTGGAGGGCACCTCCCCACCGTACTCGTCCACGATCACGCGTGCGCAACCCACGCAGTTGCGTGCCTTGGTGTGGTAGAACCCGATGGTGCGGATGACCTCCTCCACCTCTCCGACCTCGGCGTTGGCGAGGTCGAGCGGCGTCGGCCAGCGCGAGAAGAGCCGAGGCGTCACCTTGTTCACGGCCACGTCGGTGGTCTGCGCCGAGAGCAGCACCGCGATGGTGAGCTCGAAAGGTGACGTATAGGTGAGCGCGCAGGCGGCCCGCGGATATGCATCATCCATGCGCGCGCATATCTCCAACGCCCGTTCGAGCCTTGCCTGCTTCGATTCCCGTGACATCGGTATCCCTTCGACGCGATACGGCACCGGCGTGCGCTGCTTCGTCTTCGCGTGCATGCTACCATGCAATCGCACCCACGTACGCAACCCGTACGCGGGCTTTCGGTGTCGTGTCAGACCCTTGGAGGATTTGTGCTCATCTCCCAGATATACCGCCAGCTCGAGAAGAGTCGCACGTTGCAGCCTCTTCTCGCCAAGCTCGATGCGGGCGATGACGCCGGCCTTGCGGTCCCCCAGTCGGCACGTCCGCTCATCGTCGCCTCGTTCTTTGCGCGCCACCCGCGCCCGACGGTGGTCATCGTCTCGGGCGAGGACGCCGCCGAACGGTTCTCGCACGCCCTCGGGGCGTATCTCGGGCGTGCGTACGTGCACCGCATCCCCCTGCGCCATGACCTGCCCTGGTCCGCGAGAGCCCCTGACCCGGCCATCGTGGGCGCCCGCATGCGCGCCTTGCACGCGCTGAGCACGGGGCAGCCGGCGCTCACCGTCGTCTCGGCCCGTGCGCTCCTGCGCACCGTGCCCCCCCGCGGAGTCGACATCAGCTCGCCGATCGAGGTGTCCCGT
Source organism: Coriobacteriia bacterium (assembly GCA_015655215.1). Lineage (GTDB taxonomy): Bacteria > Actinomycetota > Coriobacteriia > Coriobacteriales > RUG033 > JAATFL01. The sequence goes on from JAATFL010000019.1 coordinate 21,022, forward strand.
GGGCGGCCGCTTCCCGGCGGCCTCGCCTACGAGGATATCGGTGGTGAGCTTCTGCGCCGAGGGTACGTGCGCCTCGAGGGCATGGATGGTCCCGGGACGTTCTCGCTCAAGGGCGATACCGTCGACGTCTTCCCTGCGGACAGCTCGTTTCCCGTGCGTCTGGAATGCTTCGGGGACGATGTCGATGCCCTCAGGCGCATCGTGCCGGCAACCGGTCAGACCATCGGCGATCTCGACGAGATGGCCATCTACCCTTGTCGGGAGGTGCCACTCACCCCCGCGGCCGTGAGGCGGGCGTCGCATCTGCTCGAGCCCCTCTCGCGCAACGACTCGGACGTATCGCGGCATATCGAGCTTTTGGGCGGGATGGTGCCCTTCGCCGGCATGGAGCGCTACCTGCCCTACCTCTACGACGGGGTGGGCTCTCCGCTCGAGCACATCTCGGACGACACGCTCGTCGTGGCCGTCGAGCCGCGCACGCTCTTCGACGATGCGACGCGCTACTACGATGAGGTGCACGATGGCGCGGCGGAGCACCGTTTCCGCCTCGACGGCCTCGTGCTCGAACCGGCCGCTTTGGACTTTGGCGTCCAGCAGCGCCTTACGCTGCTGTCGATCTTGCGCGTGGGCAGCACCGTCGATGCGAAACTCGATGTGCGTCGACCCGAGGTGAGTGGCTCCGAGGAGCGCCTCATCGCGACGATGCGCTCGCTCACGCTCGCCAAGTTCACCACGATCCTATCGCTGCCGGAGCGTCGATCCCGAGAGGCGCTCGAACTCACGCTCGTCGAGAACGCCCTGCCCATCCGCGAGCAACTCGAGGGCGCTGGCGGCGTGGCGACGGGTGCGTCTGCCCCTGGCGATCCGACCGCCTCTCTCTCCGCCCCGGCCGCTTTGCTCGAACGCGGCATCGTCAACATCGTGGACGTGGACATACCCGCCGGGCTCATCATCCCCGATGCCAAGCTGGGCATCGTCTCGATCGCCGACGTGAGCCCGCGCTCGGCACGTCACCACGCACGGCGCGCCATCGATCCCACCAAGCTCACCTTTCCCTACAAACCGGGCGACTACGTGGTGCACGCCACGCATGGCATCGCGCTCTTCAGGCGAATGGCGCGTCAAGAGGTCGCGGGCATCGACCGCGACTATCTGCAACTCGAATACGCCGAGGGCGACAAGCTCTTCGTGCCGGTGGAGCAGATCGATCGCGTCACGCGCTACGTGGGTCCCAGCGGGGACGCCCCGCGCCTCACGCGTCTCAACACGAGTGACTGGACGCGGGCGGTCGGCAAGGCCCGCAAGGCGGCCAAGCACCTTGCCTTCGACCTCGTCGACCTCTACGCGCGGCGCGCCACGGTCTCCGGCTTCTCCTACAGTGCCGACACCCCCTGGCAGCTCGAGATGGAGGAGGACTTCCCCTATGAGGAGACGCCCGACCAGCTCACCGCCATCGCCGACGTCAAGGCGGACATGGAGTCCGACAAGCCCATGGATCGCCTCGTGAGCGGCGATGTGGGGTTCGGCAAGACGGAGGTTGCGCTGCGGGCCGCCTTCAAGGCGGTGCAGGACCACCGGCAGGTCATGGTGCTCTGCCCCACCACCATCCTGGCCCAGCAGCATTTCACCACGTTCTGCGAGCGGATGGAGCCCTATGGCGTGAACGTCGAGGTGCTTTCGCGCTTTCGCACGCCCGCCCAGCAGGAGCGTGCCCTCGTGGGCTTCACGGCAGGTACGGTCGATATCCTCGTGGGCACCCACCGTCTTCTCTCGCGTGACGTGAACCCCCGGGATCTTGGACTCGTCGTCATCGACGAGGAGCAGCGCTTCGGCGTGCAGCACAAGGAGCAGCTCAAGACGCTCCGTGAACAGGTCGACGTGCTGAGCCTTTCGGCTACGCCCATACCGCGTACGCTGCGGATGGCGCTCTCCGGCGTGCGTGACATGTCTATGATCGGTACACCCCCTGGCAGGCGCATACCCGTGAAGGTGCAGGTCGGAGAGTGGGATCCCGATGTGGTCTCCGCGGCCATCCGCTACGAGATCGCGCGCGGTGGCCAGGTGTACTACGTCTCCAATCGGGTCAAATCCATCGATGACGCCGTGTCGCGCGTGCTCGAGGCGGCACCGGAGGCGCGCGTCGGCGTGGCGCATGGCCAGATGGACTCGCATGCCATCGAGATGGTGATGGAGGCGTTCGCCGCGGGGGAGACCGACGTGCTCGTGGCCACCACCATCATCGAGAGCGGTCTGGACAATCCTCATACCAACACGTTGATCATCGAGGACGCCCAGCGACTGGGCCTGGCTCAGCTCTATCAGCTCAAGGGGCGTGTGGGACGCTCGCGCACGCAGGCGTTCGCCTACTTCATGTTTCCCTCCAAGGTCCAGCTCACCGAGCAGGCCGTCGACCGTCTCACCGCCATCGCCGAGCACCAGGAACTCGGCAGTGGCATGAAGATCGCGATGCGCGATCTCGAGATCCGCGGTGCGGGCTCGCTGTTCGGGGCGGAGCAGCACGGCAACCTCAGCGCCGTGGGTTTCGACCTGTTCGCGCAGATGCTGCAGGAGGCCGTCGCCGGTGCGCGTGGCGAGCACGTGAGCGTCTACGCGGACATCAAGGTCGACCTGCCGGTGCAGTACTTCCTGCCCGAGGAGTACGTCGAGGCTGCCGATGAACGCGTGCTGTACTACCGGCGCATCGCCGGTGCGTCCTCCCTCGAGGCGCTCGACGCCGTAGCCGGTGACCTACGTTCCCGCTATGGGGAGCTGCCCACTCCCGCGGCCAACCTCCTCGACCGCTCGCGGGTCAAGGCGCTCGCCAACGAGCTGGGCATCACCTCGGTGTCACTCGTGGGCGGTAAGTTGGTGGTGCAGCCGATCGACCCGTTCGGGGGTATGGCCTCCGGGGTGGGCGCATCCGCCGGCGTTGCCGACCAGGCATTCAAGGGCGTGCTGCGACACGGGGGTTCCTACCTCCCCTCGCGCAGACGCCTCCAACAGCCGGTCGGCCACGGCGAGCCGGTGCTCGCCGTGGCCCTGGACCTGCTCGGGCGGCTCGTCGCGGCGCGTTCCTCGGTCCTGGAGCCCGACCGCGAGGCCATCGCGGACGCACCCCGTGCCGCTGCGGGAGAATCCGTGGGTCGAGGCGTGCAGGGCCCGGCGGACGAGGGGCGTGCCGGCGAACCTGCACCTCGCTCCCGCGGGTTCAAGGGAACGGGTACCGACACGACCCGGAACCACGTGGTGCGCCAGCGTACGGGCCGAGGTGCCGAACGATTCCAGCGCATGCATCCTACGGCGGGGACAGGGAGGACCCAGGTGCCGCCAGCCGCAGACGGTATCGTGCGACGAGCCTCCGGGGACGAGGCGAGCACGTCGGATGTCCCCGCGTCGAACGGTCAACGTCCCGTGACCGGGGATTGGACGCGCCAGCCAGATCTCGGCACGAGAAACGTCATCAGACGCTCGGGCGGGCGACGTCGTGGCTCTCGCTGACCCGTTTGGTCGAGCGGTATCCGATGACCTCTGGAGGTCTCCGGCCCGGCCGCCGGGTCATGTCCACGCTCAGTACAGCACCGTCCCCAGGTAGATGTCGCACGTCCCGTCGAGCGGATACGTCCCGGCTCCGACGTCATCGGATCTCGCGTCGCCGTCGCAGAACTCGAGGAGGAGGAGGGCAAGGCGTCGCGCCGTCTCGTCATCCGTCTCCTCCCAGGTGGGGGCGATGAGGAACGCGCGATGCCGGTACGCGCGGTTCATGGCTGCGATGAGACGGTACTCGTGCAGGTGAAGATAGTGCTCGCGGTCGATGCCGATGCGCTCGTGCCAGCCCGGGAGGTCCCGCACGCCCCAGTCGGCGAGCAACTCGCGGATCTCGCCTTGGCCGTCAAGCGGGTAGGACGGCAGGTAGTAGCCCTGGGAGTTTCCGAATATCCGAAGGTAGGCAGGGCCGTCGCATACGACGATCCGCGACCCGAGCAACTCGATGACCAGCTTGAGGGTCCTGACGCCCGACGTGCGAGGCAACTCGGGATGGGCCACCTGGCGGGCGACGAGGTCATGGACGCGAAGCTCGACGGCGAGATGCCGTTCCCGGCTTATCTTGGACATCGCCACGCGAACCGTCCCTCCCGGCGATCACCTCTCGCCATCGGTCTTCTCCTCGGTGGCAGCGGGCTTCGCGACCGTCTTCGGCCCCTGTGGCCTCGCACCCTTCGAATGCGTCGGTGCCGTGGCGTGCGTCGAATGCCCGACGACCTCGGCGGCGGCCCCTGTGGCCTTGTCCGCCATCCGGTCGAGGTCGGGCATCTTGAGCTCCTTGGGTTGTGCTGAGATGCCCAGGAGCCTTCTCCCGCTGATGCGCACGCGTTCGATGGCATCGTGGGGGCATAGCTCGGTGCACAGCCCGCAATCCAGGCAGAGCCTCCGCTCCACGACGGCGTGGCCCTCCTCGATGCGCCGTGCCCCCATAGGGCAGGCCGTGACGCAGGCACGGCACGCCGTGCACGCCTTGGGATCGGTCCTTGTCACGATCACCTTCACCTTCGCCGCCTCGGCACGGTGCTGGTCAAGGGCCGAAAGCAGGATGGCGCGATTGGGGGAGACCTTCTGCATGATGGTGCTCGAATCGTCCTTGAGAAACGCGCCGAGCCTGCCCTCGAGACCATTCAGGGGGTCGCCGACGAGGACGTCGGTGACCTTGGTTATCCTGCGACCGATGGGGTTGGCCTTCAACGCCGTCGTCCCGAGCGACTTGGCGGTGTTCTTGACGAAGTCACGTCGCTCGCTCGTGTGGTTGGGCCCGAGCTTGAGGGCCTTGCGGTGGCACTCGAACCCCATCGGCCGCCCACTCCATCGCTCCGCCTCCTCGATCGCCTTCTCGTAGATGGCCTCACCTGCGTGCCATGCGCACGATTCGCACGCATCGACCGGCAGGTACACCCCCACGTTCGGGTGGGAGGAGAGGATGGCGTACCACACCTCCCTGCTCACGATACCGACGCAGGGGAGGACGGTGATGGCCGCGTCGGGCGTCGAGGTGCGCCGCACCTGCGAGCAGGTGACGTAGGCGACCTCGGTGGCGTCGGCGCGTTCGCTGAGCAGGTCGCACGTCTGACGGGGTCCATAGCGTGTCAGGGTGAGGGCGTCGGTCGGGCACGTGGTGGCGCAGAGCCCGCATCCCACGCAGACGTCGCCGTCGATGACCACATCCCCCTCGTCAAAGGCGATCGCGCCTACGGGGCAGACATCCTGGCACTCGCTGCAACTCGATTCGGTGATGCGATGCCGTGAGCATTGCTCGTAGGCGATCGTGGGCCTATCGGCGTAGCGCCTTGGATCCCAGGGCGACTTCACCTCCGTGCGCACGGTCCCGGTGAGGTCATCACCCATCCCCTTGAAGTCATCTTTGACGGCACCGAACTCCTTCGAGATGCCGATGAGGTCGTCGAGAATATCTCCCATATGTGGACTCCTCACGATTCGTGTCCTGCGTTACGGGCTGTCGGGCGTTCCTGACGTCGAGATGCGCCGTGCCGTGTCGAACGAGGCGAACCGTGACAGGCTGTCGGGGTCAGGCGGTGGGTGCGCCGTCGTGATGCCCGCCCCCGATTGTCCCCGTTCATCCCGTTCGCCCCGAGACGGTCCTCCAGGCAGTGCCCGGCTCAGGCCCTTTCCTCGGGGTTCGCGTCCGTGGCAGGTGCCCCTGCCACCTGCTCGGTCTTCGCGCGCTTGCGTTCATCGGCGAGCTCCTTCGCGCGCTTGCGCGAACGCTCGGCATCGGCCCGCGCCGCAGCCTGACGCTCCTCTCGCTCGCGCTGCGCATCGCTGCGGCGCGCCGCAGCCTGTGCATCGCGCTCGGCGCGCTTACGCTCCTTCTCCTCGCGCTTCTCCTCCTCCAGCAGAGCCCGTTCGGGCAGTCCGGCGATGAGTTCAGGGCCCTTCGAGAGGGTGCGAAGGAGTCCGTCGTGGGTGCATACCTCGAGGCAGAGCCCACAGGCGGTGCAATGGCGCACGTCGGTCACGACGCGTGGGTGCTCCTCGTCCGTGCGGTCCCATATGCGGGCACCCACGGGGCAGGTCGTCACGCAGTCCCCGCATGCGACGCAGCTCGGCCCCGTGACGATCGACGGGGCGTCGAGGACGTCGAGGCACCTCTCGTATTCCCCCAGCAGGTTGAGGAGATGTCTCCTTTGGCCAGTCACGACGCGTCTGGCACATCCCTCGGGCAGGGCGCGGTTGCTATCGGTGTCCTCGGTCGCCAGGATGGCTCCCAGGGAGGTGAGGCGCTCCTGCTTGGATTTCGCCTTGCGCACGGCCGTCGTCTCGGTGCCAGCCGATGCCTTCCCCACGCGCATCGCCAGCATGCGGAGGAAGTTGCGACGGTCCTTTCCATAGTGACCGGTCTCGGGAATCTCGAGCTCGTGCCACGATCCCTCCAGCGGCACGTCGGCACCGAGCCATTCCTGCGCCCTTTCCACCGAGTCGAACATGAGGTCGGCGCCCGCCGGGGCGATGCAATCCAGACACAGGCCGTCGGGGAGGTAGACGCGGACGTCGAACTCGGAGCAGAGTGCGAACCATGTCTCGGCGGGGATGATGCCGAGGCAGGGGACGGTGTAGACGGCGTCGGATGCACCGTCAACATCCGTCTGCGAACAGGTGAGATAGAGCGTGTCGACATCGTCGCGTTCGGCGCGCGCCTTGATTCGGGTGTAGGCACCATATGCGGGGAAACTCGAGGACGATATGCCGTCGGTCGGGCACACGGCGGCGCAGAGGCCGCAGTGGATGCACTTCGACTGGTCAAGCAGGAGGTCCGGATTGACCGTGATCGCACCGACGGGGCATACCTCAAGGCACCGCGTGCAGCTGGCCGCCTCCCAGAGATGATGCTGACACCGGGTGCGCACCATGAGCACGTGGTCCTTCATCTCCGGTGCCTCGGTGTCCTCTTCGGTCGCATCGACGGATGGGGTCTCCGCGTCTTGCGGAAGGGGCGCCACCAGGCCTTCATCCGATTCCCCGTCAAGGGATGGTTCCCCATCGCCGCCGCGCGAATCGGCCATGGAGGCACTGTCCATGCCATCGGTCGTCTCGTGTTTGGCGTCGCCTTGGGCGATAGGCGCTTCGGACTCGGTATCGGTTGCGGTGGGGATGACTTCATCAGACATGGCTTCTCCGCGGTCGATGGGGTTTTGGATACGTGCGCCTTCAGTATAGCGAGTGGGGCGGGTGTCCATCACGTCCCGGAGCCGGACGGCGATAGGGGTTCGCGTACGTGACCTGACGCATCGGCGACGTGTCGCCGATGCGTATCGGTCGCTGGGGTATCCTGGGTTTGATGGCACGGACCATGTCGTGCCCCATCCATCTCGAGGCAAGGGAGGTCCTCGCATGACCGGGAACCCTGAAGTGCCAACTCGATCGGCCGACGGCGTACCCATCATCCCCGACACCGTCGCCGGTGAGGAATTCGGACGTTTCGCCGGCACCATCGCGCACCTGCGCGCCCCTGGCGGTTGCCCATGGGACCGCAAGCAGACGCATGGCTCCTTGGCGAGGAACATGGTCGAGGAGGCGTACGAGGCGGTCGGGGCCATCGAGGACGCCGATGATGCGGAGCTGTGCGAGGAGCTCGGGGACGTGCTGCTGCAGGTGGTGCTCCAGTCCCAGATCGCCGCCGACAGGGGGGCCTTCTCCATCGTCGACGTGATCGACGGCGTCAATCGGAAGATGGTACGTCGGCATCCGCACGTCTTCGGGACGCAGGCCGCGCTTGCCGCGTCGGGCATCGATGCCTCCGGCATCGAGACGGCGGACGACGTGCGCGGGCTATGGGACCAGATCAAGCTCGTCGAACATCGGCGCAAGGAGGAGGCACGTCGCTCGCGGGCCATCGCCGCCGGAAGGGACCCCGACGAGGCACCTGGCCTGCTTGACGACGTGCCCCGTTCGTCACCGGCGCTCATGCAGGCGCAGGACATCGTGCGCAAGGCGGCCTCGGTGGGGTTCTATTGGGATACGGATGCCGAGATATGGGAGAAGGTCGCCGAGGAGGAAGGTGAGTTGAAGGAGGCGCTTGGCGACCGCGATGCACGGGTGGCCCATCCCGCCGCCGCTCCCATCTCGCCGCAGCCCGCCGCCACTCGTCTTCCTGCAAGGTCCGAGCGCGCCGACCGACATGTGACCGAGGAGTTCGGCGACGTGCTCTTCACCCTTGTGTGCATCGCCCACTCTGAGGGAATCGACGCCGAGACGGCTCTTGCGCGGGCGTGTTCAAAGTTTCGTCGCAGGTGGGGTATCATTGAAGAAGGTGCGCGTTCATCGGGCAAGCGCGTCGATGAGCTGTCACTCCAGGAACAGGAAGCCTTCTGGCAACAGGCCAAGTCAAAGGAGAACGATCAATGAGCACGATTATCGATGTGCACGGCCGCGAGATTCTCGACTCACGTGGAAATCCCACCGTCGAGGTCGAGGTCCTTCTCGACGACGGTTCCCTCGGCCGCGCCGCGGTCCCCTCGGGTGCCTCGACCGGCACACGTGAGGCCGTGGAGTTGCGCGACGGGGACGCGAGCCGCTACCTGGGCAAGGGCGTCCTCGATGCCGTCGAGCACGTCGAGTCCGAGATCGCCGATGCCCTCATCGGCATGGAGGCCACCGACCAGCGTGCCATCGACGCGGAGCTCATCGACTTGGACGGCACCCCCAACAAGGGTAACCTCGGTGCCAACGCCATGTTGGGGACCTCGCTTTCCGTGGCCCGCGCTGCCGCCGAATCCACCGGTCTCACGCTCTACAGCTATATCGGCGGAGCCAACGCGCACGTGCTGCCCACGCCGATGATGAACATCATGAACGGTGGCGAGCATGCCGATAACAACGTCGACTTCCAGGAGTTCATGATCATGCCCGTGGGTGCGGAGACGTTCGCCGAAGGGCTGCGCTGGTGCTCCGAGATATACCACACGCTCAAGAAGGTGCTGCACGACGCCGACCTCGGGGGGGGCGTGGGTGACGAGGGTGGCTTCGCACCCAACCTCGCCACCAACCAGGAGGCGTTCGCATACATCACCAAGGCGGTCGAGCAGGCAGGATTCACTCCAGGCGAGCAGGTCGTCTATGCCATGGATCCCGCCGCCTCCGAGTTCTACGACGCCGAGCGTGGTCTTTACGTGCTCGCCGGCGAGGGCGGGCGCGAGCTCACCAGCGTGGAGATGGTCGACTACTGGGCTGACCTGGTGAAGCGATACCCCGTCGTCTCCATCGAGGACGGTATGGCCGAGCAGGACTGGGATGGCTGGAAGACCCTCACCGACCGCGTCGGCGATGTCGTCCAACTCGTTGGCGATGACATCTTCGTCACCAACCCCGCGATCATCGCCGAGGGCATCGAGCGGGGTGTCGCCAACGCGGTGCTCATCAAGGTGAACCAGATCGGCACGCTCACCGAGACGCTCGACGCCATCGCCATGACGCAGCGCGCCCGTTACAACGCGGTCGTGTCACACCGTTCCGGCGAGACGGCCGACACGTTCATCGCCGACCTGGCCGTCGCGGTCAACGCCGGGCAGATCAAGACGGGCGCACCGTGCCGTTCCGATCGCATCGCAAAGTACAACCAACTGCTGCGCATCGAGGAGGAGCTCGCCGCATCCGCGTCCTTTGCCGCCAGGACCCCCTTCGCCGGTCTCAAGGGCTAGCTGGACGACGCGCCGGGCTCTCTTCGGGATGGCGTGCGTCCCGAAGGCATGCACGTGGACCATGCGCACGCGAGAGAATCCACACGGGGTCGGGCGTCGCAGCTTGCGAGTCCGGTCCCGTGTGGGTATGGCTGTCGCGAACGACCCGCTCGTCCCAGGGACCGACCCGCGTACCTCAGCGTGCGGTCCCCCTCGCCGGAGCGTGGAGATCGGTCGGGTCGATGCCCTCCAAGACGAGCAGCCTTCGCTTTCTTTCCACGCCGCCGGCATATCCGGTGAGGCTACCGTCGGTGCCGACCACCCGATGACAGGGAACGATGATCGAGATGGGATTGTGGCCGACCGCTCCACCTACGGCTTGCGCCGCTTGGCGCCGCCCCGTTCGCTCGGCTAGTTGGCGGGCGATCGCACCATAGGTGGTCGTTTGCCCATAGGGTATCTCTCGCAGGATGTCCCAGACCATCTGACGGAACACGCTGCCCTTTGGAGCCAACGGTGGCATGAACCCGGGGTCGTGTCCTTCGAAGTACTCATGAAGCCAGGTGGCGGCCATGACGAATGCCGGGATGTCCGCCACCGCGACCCTCTGCGCATCGGACGACAGCGTGGATGCGAAGTGTCTCTGGCCCTGCAGCCAAAGCCCCGTGATACCCGTGGCGTCACCGGCAAGGGAGAGGTCACCGATTGGCGAAGCCATCTCTGCGAGGTATGTGGGCATCCGACGTCCTCCCGATCATCGAGTCTCGTCGCTGACGTGGAACCGTCATGGCAGCGACGAGACAGCGTCCTGGATGTTCGTGGTCTATCATCATCTGTGGCCAGGTCCCGCACGTCGATCCCACCATGTTTTCCTCACCATAATCTGGGAGGGCCGGGGAGTCAAGGTCCTTGAGCAAAAGCGAGCTGTCCGCATGGCCCGTCGCCTGCGCCCCGTGGGCCTGAGCTGAGAGGTGATGGGCGATGGCCCACCTCTGTCCGTCGCGGTTCCATGGTGCCGGTTCGCACGTGCGGACCGGGGATGTATCCTCCCCTCGATATCGCGACCCATATCCGAGTATGCTAGTATGCGGGATGAGAATCGCGTACCCGGAGAACCCCGTACGCACCCCAAGGTCCCTCCCGCATGTCCGGTTGGGCGGTGAGAGACGAGAGACGAGGAGGAATGAGCATGCAGGAAGTCTACGACTATCTCAAGAAAGTGAAGACCTACTACCTGGCGACGACGGATGCCGATCAGCCCCATGTGCGTCCGTTCGGTACAGCCCACGTCTTCGAGGGCAAGCTCTATATCCAGACCGGCAAGGTCAAGGACGTTTCCAAGCAGATCGTCGCCAACCCCAAGATCGAGATCTGCGCCTGCGACGGTTCCACCTGGCTGCGCATCAAGGCCGAGGCGGTCGAGGATGGGCGTCTGGAAGCCAGGCAGTCCATGCTCGACGCCTACCCTGACCTCAAGGGCATGTACCGTGCCGACGATGGGAACACGCAGGTCTTCTACCTCAGGAACGCCACCGCGACCTTCTCCTCCTTCACCGAGGAGTCGCGGACCGTCACGTTCTAGACCAAGGCAACCGGCAGGGAAGAACCCCGCTTGCGCCCCGCGGCTCACGGCGAGGCATATCAGGCCACCATCGCCGTGTCGCCCGTGTCCCATGCACGGTCCCTCAGGCCTCCACATCGACGTCCCAACGACCCTGATACCATGGATGGTAGCCCGCAGTCGCGATGTCCATTCGGCGTCCAGGTGAGGCGGTGGAGGATGGTCGCCACCCATCAGTCGCCTGCGATGGTGGATGAACGTGTTCCTCAGCATGTTCCTCGGCAGCGGGGATGGATGAGGGAACTGCTTTCGTAGCTGGAGGGAAACGAATGCCGGTGGTGAAACCAGCGCCCCAGAGGCGCAATTCCAAGAGAGAGGCCCGTGAGGCCGAGCGCGCTCGTCAGGAACGGGTCAAGGCCCGTATCGACGAAAACCATCAGCGTGCCAAGGTCCAGGCAAAACAGGCTCGATCCAACGACAGGAAGCGTCGCCTCGAGGCGAACCGGGGACGTCTCACCCCCAACGTACTCGCGTTGACCTTCCTTGTCCTCGCCATAGTGGGCGCGGGGATCCTCTACCCGTCGGCACGCGTCTACTACATCGCGACCCGCAACAACGACCGGCTTGACGCGGAGCTCTCGGCCGTCCAGCAGCGAAACGACACGATACAGAGTCAGGTGGACGCCCTTTCCACCGATGAAGGGGTCGCCGACGAGGCACGCGCCGAACTCGGGTGGGTCATCGATGGCGAGAACTCGGTCACGGTCACGGGCATCGGGAGCATCACCTCCTCGACCACGCTCCCGGCGGCGGTGGACACCTCCACCATCAGCGCCCCCGTCACCTGGTACTCGCGCATCCTCGATCGCATCTTCTTCATCGACACGAGTCAGCCCGTCGCGGTCGATTCGGCATCGGGCGATGACACCGGCAACGCCGCCTCGAGCGTGACGAGCACGAGATGAGCACCGTCCATCGCATAGCGGCCATCGACATCGGCACCGTCACGATGCGCCTGCTCGTGGCCGACGTGTCGTCATCGGAAGGGGTGGGCGGCGATGCGACCCTTCCCCCCGTTCCCGTGGTCTCGACCGTAGATGCCCAGAGCGACATCGTGCATCTCGGCCTCGGTGTGACGCAGACCCATAGACTCTCCGGGGAGGCGCTCGCGCGGGTCGATGCGGTCGCGCAACGCTACGAAGCCATCCTTCGCGACCTCGCCGGACAAGGTCGTCCTGCCGAGAGCGTCGTCGTCCTCGCCACGTCCGCCGCCCGTGATGCCGATAACTCACGACAGCTCGTCGATCTGCTCTCCCGACACGGCCTCTCGCTCAGCGTTATCTCGGGGAAGCGCGAGGCGCAGCTCTCGTTTCTCGGTGCCGTCGAATCCTTCCCCGGGAAGGACGTCCTCGTGAGCGACGTGGGGGGTGGGTCTACCGAGCTCATACTCGGCTCCGCGCTGCCAGCGAGTCAGACCGTCATCGAGCGCTCGGCATCCTATCAGGTGGGCGCCCGTCGTCTCACCGAGCTCTACCTTGGCGAGGGTGTCGTCGCCTCGCGTGCCCTCGATGCCGCCTACCGCCATGCCCGTGAGACGATCGACCCCTTCTTCGAGGGGCTGTCGGTGCGACCGACGCGTCTCGTGTCGGTCGCCGGTACCGCCACCACGCTCGCGGCTCTCCATGCGGGCATCGTCCCCTACGACGCCGCGCGTGTCCAGGGCGTGCAGCTCTCGTCAGCTGACGTGCAGGCATGCATCGACCGTTTCGCCCCGATGACGCTTGACGCCCGCATGCAGGTACCGGGGTTACAGCCGGCCCGTGCGGGGGTCATCGTCGGCGGCGCGGTCGCGCTCAAGGCGGTCATCGACGCTTCCCTGCTCGGCAATTGCACGGTGAGCACCACCGCCATCCTGCACGGTATCGTGCAGGATGCGTGGAGAGAACTCGAGGGCGGGTGCTGACAACCTCAAGGACCACCCCGTTCGAGTCGTGTCCGATGATGTCTGACAACTTGCCGTCATCGCATCTCGTGTGAATCGTCTACTATGGAAACGTATCGGTGCCAGTTGGGGGTGTGGCGGAATTGGCAGACGCAGGAGACTTAAAATCTCCCATACCTTGTATATGTGGGTTCGAGTCCCACCGCCCCTACCAAGAACAAGGCGTAACCGTACGTTGTCCCGACGGGCGTGGGTCGCCATCCCACGTCGTTTGATTCGATGAGGGCGAAGCGTGACGGGTTGGCATCCGGTGATTGGCTGAACGTTAGGTGGCGCCGGCATGCGAGTCGCCGTGCGACGATGAGATGGGAAGGCGATGATGACCATGCAGGACGTCATGTCAAGAAGCGCCCGGTCCGATCGAGGCGCGGTCGATCGCCAAGCAGGTCGACAGAGCCGTGCGGGCGACGATGGCCTGCGAGGCTCTCGCAAGGCGATGGCCCCGCGTGGTCAACAGGACCCTCGTGAGGGGCGTCCGTCCGGGGTTTCCGCAACCGCCTCGACCCTGCCACGTCCCCTGTGGATGATAACCGCCATCTCCCTTGTCGTCACGCTCGTCGTGGTTCTGCTCATCGGGTTTCTCGTCAAGGACTCCGACGTGTCGGGCGACGCCGCGAACACCGCGGTGTCCGATTCCATCGCCGCCGGCGCCACGGACGTCAACATCCTCTCCACCATGGAGGGCGGCACGCTCACCTGGAACGGCACGGTGCTCGCCTACGGGTCTCCCACGGCCTCGGTCAGCCTCGGTGCCGTGAAGGCTTCGGCAACGTACGTGGATGCGAACACCTCGATCGAACAGGCCATCGCACTTGCCATCGCCTGCTTCGATGACCCGAAGGTGACGAGTTTCAGCTTCGAGTCGATGAACACCGACGGCACGACGGCGGTCACCGTCGTCGTCGACCCCACGGTGACGACAGCCGAGCAGCTCAAGGCCCTCGAATCTGGGACACCCGAGGAGGCGTACTCCGCAGTGAGTTCCTACATCTTGACCGCTGCCGCCTACGGCACGTCGGGCTACACCATCGCCGAGACGGGCGGCACCTCTGCCTCGACGGCCACTTCCTAACATTGGAGCAGTGCCATGCGCTTCACGTACGAGGGCGTATTCGTCAGCCGCGATGATGGCGGTTTCGATGCGGAGTTTCCCGACATCCCCGGTTGTTCGACCTTCGGGGACGATCTCGACGATGCGATAGAGAGCGCTGCCGACATCCTCGAGTCTTTCCTGGCGCTCGCCCTCTCCGAAGGGGTCGAGTTGCCGCGCCCCACCTTGCACCATCGACTTCCCCCGACGGCGGAGGGCTTTAGCGTCCTCGTCTCCGTCGAGGTCGACCCGGACAGCGCGGTACCGGTTCGCACCACGGCCGAGGCGGCCGAGATGCTCGGCGTGAGCACCGGGCGCATACGTCAGATGATCCGTACGGGTATTCTCGAGCGCCGGAAGGAGGGGCGCGACAACCTGATCACGCTCGCTTCGATCGAGGAGCGTCTCGATAGCCCGCGCTCTGCGGGGCGTCCTCGCAAGGAGATGGGGGTCGACCTCTAGCCCCATGTGCCCAGGGCATTCCCCCCTTCCACCCGGTTAATCGTTCGATGCCTCGTCGGTCTGGTACGATGCACAAGACACCCAACGCGATGGGGCATGGTGGCTGAACCTGCATCAAGGCCATGCAATCGCTGCAACGATGGCAACCGATTCCTTTGAGGGGACATGTCGACGATATTCGAGGAGTTTCTCATCGGGCACTACCGGGATTTCGACGCTTACCTCGCGACCTATCTCGACGTGGAGCCGACGCATCCTGATATGATGCGCTATCTGTATGGACCGCTTGGGCGCTACAGCGCCAACGGTGGCAAGCGCCATCGCCCTCTCATCTGCCTGCTTTCCTGCAAAGCGGTAGGCGGTGACCCGGCGATGGCCCGTTCCGCCGCCGCCGCCATCGAGAACTTCCACACCGCTGCACTGATACATGACGACATCGCCGATGACGCCAAATTGCGACGCGGCGAGCCCTGTCTGCACATCACCCAGGGAGAGGGGCTGGCCATCAACGACGGTGACCTCGCCCTTTCTCTCGTCAACGGCACGGTCGTCAACGATCCGCTGCTCTCCGACGCGCTCAAGGTGCGCGTCGTTCAGGAGTTGGTTGCGATGACGACCCGCACGGTCGAGGGGCAGGCGCTCGATATCGGTTGGGCGCAGGACGATCGCTTCGACCTCACCGTCGACGACTATCTCGCCATGGCCCGCCACAAGACCGCCTACTACTCGGGGGGCGTGCCTCTGGCCATCGGAGCCATCGTCGGTGGTGGTACGGACGAACAGGTGTCCGTGCTGCGCCACTATGGTATGAGCACCGGTCTCGCCTTTCAGATCCAAGATGACCTGCTCAACCTCATGGGTACCGAGGAGGCGACCAAGAAGGACTTCCGCGGTGATATCACCGAAGGCAAGCGCACGCTGGTCGTCGTACATGCCCTGGAGCATTCCGACCATGCCGATGAGCTCGTCGGCATCCTGCGCGCGGGCACCTCTGACCCCGATGAGCTGTCACGGGCGGTGGAGATCATGCAGGACGCGGGGTCGATCGACTTCGCGCACCGGTACGCGCTCGACCTGGTCGCGGACGCCAAAGCCAGGCTCATCGGCCGACTCTCCCCCAGCGAGTCTCGTGCCTTGCTGCTCTCCATGGCGGATTTCTTCATCTCTCGGAGCAGTTGAGACCATCGTGGGGGGTGCTCGCGCGTATCATCCTCGCAGGATGCATCCTGCGAGGGATCGTGACATGCATGCGGTTCAACGATTCGCGCAGCGCGATGGGATGCGTCCACGGACGATTCCAGGGACGACGGTCATCCGACGGTCTCAGGGCGCCCGCGCGGTAGACGGTCGCGATGTTGCGTTCTATGCTATCGCCCGTGAGGTACGTGTCGTCGATGGTCTGCACGACGAGAGGGCCTTTGTGGATTGGGTGCGCGCCGGAGGCACGTCGCGTACGCCGTCCTCACACAGTCCCGAAGAGCTTGGAGGAGGAATCCATTGAACCCCATCGCATTGCATGATAGCGGCGATGCCGTACAAGACGTCCAGCATCGTCTCTTCGCCCTCGGATACGATCTCGGGCCAAAGGGCATCGACGGCCAGTTCGGGCCCATCACCCGTGACGCGGTTCACGCATTCCGTCTCGACGAGTGCCTGGGGGGTGATGACGTCATCGATGATGCGGCGTGGGAAGTGCTCGTCGATGCCACGTACGTATCGGGCGACCGGACGCTCTACCTGCGCCTTCCCAACTTCCATGGACGTGATGTGAGGGAGATGCAGCGAGCGCTCACCGTTCTTGGCTTCGCGGCGGGGCCCATCGACGGGGTCTTCGGCGCTCTGACCGAAACGGCGGTACGTGAGTTCCAGCGTAACATCGGGGTCCCACCCGACGGCATCGCCGGTCCGTGGACGTTCGACGCCATCACGCGACTGCGCCACTCGTGGGAGGGCAAGGAGGCGACGCCGCATTCGGGTGCCGTGGCTAGCTTCGCTCGTGCCGCACGGGTGGTCGAGCATGAGAGGGTGTGCTTCTACGGAATCGATGCGACCACCCGTGACATAGCCATGCGCGTCGCGAACCTCGCATCGGCGACGACCCTCTCCTCCCTGGTGACGAGTGCCGACGTGTGCACCGCGATCCCGGACGACGAGACGCTCCTCGTCGAGATAACCACGGCGGGCGACTCCCCTCGTCGCGTCCCGTTCATCACGTTCGTCGAGGGGGCGGCGCTCGCCCCCCGCATCCTTACGGCGGTTCGCACCACCGATACGAAGCCCCCGCGCATCGCCATCGGCATTCCGGATGGCGTCGACGAGGAGTCGACCAGGCGGGTCCGTCAGCATCTGGCGGTCGCCTTGCTCGATGCCCTGTGTGGTGCACTTGACTGATCGCGTCGCGCGGCCGGTGCCGAAGGCCCGACGATCCCCTGCCCTGCCGTGCTCCTGTCAAAGACGCGTCGGGGCGTGCGCTTGCCAGGGGTACCGGGAGGTACGCGGCGAGTACCCTCCATCTGCCGATGGCGGCATGGTGCGGTGATGTCCTGGCGCCGTCGCTGGTCCTCTGGTAGGATATGCGGTCGTTCGGGATGTGGCTCAGCTTGGTAGAGCGCTCGGTTCGGGACCGAGAGGCCGTGGGTTCGAATCCCGCCATCCCGACCATCGTCGACAGGTGGGGGACGCTCGCCGCGAAAGCGGCGAGCGTCCCCTTTTGAGCACCTTCACCCCCATCCCAGGGGCTTCGACCCAACCAAGGTGATGTCCACGTCGGGATATCTCCGACAGTATCCTGCGGGTTCCTGCCGGCAATCTGCAGGGTGGTGTCGGGCCGATGGCGTAAACTGGGATAGAATCACGGGGAGCACGGCATCGCCCTGCATCGATCTCCAACACACCCCAGGCGAAAGGAGAGAGTTCGATGGCGGATATCCCCACAGCCGAGATAGGCATCTTTGGCGGAAGCGGGTTCTATGAGTTGCTCGACGATGCCCAGGAGGTGTTTCTCGAAACCCCCTACGGCAAACCGTCCGATGCGGCCATGGTCGGTCAGATAGGGGACCGCACGGTCGCATTCCTCCCGCGCCATGGTCGCCACCATAGCTTGGCACCAGCCGATGTGAACTACCGGGCCAATCTCTGGGCGATGCGCGAACTGGGCGTGACACAGGTGATCGGCCCCTGCGCCTGCGGCTCCCTGAGCCTGGATGTGGCACCTGGTGACTTCGTCATCTCCGACCAGGTGGTGGACCGCACCTGGGGACGGCACGACACCTTCTTCGACAAGGACTCCGGTCGTCCGGTCACCCACATCTCCTTCGCCGAGCCCTATTGCCCCGAGATGCGGCGTGTCGCCATCGAGACCAGCAAGGATCTCGACCTGCCCGTACACGAGACCGGTACCATCGTCGCCATACAGGGCCCTCGGTTCTCAACGAGGGCGGAGAGCGAGTGGTATGCATCCCATGGATGGTCGACGGTCAACATGACGCAGTACCCCGAGTGCTACCTCGCTCGCGAACTGGAGATGTGCTACGTCAACATCGCGATGATCACCGACTACGATGCCGGCTGCGGCGAGCACGAAGCGGTGACCAACGACATGGTGCTCAAGGTGTTCAACGACAACATCCACAAGCTCAAATCGCTTATCTTCGAGATGGTCCCCCGACTCCCAACACGGCGCACCTGCGCGTGCAAGGACGCACGTGGTGGCGCAGAGATGTAATGTCCGCGCACGGTTTCGCACGTGCGGCGCATCTCCCGGCAGCCATATCACTACTTCGGGCGAGTGAATCTGCCGCTTGCTTGCCAATCCCTGTTATACGATAGGATTCGTGCTACCCTGTCAATCTGTCCCAAGGTTCTGTCCCAGGTTCCTTGAACACCTCGCACTTACATGACGGAGGATGTGCTATGAAATTCGGTGGCATCGGCGTTCCTGAGCTCATCATCATCTTGGTGGTCGCTTTACTTATCTTTGGTCCCAAGAACCTTCCCAAGCTTGGCGCTGCACTCGGCAAGACCGTGAAGAACGTGCGTGATGGCATGAACTCTTCCGAGAAGGAGCCTGAGCCTGCGGTCGAGGAAGAGGAAGAAGAAGAGGAGGAAGAGGTCGAGGAGGAAGAGGCTCCCAAGGCCACGACCAAGAAGAAACCTGCTTCGACGACCAAGAAGAAGCCGGTCGACGAGGACGAGGAGAGGTAGCGACTCCCCATCTCCTCTGGTGGCACTATCGGCGCGGCGCCTGCAGCTTTCATGTTGCAGGCGCCGCGCTTCCCGATGCATCGCCTGCATCCGTGAACGATCGCCCTTCGGAACGATGGGTTCCCGTGGGGTGTTGGACTAACGACGAAACGGAGTACCTGTCATGCCAAAGGATGCCATCATCACCCAAGAGGGTCGCGAGAAGCTCGAGAAGGAGCTTCATTACCTTGAGAACGAGAAGCGTACCGAGATAGGGGAGCGCATCCGCGTAGCACGCGACTTCGGGGATATTTCGGAGAACTCCGAGTACGATGACGCGAAGAACGAGCAGGGGCTCATGGAGGCGCGCATCGCCGAGATCAACGACATCCTCTCTCACGCGACGGTGGTGGACTCTCCCAAGCGCTCCAACAAGGTGTCCATCGGCTCAACCATCACCCTCGTGACTCCGGACGGACATGAGCGCGTGCTGCAGGTCGTCGGTTCCGCCGAGGCAGACCCCACCAATGGCCGCATCTCGAACGAGTCCGTGGTCGGTGCTGCCGTTCTGGGCCGCAAGAAAGGCGACGTGATCATCGCCGAGGGCCCCACGGGTCGGAAGCTCGAGTTCACGCTCACCAACATCGCCCATAATTAAGAGCGCTTGACCGACTTGACGAGCTAGCGCTGCGTCCACTCTACATCGGGGGTCTTCATCCGTGACTGATAACGTATCCGACGCCACTTCTCACACCGGCATCGATGACCCCGTGGCGGTTCGCCTCGCCAAACGCGAGGACCTCCTCGCGAACGGACCCGATCCCTACATCCGCCGCTTCGATGTGACGGAGCACGTCGCTGACATCGAGCGACGTTATACGGGCTTGGAGCCGGGGGTCTCCACCGAGGACGTGGTCAGAGTGGCCGGCCGCATCATGGCCATGCGCGACCAGGGCAAGGCGCTGTTCATCGTCGTACGGGACGCGACGGGTGACCTCCAGCTGTTCGCCCGCATCAACGTGCTCGGCGATCGGTCCTTCGGGTTTGCCAAGACCCTTGACGTCGGTGACTGGCTTGGTGCGGAGGGCGTGGTGATGCGCACGCGCCGGGGCCAGCTCTCCGTCGCGCCAACCTCCATCACGCTTCTCACGAAGTCGGTACGTCCCCTACCCGAGAAGTTCCACGGCCTCGCGGACAAGGAGACGCGCTATCGTCAGCGCTACGTCGACCTCGTGGCCAACCCCGAGGTCCGCAGCGCGTTTATCGCACGTTCGAAGGTGGTCTCCGCTGTGCGACACTGCCTTGGGGACGAGGGTTTCATGGAGGTCGAGACCCCCATGCTGCATCCCATGCAGGGCGGCGCGACGGCCAAGCCGTTCATCACGCACCACAATGCGCTTGACCATGACTTCTACCTGCGCATCGCGCCAGAGCTCTATCTCAAGCGTTTGCTCGTGGGGGGTTTCGAGCGCGTGTTCGAGCTGGGGCGCAACTTCCGCAACGAAGGCATGGACCAGAGCCACAACCCCGAGTTCACCACGGTGGAGGCCTATCAGGCCTACACGGACCTCGACGGGATGAAGGAGCTCTGTCAGAACGTCTTTCGCGCCGCAGCGATGGCGGCGTGCGGTACCCTCGACATCACCTACGGCGGTCAGGAAGTGCATCTTGGTGGGGCGTGAGGGCCACGCCCCATGGCCGAGCTGGTCAGCGAGGCGGTGGGGGAGGAGGTCTCCTTCGCCCGCGGCCTCGCTGAGCTGCGCTCGATGCTCTCTTCCCGGGGATTCGAGGTCAAGGCGGAATGGGGCAAGGGCAAGCTCATCAACGTGCTGTACGACGAGCTCGTCGAAGGTGCGCTCATCCAACCGACGTTCGTGACCGAGCACCCCATCGAGACGTCCCCGCTTGCGAAGAAGGACCCGGACGATCCCAACCTCGTCGCGCGCTTCGAGCTCGTCATCTGCGGGCGCGAGTACGCGAACGCCTTCTCCGAACTCAACGACCCGGTCGACCAGGCGGAGCGCTTCCGGGCCGAGGTGGCCGCGAGGGGTTCGGGCGACGACGAGGCCATGGACTACGACGCCGAC
This sequence comes from Coriobacteriia bacterium, assembly GCA_015655215.1. GTDB lineage: Bacteria > Actinomycetota > Coriobacteriia > Coriobacteriales > RUG033 > JAATFL01. The sequence continues at coordinate 42,089 of JAATFL010000019.1, forward strand.
TACGTCCGAGCCCTGGAATATGGCATGCCCCCAGCCGGTGGCATCGGGATCGGCATCGACCGCATGGTCATGCTCCTCACCGACTCCTCGTCCATTCGCGACGTTCTGCTGTTCCCCACGATGCGCCCCGAGACATACTAGGGGAGCACGGCTCGGCGATGTGCGTCCCCCGAGGGACGCTTCGTCTGGGAGAGGGGGCTGTGTGCACGCCACCACCTCCGCTCTCCGCGTGCCCCGTCGCCTCCTCGTCGTTCCCGATACGTGTGTGGCCGTGCGCTCTCCGGTGGGTTTTGACCGGGGAGCGCACGGCCATACCCGGCAGCTTGCCGTGTGCGTGGCGAATCGGTAACGCGCCGTGCGCACGGGCCGGTGTTGTGGGAAGGTACACTATGCATGTCGGGTACGCTCTCGGCATCGACCCGGCAACCGCTCTCCTCCTGTCATCGCACTACGTCAGGTGATGGGTGCCTCGGGGGTTCGGACGGTCTCCCAGGGGTCCGGTCGTCTTTTGGGCCTAGGGGGTCGTGCATCAAGGTTCATTCGAAGACGCGCCCCCGATCGTTGGTGGTGCCTGTTGATATGAAGGGAGTGCCATGTTTGAGAAATTCACCGACAAGGCACGTAAGGTTCTGGTGCTCGCACAGGAGGAGGCCCGCAAACTCGGTCAGCCCTACGTGGGCACCGAGCATCTCCTCCTAGGGCTTATCCGCGAGGAGGACGGCATCGCCGCCCGGGCGCTCGGCAATCTCCACGTAACCTACGAGGGGGCCGTCGAGCAGATCAAGGGCATCACCGAGACGGACGTCTCCACGGGCTCTGGTCACATCCCCTTCACCCCCCGTGCCCGTCGGGTGCTTGAGGAGGCTCTGCGCGAGACGCTTCAGATGGGGCAGAACTACATCTCGACCGAGCATCTGCTGCTCGGCATAGTCCGCGAGGGCAACGGCGTGGCCCTCCAGGCGCTCAAGCAGCTGAACGTCGAAGGTGACGATGTGCGCAGCGCCGTGCGTGAGCTCATCTCGTCGACGCCCTCGTACGCCGGCATCTCGGTGGGTACATCCGACGATGAGGAAACCTCCGACGAAGGCAACCTGCTGGAGGAATACGGTCGCGATCTCACCCGGCAGGCCCGTGAGGGCAAGCTCGACCCCGTCGTGGGGCGCGAGACGGAGATCGAGCGCGTCATGGAGGTCCTCTCGCGTCGTCGCAAGAACAACCCCTTGCTCATCGGTGAACCCGGTGTGGGCAAGACGGCCGTCGTGGAGGGCCTCGCCCAGCTCATCGCCGACGCCCAGGTTCCCGACGTTCTACGCGGCAAGCGTCTCTACCTCCTCGACATCTCGTCGATGGTCTCCGGTACGCGCTATCGTGGAGACTTCGAGGAGCGTCTCAAGAACGTGCTCGACGAGGTACGCAAGGCCGATGACATCATTCTGTTCATCGACGAGATCCACACGCTCATCGGTGCGGGGAGTGGCGAGGGAAGCCTCGACGCCGCCACCATCCTCAAGCCGGTACTGGCCCGCGGCGAGATCCAGATCATCGGGGCCACGACGTTCAACGAGTTCCGCAAGTACCTCGAGAAGGATGCGGCCTTTGAGCGCCGCTTCCAGCCCATCACGATCAAAGAACCCACCAAGGAGCAGACGTCGAAGATCCTCGAGGGTCTTCGTGACCGCTATGAGGCCCACCACCGCGTTCACTTCACCGACGAGGCGCTCGCGAGCGCCGTCTCGCTTGCGGACCGCTACGTGCAGGACCGCTTCCTCCCCGACAAGGCGATCGACCTGGTCGACGAGGCAGGAGCGCGCAAACGCCTTCGCAACAACACGGTCCCCGCCGACGTGCGCGTCGTCGACGAGAAGCTCCGCAAGGTTGGCATCGAGAAGGACGACGCGATCCATACCCAGGACTTCGAGCGCGCCGCCAAGATGCGCGATGAGGAGAAGGACCTGCTCGAACAGCGTCGCACCATCGAGGAGAAGTGGCGCGAGGATGCCTCCGTCAAGGTCCTCGAGGTCACCGACAACGACATCGCCGACGTGGTGTCCCGTTCGACGGGGGTTCCCGTCTCCAACCTCACCGAGGCCGAGACCACGAAGCTTCTGCGGATGGAGGAAACGCTGCACGAGCGCGTGATCGGACAGGACGAGGCGGTGAGTTCGCTCTCCAGGGCGATTCGGCGCTCTCGGGCGGGGCTTAAGGACACCCGTCGGCCAGCTGGTTCGTTCATCTTCCTCGGGCCCTCCGGCGTGGGGAAGACCGAACTCGCCAAGGCGCTCGCCCAGTTCCTCTTCGATTCAGAGGAGGCGCTCATCACGTTCGACATGTCGGAGTACATGGAGAAGCACACCGTCTCGCGACTCGTGGGTTCGCCTCCGGGCTACGTGGGGTATGACGAGGGAGGCCAGCTCACCAAGGCCGTCCGGCAGCGGCCGTACTCCGTCGTGCTTCTCGATGAGATCGAGAAGGCTCACCCCGACATCTTCAACATCCTGCTGCAGATATTCGAGGAGGGCCGGCTCACCGACGGACAGGGCCGTAAGGTCGACTTCCGTAACACGGTCATCATCATGACGAGCAACATCGGTGCCCGGGACATCGCCAAGTCCGCACCCCTCGGGTTTGCCCCCGGGGATCAGGCGGGTTTGTCCGACAAGGACATCAAGGCTCGGGTCATGACCGAGATGAAGAAGCTGTTCCGCCCGGAGTTCCTCAACCGCATCGACGACATCATCGTGTTCAAGTCGCTCACGAGCGAGCAGATCGCCGCCATCGTCGACCTTATGGTCGCCGACCTGCGCGATCGCCTCATCGCCAAGAACATGACGATCAACCTCACGCCGGCCGCGGTCTCCCTCGTCGCCGAGGAGGGCACCGACACCACATATGGTGCCCGTCCGTTGAGGCGAGCCATCCAGCGCTTGCTCGAAGACCCTATCTCCGAGCAGATCCTAGAGGGCGTCTGGGGGGACGGCAGCGTGATCGACGTGGACCGGGGACCCGACGGTCTCGTGTTCACGCCTGGAGAGGGGGAGATACCCGAACCCCGTCACCACGACACCCTCAAGGAGCCTGTGGAGCCGCCCGTCACGTTCGCCGTGGGTGGGCGTGCGACGGGAGGGTTGTCCGGTGAGGGGATGACAGGGGCTTTGGAATAGGGTGTGGATGGCGTTCGTCTTGCCGGGAACGCTTTCCAGGACCGACTGATAGGCCGACGGTCGTCGGCCTATCAGTCGGTCTCAACATCTCGCGAACATGCGATAATGGGACCATGAGCGTCATCGGCTTGAGGAGAAGGGCCTGATCACCTGTGGACGTGCTGTCTATGAACGAGAAGTTTGACCATGTGCTTGCCATGATGGCTCCGGGCACCGACCTTCATGAGGCGCTGGACATGGTCCTGGCGGCCCATACGGGTGCCCTTATCTGCATCGGCGATGTCGAGAACGTCCTTGCCGTGGGCAATGGGGGGTTCAAGATCGGCGTTCCCTTCACGCCGCAACGCCTGTTCGAGCTCGCCAAGATGGATGGCGCCATCGTCCTCGACGAGGAGGCTCGCACCATCGTCCGTGCGAACTTCCATCTCAATCCCGACTCACTGCTACCCACCACCGAGACGGGTATGCGCCATCGCACGGCGTCGCGCACCAGCATGCAGACCGCGGCGACGGTGATCTCCGTCTCACAGCGACGTAGCGTCGTCAACGTGTATCTCGGGGGATCGTCGGTGGCCCTCGACTCCGTCGAGATGGTCCTCTCCCGTGCGAACCAGGGTATCCTCGCGCTTCAGAACAGCCGTGCCGGGCTCGACAAGGCGATTCGGCGTCTCATGGGTCTCGAGATCGACAACCTCGTGACCGTCGCCGCCGTAGCACAGGTCATCCGCCGCTCCTGCAACCTCGTGACCATCTCGCGTCAAGTGAAGCGCTACAACGTCTATCTCGGCGTCACCGGTAATCTTCTCAACCTGCAACACGAGGAGATCATGCAGGGTGCCGAGGAGGCGTATCTCATCACGGTCCGCGACTACGCGGCGGACTCCTCCCTGTCCGCCGCACTGCGCATCCGCCAGCAGATAGGGGCCCTACCTCCATCGGAGCTCGCATCGCCATCCAGGATAGCGGCGCTCCTCGGCTTGGGGGAGGACCATGCGGACGAGGACCATCTCGTACCGAGGGGCATCCGGGCGATGATGCACCTTCCGTTCCTCTCGGACGAGGACGCGGAGCAGATCGTCGACGAGTATGGCTCGCTCACCGCCATCATGGACAATGTCAAGGAGTCCATCGGTTCGGTGTCGGCCACCTCGGACCTCGACGAGCATGCGGTTGCGGCGAGCCTCCAACGTCTGCGCGAGCGTCCTTAGCGAGCTCGTGCGACCGTGGTGCGGTGCGTGTCCTCCCGGTGCTTCTTCTGCATGGGTGAGGGCCCGTCGGTGATGGACGTCGATGTGAGGAGGTGCTCCAATGGGTTCGTGCGGGAAATCGATGCCGGAGGCCGTCGACCGTCATGGCGACCCCGAATCTGACTCGGGTGTCATCGATCCCGTCATCGGCCCATCGGTCCTCGCCGCTCCCACCGCCACCGCCGATTCCCGTGAGCCGGACTCGCAGCCGCGGCTCGTGGGCTTCGAAGGGCGCATCTCCAGGAAACCGGCCACGGCGGTTGTCATCGTCGCGGGAGGGTCCGGCGAGCGTTTCGGAAGGCACGGGGGCAAGCAGATGGTCGAGCTTCTCGGCAAGCCGATGCTCACGTGGTCGGCCGAGGCGTTCGACGCCGTGCCCGATGTGGGGCTCATCGTCGTGGTCTGTCCGCGTGAACAGGCCGAGGAGTACTGCCATCTCGCCTTCGACCCCTACCCATTCGTCACGCCCATACAGATGGTCCCCTCCGGTGAGATCCGACAGGAGTCGTCGATGGCCGGCATCGCAGCCGTCCCCGAGTCATACGAGCAGATCGCCATCCACGACGGGGCACGTCCGCTCATCACGCCCGAACTCATCATGCATGCGATCTCCACGCTCAGGGGCAACCTCGACGCGGATGGTGTGCTCGTGGGCCATCCGGCGATCGACACGCTCAAGGTGGTGGGAGACGGGGTCGTCATCGGGACACCGGACCGTTCGATGTTCTGGGTGGCGCAGACCCCCCAGGTCTTTCGCGCCGCCATCTGCCGAAGAGCCTTCTCCACGGCCATGGCGGAGGGCTTCGTCGGCACTGACGACTCGTCGCTCATCGAGCGTATCGGCGGTAAGGTGATGCTGGTCGACGGCCCCCGGGATAACATCAAGGTCACCGTGCCCGAGGATCTGCCTCCTGCCAGGGCGACGCTCATCGCCCGCATGCATCGAGGCTGACAGCCCGCACCCGCCCACCCTCGTCTCGGTGCCTGCGCCCACGGGGTGCGGGGATGCGCGGGTCGCACCGCTACGTTCAAGCAAGGGTTTCGGCCGGCGCCCCCGCAAGACGGTCCCGCTCTGCTACCATTCACGGAACGCGGCGATCGGGACGGGGCGGCGACGTCGACCGCGCGATGGCACGGGAGGTGTGGGCCGAACGTCTACGAGGTATCGAATGGGAGGTGGGGACATGGAGGGGGCTTCGACGCCGTCTGCACACGAGACGTTGCACGTGGGTCTGGGCTACGACGTCCATGCCCTTGTGAGGGACCGTCCACTCATCATAGGTGGCGTGCACGTCCCCTGCGAGCTCGGGCTTCTCGGCCATTCGGATGCCGACGTGCTCGCCCATGCACTCACCGACGCCATACTCGGCGCGATGCGCGCGGGGGATATCGGCCAACTCTTTCCCGACACCGACCCCGCTTACGAGAACGCCGATTCGATCGTGCTGCTCTCGCAGGTGGCCCAGCTCATGCGCACCCAAGGTTATCGCCTGGTCGATGCCGATTGCGTGATAGCTGCCCAGGAACCCCGGTTGTCACCGTATCGTGACGCCATGCGCGAGAGGCTCGCAGGTGCCCTCGGCGTCGATGTCCAGTCCGTCGGCGTCAAGGCGACGACGACGGAGCACTTGGGGTTCGAGGGCCGTGGTGAGGGAATCTCCGCCCAGGCCGTCGTCATCCTCGCGGTCGGTGCCGCACGTTGCACCTGTAGCAACTCCTCGGTCCAGGCACCGGGGACAGGCACGGACGCAACCATACACGGCATCCTTTAGGGGGTCCCCTATGTTCGATAGAATTCGTGAGGATATCGCGACCGCGAAGGGCACCGATCCGGCCGCACCAACCACCGCCACCGTCTTCTTCTGCTACTCCGGCCTGCACGCGCTCTGGGGGCATCGATGGGAGCACTGGCTCTGGAACCATCATCGCCATGGCTATGCTCGCTGGCATTCCGGCATGACGCGCCACTTCACCGGCGTGGAGATACACCCGGCGGCCCAGATCGGACATCGCGTCTTCATCGACCACGGCATGGGCGTCGTCATCGGAGAGACGGCCATCATCGGCGATGACTGCACGCTCTACCAAGGGTGCACGCTTGGCGGGACCGGCAAGGAGACCGGCAAGCGACACCCCACCCTCGGCAACAACGTCGTCGTCGGCGTGGGCGCAGCCGTGCTGGGAAGCGTCGTGATCGGCGACAACACCAAGATCGGCGGCGGTGCCGTCGTGGTGGACGACGTGCCGAGCGACTGCACCGTCGTGGGGATACCGGGTCGTGTCGTATGGCAGGGCGGCCGTCGCGTGGGATACGCGGACGCCCGAACCGCCGCTCGCCAAGAGGTGCTTCCCGATCCCGTCTTCGCACTCATCGAGCAGTTGCAGCAGCGCATCGACCTCCTCGACCGTCGCGTCTCGCATCTGCAATCCTGCCTGAGCACCTCCTCTCGGGGGGCGTCGCCCTCCTCGCAACCGGAACCCGCGACCATGTCGGTGTCGCAGGATGCAATGGTGGGGAACCCGTCGCTCGCCGCCCAGACGCTCTTCGACGGCAACGAGATGCGGATCGCCATCGAGTCCGAGGAGTTCAAGAAGGAGATGTACTCGACCGATTCGTCGACGGAGGATTCCCAGTAGACGTCGCCTTTTCGGCACGTGTCCCGTCTGCATCCGTTTGAGCTCCCAACCCGCTCGCTGACCACAGGACCATCGGCGACTCGACCTTCTCGACAGCGACCCGTCTCAAGGAAGTGACCATGCGCCTCTACAACACGATGACCCGCTCCAAACAGGAGTTCACACCACGCGCGACGGGGAGGGTCTCCATGTACGTGTGCGGTCCCACCGTCTACAACCACATCCACATCGGCAACGCCCGCACGTTCCTCTCCTTCGACATCATCCGCCGATACCTCGAATGGAGCGGCTACGATGTCACGTTCGTGAGCAATCTCACCGACGTGGATGACAAGATCATCAAACGTGCCGCCCAGGAGGGGATCGCGCCTTCGGAGGTGGCGGAGAAGTACGCCGCCGCCTTCATCGACGCCATGCACGCCCTCGGGGTCGAGGATCCCACGGTGCGTCCTCGCGCCACACGGGAGATCCCCGGTATGGTCGAGCTGATCGCTAAGCTCATCGATGGCGGGCATGCCTATACGACCTGCGACGGCGACGTCTACTTCTCCGTACGCTCGTTCCCTGCGTACGGCAAGCTCTCCGGTCGCAACATCGACGAGCTCGAGGGCGGACATCGCGAGTTGGCCTCCTCTTCCGACGCATCCATCGCCGACCGCAAGGAGGACCCGCTCGACTTCGCGCTCTGGAAGGCCGCCAAGCTCGGTGAGCCCCAGTGGCCCTCTCCGTGGGGTGAGGGTCGTCCCGGATGGCACATCGAGTGTTCTGCGATGTCCGAGAAGTACCTCGGTCTGCCGTTCGACATCCATGGCGGCGGGGGCGACCTCGTCTTCCCGCATCATGAGAACGAGATCGCCCAATCCGAGGCGGTCTCGGGCACGACGTTCGCCAACTACTGGATGCACACCGGCATGCTCACCGTGGACGGCGAGAAGATGAGCAAGTCGTTGGGGAACTTCGTCCTGCTCAAGGACAGCTTGGCGGAGTACCCGGCGAGCGTGCTGCGCATGCTCTCACTGCAGACGCACTATCGCAGCGTGCTCGATTACTCACCGGCACAGATGGATGCGGCGCAGGTCGCCCTCGATCGCATCGAGACGTGCGTTCGCAACGCTCGCTTCGCTGCCACGTCGGCCGGCGTCGTCGTCAAGCCCATCGCCGGCATCCCGGCTCGTGGTTCCGCTACCGAGAGATTCCCCGAACTCGTCGGCGAGCATGTCCCTCCTCGGACGAGGAGGCTGGCCGACGTCTGCCTCACCACCTGGGGGCGCTTTGTCTCCGAGATGGACGACGACTTCAACACGGCATCCGCCCTTGGTTCCATCTTCACGCTCGTCGCCGAGGTCAACGCGTTCATCCACGACCATCCCGATGGCATCTCGCCATCCGAGGCGGAGACGATCGAGGCTTCCACCGGCGTCATCGTCGCGCTCATGCACGTCTTCGGCATCGAACTCGCCGTCGAGCGTGTTGTCGCGTGGCCGTGCGAGGCGGTCTCGTTGGCGTTGCGAATCGCCGACTATGCGGGCGACGACCCCCACGTTGCCGTCGACGTCCTGCTCGATGCCCGGGCCGCTGCTCGCTCGCAGGGTCGTTGTGACACCGCCGATGCGGTGAGGGACGGGCTGGCCGGTCTGGGCTTTACCATCGAGGACACCCCCCGGGGAGCCCGCGTCATCTACAAGGGACGACTATGACATACCCCAATGCACACGGCACGAGTGGACGTAGACCCGGCGGTCATCCCGATGACCGTTCGGGTCGTCATGCGCACGCCCCGGCGAACTCTCCCGCACGGGGGCGGTCGGCCTCGCATCGCGATGGTGGTCCTCAGGGACACCCGTCCCGCTCGGGCGTTCCCTCCTCCGCCGCCGCCCACACACGTGCTTCCGGTGGCATCGAGTACCTCGAGGGTCGCCATTCCGTGATCGAGGCACTCGCCGCGGGCATGCCCCTCAAGGGAATCCTCGTGGCCGATTATCTCCAGGAGGACGAGCGTGGTCTCGGCGACCTGCTCGCCGCGGCCGCGGCCGCGGGCGTGCCGACGCGCATCGTGGGCCGCGACGTCCTCGACCGTATCTCGGACCATGGGTCCCATCAAGGCGTCATCGGCGAGGCGCGTCCCTATACGTACGCCTCCATCGATGCCCTCGTACGGGCAGCCGCTGGCAAGGAATCGTCGCTCATCGTCGTGCTCGACCACGTGACCGACCCTGGCAACCTCGGTGCCATCGTCCGCAGTGCGGAGGTGGTCGGCGCCACGGGTCTCCTCATACCCAACCGTCGCTGCGCCCAGGTCACCGCCACCGCCTACAAGGCGTCTGCCGGGGCCGTCGCGCACGTGCCCGTCGCCCAGGAGGCGAACCTCGCGGCGTCCATCGAGACGCTCAAGAAGGCCGGCTTCTGGATCGCCGGTGCCAGCGAGCATGCCGAGGATGACGTATGGCATGCTCCGATGGAGGGGCGCCTGGCGCTTGTGATGGGCGCGGAGGGAGATGGGATATCCCGTCTCGTGCTGGATCGCTGCGATTTCCTCGTCCGCCTACCGCAGCATGGGCGGATCGAGTCGCTCAACGTGGCCCAGTCGGCCACGGCGCTGATGTACGAGTGGCTGCGTCGATCAGGGTTGGAGTGATCGCACCATGCCCGATTCGCATCCCGCACGGACAGGTCCCCCGGGTCATGGCGTCCATCCGATGCGCGTCCTCATCGTCGATGGATACAACGTCATCCGGTCGGCCTCGTCCTATCAGGACCTCTCGCCCGATGATTTCGACGGAGGACCCGGCTGGAACGCCGCCCGTGCGAAGCTGGTCGCCGACGTGGCGACCGTCGCCCAGGGCCTCTACGACGCGACCATCGTCTTCGACGGGGGAGGCAACCCGGAGTCGCAGGGCTCCGTGACGCACGAGGCGGGAATCGCCGTCATCTACTCGGCGGCCGGCACCGACGCCGACCAGGAGATCGAACGCCTGGCACATGAGGCCCGAGGTGGGGGTCGCGAGGTGGTGGTCGTCACCTCCGATGCAGCGACGCAGTGGACCGTCTACGGAGAGGGGGTCATGCGGATGTCATCGGCTGCCTTCTTCGGGGAGATATCGAGCGCGAACGCCTCGTGGCGCGAATCCAACCCCTCGCCGATGATGAAGAGGACGCTTGCCGAGCGCCTCGACTCCCAGACCGCCGCCGCGCTCGCCCGTTGGGCGCGTGGTGATCGCCCGTGACCGATTGCCGGAGACGCTCGGCCCCACTCGGTCCTGAAGCTTGAGGGAGGGGTGGGGCAGCGCGTCCTCACCGTCTGCCGTCTGGAGGCGATTACACGGCAAAAGATGCTGCACGTCTCACCGTTTTCGGGTAAACTGCCGTTTGCTCTTATGAAATTCGCTATGACGCTGGTGTAGCTCAATGGCAGAGCAACGGTTTTGTAAACCGTAGGTTGCAGGTTCGACTCCCGTCACCAGCTCCAGCGCGAGTCTCACGACGGCGAATCGTTCGACCGCGCGTCAGCCGTGCTCTTGCACCGGGGTATCAGGGTTTCCTGTGGGAAGTCGATAGACACACCCGGTGGCGTGTACAGTGTTGACAGCGTATCTCCACGTGGCGTACCATGCCATTCGCTGCGTGGGCGGCCTAGCCGTTCAGCGCGAGCATGCAACTTGACAAGCGAAGAGCAGTTACGTAAAACGTTATCTCGCACCATATGGTTCCATCGTGTTTCCCGTGCATGGGCGTGTGCCCGAGCGGTTAATGGGGACGGGCTGTAAACCCGTTGGCTCTGCCTACCAAGGTTCGAATCCTTGCGCGCCCACCATTCACGGATCATCTTCCGGAGAGGTTCTCCTTCTCCGTTTCGAGTCGGACTGCCCGCAGGGCGGTCCCACACGCCCGTATAGCTCAGTTGGTAGAGCACTTCGTTGGTAACGAAGAGGTCACCGGTTCAAGTCCGGTTGCGGGCTCCATTCGTTTTTTCCATCGTCAAGATGGAAGGCATACGGCGGTGTAGCTCAGCTGGTTAGAGCACACGGTTCATACCCGTGGCGTCACTGGTTCGAATCCAGTCACCGCTACCATTTGGTTCCCCTGCGTCACTCCCCACCGAGGGGCGACGCATTTGAAAACAATGCCTGTCGGACAGCCGTAAGGCGCCAGACTTCCCTGAAGGAGGAGCAAGCATGGCAGAGAAAGAGCACTACGAGCGCACGAAGCCGCATGTCAACATCGGCACCATCGGCCACGTCGACCATGGTAAGACCACCCTTACCGCCGCTATCACCAAGGTCCTCTCCCAGAAGGGCCTTGCCAAGTTCGAGGCATTCGAGGATATCGACAAGGCCCCCGAAGAGCGTGAGCGTGGCATCACGATCTCCATCGCCCACGTCGAGTACGAGACCGAGAACCGTCACTATGCGCACGTCGACTGCCCCGGCCACGCCGACTACGTCAAGAACATGATCACCGGCGCTGCCCAGATGGACGGTGCGATCCTCGTCATCGCCGCCACCGACGGACCCATGGCCCAGACTCGCGAGCACGTGCTTCTCGCTCGTCAGGTTGGTGTGCCCTACATCATCGTCTTCCTGAACAAGTGCGACATGGTTGACGACGAGGAGCTCATCGACCTGGTCGAGATGGAGACCCGCGACCTCCTCAGCGAGTACGGTTTCCCCGGAGACGACACTCCCATCATCCGTGGATCCGCACTCAAGGCCCTCGAGGGTGACCCCGAGTGGGAGAAGCCCATCTGGGACCTCATGAATGCCGTCGACACCTTCATCCCCACCCCCAAGCGCGATACCGAGAAGCCCTTCCTCATGGCCGTCGAGGACGTCTTCACCATCGCGGGCCGTGGCACCGTCGCGACGGGTCGTGTCGAGCGTGGCATCGTCAAGGTCAGCGATCCGCTTGAGGTCGTTGGCATCAACGATACGCAGACCACCACGTGCACCGGCGTCGAGATGTTCCACAAGATCCTCGACACAGGCGAGGCCGGCGACAACATCGGCGTCCTGCTCCGTGGTCTTAAGCGCGAGGACGTCATCCGTGGCCAGGTCCTCTGCAAGCCCGGCACCGTCACCCCTCACACCCAGTTCGAGGCTCAGGTCTACATCCTGACCAAGGACGAAGGTGGCCGTCATACGCCGTTCTTCAACAACTATCGTCCGCAGTTCTACTTCCGTACGACGGACGTAACCGGTACCGTGCATCTGCCCGAAGGTGTCGAGATGGTCATGCCGGGCGACAACGTGCTCATGACCGGTGAGCTCATCTCCCCCATCGCTCTCGAAGAGGGTATCGGCTTCACCATCCGCGAAGGCGGCCACACCGTCGGATCGGGTCGTGTCACCAAGATCATCAAGTAACTGCCCTTGCTTGACCTCTGTGGCGGAGCCCGGCGCGCTCAGCGTGACGGGCTCCGTTCCCTTTCCGCCCCCCGCCTGTTATGTGCGTGCAGTGGGATGTTGTTTGACTGCATGGGATGACAGGTGATAAAGTAATCCACCGCGTCGCGACCGGACGGCCGCGCGGTCAGTAGGAGGATTAATGCGCACCATGGTCACGCTCGCCTGTACTGAATGCAAGCGTCGCAATTACACCACCACCAAGAACAAGCAGAACAATCCCGAGCGCATGGAGCTCAAGAAGTACTGTCGTTGGTGTGGCAAGCACACGCAACACAAGGAGACGCGTTAGTCTCCATCCCCTAGGCCAGTAGCTCCAATTGGTAGAGCGGCGGTCTCCAAAACCGCTTGTTGGGGGTTCGAGTCCCTCCTGGCCTGCCAGTACATACCGTCGCAATGCCGATGAGGTGTTGCGACGTTTGCTGTAACATGTCTTGTGTACGAGAGGACAACCTGACGAACGGATGACGATGGCAGCGAGCAACAGGAAAAGAACGGGTGGCACCGATCCCGCCGATAAGCAGGGGGGGCGGGGGGCGGTCAAGAAGGCGAATCCTTCTGGCAAGGAGCCTGCGAAGGCTTCGACGAAGAAGGCGCCGGTAAAGTCCGCTGCCAAGAAATCGGTCAAGAAGGACAAGAAACCCAATATCTTCCAACGCTTCGTGCAGTATCTGCGCGACGTGCGCGTCGAACTCAAGCGCGTCATCTGGCCCACCAGACGCGAGGTGCTCAACTCGAGCCTGGTGGTCATCAGCGCCCTGCTCTTCTTCGGCGTCCTTATCTATCTTGTCGACACCGGGATCGTCCCCGTGCTCAGCGCCTTTTCCAAGTTAGCAGGTTAAGCATGTCAAAGAAATGGTACGTGATCCACACATACTCAGGGTATGAGAACAAGGTCAAGACGGATTTGGAGATGCGCGTCGAGACGTTCGGTCTCGAGAACAGCATCTTCAAGATCGAGATTCCCATGGAGACCGTCACCGAGATCAAGGATGACGGCCATCGGGTAACGTCGGAGAAGAAGGTCTTCCCCGGTTACGTCCTTGTCCGCATGGAGCTCGACGACCGTTCGTGGGGTGTCGTCCGCAACACGCCAGGCGTCACGGGCTTCGTTGGTTCCGAGGGGAATCCAGCCGCGCTCTCCCGTGAGGAGTACAACAAGATCATGGGACGTTCGAATTCGAACGCACCTAAGAGGATTTCAACGGACCTCGAGGTCGGCCAGTCAGTGAAGGTCATATCTGGTCCTCTCTCCGATTTCGACGGGGTCATTTCCGAGGTCAACCCGGATACGGGCAAGATCAAGGTCATGGTCTCCATCTTCGGGCGTGAGACGCCGGTCGAGCTTGCGTTCGATCAGGTCGCTCGGCTCTAAGCTGCAAGCCCTGGCGCATTCGCGACGGGGCTTGCAGTCTTGATGCGAACCTGCATGACCCGCGCCCGTCACCGGGGGCTTCTCACGTGTCATGAGGTCATAGATTAGACGATCGGCTGGCGTATGCTTCCTCTGCTCGGGAACGACGTCGACCACGCTGGAAAAGGCAGGTTTGGAAATGGCTAAGAAAGTCACCGGTTTCGTCAAGCTACAGATTCCCGGCGGTGCGGCGAACCCTGCGCCTCCCGTCGGTCCCGCCCTGGGCGCCCAAGGCGTCAACATCATGCAGTTCTGCCAGGCGTTCAACGCGCAGACCGCAGAGTCGCATGGCACGATCATCCCCGTCGAGATCACCATCTACGAGGACAAGTCCTTTACCTTCATCACCAAGACGCCGCCTGCGGCCATCCTGATCAAGCAGGCCCTGAGCCTCAAGTCCGCCTCGGGCAGGCCCAACCTCGACAAGGTCGGCACGCTCACCAAGGCCCAGCTCAAGGAGATCGCCGAGATCAAGATGCCCGACCTCAACGCGAACGACATCGAGGCCGCGATGAAGATCGTCGCCGGCACCGCTCGTTCGATGGGCGTCCTGGTAGAGCAGTAGACGGCATCGGGAATCACGCGCGGTGGGCCATCCGTCCATCGCGCGTTCACATCATCGTGGGAGGGCATCGCGCCCGTTACCACCACAAGGAGGAAACATGGCAAAGCAGGGCAAGAACTATCGTGCGGCGGTCGAGAGGATCGAGGCCGGCGTCAGCTATTCGCCGCTTCAGGCGATGACCCTCATCAAGGAGGTCGCAGCCGCCAAGTTCGACGAGACCGTCGAGGCGCACATCCGTCTGGGCATCGACACCCGTAAGGCCGACCAGCAGATACGCGGTTCCATCTCGCTGCCACACGGCACCGGGAAGACCGTCCGCGTCGCCGTGTTCGCCGAGGGCGACAAGGCACGCGAGGCCGAGGAGGCTGGCGCGGACATCGTCGGTTCCGACGAGCTTGCCGCCCAGATCGGCGCTGGCGTCTTCAACTTCGACGCCGCCGTCGCCACCCCCGATCAGATGTCCAAGGTCGGCCGTCTCGGCAAGGCCCTCGGGCCTCGCGGCCTCATGCCCAACCCCAAGCTCGGCACCGTCACCAACGACATCGCCAAGATCGTCAGCGAGCTCAAGGCCGGGCGTGTGGAATACCGTGCCGACAAGTTCGGCATCTGCCACGTACCCGTGGGTCGCGTCTCCTTCACGGTGGAGCAGCTCACCGAGAACTATGCCGCCCTGTACACCGAGATACTCAGGGTCCGTCCCTCCTCGTCGAAGGGCAGGTACGTCAAGTCCATCTCGCTGGTCTCGACGATGGGTCCTGGCGTTCACGTCGATCCCGCCGTGCAGCGCAACTTCCTCGAGAAGTAGTCGTCCATCCGCACCCGTTCACGTGGTCGCGTTTGACGAAACCGTGCGGTGTCGTCAAACTGACGAGGTGCACGTCCGGATGCATATCTCGACGTGCGATACATAACACACATGGTCTGCCGCCAAAGACAGCTGGTGCCCGAAAAGGCATAAGGGGATTTTTCCCGCCCGCCGAGGTGGTCTTAAGCGAAATGGCTTTCGACCCCCGCTGTCTATCCGGACGGCGGGGGTTTTGCCTCGAGGGTAGTTCCCCCGTGACATGGTCCCCTAAGGTTCCTCACGTTAGGTGGGCCATGTGCGAGGAGAGGAGGTGTACAGATATGCCAACAACCAAGAAGGCCCAGAGCATCGAGGACATCACCGGTCGCTTCCAGATGGCCTCCGCCGTCTGGCTCGTCGATTTCCGCGGCCTGAGCGTGAAGCAGACCGAGCAGTTTCGTCGCGAGATGCGCGAGGCCGATGCCGAGTTGAAGGTCTACAAGAACACCCTGGCAACCATCGCCCTGCGTAACCTGGGACTTCCCGAGATGCCGGAGCTGCTCGTTGGCCCCACCGGCTTCGTCATCGCCCATGGCGATGCCGCCGCCGCCGCAAAGGCCGTCAAGACGTTCGCCACGGCCAGCAAGATCCTCGTCATCAAGGGTGGCCTGCTGGCCGGCGCCGTCATGGATGCCGAACAGGTCAAGGCCATCGCGGAGCTCCCGAGCCACGAGGAACTCCTCGCCAAGCTCCTGGGCACGCTCCAGAACCCGATGTCTCAGATCGTCCGCGTTCTCAACGCCCCAGCCGAGTCGTTCGCCCGTGTGTTGGGCGCCGTCGCCGACCAGAAGAGTGCCGCGTAGGTATCGTGCAGACGCGCCGCGCTCGCCGTGGCGTCATCCGGATTCCCGATACCGCCGTTCCATCGCACCATCCGTCGACGCGACTGGCGTTGACGGTGCAAGCAGGGACATCCGTCTCGCAGAGGAGCATAGGGTTCGGGACTTCCCCGCGACCTTTTCACAAAGGAGTACATCATGGCTGTGACCAAGGAAGAGATTATCGAAGCTATCAAGGAGATGCCCGCCCTGGAGCTCTCCGAGCTCGTCCACGAGCTCGAGGACATCTTCGGCGTTTCCGCCGCCGCCCCCGCCGCCGCTGCCGCCGCCCCTGCGGCTGCCGCTGCCGTCGAGGAGGAGAAGACCGAGTTCGACGTTGCCCTCGAGAACTTCGGCGACAACAAGATCAAGGTCATCAAGGTCGTCCGCGAGGCAACCGGTCTCGGCCTGAAGGAGGCCAAGGAGCTTGTCGACGGTGCCCCCAAGACCGTCGTCGAAGCGGTCGCCAAGGACAAGGCCGACGAGCTGAAGGCAAAGCTCGAAGAGGCTGGCGCCACCGTCACCATCAAGTAGTCGATTCCTGTGTTGGGCGCTGCTCGCTGTTACGGCAGACGGACCCTCGGTTTGACCGGGGGTCCGTCTGCCGTAAAATGCCCGCTTCCTGACCATGGGCTTCTCGGCACATCACGGGGGTACCCCTCTGACCGATGATATCGCTCCGGAATGCGGCTTTGACCAAGCTCAAAACACATTCTGCAGGAAATGTCAAGATTTTCATTGACGTGCGCCTGGCGGTTTAGTACCTTATTAGTTTGCGGCTATTACCGCAACTTCCCTTAGCCTGAAGGAGGAATCGCTAGGTGCGACGCGGAAACATTGCCACCTCACCCAACATGTACCGGGAACGCCGGAGTTTCGCCAAGATCCCCGCTATCATGGATGTCCCTAACCTGATTGCCATACAGACGGAATCGTTTGCCTGGTTCAAAGGGGAGGGGCTGGACGAAACCTTCCAATCCATCTCACCCATCGAGAACGGTACGAAGAACCTCGCCGTCGAGTTTGGCGATCACGAGTTCTCGGACCCAAAGCATTCCGCTGAGGAGTGCAAGGAGAAGGACCTGTCATATCAGGCACCGCTCTTCATTTGGGTGCGCTTCATCAACAAGGAGACGGGTGAGATGAAGGAGCAGCAGGTGTTCATGGGCGATTTCCCGCTCATGACCGACCGCGGCACCTTCATCATCAACGGCTCCGAGCGCATCGTCGTCTCACAACTGGTACGTTCACCAGGTGTCTACTTCTCCATGGGACCCGATAAGACCTCCGACAAGATCATCTACGGGGCCAAGATCATCCCCGCTCGAGGCGCATGGCTCGAGTTCGAGACGGATCGCCGCGACGTCCTCTCGGTCCGCGTCGACCGCAAACGCAAGCAGCCAGCCACGCTGCTGCTGCGTGCGCTGGGTATCGCGGAGACGCGCGAGGAGATCATCGAGCTCCTCGGCGATTCCCCCATGGTGCTGCGCACGCTCGAACGCGACATGACCGAGACGCGCGAGGAAGCGCTCATCGAGCTGTACCGTCGCCTCCGTCCCGGCGAGCCTCCCACCATCGACTCGGCACGTACGCTCTTCGAGGGGCTGTTCTTCAACCCCCAGCGCTACGACCTTGCCAAGGTGGGGCGCTACAAGATCAACAAGAAGCTCGGTCTCGACCTCGCCGACGACGCCTTCACGCTCACGAGTGAGGATATCGTCAAGTCGATGGCCTACCTCGTCAGCCTTCACGACGGCGAACTGGGCTTCTCCACCGACGACATCGACCACTTCGGCAACCGCCGCATCCGCACGGTAGGCGAGCTCATCCAAAACCAGTTCCGCATCGGCCTCTCGCGCATGGAGCGCGTGGTTCGCGAGCGCATGTCAACGCAGGAGGTTGACGAGATCACCCCACAGTCGCTCATCAACATCCGCCCCATCGTCGCCTCCATCAAGGAGTTCTTCGGGTCCTCGCAGCTCTCCCAGTTCATGGACCAGTACAACCCCGTTGCCGGTCTCACGCACAAGCGCCGCCTTTCCGCACTCGGCCCAGGCGGCCTCACCCGTGACCGTGCGGGCTTCGAGGTCCGCGACGTCAACCCGTCGCACTACTCGCGCATGTGTCCCATCGAGACCCCCGAGGGTCCCAACATCGGTCTCATCGGCTCCTTGGCCACTTATGCGCGCATCAACTCCTATGGTTTCATCGAGGCACCGTACCGTCGTGTCATCGACGGCAAGGTCACCGACGACGTGGATTATCTCGCTGCCGACGAGGAGGAGAACTACGTCATCGCCCAGGCCAACGAGCAGTTCGATCCCGAGACTCGCATCTATGGCAAATGGCTCGACCCCGAGGACGCCGAAGGGTTGGAGATCGTCCCCGTCGAAGGGGCTCCCGTGTCTCCGCGTGCGTCGGATGGGAAGGTGTTCGTCCCATCGAGGCGCGTGCTCTGCCGCGTCATGGGCGATGATGGCGTCTACGGCGAGCCCGAGGAGGTCGATCCCCAGCGCGTGGGGTACATGGACGTCTCCCCCCGCCAGATGACCTCGGTCGCCACGGCTCTCATCCCCTTCCTCGAGCACGATGACGCCAAGCGCGCCCTGATGGGCTCGAACATGCAGCGCCAGGCGGTACCGCTGCTCAACCCGCATGCCCCGCTCGTCGGGACTGGCATGGAACACCGGTGCGCCGTCGACTCGGGCGATACGCTCATCGCGAAGCGTCCGGGCGTCGTCGAGCACGTCGAGGCCACGAACATCGTCGTCCGACTCACCGACGGGTCCATCGACGGCTACACCCTCCCCAAGTACCAGCGCTCCAACCAGGGCGGCTGCCTCAACTACAAGCCGCTCGTCCAGGAAGGCCAGACGGTCGAGGCCGGCGACGTCCTCGCTGACGGACCCTCGACCGACTATGGCGAGCTGGCATTGGGCCAGAACCTCCTCGCGGCCTACCTTCCCTGGGAAGGTTACAACTACGAGGACGCGATTATCCTCTCCGAGCGCTGCGTGACCGACGACCTGCTCACCTCCATCCACATCTCGGAGTACGAGCTCGATGCGCGTGACACGAAGCTGGGTCCAGAGGAGATCACGCGCGAGATACCCAACCTCTCAGAGGACATGCTCGCCAACCTCGACGCCGACGGCATCATCCGCATCGGGGCCGAGGTGGCTCCAGGTGACGTCCTCGTCGGCAAGGTCACGCCCAAGGGCGAGACCGAGCTCACGGCCGAGGAGCGTTTGCTGCGGGCCATCTTCGGCGAGAAGGCGCGCGAGGTGCGTGACACCTCCCTGCGCGTTCCCCACGGTGCGGGTGGTCGCGTCATCGGCATCACCTCCTCGGCACGCGATACCGGTGACGACCTCGCCCCCGGCATCAACGAGCTCGTGCGCGTGTTCGTGGCCCAGAAGCGCAAGATACAGCAGGGCGACAAGCTCTCGGGCCGTCATGGCAACAAGGGCGTCATCTCCCGCATCCTCCCCATCGAGGACATGCCCTACCTCGCCGACGGCACCCCGGTCGACATCATGCTCAACCCGCTCGGCGTGCCCTCGCGCATGAACGTCGGCCAGTTGCTCGAGACCCACCTGGGTTGGGCTGCACAGGTCGGCTTCAACGAGGAGAACGACGAGCCGGTCGATGGTTCCGTCTTCGTCGCGTCGCCGGTGTTCGACGGTGCCAACGAGGCCGAGATATCGCGGTGCATCGACCTCGCGAACAAGAACCTCATCCGCAAGGCGCACAAGCGTCTGGGCGATAAGGCCCATGACGAGCTGATCCCGCAGCTCTCCCTCACCGGGAAGACCGACCTGTACGATGGACGTACCGGTGAGAAGTTCCGCGAGCCCATCACCGTCGGTCAGAACTACATCCTCAAGCTCGGCCACCTGGTCGACGATAAGATCCATGCACGCTCGACCGGCCCCTACAGCCTCATCACGCAGCAACCTCTGGGAGGTAAGGCGCAGTTTGGCGGCCAGCGATTCGGCGAGATGGAGGTCTGGGCACTCTACGCATATGGCGCGAGCAACGTGTTGCAGGAGATCCTGACGGTCAAGTCCGATGACACCTCGGGTCGCGTGAAGGCCTACGAGGCCATCGTCAAGGGGGAGAACATCCCCTCGCCCGAGATACCCGAGTCCTTCAAGGTGCTCATCAAGGAGATGCGTTCCCTGTGCCTTGACGTGCAGATGTTGGGCAAGGACAACGCCACCATCGAGCTGCGGGAAGGTTCCGGAGACGAGCACGACGTGGCTTCGGAGATGCTCCCTGGCACGCCGACCCCATCACCCGAAGACTCCCTCGACATGCTTGCGAGCGGTCTTTCCGAGATCGATCTCGACGATGAACCGATAGCGGCCGCATCCACCGCGGATGAGGAGGAGTAAGCGTGAGCGAATTCGACGTCAACAATTTCGACCGTGTCCGCATCGGTCTAGCGAGTGCCGAAGAGATTCGCAGCTGGTCCCACGGTGAGGTCAAGAAACCCGAGACCATCAACTACCGTACGCTCAAGCCCGAGCGCGATGGTCTGTTCTGTGAGCGCATCTTCGGGCCCACGAAGGATTGGGAGTGCGCGTGCGGCAAATACAAGCGCATCCGCTTCAAGGGTGTCGTCTGCGAGCGCTGCGGCGTCGAGGTGACGCGCGCCAAGGTCCGTCGCGAGCGCATGGGCCATATCGAACTAGCCGCTCCGGTAAGCCATATCTGGTACTTCAAGGGCTCGCCTTCGCGCCTGGGGTACCTGCTTGACATCGCACCCAAGGAACTCGAGAAGGTCCTCTACTTCGCATCCTCCATCATCACCTCCGTCGATGCGGACCTGCGGGAGGCGGACGCCGACGACCTGCGCGATGAGGTCGCCGCCGACCTCGAGGAACTCGATGCCGAGCGCGATCGTCTGATCGAGACGACCCGTCACCTCTCGACCGATTACACCGGCGAGGGTGCCGAGGACATCGACCCTGACGAAAAGATGGACCCTGACGAGGTCGAGTCCGAGATAGAGGACATCACGGACGAGTTCGCCGAGCGCAAGGACCTACGCGTCGAGGCGTTCGATACGTTCATGAAGATCGAGCCCAAGATGCTTATCTCCGACGAGGCGCTCTATCGCGAGATGCGCATCAACTACAGCGAGTACTTCAAGGGCGGCATGGGTGCCGAATCCGTGCGCGACCTGCTTGACGCCCTCGACCTCGAAGCCATCGCCGAGGAGCTCACCGCCATCACCCGTGACGGCAAGGGGCAGCGTCGGGCCAAGGCGATCAAGCGCCTCAAGGTCGTCGACGCCTTCCTGCACAGCACCAACAAGCCGCGCGACATGATCCTCGACGTGGTCCCGGTGCTCCCGCCCGAGCTGCGCCCGATGGTCCAGCTCGACGGTGGTCGCTTCGCGACCTCCGACCTCAACGACCTGTACCGTCGTGTGATCAACCGCAACAACCGTCTCAAGCGCCTGCTCGCGACGGGTGCTCCCGAGATCATCGTCAACAACGAGAAGCGCATGCTGCAGGAGGCGGTCGACTCCCTGTTCGACAACGGCCGTCGCGGTCGTCCCGTCCAGGGACCCGGCAACCGCCCCCTGAAGTCGCTCGCCGACATGCTCAAGGGCAAGCAGGGCCGTTTCCGCCAGAACCTGCTCGGCAAGCGCGTCGACTACTCCGGCCGCTCGGTCATCATCGCGGGCCCGCAGCTGAAGATGCACCAGTGCGGGCTGCCGAAGCAGATGGCGCTCGAGCTGTTCAAGCCGTTCGTCATCAAGCGCCTCATCGA
>JAATFL010000016.1 GCA_015655215.1 Coriobacteriia bacterium
CAGGTGCCTGTGCGGCTGCCACCTCGGGAGCGATCATGATGTCGCCGATGAGGACCTCGTCGGCGTTCTCGGGGACGTCCCAGGCATCATCGCAGGGAAACGACAGGACGTCGGTGGGGCGGTCCACGCCACGATACCCGAGATTGAGCTGGTGCATCTCCTCCGGCGAGACGAGTGAGACGCTCACTTCGCAGCCGTGTGGAGCGCTCATCTCGTCCAATGCAAACGTGGCGAGCTCAACAGCCCGTTCCTCATCCCATCCCGCGGGCTCGAAACCCTCTCCGATATCCACGATGACGTTCATCGACGCGCCTCCTCCCGGTCTACCTGCACCCGTGTCATCCCCTCATCCTCGCAGACGGCATCCGGCCCCAGACCACGGGCATCGTCGTCCCCGCCACGCCCTGCGCCGGACTCATCCACGGGGAAGGGAAGGTGCGGTTGCCGATCGGCGGCATCGTACGCTCCCACGATTCGCGCGACGAGCGAATGGCGTACCACGTCCTTTGCCGTAAGGTCGGTGAAGGTGATGTCATCGATACCCGTGAGGATGGTGCGTACGGCGCGAAGGCCCGAACGCGATCCGGGGAGATCGGTCTGCGTGATGTCGCCGGTGATGACCATCTTGGAGCCGAATCCCAGACGTGTGAGGAACATCTTCATCTGGTCGGGGGTGGTGTTCTGAGCCTCGTCGAGGATGATGAAGCTGTCGTTGAGCGTGCGTCCCCGCATGAAGGCGAGAGGGGCGATCTCTATGATGCCCGACTCGATGAGCTGGTTGCCCTTCTCGGCATCGGTCATGTCGTACAGGGCGTCGTACAGGGGACGGATGTAGGGATCGACCTTCTCTGAAAGCGTGCCGGGCAGAAAGCCGAGCGACTCACCCGCCTCGACGATGGGGCGCGTGAGGACGATGCGACCGACCTCCTTGCGCTTGAGGGCCGCCACGGCGAGCGCCATCGCGAGATAGGTCTTTCCGGATCCGGCAGGACCCGTGCAAAACGTGATCACGTTGCCTCGGACCGCATCCACGTACCGCTTCTGTCCAAGCGTCTTGGGGCGGATCGCCTTTCCGCGGAAGGTGAGCAGCACGTCATCGCGCAAGGCGGAGGGCGCGAACTCGCCCTCACGAACCAGCGAGATGGCATGGATGAGATAGTCGCGCGTCGTACGCTCGCCCGCTTGCGCTCGTTTGAGCAGGTCGGCGAGGAGCGAGGTGATCTCCTGCACCTCGATGGCATCGCCACGTACCTCTATGCCATCGCCGCGCACGGTTATGCGTGCCTCGAACGCATCCTCGACGACATGGAGCAACTCGTCGTTGACACCCGTGACCGACGAAGGGTCGGTATCGGTCGGTATGGTGAAACGCACTTGAGCGGTTTCCAAACGATGAGCCCCTTCTCAGAGAGAATGACCATAAGTGCGAGGTGCCGTTGAGGTCCGACGGGGAGAGGGCGACGTCAAACGCACCCTGGCAACCGTGTCCGTACGTATCCTATCACGCCCCGGCCGTCCAGGCCCCCTCGCGGCGAAGGTAAGCTGCCGCCTGCAGGGACCGTGGAGGGACGGTGCCACGTGCCCGCGCAAAGGTATCGTGCGCCGCGATGGAATCGATCTCGCCGAGGAGCGCACCCGAGGAGAGCACCCTGACCAGACGTACCGGGACGAGCTGGCCGACGAGCCCATCGGCCCCTGGGACCTCGACATCGTGATAGCTGCCCGAGGTGCCCACGCCCCGTCGCTCGACGAGAACCAGCTCCAGACCCCCGACGCGCGCGCGCGCGTCATCCTCCCGCATCCGCGCGGACAGCGCACGCAGGCGGGCTGCGCGCAGGGAGGCCACCTCGGTGGGGATCTGGTCGTCTCGGAGGGCAGCGGGCGTGCCCTCGCGACGCGAGTATCGGAAGACGTGGATCTTGGCGAAGCGCATCCTCTGGCAGAAGTCGAGGGATGTCGAGAAATCCTCGTCCGTCTCACCGGGAAAGCCAGCTATCGCATCGGTCGTGAGCGCGATGTCCGGCATCGCCGCACGAACCCGGGCGACCGTATCCGCATAGTACGACGTGCCATATCCCCGCCCCATCTGGATGAGCGTGGCATCGCACCCAGACTGCAACGGTAGATGAAGGTGATGGGCGACGCGCTCGCCACCCGTGACCATCGCCTCGATGAGACGGGGCGTCACATCCGGCGGCTCGACGGAAGAAAGGCGGATGCGGGCGATATCGGTGTGCCCGAGGAGGAGGGTGACAAGCCCGGCCAGGTCGATGCACCCCGAACCGCGCGAACCCTCGGCCAGCAGCTCCTCGGGAAGACCGGAGGTGGGAAGACGGTACCTGCCGAGGTTGATCCCCGTGAGCACCACCTCGCGGACACCGGCGGCGGACGCTCGCCGCACCTCGTCGATCACCGAGACGATGTCCCTGCTGACCGCCCCACCGCGGGCCACGTGCACGATGCAATACGTGCACGCGTTGTCGCAACCGTCCTGCACCTTGACGCCCATGCGCGTGGGAAACCCCTCCCCCTCGCGTAGAGGTGGTGCAAAGGGTTCCAGGGCATCGGCCCCACCGGGACCCTCGGGGAGATGGGGGTCCAGACCGAGGAGGTCGGCGACGCGCGCGGGCACGGCCAGACGGTCCGGCTCCACGACCACGCGTGAGCCGAGGAGGGCGAACGAGTCGGGGTCGATGGCGGTGGCGCAACCGGTGACGACGACCATCGGAACCATACGTGCGGACAAGGCCCGGCGCACGGCCTTCCTCGCCTTCTTGTCGGCCTGTGCGGTCACCGTGCACGTGTTGATCACGATGACGCCGGCCTCATCCTCGCGTCCGGGATGCGCCCCCGACGCGATCAGCTGCACGGCGATCGCATCCGTCTCGACACGGTTCACCTTGCATCCGAGATTCTGCATATGGAACAGAGGGGATGTCGGGATATCGGAAGTCACGGCTCGACAGTCCCCGACACCTGCTCATCGCAACCGAGGCCGCCAAGGGTCGAGACGGCGAGCGCCACCGCGGCGGCGGTGGCGGGCTCGGCGTCGAGGGTCAGGTGGCCCAGCGTCACGATCATCCCCCCACGTGACCGGATCAGGTCCACCTCATCGGCCGAGAGTCCGTCCTCTCCACCCACGATGAGGACCAGCGATGACACGGTACGTCCCCTCGCGCCGGATCGGGCACGCAGGGCCGCCGGAAGCGAGAGGGCCTGCGTTGGCGACTGCTCCCAACAGGCTATGACACAGGGGTCCGAGACATCCTCGGCGCCGTCGGAGGGCTGCAGAGCCAGGTCGAGGGCCTCGGCGAGCGTGCATGGACGTCCGATGGGGACATCCGCACGTCCGAGACGACGAGCCGTCGTCGCAGACGTGCCCTCGAGCAGTTCCTCCACCTCGTCGCATTCGAACTGCTTGGAAGGCGGGACACGGCACAGGGCTCCGACGAACGGTTGGATGCGATCGACGCCCAGCTCGACGGCGAGTCCCACGCACGTCTCGGTGCGCGGTGAAGCCGAGATGCCGAGGAGAAGGTCGACGTGGACCCGTGCCGCCCCCTTGGTCGGTGCGCTGGCCGACATCGCTAGGAGAGGGCGTCGCGCAGGCGTTGGAAGGGTGTGCGCTTGGCCGAAACCTGGGAGCCGAGTTCGACGGCAAGCTGCTCCAGCAGGGAGCGCTGAGCGGCCGTGAGGTTGCGGGGGACGACGACGTCGACGTGGATGAGAAGGTCGCCGCGGTTGTCCGAACGGAATCGTGGCATGCCCTTGGAGCGGGCACGTACGATCTGGTCGTCCTGGCATCCCTCGGGGATGTGGACGTCGACCAGTTCCTCGGGAAGGATGCCGGGTACCTGGATGTCGGCACCGAGCGAGGCCTGGGCGATGGAGACCGATGCGCGAGTGTGCAGGTTGTCCCCCTCGCGTTGGAAGAACTCGTGCTCGGCGATGCGGACCGTGACGATGAGATTTCCCGCCGGAGACCCGTTGAGACCCGCCTCGCCATATCCGGTGAGGCGTAGTTGCTGGCCGTCGCGGATACCGGCCGGAACCTCCACCGTGACATGTTGCCGGTCGGGTACGCGCCCTTGGCCCTCGCACTCGGGGCACGGGTTGTCGATGCGGGATCCCGCGCCACCGCACGACGGGCAGGTGGTGGCCGTCTGCATGTCTCCCAGGATGGTACGCTGCACGGTCACGACACGACCCGTGCCGTGGCATGTGGCGCAGTCGGTCATATGGCCACCCGCCGCAGCGCCCGTGCCGTGGCAGTCCTCGCAAGGCGCGAGGCGATCGTAGACGATCTCCTTCTTCACGCCCGCCGCAACCTCTTCGAGGGTGAGTCGAAGGCCGACGCCCATGTCACGTCCCTCTCGCCGCACAGCCGCGCGGCGATTCCCACCGCCACCGCCCATGCCACCGAAGAAGGTGGAGAAGATATCACCCATCCCGAAGCCGCCGCCGAACAGGTCGTCGAAGTCGACGCTCTGGTAGCCGCCTCCCCCGGCTCCCGGCACCGACCCGAAGCGGTCGTACTGGGAGCGCTTCCCCCGATCGGAGAGCACGTCATAGGCTTCGTTGAGTTCCTTGAAGCGCTCCTCGGCATCCGGAGCCTTGTTGACATCAGGGTGCAGGGTGCGCGCCTTGTGGCGAAAGGCCTTCTTAACGTCCTCCTCGGTTGCATCATGCGCAACGCCGAGCACCTCGTAATAATCCTTCGACAACGCTGTGTCCCCTCCATGAAACGTCTCTTACACACACGGCCGTATATTGTACCTCGATGTCAACGGACGACATCGAAAATTCCACGTAGAATTCCACGTAAGGGGACATGGTAGCGACGTAATCCCCGAATCGTCGCCGGCGATTCCATGTGGTTACGAAAGCGTCTCTTCCATGGTGCCGGCGGCAACGCGAACGGCAGCGATGGCACGCCCATAGTCCATCCGCGTGGGTCCCACGACGGCCACCAGACCGTTGGCGGCGCCCATACGATACCCCTCGGCCACCACGCTCACATCCAGTGGGGCCGCGACGCCGTTCTCGTGGCCGATGCGCACCACCGTCCCCTCGGCGTCGGCGACACCGTCGAGGAGGCTTGCCAGTCCCATCCCACCCTCCACCATCCGCGCAAGGGGTATCGCCGCAGCGGCGTCGCGGAACTCCGGTTGCGAGAGGAGCGCATCCATCCCCTGATGATGGGCGCGGTCGGCATCGGAGTCGGCATCAGCCAGGCAAGCGGCGATCTCGGTGATGAGCCGATAGGAAAGAGGGTCATCCCCCAGGGCCGCCGCGACGTCATCGAACCCCCGGTTGGCATAGAACGAGGCATCGACGCTGGGATCGTCGACGAGCAGTGCGTTGAGGCGTACCTCCCTGGTGGCAAGATTCTCAAGTGCCTGGGGCATGTCGACGGCGACATGGCGGTTGAGGACGGTGCCCTCCCTGGTGACCAACACGATCAGACATTCCCTCGGCCCCAGGGCAACGAGGGATATGCGCCGCAGGGAGGCACGTGCGACACTCGGTGCAATGACGATGGCGAGGCAGTTGGTGAAATGCGAGAGGGCGATCGAGACCTGCCCGATGAGGTCATCGAACTCGGTCGCCTGCGCCTGCAGGTGAAACGGCGGAAGGCTGCCAGGCACCTCGTACAGCCGATCTTCCGGGCGCCCGGCGATGGCGAGGACCCGTCCCTCCTTGCGTCCGGGTATCGCAAGGGGCCGTCCGGCCTCATCGGCTGGAAGGCCGAGAAGGACGTCCACGAAGCTGCGGTAGCCGTAATCGGTGGGAATCCGCCCCGCACTCACGTGGGGCGAGACGACGTATCCACCTTCCTCGAGTGCGGAAAGCTCGCTGCGGATGGTGGCCGGGCTCACGTTGAAGCCGTGACGCTCCACGAGCGTCTGACTGCCGACGGGTACGGCGGTGCCGACGTACTCGTCGATGAGCGCGGCCAATATCCGCTGCCTCCTGTCATTGAGCACCTCTCCACACCACCCTTCGCGCGCATCTCATCGTGCCGACCCTTGGACCCGGGCGCGTCTTTCTCGCCATACTATAGAACCCAGCCCACCCATGCCGGCCATTCGTGGGCGAACCCGTTTTCGTGATGTCATCTGGAGAGCCCCCAGAGGCGTCCGTAGAGCTCGTTGCCGAGCAGCCACCCCCGGTCGGTGGGTTGGTATCCACCGTCCGACGTGACGGTGGCGAGACCATCGCGCACGAGCGATGCGAACACCTCGTCGAGACCCGGCACCGTCTCCCGTGCCGTCGCGACCACCCTGCCCTCAACGCCACGCACCAGGCGCATCCCCAGCATGAGGTCCTCGCAGGCCGCCGCGCGGGCGTCGAGCAGCTCCACCTCCACGTCCACCAGGCCCTCCTCTGCGTACGAGACGATGGCCTCGTGCATCCTGGTGGTCCTCGGCGAGATCCTGACGCGCGCGCAATCCGACATCCCCTCCGCAGGCGCAGCGTCGCCGGGACGCCAGAGTCCCAGTTCCTCGACCCCGCGGTACAGGTCGACGGGCATCATGCTCGCCGCACCCGGACCGAGTCCCAGGTACGGTACACCCGTCCAATACGCGGAGTTGTGACGAGACTCCTGTCCAAGACGAGCGTAGCTCGCCACCTCGTAGCGCATGAGACCCGACCCCTCGAGGACGTCCCGGGCGTCGAGCATCATGTCGGCCTGCTCGTCGTCGGGCGCATCCACCGTGTTCGCGGCGACCCTCTCGGACAGGGGCGTACCCTCGTCCACCGTGAGCGGGTAGACGCTCACGTGCCCGACGCCACTCGCGACCACCGCCTCGAGGTCACGGTGCCACTGCTCGCGAGTCTGCCCAAGGCCGCCGCAGATGAGGTCGACCGAGCAGGCGGCGCCTCGGTCCTGGAGGATGTCGATGGCCCGTCGCGCCTGGGCCGCATCGTGCACGCGGCCCAACGCGCCCAGGCGCGCATCGTCGAAGCTCTGCACGCCGAGCGAGAAGCGCGTGACTCCAAGGGCGAAGAGGTCGCGAGCGAGGCGCTCGTCCACCGAGTCGGGGTTGCATTCCACCGTGAGCTCGAAGCGGCCCTCCTCGCGAGGTACCATGACGTCGAGAAGGTAGATCAGGCTGGCGAGGCGCTTGCCCCCGAGAAACGAGGGGGTCCCGCCGCCAAGGTAGGCAGAGGAGACGTGCGAGAGCACCCCCGAGCGCGCCGCACGGTGCACCGAGCGGGTCAGGGCATCGACGTAGGCATCGACGAGCGGGTCGTCTGACCGGATCGCACAGCTGGGAAACGAGCAGTACGCGCAGCGGCGTGGGCAGAAGGGGAGATGGAGGTACAGGGCACCGAACTCGCCGTCAGCCATCGTACCCGACCCCGGTGCGCTCGCGTGCCCGCTCGAGGAACGCGATGAAATCCGCCTCGGTGGTGCACCCGTTGACCTGGTGCCGCAGCGCCGCGGCACCAGGAAGACCGGCGAGGTACCACATCATGTTCTTGCGCAGCGCGCTGCAGCGGGTGGGGTCGCCCATCACGGCCGCATAGCGGCGGACGTGCTCGCGCGCAAGCGAGAACCGATCGTCGCGCGTCGGGATCATCGGCACCCGCCCCGCCTGCACGTCCCGTATCTGGGCGAATATCCAGGGATTGCCGCGAACCGCCCGGCCGATGAGCACCCCATCCACGCCAGTCTGCCCCATACGCTCCAGCACGTCGCAAGCCGAGGTGATGTCGCCGTTGCCGAGCACCGGGATGTCGAGCGCCCGCTTGACGTCGGCGATGCAGCCCCAATCCGCCACACCACGGTAAAGCTGCCCCGCGGTGCGTCCGTGCACGGCCACCAGGGCGGCACCTGCACCCTGCACCACGCGACCGAAATCGACGGCGTTCGCCTCCTCGAGGTTCCACCCGCGGCGGAACTTGACGGAGACGGGTACCGAGACCGCATGGTCGACGGCGGTCACGATGGCCGCCGCGCGCACGGGGTCACGCATGAGGGCCGACCCCTCACCCTTACGCGTCACCTTGGGGACGGGACATCCCATGTTGATGTCGACGAAGGCGAGGCGATCGCCCAGGTCGCCCTCGATGCGGGCGGCCGCGGCGGCCATGCGTGCCGGGTCGGAACCGAATATCTGCACGGCGAGGAGCCTTTCGCCAGCGCCCGGCTGATAGAGACGGGTGGAAGCCACCGAGCCATAGGCCATGCCCGTTGCCGAGACCATCTCGGAGTACGCGAGCGGGCAGCCCTGCTCCTCGACGATGCTCCGGAACACCGCGTCTCCCACGCCGGCCATGGGCGCGAGCCATGCGGTGCCCTCCGCGAGCAACGAGTGGATGCGCGCCACCTTGTCGGTTGACGAGCGCGCCGTGGCGAGCCCTCCTGCCGTGCGTGCAGACCCACCGACGCGGGCCATCGCCTCCATGCGGGCATCACCCGTCCACTTTCAGGATGGCCATGAAGGCCTCCTGGGGTATCTCGACCGATCCGATGGACTTCATGCGCTTCTTTCCCGCCTTCTGCTTCTCGAGCAACTTGTGCTTGCGCGAGATGTCGCCGCCATAGCACTTGGCGAGCACGTCCTTGCGCATGGCCTTGACGTTGGTGCGCGCCAGCACGCGTCCGCCCACCGCCGCCTGGATGGGGACCTCGAAGAGCTGGCGCGGGATGATCTCCTTGAGCTTGACGGCAAGGCCCTGCCCGCGCGCATAGGCCGCATCCTCGTACACGATGGCGGAAAGGGCGTCGACCGCCTCGCCGGCGAGGAGTATGTCGAGCTTGACGAGCTTGGAGACCCGGTAGTCGAGGATATCGTAGTCAAGCGAGGCGTATCCGCGGGTGCGGCTCTTGAGTTGATCGTAGTAATCCATGATCAACTCCGAGAGGGGCATCTCCCAACTCATCTCGACCGTCGTGGGCGAAAGGTACTGCATGTCCCGAAACGTACCGCGCCGGCTTACGGTGAGGTCCATGACGGCACCTACGTAGTCGGGCGGGACGATGACGGTGACGGAGAGGTAGGGCTCCTCGATGTGGTCGAGTCGCGAGGGTTCGGGCATATCCTGCGGCGACCGCACCACCCTCATGGTACGGTCCGTGAGATAGGCGTGGTATTCCACGGACGGTGCCGTGGCGAGGAGGTCGAGGCCGAACTCACGCTCGAGTCGCTCCTTGACCACCTCGAGGTGAAGCAGACCGAGGAACCCGACGCGAAATCCAAACCCGAGCGCATGGCTCGTCTCAGGCTCGTAGACGAGGGCGGGATCGTTGAGGGTGAGCTTGTCAAGCGCATCCCGTAGCTCCGGGTACGCATCGGTTTCGATGGGGAACAACCCGGTGAACACCATCGGCTTGACCTCGCGGTAGCCAGGAAGCGGGGTGAGGGCACCCCCACGCGCAAGCGTGACCGTATCGCCGACCTTCACCTCCGAGGGCTCCTTGAGACCGGTGACCAGATACCCGACCTCTCCGACCGAGAGGTCGTCGACGGGGATCTCCTTGGGGCGGCGGATGCCCACCTCCTCCACGTCGGTGACCACGTCGGTCGCCATCAACCTGATGCGATCGCCCTTGGAGATATGGCCGTCCACCACGCGCAGGAGCGCGACCACGCCGCGATAGGCGTCGAAGTAGGAGTCGAAGATGAGCGCGCGCAAGGGGGCGTCGACGCTACCCGTGGGGGCCGGCACCTTGCGCACGACCGCCTCGAGCATCTCATGGACGCCCTGACCCGTCTTGCCCGAGGCGAGGATGGCCTCGTCGGCGGGGATGGCCAGACCCTCCTCGATCTCGGCGCGCACTCGCTCGGGGTCCGCCGAGGGGAGATCGATCTTGTTGATGAGCGGGATGATGGCGAGGCCGGCGTTCATGGCGAGCAGGGCGTTTGCGGAGGTCTGCGCCTGCACGCCCTGGGTGGCGTCCACCACGAGGACCGCACCCTCGCACGCGGCGAGCGAGCGCGAGACCTCGTAGGAGAAGTCCACATGTCCGGGGGTGTCGATGAGGTTGAAGTGATAGGTCTCCCCGTCGTCCGCCGCGTAGAGCACACGCACGGCTTGCGACTTGATCGTGATGCCACGCTCGCGCTCGATGTCCATGGAGTCAAGCACCTGGTCGACCATCTCTCGGTCCTCGATGGTATGGGTGAGCTGCAGCACGCGATCGGCCAGGGTGGATTTACCATGGTCGATGTGCGCGATGATGGAGAAGTTCCGTATGAGGCGAGTTTCCGTTGGCATGATCCCGTAATGATACCAGACGTCGCACCCATCTCCTCCCCTTCCCGGCCGCAGGCGTGCCCGCTTACCGTCAGGTACGCGGGCTGGCGCGCCGAGCGGTGACACGTCTCCGCCCCCGTGTTACTATCTGTTGGTTACGCCTGCAACCCCACTGCGGCGGGTATCATATTCGTATGTTTGAGAGGACGAACGAAACGTGGCAAACATCAAGAGTCAGAAGAAGCGCATCCTCACCAACGAGAAGGCGCGAATCCGCAACAAGGCCGTCAGGTCCGAGCTCAAGACGGCCATCAAGCGCGTGACCGAGGCCGTCGCCGCCGGAGAGGCCGAGAAGGCCAACACCTCCGCACTGGCCGCCTGCCGCCTCCTGGACCGGGCCGCTTCCAAGGGGATCATCCACAAGAACCAGGCCGCTAACCGCAAGTCGGGTGTCATGAAGCTGGCTAACTCCGCAAAGTAGTCCCACCGGACAGCCGGGTTCGCACATGAAGGAGACCGGTTCACCCCGGCCTCCTTTTTCGCGTGTTCACGAGACGGCCTTGCAGCTACCGTTCATCACCATGTCCGCAAACGTCGAGAACCCACATCTCAAAAACCCTCGTCTGGTCCCCCCCCGACTTCATCGCCATCTCCGCCTCCGCGGCACCGGAAAGTGCTCTGGATAGACTCTCGGCCGAGAAGCGCGAGGCCCATCGACGATGGTTCTTCACGCGCCACTCGTTCAACCCCAACGTGGATGCCAGCAGCGCACCCTGCCCCCGGGATTCAAGCGCCTTCGCGCAGATGAGCTCGCGCAGACGCGTCACGGACAGAGCGAGAAGACCGAGGCGTGACTGGCTCGGCATCCGCGCGAGCAGAAGGGTGCAGGTTCGCGCATCGCGGTCGCACAGGGAATCGAGGAAATCCCATGGTTTGGGCTCGGCGGTTCGCGCGACCAGTTGCTCGACGTCGGAGACCTTGATGGTATCGTCCCCCCGTGCCCCCAACACCTCGCCGATCTTGGCGAGTTCCGCGTCCATGCGCATCGACGAGGCTCCCCCGAGGTCGATGAGCTTCTGTGCGGCAAGACCATCGATCTTCATACCATGCGCGGCGGCGATGGAGCGAACGAGCGACGGCAGCTCACGCGCCTTCTTGGGCGTGCAGTCGATGAGCACGGAGGGACCGACCTTCACGGCGGCCTTGTAGAGACGCGACGTCTTGAGGAGCTTGGGGGCGACGAGGGCGAGGACGGTCGTCGGGTTGGGATTGCCGAGATAGGCGATGAGCAGTTCGGCGTCCGGCTTGGAGAGCCTCTCGACGTTCTTGACCACGACGAGGCGGATATCGGCTGCAAAGGGAAGCGTGTCCGCGGCATCGATGATCGCCCGGGCGCTTGCACCCAGCTCGGCATCGAACACCTCGGAGTTGAAATCCAGGTCCCCGCGTTTCGCGCAGGCCGCACGAAGGCGGCGCAGGGCCGTCTCCCGCTTCAGGTCATCCTCACCTGCGAAGAGGTAAACGGGGAGAAGGGGCTTCGCGCGCACGGCATCCGCGTCGCCTCCGATCGAGGCACCCTCAGACG
Source organism: Coriobacteriia bacterium (assembly GCA_015655215.1). Classification (GTDB taxonomy): domain Bacteria; phylum Actinomycetota; class Coriobacteriia; order Coriobacteriales; family RUG033; genus JAATFL01. The sequence continues at coordinate 11,795 of JAATFL010000016.1, forward strand.
CCGACGACCTCTTTGCAGATGCAGACCCACGTGCCGTACCAGCCATACCCATCCCCTTCCACACCGTCAGGCAGCCGACATCGTAGCACAGGTCACCTCCGGACCCGTCACCTTCAGGTCGACCGTCACATCTGAGCGAAGGTCGGTGCGGTACACGGATGCTCCGAGTGCCTCGAGCGCGTCGAGGCACTCTTGGGTTGGATGCCCGTATCGATTCCCGGCTCCACATGAGATGAGCGCGACCTCCGGGTCGAGTACGGCGGCCACCCTCTCGTCGACCGAGGCGCGTGATCCATGGTGTCCCACCTTGAGCACGTCGACGTCTCCGACGAGACCCGATGCGATGAGCGGCCCCGTCACGTCGCTCTCGCCATCCCCGGTGAGCAGGATCGTATCATCCACGGATCCGTTCCCGTCCGCATCGCAACGCCCCAGCAGGATGAGGCTGTCCGCATTGCCCCCCTGTTCCACGAACGAGTCCGGGGCAAGCACGGTGAGGGAGATGGAGCCCACGTTGAGCACGTCGCCAGGGTCGACGCCGACGACCCCCTCTCCCCCGACGACGCGACGCGCGATGTCGAGCACCGTCTGCGCACGCTCGGCTGCGCTTTGGGACGAATCCGGATAGGAGACACCCTCGGAGCGGTCATCGAGACCTGCATCGTCGTCGTCGTCGTCGGCGGCTTGCTCGAGCACTCCCCGTGCGAAGACGACCTTCCCGATGGGCACCGTACCGTACAACGACGCGAGGGAGCCGTAGTGGTCATCGTGTAGATGGGTGATCACCACCGCATCCAGCCTACGGATGCCGTTACGGGCCAGTGCCGCGCGCAGGTCCCCGTCCTCGGGACCCGTGTCCACCAGCACCGTCGTGCCGCCATCCCTGATGACGATGGCATCACCTTGTCCCACGTCGAGCATGACGAGCTGCGCCCCGGTGGTTCTCTGCCCCATGGGCACGACGATGCACAGCCCCACGAGCGAAAGCGCCAGCGCGCAGCGCGCCAGGCGCGGTCGTGGGTGCGGCCAAAGCGCCCAGAGCAGGACGACCGCTAGAAGGCAGCCGAGGAAGAGCAGCCCTTGCGGGGCCTGGACGGCGATCGAGGCGTACGGGATATGCGCCATGGACGAGGCGAAGGACGCCGACAGGTTACCCATCGCCCCGACCACGCCGAGTGCCAACCCAGCAGCGGCCTCGATGGGTGGCAGGGGTATCAGCCCCATCACCACGGCCGGCAGCCCGAGGGCGATCATGACGGTGACGAGGGGCGCGCATACGATGTTCGCGAGCGGTGCGACGAGCGATATGGAGGAGAAGACGGGTACCGTGAGCGGTATCGTCACGAACTGCGCCGCCAACGTCATGCCCAGCGGCTCGGCAAGGCCGTGGACCACCGGCGGCAACGCCGTGCGCAACCAGGCGGCCAGCAACGGGGAGAGGATGATGAGCCCACCCACCGCGGCGACCGACAGCGAGAAACCGAGCGAGAAGGCGCATGTCGGGTCAATCGAGATCAGCACGACCGTGCAGGCGCACAGAGCCGATGCCGCGTCCCGCCTCCGTCCCGCAAGCGGTGCCGCCATCCCCACCGACGTCATGACGAGGGCGCGCACCGCAGAGTCCTGCAATCCGGTGAGCACGGTGTAGGTGGTAAGCAGGACGATGAGAAGGACCGCACCCGCCCATCGCGACCATCGCAGGGACCTCAGTGCCCAGAGGACGAGGGCGGCGACCACGACGAGATGGCTGCCGGACACCGCCACGAGATGGGCAAGCCCGCACACGGCGAAGTCCTCGTCGAGCTCGGACCCGTCGATGCGCGTGCGGTCTCCGAGCACCACGGCGGTGGTGAGGGCACCACCGCTACCGGGGATCATGGCGAGGCGGTCGATGGCCGCCGAGCGGATGCGGCCGATGGTGCCGAGCATCCCAGCTCCCCACCCCACATCCTCGACGCCACGTACCGACACCGAGGCGACGATGCCGTTGCGATGCATCCACCTGGCCGCTCCTCCCCCCACCGTCGGAGTGGCCGTCACCGGAGTGCCGTATGCCCTGAACCGCTGTCCGATCTCCAACGGATCCCGGTCCGCCGCCCACCGAACCCGCACGAGGCAGGCACTCCCATCCGGAAGCGTCAGGTACGCCTCGCTCGTCATCCCATACGACCCCTCCGTGGGATCGGAGATGACCTCGTAGGCGCGCTGGGCCCCACCGGAGGCGTCGAGCACGACGACTTGGTGCGTCCATCTGGCCCAATAGAGTCCGCCGCAGACGAACCCGACGGCGAGGGCGCACGCCAGGACGATGAGCAGCGACGCGACGCGCGGTTGACGGCGTCGCACCATGGAGCCGATCGAGGCGACGATGATGGCAGGGAGTGTCGCGACCACCAGGATCGACGTCGCATCCACGCCACAGGCCAGCCGCCAGCCAACCTCCTCGGCGACGGCGGTGCCCGTCCACGTGGCAAGTGCGACGGGGAGCAGCATGGGAAGCGAGGGACGGGGAGGAAACCCGTCACGACCCGCGGTGTCGATGGGCGCGACCTCGCGTGCGCACGCGAGCACGCCCCGAGCCAGCTTGCCATCCGCCGACCTTTCGCTAAACACAGATCAGGTCCGCGAGGGACGCATACCTCTTCTCTCCGATCCCACTCACCCTTTGAAGGTCCTTCGTGCTAGAGAAGGGACCATTCGTCTCCCGGTCGTCGACGATCCTCTGAGCGATCGATGGGCCCACGCCCGGGAGCGATTCGAGTTGCTCGAGGGTGGCGGTGTTGATATTCACCGAAGCGGTCTGGTCCGACGGGGTCGTCGACGAGGCATTGCCGGACCCAGCCGATACGCCCGATCCGATGGCGGAGAGCCCCGTTGACCCCGACGACCCCTGCGCGTTCCCTGCGGTCAGCTCCAGGGCCGTTGGGATGTATATCTGCTCGGCGTCGACGAGGACGCGTGCGAGGTTGACCGAGGAGAGCGCGGCACCCTCGACCGCTCCTCCCGCCGCCTCGACCGCATCGACGACACGCGCACCCTCGTCGACCTGATAGACACCCGGATTGGCGACCGCACCGGCTACATGGACGGTGACGGGGTGGGTCACATCCACGTCGGACGTCCCGGCGCTCGCCTGCAGCGCATCCGCGTCGGCCGCCCTCTCGGTTGCGACTGGCGACGGGGATGTCGTGGCCGTCGCCGATTCGAGCGAGAAGCCCGACTGCTCCCCAAACGGCCACCATCGGATGAGCGCGACGAGCACGAGCGTCACGGAAAGGACGCTCAGTGCGAGGGCGACTCCCCGTGGTACATGGGAGAGAGGAGAGCGACGCAGCAGTTCGATGGCCCTTTCACGCAGCGCCCTACCGAGACTCTCGAGCGTACCGCTCATCTCCCCCCCTCTCTCTCACCGTGCGGGTGAGTTTAAGGGAGTTCTCGTGCACGTGGCACTCCAGGTTCATGCCGAAGCGCTGCGGTTATCCGACGACGTGTCTTTCGGGGAGGTGCCCGGATCTTCGGTGCCCGACGGCGGCTGGCCCGCATGCGCCCCCTCGCGGGAAAGAGGAGCTATCCGTCGAGAAGTCCCGCACCGTGGCGCTTGCGTACGGCAAGGCGGATGACCATCAAAAGGCAGACCGCTGCGCACGCGATGGGGAGAAGCCATCCCTGGTCGAGCGCGAGGGCACCCATGGCACCGGCGGGCTGCAGTGCGGTTACGGTGACCACGACGGGAGTCGCTTCGGGGAGGGTGACCACGCCAAGCCCCATCCCACCCACCAGGTAGAGGGTGAAGCGGATGGCGGCCGGGCATGCGACCCCACCCCACGCGCTGGTGGCCAGCGCGAGTGTGGCGGCAAGAACCGCTGCATCCGCGATCCCCCACGGCGTCTTCGGCACCATGCCCGAGAACCAGCTGAGACCAAGGAAGACGAGCGCCGAGGCGATGAGGGCGAAAGGCGCGTTGTGACGAGAGCGGACAAGCGAGTAGACGTATCCATAGGCGTACAGCGTCTGCGTCGCGGCGATCAGCGCCACCACGGCGACCCACGGCCAGAACCCGTCGGGCAGCACGGGCGTCCCGAGGGCGATGTAGCCTTGGGACACGAGGTAGGCGATCGGTGCACCCACCAGCAGGACGCCGATGAGCAGGCCCGAGAGAAGGCCGGCGACGGGGGCATGCGCAAACCCGACACGTACGGAACGGTCATCGACCAGCAGTGCGAACACGATGGTCGCCAGGATGACGGCACCAAGGCGACAGCACCAGTCGAGGAGGATCGACGTGGTTCCCTGCACCTGTGCGAAGTACCCGATATGCGGGACCAGGGAGACGGCAAGCCGTCCCAGGACGATGCTCGCCGCGAGGAAGAGCCCGATGCGCAACAAGGTCACCAGCGACTTGAGCATGGCGCTACCCCCTCTTCCGTATGCCCATTCTCACACACCCCGCCAGCAGGATGCCCTCCCCCTACGTCGCTTCAGGCACCCAGCGAATCCGCCAGGTCCCCGTCCTGTCCGATGCGCTGGGGGGCCCTGAACCGCTTGGGCGCCCGATACGCCGGGCATGTGTAGGTATGGTACTCGACATCGCGCACGATCCGCTCGACCCAGTCTTCGTGCGGTAGCGCCTCCCAGGCCTCGATGAGTCGGGGAAGCGCGACGTGGGTCTCCGGATGGCGCGGCATGAAGAGGGTGCAGCAGTCGGCATGGTCCTGCGTCGATATCGCGAACGTGCGCAAACGCTTGGCTTCCTCGATGATCTCCTGCTTGTCGTCTCCTATGAGGGGCCTGAAGATGGGAAGCTCCGCCACCTCGTCGACGGCGAGGATGTTCTCCAGCGTCTGACTCGCCACCTGTCCGAGGCTCTCCCCCGTCACGAGCGCCATCGCGCCCTCGATGCGCGCGATGCGCTCCGCGACGGCGAACATGAGACGCCGGTAGAGCAGCACACGCAGGTCAGGGTCGCACTGCGCCGCGACGGCGCGCTGGTAATCGCCGAAGGCGACCACGTAGACGCGTCCGATGCCCGCACAGGGTGCCAGTGCCTCCACGAGTTGGGAGACGACCTCCTCGGAGGAGGACGAGGTCTGCGGACGTCCCGAGAAATGCACGCCCACCGCCACCGCCCCACGTCGGATGAGACGCCATGCCGCCACGGGTGAGTCGATGCCACCGGAGAGCAGGCACACCACCTTGCCGGCGCTCCCCACGGGCAGACCTCCCACGCCGCGCTCGCTGCGCGCGTACACGTAGGCACTGCCCTGCACCACGTCCACGTGGACGCTTGCCTCCGGGTCGACCATCTGCACGGCCTTCTCGGGAAACGTCTCATGGAGATGGGCGCCGATCCGGACGTTCATCTCCCGGGAGTCGACCTCGAAATCGGTGTTCGAGCGGTGCGCGATGACCTTGAAGCTGACGCAGGGCTCGCAATCGCGCAGGGCAAGCTCGGCAACCTGGCCCATCGAGTCGAGGTCGCGCTCGGTGCGCCACCCACTCGACACACGCGCCACCCCGGGCATCTGCCGGATCACCTCGGCGACGGAGGCGACCATCTCCGCCTGTCGCCTGAAGGCGGCACCCATGGCACCGTAGGCGACCGGATCCGGCCCGTCCACCATCACCAGCAGGTGCCCGGATATGCGGGTCACGTCGGAGACGGGATAAGACGACAGAGCCGCCTTGAGGTTGTCGACAAGACGACGCTCGAAGACGGCTCGGTTGTGACCCTTAAGCCCCAGTTCATGGTAGTGGACCAGACAGACGCGCTCGAACAAGCTTAGAGTCCCTCTGAATGGAAGGTCTCCCCGTCGAAGGAGACCTCGCCACGCGCGATCTCCTCCATGGCCAAGGTCAAGGGCTTCTGCGCGGAGAGCTGGGCGATCTCGCTCACGCTCTGAAGGGCGACGGCACGCTCGTGCTGACCACGCATCATGTCGTTGATGTCGCGGGCGCGCTTGTACGCGATGGCGCAGAGCAAAAACCGGTCCTGTTCGGTGCGGTCGAGAAGTTCATTGATGTTAGGATCGACGATTGACATATATCAGGAATCCTTTCGACTACCTTGGGCACGCTGCCCGATCGCTGCTACGAGCCGGTCGGTGGCAGCGTCGATATCATCGTTGACGATCACGCAATCATACTCCCCCTGCTGCGAAAGCTCCACGCCCGCCGTGGTGAGACGCCTCGACACCTCGGCCGACGTCTCGGTCCCCCTACCCCGGAGCCGTCGGTCGAGCTCATCGAGGGAGGGAGGTGCGATGAAGATGAGATAGGCGGACGGGAAGCTTTCGCGAACCTGCAGGGCACCCTGGACGTCGATCTCGAGGATGACCTGGTATCCCGCCTCCACATGGGAGGCCACCTGGTCACGAGGCGTGCCATAGGAATGCCCATGGACCGTTGCCCATTCGAGGAGACCGCCCTGGTCGCGCAAGGCGGCGAACTCGTCGGCCGTCTTGAAGTGATACGACAGGCCGTCGACCTCTCCTGGTCGAGGCGCACGGGTCGTGACCGAAACGGACACCCAGGCATCGGGGATGCGTGGAAGCGCCCGCGAGAGCAGCAGACCCTTGCCGGCACCCGAGGGCCCCGATATGACGAAAAGATTTCCAACCCGTCGCCTTCGGTTCGCGACGGGTTGGAAGTCGACCTGTTCCTGTGACAAGCTACTGGCCAAACCGCTCAAGCAACTGCTCGCGCTGGCGCTTCCCCAGCCCACGGATGCGACGGCTCTCCGAGATCTCAAGCTCGACCATGATCTTGGCGGCTTTGGCCTTGCCATAGCCGGGGAGGCTCTCGAGGAGCGTCGTGACCTTCATGCGCTCGGCCACGGGGTTTTGAGAGGCGATGACCTCGGCGACGGTGACCTCGCCGCTCTTGATCTGGTCGCGCAGGATAGCACGCTCGTGACGCGCTGCGGCGGCCTTCTCAAGAGCCTTCTTGCGATCAGCATCAGAAAGATTTGGCAGTGCCATGACCTCTCCTTTTCCATTCTCGAGGACGCTCCCCGAATCCTACTGGTCCATGCCAGCCTTTACCTGCGCCTATCCTACTCTTTCATAACGTCAGACGCGATGAAAACGGCAGGATTTTGAGGAAATTCGCTTAAAAATTTCCACATCGTCCCCTGAATGGAGCACCGACGGCCGCTTCCTACTTCGTTGCGGTGAGGCGACGACTACCCGGGGAGGTGATGGGCTCGTCCCGCTTGCACAGGAGGCAGTCCTCAGGGTCCCACGAGGCGACATCGAGGGCGAGAAGCGGATAATACGGATAATCGAACGCACGTGAGCCACCACGCGAGATCATCGAGGTGACGGCGACCACGGTGCCACCAGCCGCCTCGACAAGGTCGCAGACCTCCTTGACGGACCCACCGGTGGTGACCACGTCCTCCGAGACGAGAACGCGCTCGCCGGGATGGACCTCGAAGTTGCGGCGAAACACCATCTTACCGTCCACCCTCTCCGAGAAGAGATAACGGCAGCCAAGCGCATTGGCGATGGCGAAGCCGTAGAGGATCCCCCCCACCGCCGGAGCGGCCACGAGGTCGATCGAGTCACGCACCTCGACAGGGAGTCGGCGCACCGCTTCGGCACCGAGACGGTTGGTGAGTTGCGGCGACTCGTTGATGCGGGCGCACTGCACGTAGGTGTCGGAGTGACGCCCGCTCGTGAGCTTGAAATGCCCATGTCGCACCGCCTCGGTGTCCTGGAGGGCCTCCAGGACGTCCTCGTCGCTCATGGGCTCGTAATCGTTGTAATCCATCAGTGGACCTCCATGATCTCGTGGACGATAGCCTCAAAGGCTGCTGTGGGGTCGCCGGATCGCGTGATGGGACGGCCGATGACCACGTGGGAGGCACCGGCTCGCAGCGCGGTCGCCGGGGTCGCCATGCGCGCCTGGTCATCGCCGGCACTCCCCGTCGGCCGCACGCCGGGGGTGACGACGAGGCGGTCCCGACCCAGGGCACCCCGCATCGCCGCGGCCTCGCGCGGAGAGCAGACGATGCCGTCGAGTCCGGATGCGATGGCCTGCTCGGCGAGGGCTGTGGCTTGCTCGGGAAGGGCACGTGTCACGCCCATCGTGGCGAGGGCGGCCGCGTCGATGCTGGTGAGCACGGTGACGGCGATGAGCCGGGGACGCTCGGCGTCAGGGATGATGGCGGCGGCGCACGCCTCGTCGACCCCTGCGCGAGCCGCGTCCATCATGGCCTTCCCACCAAGGGCGTGGACGGTCATCATGCTTGCACCGCCCGTGGCGAGCGCGGCTGCCGCACCGTGCACCTGATGCGGGATATCGTGCAACTTGAGGTCCACGAACACCTTGAAGCCCGCGTCGGCGAACTCCCTCACGATGCTCGGACCGGCTTGGTAGAAGAGCGTCATGCCCACCTTGAGCCAGGTCGCATGCCCGGAGAGCTGGTCGGCGAGCGCACGGGCGCGGGCCGCGTCGCAGTCGAGCGCGACGATCACGCGAGATGCCGCGTCGGACCTCAGCACTGCACGCCCCCTATCAACTCGTTCACGTCACGCACGCCCTCGTCGGCGCAGAAGGCGGCGATGCCGGAGATGACGTCGATGGTGGCACGTGGGTTCATGAAGTTGGCCGTACCCACCGAGACGGCCGTGGCGCCGGCGAGGAGGAACTCGACGGCGTCCTCACCCGTCACGATGCCCCCCATCCCGAGGAGGGGGATGCCCACCGCCTTGGAGACCTGCCACACCATGCGCAGCGCGATGGGCTTTATCGCCGGACCCGAGAGGCCGGCGACGGGACGCGAGAGCCTCGATCGGCGACGGTGGGCGTCGATCGCCATTCCCTGCACCGTGTTGATGAGCGAGACGGCATCGGCGCCCGCGGCCTCGACGGCACGGGCGATGTCGGCCACGTTCGTCACGTTGGGGGTGAGCTTGACGATGAGCGGTCGCGAGGTGAGCGCGCGACAGGCACGGGTGACCGCCGCCGCGCAGGCGGGGTCGGTTCCCATGGCCATGCCGCCGGCGTCGACGTTGGGACACGAGATGTTCACCTCGTAGGCATCGACGCGAGTCTCGCGTTCCAGACGCTCGATGACCGTCGTGTACTCCGAGAGGGCGTGCCCCACCACGTTCACGATGAGCGGCACCCCATAGCTCGCAAGCCAGGGGAGCTTGTGGGTGCAGAAATACTCCATGCCCGGGTTCTGCAAGCCGATGCAGTTGAGCATGCCGGAGGGCGTCTCGCATATGCGTGGTGCCGCATTGCCCGTCCATGGTGCCGGGGACACCCCCTTCGCGGTGAGCGCGCCGAGCGCATCGAGGTCGATGAAGTCGCCGTATTCCTCGCCGCACCCGAAGGTGCCCGACGCGTCGGTCACGGGGTTTCGCATCTTGAGACCCCCGAGGTCGACGGCCAGTTCGACGCCCGCGGGTATCACGGGGACCGCGCGCCTCACGTCAGAGCTCATCCCAGACCACCTCCTCCACCGAGAAGACCGGCCCCTCGACGCAGGAACGCACCAGGCCCCGGGTCGTGGGGACCACGCACGAGAGGCACGCCCCCACGCCGCAGGCCATGAGCCGCTCCGTGGAGACCTCCGCGTAGATGCCGGTCCCCTGGACGAGGTGCGCCGCGGCGACCTCCATGGGGGCGGGCCCGCAGATGGCGCAGTAGTCGTAGGGGTCCTCCGGCACGTGGGTGGCGAGCCTCTCGGAGACCAGATGGGTGATGAGACCGTGATATCCCTCGCTGCCGTCGTCGGTCGCGATGGAAAGATCGGGACACACGGTCTCCAGACGCTCGCGGGCGGCGATGCGCGATGTGGTGCGCGCACCCACCACCACATCGACCCGGCACCCGGTGGCGGCGAGGTTCTCGGCAAGGGTCGCCAAGGGTGCCACGCCCAGACCACCGGCGACGAGAATCGCACGGCGCGGTTCGAAGATGGTGGCGGCCGGGGCGCGACGATCGAGCCAACCCCGCCCGATGGGGCCGATGAGGTCGCACGCCTCACCCCGACGCATCTGCGACATGAGGCGTGTCGAGGCGCCGAGCACCTGGTAGAGCAGGGAGATGGTCCCCTCGGACGGGGTGGCGGCGAAGAACGAGAGCGGCACGCGCAGGACGCTGTCGCGCTCCTGCGAGAGACGTACGTGCGCGAACTGGCCCGGACGCGCCGTCGCCGCGGTGCGCGGGGCGGAGAGCCGCATGAGCCAGACATCGTCGGCGACGGGCTCGTTCGAGAGCACGTTCGCGTCCTCGAGGGCCGGTGGTACCCGGTCGGTCCCATCCCCGCGGGGATGGGAACCGTGCAAAGGCTCGCAGACGTACGGGTCGTCGCTCGGATTCTCGTCCATCAACGCACCTTCTCCCCCTCCGGAACCGACGCCGGCTCCCATTGCTCAAGGTCCTGAAGAGCCTGGACGTCGAGGCGTCCCTCCTGTGCGGCCTGGATCGCCTGGACCATCGCCTCGGCTGCGTTCATGTTGGTGACGCAGCAGATGCCGTGGTTGACAGCCGCGCTGCGGAGCAGATAGCCGTCGATGCGCTGCTCCTGCCCGAACGGCGTGTTGATGATAAGGCTGATCTCACCGTTGGCGACCATATCGCCGATGGTGGGACGCGCCTCCTGCATCTTGTTGACGCGACGCACGGGGATGCCCGCCGCCTTGAGCGCATGGCAGGTGCCCGACGTCGCGACGAGCTCGAAGCCCAGGCTCACGAGACCGCGGGCGATCGAGGTGATGGACCGCTTGAAGGTGTCGCTCACGGATATGAACGCCGTGCCCCCCGTGGGCATGGAGTAGTCGATGGCAAGCGCCGTCTTGGCGTACGCGGCCGGGAAGTCCGCCGCGATGCCCATCACCTCACCGGTCGACTTCATCTCGGGCCCGAGGATGATGTCGACCCCGGGGAAGCGCCTGAAGGGCATGACCGCCTCCTTGACCGAGTAGTGATCGAGCTCGCGGTCCTCAGGCGGCAGACCCAGTTTCGCGATCGTCTCCCCCGCCATGATGCGTGCGGCGCACTTGGCGAGCGGGATGCCCACCGCCTTGCTCCCGAAGGGAACGGTGCGGCTGGCCCGCGGGTTGACCTCGATGACGAAGATGGTGGAGTCCTTGATGGCGTACTGGACGTTCATGAGGCCCACCACCCCCACGTGCAGCGCAAGCTGACGCGTGCACTCGCGCAAGCGCCCGATGAGCGACTCCGAGAAGGTGAAGGGCGGAGTGCAGCAGGCCGAGTCACCCGAGTGGATGCCCGCCTCCTCTATGTGCTCGAGGATGGCGCCCACATAGACCTCCCGGCCGTCGCAGAGCGCGTCGACGTCGCACTCGACCGCCTGCTCGAGGAAGCTGTCGAGGTAGACGGGATGACCCGGCGTGACGCGGGCGGCCTCGGAGAGGTGCTTGGCGAGGAACGTCTCGTCGTAGGCGATGACCATGCCGCGGCCGCCGAGCACGTAGCTGGGGCGCACCAGCAGGGGGAAGCCGATGCGCTTCGCGACCTCGACCGCCTCCTCGAACGTGGAGGCCACGCCGGCGGGGGGATAGTCGATCTGGAGCTTGTCGAGCAGGCGTGAGAAGCGGTCGCGGTCCTCGGCGAGGTCGATGGCCGCGGGCTTGGTGCCCATGATGGTGACGCCCTCGTCCTCGAGGCGCTGGGCCAGCTTGAGCGGTGTCTGGCCGCCGAGCGTGACGATGACCCCATCGGGCTTCTCGGCATCGACCACGTCCATGACGTCCTCGAAGGTGAGCGGCTCGAAGTAGAGGCGGTCCGAGGTGTCGTAGTCGGTGGAGACCGTCTCCGGGTTGCAGTTGACCATGATCGTCTCGTAGCCCATGTCATGGAGCGCATAGGCCGCGTGCACGCAGCAGTAGTCGAACTCGATGCCCTGGCCGATGCGGTTGGGTCCGGCACCGAGGATCATCACCTTGGGCTTCGCGCACGGACGCACCTCGCTCTCGACCCCCTCGTACGTCTTGTAATGGTAGCTCGTGGACGCCTTGAACTCCGCGGCGCACGTGTCGACCGTCTTGAAGACGGGCATCACGCACAGCAGCCTGCGCCGTGCGCGGACGGCATCCTCGGTGGTGTCGGTGAGATAGGCGATCTGGATGTCGGAAAGACCCGCCTGCTTCGCGCGCCGCAACTCGTACGCGGTCAGGTCGGTGAGGGAGCGGTCCCTGATGGTGGCCTCCACGCCCACGATGCCCTTGAGGCGACCGATGAACCAGGGGTCGATGCCCGTGAGAGATGCGATGTACCCCACATCGGCACCGCGACGCAACGCCTCGGCCATGTAGTAGATGCGCTCCTCGGTGGGCTTGCTCACGTGCTGCGTGAAGTTGTCCTCGTCGAAGGAGTCCTTGCCGTCGCTGCCCAGACCGCCACGACCGTTCTCGAGGGAGCGCATCGCCTTGCCCAGAGCCTCGTCGAACGTGCGGCCGATGGCCATCGCCTCACCCACGCTCTTCATGCGCGTGGTGAGCGTCTCGTCGGTGCCCTTGAACTTGGCGAACGCGAAGCGGGGGACCTTGACCACGACGTAGTCGATGGAGGGCTCGAAGGCGGCTGGCGTCGCCCTGGTGATGTCGTTTTGGATCTCGTCGAGCGTATAGCCCACGGCAAGCTTCGCCGCCGCCTTGGCGATGGGGAATCCGGTGGCCTTGGAGGCGAGCGCCGATGAGCGCGAGACGCGCGGGTTCATCTCGATCACGATCATGCGGCCGTCATCGGGGTTGATGGCGAACTGAACGTTCGATCCGCCCGTCTCGACGCCCACCGCCTCGAGGATGGCAAGGCTCGCCGTGCGCATCTTCTGGTATTCGACGTCGGTGAGGGTCTGCGCGGGCGCCACGGTGATGGAGTCACCCGTGTGCACGCCCATGGCGTCGAAGTTCTCGATCGAACAGACGATGATGCCGTTGCCCGCCCTGTCGCGCATCACCTCCATCTCGTATTCCTTCCAGCCGATGATGCTCTCCTCGACGAGCACCTCGCTCTCTGGCGAGAGTTCGATGCCCTGGGATACGATCTCGCGCAGTTCGGCGATGTTGTAGGCGATGCCGCCCCCGGCGCCGCCCATCGTGAACGATGGACGCAGCACCACGGGGTAGCCGAGGTCGCGGGCGACGGTCTCGGCGTCGGAGATCGAGTGGGCGTAGCCGGAGCGCGCGCAGTGCAGGCCGATGGCCTCGATCGTCTCCAGGAACATCTTGCGGTCCTCGCCCCGCCGGATCGCCTCGAGTGAGCAACCGATGAGCTCGATGCCCTGCTCGGCCAAAAACCCGGATTCGGCCAGTTCGACAGCGCAGTTGAGCGCCGTCTGACCACCCATGTTCGGCAGGAGCGCGTCAGGATGCTCGCGTTCGACGATCTTCTTGACGAACTCGGGCGTGATGGGTTCCACGTAGGTGCGCGAGGCCACCGTCGGATCGGTCATGATGGTGGCCGGGTTGGAGTTGACGAGCACGACCTCGTAGCCGTCCTCCTCGAGCACCTTGCACGCCTGGGTTCCCGAGTAGTCGAACTCGCAGGCCTGCCCGATGACGATGGGACCCGAGCCGATGAGCAGGATCTTCTTGATGTCGTTGCGGCGAGGCATCTATGCCACCCCCTCTCCGTGAGTGCCCGGGCCACCAGGGCCTGTGGTTGGGCGGATGTCGGGAACCCCGCCCTCGGCCCCTGGCATGCCGAGCCGATGTGCCGTCATGTCGATGTCGAGAAAATCGTCGCGCCCGTCCATCAAGCGCGTGAACGCCTCGAACAGGTACGCCGCATCGTGTGGTCCGGGGCTGGCCTCGGGATGGTACTGGACCGAGAAGGCCGGCACGTCGAGAAAGGCCATGCCCTCGGGCGTGCCGTCGTTCAGGTTGACGTGCGTGAGCTGGATGCGCCCGAAGCGGGCGTTGCGCACGACGGGGGTGACGTGGAGGGTCGACCATTCCCTCAGGTCATCGAAGTGCGCGTCGATGCCGCCGCTCTCCTCGGGGACCAGGTCGCCCAAGCTCGGGAACACGAGCCCGAACCCGTGGTTCTGGGCCGTGATCTCCACCACGCCCGTGCGCAGGTTCATCACCGGTTGGTTGCCACCGTGATGCCCGAAGGGCAGCTTCTCGATACGGGCTCCCGCGGCGATGCTCATCATCTGATGCCCTAGGCAGATGCCGAAGAGGGGCACCTTGCCGAGAAGGGCAGCCACGCGGTCGCTCGTCTCGGACACCGATCCGGGGTCACCGGGGCCGTTGGAGAAGAACACGCCGTCGATGCCCCCGTCGGTGGCACGCGCCGCCAGCACCTCGCTTGCCGGATGGTCCCAGGGCACGCGCGTGACCGCGCAGCCGGCCCGCTGCAGGCCGGTGATGATGGAGCGCTTGGCGCCGCAGTCATATGCGATGACGCGATAGCGCGCGGCGACGGGGTCTCCCTTCGCGTCGAGGGCGGGAAAGCCGACGATGTCCGGGTGCGACACGTCGCGTACGAGATTGACCCCCACGATGCTCTGCGAGGCCCGCACCTTCGCCAACAGCGACGGCTCGTCGCCATCGACGGTCGACAGGATCGCCCTCATCGCACCGTGGTCGCGCAGATGGCGGGTGAGCGCGCGCGTATCGATCCCCTCGATGGCCACGATGCCCCGCTCGAAGAGCAGATGGGGCAGACTTTCCTCGGCACGCCAGTTCGAGGGCGTCCAGCACATGTCACGCACCACGAGACCCCGCAGGTGCAGTTCGTCGTTTTGCAGGTCCGCGGCGTTGACACCGTAATTGCCGATGTGCGGGTAGGTCATCGCAACGATCTGACCAGCGTATGAGGGGTCGGAGATGATCTCCTCGTAGCCGGTCATGGACGTGTTGAAGCATATCTCTCCGCAGGTCTCTCCCAAGGCTCCGCAGGCGGTGCCGTGAAACACGGTGCCGTCCTCGAGGAGCAGTGTCGCCGGAGTCGAAGCCATCACTGGTCGACCACCTCGCCATCGAGAAGGGCGGCATACCCTTCGATGAAGACGGCGGTGGCGCAGCCGATGAGCTCTTGACCCAGAAACGCGCTGTTGTCGGCCGCGGACTCGAACCAATCCGCCGTCACGCTCACGTGCCTATCGGGATCGATGACCGTGAGATCGGCCATGGAGCCGGGCTGCAGGGAGACCGGGTCGATGCCCAGTATCTGGCGCGGGAGGATGGACATGACCTCGACGAGCCTTTCCCAGGAGAGCTTCCCCGTGCTGACGAGACCGGTGAGCACGAGGGGCAGTGCCGTCTCCAGGCCCGTGGTGCCGAAGGGAGCCAACTCGAACTCCCTGGCCTTCTCGTGCTTCGCGTGGGGGGCATGGTCGGTGGCGATGGCGTCGATGGTGCCATCGGCGAGCGCATCTGCGAGGGCGATGCAATCGGTCTTGGTGCGCAGCGGCGGGTTCATCTTGAAGTTGGTGTCGTACGACGAGGTCACGTCGTCCTCGCACAGGAAGAGATGGTGCGGGGTGACCTCGCACGTGACGGGCAGGCCCTCCTTCTTGGCGGCGCGCACCAGCTCGACGCCACGAGCGGTGGTGATGTGCTGCACGTGCAGGGCGCAGCCGGTGAGTCGGCACAGCGCGATATCGCGGGCTATCATGACCTCCTCGCCCTCCGCGGGCCAGGCCACCAGGCCCAGCTTCGTGGAGACGGGACCCTCGTTCACGATGCCGCAACCCACCAGGCCGTCGTCCTGCTCGTGAGCCATGACCACCTTGCCAAACATCTTGGCGTAATCCATCACGCGCCGCATCATGCCGGCGTCCTGGATGCCCTTGCCGTCGTCCGAGAAGGCCACCGCACCGGCGGCGACCATGTCACCCATCTCGGCGAGCTCGGTGCCCATGAGCCTCTTGGTGCAGGCACCAACGGGATACACGTGGCAGAAGGCGGACTCGTCGGCCTTCTCGATCAGGCCGCGCACCTTGGTCCCATCCTCGATGGCCGGGTTGGTGTTGGCCATCGGGGCGACACCGGTGAAACCACCGTGCACCGCGGCACGCGTGCCGCTCTCGATGGTCTCCTTGTACTCATAGCCAGGCTCGCGCAGATGCACGTGCATGTCGACGAGCCCCGGAACGACCACCTTGCCGGTGAGGTCGTGCACCTCGCCCGCGTCGACGTCCAGGTCGGGACCAATCTCGATGACCTCGCCGTGCCTGACGTGGATGTCGACGATCGCGTCGAGACCCGTCTCGCCTGCCGCCGGGTCGATGGCGCGTACGTTCTTAAGCAACAGTGACATTCTCGTCTCCTCCCAGAAGCAGGTACAGGACCGCCATGCGAACGCAGACACCGGAGTTGACCTGGTCGAGGATGAGGTTGCGCGGCGAGTCGACCGCATCGGAGGTGAGCTCGACGCCCCGGTTCACGGGGCCGGGGTGCATGAGGAACGCCTCGGGCCTCATCATCGCCATGCGCTCCTTGCCGATGCCGTAGAGCGCCGCGTACTCGCGTAGGCTGGGCAGCGGGGCACCGTCCAAACGCTCCATCTGGATGCGCAGCATGTAGACGATGTCGAACGTGGGAAGCACCGGGTCGAGGTCGTAGACGTGGGAGACCCCCCAGACGGACGGGTCGGCGGGCATGAGCGTGGGGGGTGCGACGACGGTCACGGTGGCGCCAAGGCGTACGAGGAGCGGGGCGAGCGATCCCACGACACGGGAGTGCCCGACGTCGCCGACGATACCCACGTTGAGGCCCTTGAACCCCTCGAGACCGTCGAAGTGCAGGTTCTCGCGCATCGAGAAGACGTCGAGCAGGGCCTGCGTGGGATGACGGTGCTTGCCATCCCCGCCGTTGATGATGTGCGCGTCCATGTTGTTGGCCAGTATCAAGGGGCTGCCAGCCTGCTTGCAGCGTACGACGACGGCATCGCAGCGCATGGCATCGAGCGTCTTGGCGGTGTCGACGAGCGACTCGCCCTTCACCGTCGAGCTCGATGAGCCGGAGAGGCCCTGGACGTCGGCGGAAAGACGCTTGCCGGCGATCTCGAAACTCGACTTCGTGCGCGTGGAAGGCTCGAGGAAAAGCGTGACCACCGTGCGTCCGCGCAACGTGGGGAGCTTCTTGATGGTGCGGGTGTTGACCTCCTTGAACGAGCGCGCGGTGTCCAGGATGAGCTGCACATCCTCCAGCGTGAGGTCCTCGGTGTCGATCAGGTGCTTGGTCGAGAGCATCTAGCGCCCCCCTTCGGGGTCGGCGGTGTCCGCATTCGCCTGCCGAGCCGACTCGGGCAGTGCGTCGTCCGGTAGGTCGACGTGCAGGGACGGGTGCCGTGGGACCGGTGCGGCACCGATGTGCTCGCCCGGCGTGCGCGCCCCGATCTCGACGGAGCTTCGTCCATCCACCTCCTCGAGGAAGACGCGTACCGTCTCCTGGTTCGAGCTCGGGACGTTCTTGCCCACGTAGTCGGCGCGTATGGGCAGCTCGCGATGGCCGCGATCGACGAGCACCGCGAGTTGGATGGCCGATGGGCGACCGAAGTCCATGAGCGCGTTGAGCGCGGCACGGACGGTACGGCCCGTGTAGAGCACGTCGTCGACCAGCACGATCCTCTTGTTGGTGATGTCGAACGGGATGTGCGTCGCCTCGAGCTCTGGCGAGAGATGGATGGCGATGTCGTCCCGGTAGAAGCTGATGTCCAGGCTGCCCACCGGCACACGCACCCCTTCGATGCCGTTGATGCGCGTCGCGAGTTCCTCTGCCAACACGTCCCCGCGGGTGACGATCCCCACGATGACGACGTCCTCGACCCCCTTGTTCGCCTCGACGACCTCATGGGCGATCCTGGTGAGCGCGCGCTCGATGGCCAATGCGTCCATCACGACCGTCTTGGGTGTGAACGATGCCATGCCGTCCTCCTTCCCATTCGGCTTCCCCATCAAAAAAACCTCCATCGGATGATCGACGAAGGCTCTCCACGCTGTCCGGCCCCTCTGCATCCGCAGATAGGCTCAACGATATGAGGTTGCACCTTGTCGGTCTCACTGAACCGTTCTTAAAGGTCGTGATGATGATAGCGGGGGACCGTTCGAATGACAACCCCTCCCATCTGGAGAGGGGAAGGGAACCCTTGGACGGCATGTCTGCGGCTCACCGACGACGTGCCGTCGACATCCCCATGGCATCGTATCCCGATGTCCTCCTCGCATCACCCATCGGGTTCGCATCGCGAGGTCGCCCGGCCGATGGGGCAGGCTGCGCCACCTGGATGAGATCCGCCGAGCGCCAGACCGGGGCATCGACTTCGCGATGCCCCGGTCACGAACAACTTCCCTGTGCGCGAATGGGTGGCGGGCGTGCCGCGTGCCCACGTCTCGAGGTGCCCCCCGCGCATCGTACGAGACGCTACTTACCGGCTCGTGCCACGACCTTCCTCTCGAACTCGCCATGGTCGACCGAGACGCCCGTGGCGGTCTCGGGGACCTCGGTGTTGTAGTCGGCACGCACCTGGAGCTGGTTCTCATGCAGGATGGTGTCCTTGAAGCCGGAGCCCTTGTGCAGGTCCCTTCCGTTCTCGGTGGCCCAGAGGCGATCGGCCGTCTTCTTCCAGGCTTCGGCCGTGGGAGCACATTTGGCGCACAGCTCCTCGGCGGACTCGGCACCGGAGAGGTCCGTCGACTTCGCGTCGGTCTTGGCGACCATCTCGGCCAGCTTGCCCGCGTTGTCGAGCATGGGACATGGGCGGAGCAAGTTGCCCGAGAAGGGCTGGTTCTCGTGGTACTGCATGAAGAGCGGCGAAGTGTAGGCCTCGATCAGGGTCTTCTCGCGAATGTTCGAGTCGCTGTAGTGGGCGAAGACACAGGGCTCGATGTCGCCGTTCGCGTTGATGTGCAGGTAGTAGCGACCACCGGCCACGCACCCGTACACGAACTCCCCGTCGTTCCAGAAGTCCATCGTGAACAGGGGCTTCGTCTTGCGCAGCGCGCGGATCTGGTGGAACATGAACTCGCGCTGCTCTGGCGTGTTCATCAGCTCGACCGGTGCGTCCTTGCCGATGGGCATGTAGGTGAAGAACCACGCGAAGTAGGATCCCATCTCGACGAGCTTGTCGAAGAACTTCTCGGAGCACACGGCATCGACGTTGACGCTCGTGGTGCAGCAGCTCACGCCAAACGGGAGCCGGTGCTCGCGCAGGATGTCCATGGCATCCATGATGCGCTGATACGTGCCTTGGCCTCGGCGAGAATCGGTGGTCTCCTCGCTGCCCTCCACGGAGATGGCCGGCACGAAGTTCTTCACGCGCAGCATCTCATCGGCGAAGGCATCGTCGATCAGGGTCGCATTGGTGAAGGACAGGAAGATGCAGTCCTTGTGGGCCTCGCACAGACGGATGATGTCCTTCTTGCGCACCAGCGGCTCACCGCCGGTGTAGATGTACATGTACGTGCCCATCTCAGTGCCCTGGTTGATGATGTCGTCGATCTCCTCGTAGCTGAGATTGAGGTTATGACCGTAATCGGCGGCCCAGCAACCCGTGCAGTGGAGGTTGCAGGCGGATGTGGGGTCGAGCAGGATGGCCCATGGTATGTTGCAGTCGTACTTCGCGCGAAACTCCTTCTGCTTCTTGGTCCCGACCATCGCTGAGTTGAGGAAGAAGTTCATGAAGAACGCCTCGATGACGCCGGAGTCGACCTGGGTCAGAAGCTTCATGATGAGCTGGTACCAGTTGTTGTCCTTGTCGGAGAGGATGCTGCGGAACAGGGTGCGCTGCGCCTCCCACTTGTTCTCTCCGTCGAACCGGTCCACCCAATCGAGCAGAGTGAGCAGATTGTGCTCGGGATCCCTCAGCGCATAGCGCATTGCCTGCCGTGCACCGAATTCCGTCAGCGATTCCTTGATTCCAGCCATCGTTTCCTCCTGTCATCGACCCTCACGTCATCCAGAGTCCCCTGCGTGACACGAACACACCCGTGAATCCGCTGGATTCGAAGTGCCTGCATTCACTCAACAACGTGTTGACTAGCATAAGGAAGACTCTAATGAACCGGTTTGAAAAATGCAAGCGTCAATTAGCAGACGCAACTTGCTTGCCAAGAGATGTTTATCCGTTGTTTCTTCTCCACCGACCCCCTCGCAACTGTCATAATCGATCGCAATGGCTTTACGGGCCTTGCAGAGGAGAAGGGGCAGACGGCTACCATGACAAGTCAAGTCAAACTTGAAACGATATCGCGTATCAAGGATGCCTTCTGGGACCTGTACGAGCACAAGGCCCTTTCGGAGATCTCCGTGAAGGAGATAACCAACGCCGCTGGGTACAACCGCGGCACGTTCTACCTCTACTTCGACAACACGAACCAGGTGCTTGGGCAGATCGAGGATGACGTGATAGAGCAGATCATCGGTGAACGCAACCTCGAGGAGATGCTCATGTTCCTCCTCATCAAACGTCCTCTCGGAGAGGAGATCGAATCCTTCGCGGAGTTGTTCGAGACGCACAAGCGCTTCCTTCTCGCCCTGTTTGGAGACAGGGGCGACCCTTCGTTCGCACGGAAGCTCAAATCCGCCATCAAGTCGAAGCTCATCCCCGAAGTCAAGCGTATGACCGTCTCCTCCGATACGGTCATCGACCTCACCCTCGAGTACATCCTGTCCGCCGAGATCGGCCTGCTCACCTACGTCTTTGGCGAGATGAAGGGTGTCCTCCCCAGCGAGGAGGACCTCATCGAGGCGTTCAGCCTGGTGCGCGTGGTCACCTCGATGCCGGAGGCGTAGCCTGCCCGTCGTCCGCCTCATCGCCACGGGGCGCCGCCGCGCAGGTGTCCTCCCCGTCCGCATGCCCGCCAGGGGAATGGTACCCGGCGGCCTCCTCGGACAGGGACGCATCGACCCACTGCAGACACGGGTCGCAGGCGCCTTCCTCGGCATCCTCCGTGAGGTGCACGCACGCCACGCAGGGCTCACCCGGTGATTCGTGATGGTGCCGCAAGGGGTCGTCTCGCCCTTCGCCCATCGCCTTGCGCCGCCCCAGGCGCGCACGCGCCCTCTCGACGGCGAACACCACGATGAGTAACGCGACGGCGGACAGCACCATGGTGCCGCCGGGCTTGAGGCCGAAGAGGTAGGCGGTCGTCAGGCCGACGACCGTCGAGAGCACCGCATAGACGGTCGACCAGATCACGGTCTGCCGATAGCTTCGCCCCGTCTGCATCCCCGCGGCGACGGGCACGACGAGCATCGAGCTCACGATGAGCGCGCCCACCGTACGTGCGGCGACGGCAACCGTGAGCGCGGTGAGCACGGTGAAGATGACGTTGATCACGTTGACCGACACACCCGAAAGACGGGCGAGCTGCTCGTCGAAGGCCAACGACATGAGCTGACGGTAGAGTATCCCGAAGACGAGCATCACCGCCAGGGAAACCACCACCACCAAACGCAGCTCGAAGTCGCTGATGGCGACGATCGACCCGAAGAGAAAGCTGTTGAAATCCGCCGCGTTCTTGACGAAGCCCGAGAGCACGCCGGCCAAGCCGACGCCCACCGAAAGCACGATGGCGATGGATATCTCGGAGTAATGGGGTATCCGTCGTCGGATCCAATCGACCGAGAAGCCCGCGACGACGCATGCGATGATGGACCCCACCACGGGGTTGACGCCGGCGACCAGGCCGGCGGCGACGCCGGCGAGCGAGACATGGGACAGAGCATCACCGATCATCGAGAGTCGACGCAGCACGGTCACCGTGCCGATGCACGGGATGATGAGGGCAAGCAGCAGGCCGACGATGAAGGCGCGCTGCATGAACGCATAGGTGAGCATGCTCGAGAGCGGCAAGACGGTCATGCCCGCACCTCCGGCTTGCGCGGGTCCTCGGGTTCGCGCCTCTGCGCGCCCCGCGTCTCAAGCTGGCCCGATTGCAGCCTCACGACCATGGTCGAGAACGGCTCGGCCTCACCGATGTCATGGGTGACCATGAGAATCGTGACCCCGTCCCTCTCGTTCAACTTCCCAAGCGTCCCATAGAGGGCACGTCGGCTCACCGCGTCCAAGCCACCCGTCGGTTCATCGAGGAGCAGAAGCCGGGGATGGCTCACCAACGCCCGCGCGAGCATGACCCGCTGCAGCTGGCCGCCGGAAAGCCCCGAGATGAGACGGCCGGCACAATGGGACATTCCCACCTCGGAGAGCGCCTGGGCCGCAGCGTCCCGTGCCGCGCGATGGGAGAGCCGCGCGCGACCATAGGGAAGGTTCATCTCGACCACCTCGGTCGCCGACGCGGGAAAGTTCGGATTGCTCGCCCGCTGCGCGAGGTAGCCGATATCGCGCCAACCGGTGCGACTCGAGACCGGCTTCCCAAACACCGAGACACAGCCGGACATCACCGACACCTCATGTAGGATGAGCCTGAGCATGGTGGACTTACCGGCCCCGTTCTCACCGGTGAGCAGTGCGAACTCGCCTGCGGGTATGAGAAGCGAAGCGGCGTCGAGCACCGGCTCACCCGAGTAGGCGAAGCTCACCGCATCAAAGCTGACCGCTGGTATGGGCAAGACTTGGACGGGCATCTAGGCAAGCGCCTCCACGAGGGTCGAGAGGTTGTCGTACATCACCGAGAAGTAATCGTCCCCAGCCGCCACCTGCGCGTCGGTGAGCCCCTCGAGCGGATTGATCGTGGCGGTCGTCGCACCGGTATCGCTTGCGATCGCCTGGGCCACCTTGGGACTTACCAGGTCCTCGAAGAAGATGGTGGTCACGTGGTTCTCCCCGACATACTCCTCGATCTGGACCATACGGGCCGGATCGGGCTCCGCATCGGCCTCGAGGCCTTCGATGCCCATCTGCGTGAGGCCGTAGGCGTTGCACAGATAGCCATACGCCTCATGGGCGGCGACGATGTCGTGCTTGGAGCAGGCGGCGAGCTGCGCGGAGAACGCCCCGTCGAGCGCATCGAAATCATCGTCGTAGGAGGCGCGGTTCGCCTCGTACACGGCCGCATCGCCGGAGTCGACACGCGACAGGGCTTGGGCGATGGTCGCCATCTCCTGCTGAGCGTTGCGGGGAGCCAGCCATACGTGGGGGTCGTACGCCTGCCCCCCGTCGGCATCGGGACTGTCGAGCAACGTGATACCGTCGCTGGCCACCACCACCGTGAGCTTGTCGTTCGCCAGGGAGGAGACGAGGTCGTCCGACCATGTCTCCATCTGGACGCCGTTCAAGATCAGCACGTCGGCCTCCTCGAGCGCGGCGATATCCGTCGTCGTGGGCTCCCACTCGTGCGGCTCCGTACCGTTGGGCACGAGGACCTGCACGTCGAAAAGGTCGCCGGCGACCTTTTGCGTCAGATCGTACAGAGCGTAGAAGCTCGCATACACCTTGAGTCCCACCCCGTTCGATCCATCGGTAGCCATGCAACCCGTCAGCGCCGCGATGGCACCCGTCGCACCGAGGGTCGCCGCCAGGGCGATGAAGGAACGTCGGCTCACGCCGGGGGGCGGAAAGGTGGCGTCGTCTGTTGCGAGGTCGTCCATTTGACATGCTCCCTAGCTCGCGCACCTGGTCGAAGCGCTCGAATCATGCCGTGGTCCACGACACAGGATGTTTATGAGAATGCGAATCATTTGCATTCAGATGGCGATGTGATAGTATCAGTCCCAGATTTGCTGTCAACCGTCGATAGGGCGGATGAGGGCATCGAGGGCGACGAGTACGGAAGGAGGCGGCGATGACAGGGGACACGCTCAGGTCGACACGCGGACGTGAAGCCGTCAAGCGGGCCTTCGACCATGCCACGCATCCCCTCACGGCCGACGAGGTCCTCGCCACCGTCAGGGCCGAGGACGATGGCACCACGACCAGCCTTGCGACCGTCTATCGCACCCTCGCGGCGCTTGCGACGCATGGGTACCTTCTCAAGGACGTGGGAATCGATGGCAAGGCCCGCTACCAGCAAAGCGAGCACGGGCACGTTCACTACCTTCGCTGTTCGGTCTGCGGAGAGGTGCAACCCCTCTCCTTCTGCCCGCTTGAGGGTATCGAGGAGCGACTTTCCCGTGAGTCGGGCTATGTGATCACCGGGCACCGGATCGAGGTGACCGGGGTATGCCCCTCGTGCGTCGCCGCACAACGCGACGTGGACCATCCGATGGCAGGTCAGCTTAGCGACACGCCGCCACGAACCCCTTGAACAGCCCCAGTTGCGCCGCGCGGGTGGGCCAGAGGTACTCAGGATGCCATTGCACGCCCAGCACGAAGCGCATCCCGGGCATCTCGATACCCTCGACCACGCCGTCGGGTGAGAATGCGGAGATGACGAACCCCTCGGCGATGTCGAACGCGCTCTGATGGTGGATCGAGTTCACCTCGAGCTCGCTCGCTCCGGTAACGCGCGAGAGCAGGCTTGCCGGGTTGATGTCGACCGCATGGACCACCGTCGTGTACGGTGGTCCTTGGTAATGATCGATCGGGTTCTCGATGAACGACGTGGTCGCCAGGTCTTGGAGGAGCGTACCACCCATCGATACGTTGATCATCTGAAGACCTCGGCACACGCCGAACAGCGGTTTGTCCGCGGCGATGATCTTGGGGGCGAGATAATACTCCATATCGTCACGCTGCGGCGAGACCTCCTCGAGGTTGGGGCTGGGCATCTGCCCATAGGCACCTGGATCGATGTCCTGACCCCCTGGGATGATAAACCCATCGTAGTCGTCGACGAGTTGGTCAAGAAGATCGCGGTCGCTGGTGAGCGGCATGATCGACGGCATGCCACCGGCGGCAAGCGTGCCGTCGGTGTAGCCCGATCCCAAGGTGATGTTTCTCAACGAGGCGTCGTAGCGAGGGAAGATGCCTATGCGTGGACGGGGAGGCATCGTCGCCTTAGCACCCGACCCTGACGAGCCGACCAGGCTCGCGCGACGGTGCGAGGGGTGGTTGCCGCTCCGGATAGCCCAAGGTGCAATGCCCCACCGCGACGTACCCCTCGGGGATGCCCCATGCAAAGAGAAGCTCGGCTCCCCCGGCAAGGCCGAACTCCTGCTGGGCTCGATAGATGTAGCAGGATGCCACGCCCAATGACCATGCGGCGTTCATCAGGTTACCGAGCACGAGCGCCGCGTCCTCGCGATAGAACGGTGTCGATGCATCGGCGAAGACGACGATGACCGTGGGCGCACCGTAGAACGGACGCGCTTCGGGCTTACCCATCGCGCTCGCGTTGAGATGCTCGAGTCGGGCGATGGTCGCAGGGTCCTGGAGGGATACGAGTATGGTGCCCTGCTTTCCCATGCCGCTGGGCGCGTAGAGCCCTGTCTCCAGGATGGAGTCGAGGATATCGTCGGGAATCTGATGGTCCTGCTGATATGCACGCACGCTGCGACGACCGAGCAGGACTTCGACGGTGGAACCCATGGCAGACTTCCTTTCACGAGATATACCATGCATCGTACAGCAAGACGGACCACCACCGAGGACATGATAGCCACTTCGGGGCCCCGGCACCGCTCGGTGCCGGGGATTCTCGACGGTGGCGATGGAG
Organism: Coriobacteriia bacterium; assembly: GCA_015655215.1. GTDB lineage: Bacteria > Actinomycetota > Coriobacteriia > Coriobacteriales > RUG033 > JAATFL01. Next base: position 37,278 of record JAATFL010000016.1, read on the forward strand.
GTGGCGCGCATGCCGGGACGATGCGATAGGAAGACACCGCCCCTTCGAACAGGTTCCGAAGGGGCGGTGTCGATTCGGTGCAGGTGGCGTGGACACCGTGGCTCTTCACCACGTGCACGCGGATGTCGTTAGTATTTGAGCGAGTAGATCGTGATGCTCGTGCTGGTGAAGATGCTCTCGAGATACTGCTTCCACGTTGCGGTCGCAGTGGAGGATTGCGTCTCGTAATCCGATTCGGCGACGTTATAGGCTGCCGTCGCGCACGCATATGAATACGTGCTGGCGCTGAGGTCGTAGCTTGACAGTGCGGTGTAGTACTCGCTGTCGGTGTTGCTCCACTTGTTGTTCGTGAAATCGTAATCGACGCCCACGAGATTCTTGACGTAGGTCTTGTAGTCAGCCGACGTCACGTCGTTGGCGGCGGTGCCATCGGCGGTTTGATCGGAGGTGGGTGCCGTGGGAGCGGTGGGAGCGGTTCCCGAGTAGGACGTGACGGAGGACTCGAGCTTGCTGAGACGCACCGACTGCTGGACGATGGCCGTGAGTTCGTCGGAGGTGAGTCCATAGGAGGACGCGGTGTTGTCGACCGTGGCGCTCGAACTGCCGGTGATCGACACCAGGTACTCCGTTATCTCGTCGTCGCTGGCGGTCAAGCCCTGGTCCTGGGCGATCTGATCGAGGACGCAGCTGCGCACGTACGAGAGTACGTTATCGGCCGTAGGGAGGTCGTACAGGCTGGAATCGGAGCTGTCGACCGCATTGCTGATACCGGTGTAAAGCGAGATGACATCGAGGGCCGTCACGTCCGTGGTCTTGCCATCATACGTGTAGGACGCGACCACGGTCGTGCCGAGCTTGTCTTGCGCAACCGCCGATGTACCCGTCTGCGACGTGTTGTCGACCTTGACGCCGGGGGCGGCGGAGGTCACCGTGGAGGTGAGGCTGGCATGCCCGGTCGCCGTGAGAGCGAGGATGGTGATCGCGATGGCGGCGACGCCCACGACCACGGCGGCGATGATGGCCACGGGACGGGACACGCTTCTCTTGGTGGGAGTCGACCCCCCGCTCACCGCGCGGGCATGCTCCGCGGCGATATCACGCTTCTCGGTGGGTTTGACGGCGGTGTGACGCTGCTTGTCCTCGCGGATATCGGCGACTTCGGACACCTTGCCAGTCGCCGGTTCTCTCTCTTCCTCTGGCGACGTCCCCGATAGCTTCTTGTCTTCTGGATTCTGCACCATACGAACCTCCCTGTGGGTCTCGTTCTGAGAATAAACGAAGTATGAACGCAATTGTGCGCGTTAAGGCATGGTAGCGGCAATATGATGCCAGAGGTGGGAAAACACCTTGATGGAGGGTAACCTCCATGTAAGAAACGTATTAGAGCCGGTGAATGCCAGGTTCCGCACGCTGGGCGACACGTCGTCCGAGGCAGAAAGCGAAAACCTCACCAGCGGTAATGATTGTCCTCGACGGCCCCCGGGAGGTTCTCGAAGCGCAGTACCGAACCGTCATCGAGAACGACCGCACCGGTGAACGAGCCGAACACCTGGTGCATGTCGGCGCTCATGATGCCCGCATGCGTCTCGTTCGCACGCTCGTGGATCGGGGTGAACGTCGCGTTGAGGCGATCGTCTGCCGTGGTGAGATCCCATGGTTCCATACGGAGGAGACGACCGTCGAGATCGTGCTCGCGCTCGAAGCGCGCAAGTTGCAGCTTGTGCAAGACGCCATCGACGAACACTCCCGCCTCGACGGCGGGCATCGGGTCGCCGAACCCATAGCCGACATCGAGGCAGAGGTCGTGCCCGTCGACTCGACCCATCGCCTCTCCCCATATCCAACGCGTGTCGCGCGGCCACACGCCACGACCCCAGTCGAGCAGGCCAAACGACGAGGAGTCCTCGAACTCGTGTTCGCCGAATGCGCACGAGACCACCCCGGAGACGCGATAGCCCAACGTCTTTCGGTTGTAGTAGAAATGGCGGGGCAGGCCCTTGAAGGGCGTGACCATGACGAGGGAGTCCCGTGGCGGTCGGGAGAGACGGACGTCGATGTCGAACGGCATGCCCTCGAGGAAGTCGTCCCGATGCAGATGAAGGGATATCCCGTCGTCGGCGGAGCCACCCACGTCGAGGAGGCAGATGTTGGAGAGATGATGGAACCCGAGGTCGCCCGATGACTCACCCAGATGGATATCGCGCTTCCCATGGGGGAATATCGGATAGCTGCCCTGGCCGCGTGCCGACGCGCGATCCGTGTAGCTCACCGCCAGCGTACCGATGAACCCGATGCGCATGATGGTGATGGCGACGGCGACGGCACCGTCGTCGAAGAGATAGTAATCCCATTCCTTCATGCGTGCAGAAGGCGTCTTGAGAGCGGAGCGTCGATACGAGAGCAAGGGGCTCCTCGCCCAGCCCTTCTCCGCGAGAAACCCGTGATCGTCGTGGAGTGGCCCCGGGTTGACGATCTCATGCTCGACGTTCTGGTTGCGCTTCATATACGACCTCCTCGGACGACATGCATGCCTCACAAGCGTATCCCCACCGACCCCATACCGCAGGCGCAAAGGCGCGATCGCCCCCGGTGCCGAAACCATGCGAATGTTCGCTGCCCATGATATCGCACACATGGGGGTCATGGACCGACATCTTGCGCCCCCTTCGGCAGTCACGCCCACCAGCCCATGTCAGCACGTAGGGAGATGCGAGGACACGAGGTCGGCGACGCCGGACGCGACAGAAGCGATGCGGTCGCCGCAAGGCTGGCCCGTGGATCGCGCCCTCAATCCTGTTCGCCCGCGGCAGCCAACTCCTCGAGGATGCGGACGCCCGCCACCGTACGCCCCATGGAGGATGGCGCGAGCGCCGCAAGCGGCCTGGCGAGATCGTCGGGCAAGGGGTCGATGAAGGCGAGGTGCTCGCCGGTGACGGGATGGTCGAACTCGAGACGGTAGGAGTGCAGGAACTGCCGGTCGAGACCCATCTCGCATCGCAGGTCGGGGCGTCCGCCGCGAGTGCCGATGCCATAGAGGGGGTCACCCACGCACGGATGGTTGATGTAGGCCATGTGCACGCGTATCTGATGGGTCCGTCCCGTGTAGAGCTTGCACTCGATGAGCGTGTATCCGTCGTCGAAGCGGCCCGCCTCGAATCGCTCGAGCACCGTGAACGTCGTCACGGAGCTGCGCGCGCCCGTCTCGTCCGAGACGGCCATGCGCAAGCGGTCGCGCACGTCACGGGCGATGGGAGCGTCGATAAGTCCGGTATCGGGTGCGACGTACCCATGGACGAGCGTGAGATAGCGCCGATCGACCACGCGCATGCGAATGGCGTCCTGTAGCGACGCCTGCACCGCATCGCTCTTGGCGGCGAGCATGAGCCCCGTCGTGTCCCGGTCCAGCCGGTGCACGATGCCAGGGCGGTCCTCGCCCTGCAGCATCCCGAGGTGGTCGGCCCCGCAGTGTGCGAGCAAGGCGTTCGCGAGCGTGCCCGATTCATGTCCAGGCGAGGGATGGCACACGAGGTCGGCCTGCTTGGAGAGCACCATGAGGTGCTCGTCCTCGAAGCGGATGTCGAGCGGGATGTACTGTGGTACCAAGGTGGATGCGTCCTCCTTGATCACCGGTGGGACATACGAGACGAGATCGCCGGCGAGGACGATGCGCTTCTTGGCGGTGGATGCCCCGTTGAGCAACACCTCACCGGCCTCGATGAGCCGGACCGCCTCCGAACGGCTTCCGATACCCGGCAGACCTGCCGCGAACACGTCGAGTCGCACGCCCTGCTCAGCGGACGAGACCCGATATTCGGACCCGTCGCTCATCGGGTGTCGCCCGTATCCCCATGGGTGGCATCGTGGGGCCGACGCGTGCCCGTGGCACCTGTCGGCCTATCGACCATCTCCCCGGCCGCAGGCCGGTTCCCCAGGACGAACGCAAGCACGAACAGGACGCATCCGACGGTTATGGCGCAATCGGCGACGTTGAAGACGGGGAAGTCGATGAACGTCGTGGCGATGAAGTCGGTCACGTAGCCACGTGCGATACGGTCGATCACGTTGCCGATGGCGCCCGACACGATGAGCGCCAAGGTGACCGTCTCGAACGCCGAATGGTGATGAGACATGACGAGATAGGCGATGATGAGGCACGATATCACCGCGGCCATGGCGATGAAGTAGGCTTGGTGGCCGGAAAGGACGCCAAACGCGGCGCCCATGTTGTGCACCAGCTGGAAGTCGAAGAGGCCGGGGATCACGACGACGGAGTCGCCCGCATGGGCGAAGTTCGCCCGTACCAGGGCCTTCGTCACCTGGTCGAACGCGATGATGGCGATGACTACGGCGGCGAAGAGCCCACAGGCAGCCTTGGTCGAAAGCGGCGTGGACGTGTGTCGCCTGCCCTTGCCGACCTCTTGTACGCGTCCATCGCCTTGAGCGTGCATGTCCTCCACGTGCCCTCTTCTCCTCGTGTGCACTGACGTATGCCGGCCGAGCGACGTGGAAACGACGACGCGTCGGCCCTTCGCGACGGCGCTACGCCGGGTCGGTCACCCCGAGTTCGTCCATGACCGCGGCGCACCGCTCGCAGAGACCTGGGTGGTGCGAGTTTTTGCCCAGCGTGCGAATGTTCCAGCAGCGAGGACATACCTCGCCCTCCGCCCTCTCGACACGTACCTGCGTCTCCGTCAGGTCATCGACAGCCTCGATGGCGATGTCGTTGACGATGAGTATCTCGGAGAGGGCCTCATGGCCGCAGGACCCCAGGACGCGTGCCACGTCCTTGCCCGCCATGATGACGATGCGCGCCTCCTGCGACTTTCCGATGCGACCGTCGTTGCGCGCTTTCTCGAGCGCCTTCGTGACGCTCTCGCGCACGGAGAGCACGGTGGCGTATCGCGCGAGGACGTCGGCTCCGGCCGAAGGGTCCACGTGCGGGACGAAGTCGGATGCGACGGGCCATCCGGCCAGTTGCACGGAATCGACCTCGGCGGGCTTCATCGAGGAGGGCATCGAGCCCCAGACCTCATCGGTGGTGAACACGAGTACGGGCGCGAGGACCCGTACGAGCACGTCGAGGACGTTGGCGAGCACCGTCTGCGCACTGCGACGGATGTGCGACGAAGGTCCCTCCGAGTAGAGACGGTCCTTGAGCGCGTCGAGGTAGACGGCCGACAGGTCGCCGACGACGTAGTCGACGATGTCCCGGTAGGCCGTATGGAAGTTGTAGGCCTCGTACTCGTCGGTGACCTGCTTTGCCAGTTGCTTCACCCGCGCCAGCGCCCAACGGTCGAACTCCCCCATCTCCTCCCATGACACCGCGTCCACGGCCATGTCGAAGTCATAGAGGTTCCCGAGCAGGAAACGATACGTGTTGCGGATGCGGCGGTACACGTCCGCCGTGTGCGAAAGGATGCCATCCGAGACGGATACGTCCTGCGAGTGATCGATCGAGAAGGCCCACAGGCGCAGCACGTCGGCTCCGAACCTCTCCGTCACCTCGGCGGGGTCGATGCCGTTGCCAAGCGACTTGCTCATCTTGCGACCCTGTTCGTCGACGGTGAAACCGCAGCTCACGACCGCCTTGTACGGAGGGATCCCATAGACCCCCACGCTGGTGAGCAGCGAACTCTGAAACCACCCACGATGCTGGTCCGAACCCTCAAGGTAGAGGTCTGCGGGGCGCCGAAGGTAGTCGCGCGCCTCGAGCACGGATGTGTGCGAGACGCCGCTTTCCCACCAGACGTCGAGGATGTCGTGGTCGGGGGTGAGATGTCGGCCACCGCACGTGGGGCAGACCACGCTTGCGGGCAGATACTCCGATGGCACCTTGCTGAACCAGGCGTCGGCCCCCTCGGTGGCGAAGAGGTGGATGACCGCGTCGAACGAATCCTCCGTGGCCACGAGACCGCTGCAATCCTCGCAGTGGAACACGGGGATGGGAACGCCCCACGAACGCTGGCGCGAGATGCACCAGTCGGGTCGCTCGGATACCATGGCCTCGATGCGGTTGCGCGAGCGGGTGGGATACCAGGTCACCTGGTTGTCGATCGCGTCGAGGGCCATCGTGCGCAGACCCTTGCCATCCATGGAGACGAACCACTGGTCGGTGGCACGGAAGATCACCGGCTGGTGGCAGCGCCAACAATGCGGATAGCTATGTGAGATCTGACCGGCAGCCAGCAGGAGGCCATGCTCGTCGAGCCAGGAGATGATGGCCGGGTTGGACGCCACGGCGTCCTGTCCGGCCCAGGGGCCGCCTTCGCTCGTGAAGACGCCGTCGTCGTCGACGGGCATCTTGGTGGGGACGTCGAAACGCTGGGCAACGACGTAGTCGTCGAGACCATGGCCCGGCGCCGTGTGCACGCCCCCGGTGCCGGTGTCGAGCGTGACGTGGTCGCCCACGATGATGCGGCCGGTCTCCTCGGGGAAGATCGGCAGGTGGTAGCGGACGCCGAGCAGGTCGTTGCCCGTCATGCGCACCGGCTCGCCATCGCTGCCGAGAAGCACCGCGTAATCGTCCCACCCGACGGCCTCGGCCACCTGCTCGACAAGGTCCTCGGCCATGATGAGCGCCTGTCCGGCCGCTCGCACGACCACGTAGGCGGCATCGGGCTTGAGCGAGACGGCCGTGTTGGCCGGCAGCGTCCACGGCGTCGTCGTCCAGATGGCCAAGCGGAGCGGCGTGGGGGTCTGCGCACCGGCGGCGACATCGGCGGCGAGCGCATCGGCGAAGGGAGCGGGTCTATCGGCGTCCACCATGTCGAAGGCCACGTAGAGCGACGGGGAGATCTCGTCGGAGTATTCGATCTCGGCTTCGGACTCGGCGGTGTGGCAGTGTGAGCACCAATGCACCGGCTTGCGTCCACGGTAGATCTGACCGTCGAGGTACATCTTCTTGAATACCTTGACGTTCCCGGCTTCGTATTCGGGCAAGTAGGTGAGGTAGGGGTTGTACCATTCGCCACGGACGCCGAGACGCATGAAGCCGGCGCGCTGCACGTCGATGTACCTGTCGGCCCATTCACGGCATAGGCGACGAAGCGTCACCTGGTCGATCTTGGCCATCTTCTCCTTGCCGAGCATCTCCTCCACCATGTGCTCGATGGGCTGGCCATGGCAATCCCAGCCCGGTACGTAGGGCGTGTAGAAACCCCTCTGCGAGCGATAGCGCAGGATGAGGTCCTTGAGGATCTTGTTGAAGGCGTGCCCGATGTGGATGGGGCCGTTGGCATAAGGGGGTCCGTCGTGGAGGATGAAGGGCTCGTTGTCGCGGTTCTTGTCGAGAACACGCTGGTAGATATTGCTGTCGGCCCACGCCTTGAGGCGCTTTGGCTCGCTTTGTGCCAGACCCGCCCTCATCGGGAAGGTGGTTCGAGGTAGGTTCATCGTGCTCTTGTACGCGTTTCCCATGGTGCTCCTCTCGCATGTCCACGTACGGTACGTGGACACAAAACGCCTATCGCCCCCTGTGTGCCGGGACGAAGCGCGTCTCGTGGGGAGAGGCCCTCCGCGGTACCACCCAGCTTGCGACCCATGGGATGGTCCGACATCTCCCGTGTCATGACACGACGGTTCGATGCGAACGCCGCCCCGGGCGACGCCACTCGGTTGGCCCGATAACCGAAGCCGCCGGTTGGAGTCTACTGACACGCAATGGGACCGCACTCCCCCACCCCGTGCGTTGGGTCCAAGGCTCAGAGGTGATGTTCGACCGGTTCCGCCTGCGGGCTTTCACCAACCCCGCTCGCTTGGAGGGGTATCGCCGACCTACTCGTCCTCATCAGCGCCGCACACCCTCTCGGGTGCCTTGCACGCATCTGCCAGCCTACCCACCGCGCAGGGCAACGGCAACGGTGAGAACGCGAATGCGCGCGCCGGATGCGCCGGGCGGCCACTCGTCAACTCCAGCACCCCCCACCCGCGCGCGTTGGGATGGATCGCCCTCACTCGGGAGCGGACCCACCCGCATGGGCGGTCAGCAGGAACGCGATGAGCATCAGCAACAACCCCGCCCCGTCGAACAGGGCGAAGCGGCCGATGCTCGCCTGCAGCACGGCATGCCCGGTTCCGATGGTGGTCGCAAGCCATATCTCTCCGACGAATCCGATGAGCTGCTGCACGATGACCACCCCGAAGAGCACCCGCTGTCGCACGGGCGAGACCACGACGAGCGGATACGTGGCGTTCCACATGAGGAAAGCGATGCCGAGACCGCGTACCGCGACACGACCCGCCGCACCGGAGAGCTCGAAGCCTGCCATATATGGACTCGGGTCGACGATGAACGACACCGCGCACTGCATGTTGACGAGAAAGACGACGGCGACGACGACGCGCGCGAACCAGGTCAGCACCCTCATGCCACTCCCCTCCACCACACGATGTCCGCATACCGGACGACCTCACGACAAGAGACCGGCATGAGTTCGGCATCGCCGCCCATCTGCTGGGTCATGGTGAACGACGACACCACGACGGGGCTCGCGCTCGCCGCGAGGAGCGTGCCCGACACGGACGCATCGATGAGGGGGTTCATCGCGATCTGGATGAGGACTCCGCACCGAGCGGACGTCTCGACGCCATGCGGGATGGGCGCTTGCTGACACGGAGGTTCAGCCTCTCATGGGAACGCGTCGGAGGCGGGCGTCCGACGGTTGGATGGCAGATGCGCGAACCCGAGATTCCTAGAAGATCGTCTCCAGCTGCTCGTCGATCTTCGCGACATGCCGCACGGAGGGATGCTCGAACAGGGTACCGCGCGCCATCACGGTGCGCACCGTGGCGAGCGCCCCCAGGTTGTCGAGCGGATTCTCGTCCACCACGATCATGTCGGCACACTTGCCCAACTCGATGGAGCCGGTCACCTCGCCCACCCCCAGGAGCCGTGCGTTGACCTGCGTGGCGGTATGAAGGGCGAAGGCGTTCGAGACGCCCACGTAGCGGGCGAAGCTGACCACCTCGCGCCACATGTCGTACTGCGAGATGAACGGACAGGCCGAATCGGTGCCCAGACCAACCGGGATACCGGCGACAAGGGCTTGCTTGGATGCCTCGGCGATGCCGTCGAAGACGACGTTCGCGTTGAAACGGACGATGTCGGAGGTCTTGGTGACCTCCGGTGGGAGCTTTGCCATCGGCATCCCGGCAGAGAGGGTCGTGGTGAGGGACGAACCCTTCTCCTTGAAGAGGGCGATGATCTCGTCGTCGAGGTGGGCGCCGTGCTCAATCGTGTTGACACCCGCCTTGAGTGCCATGCGAACGCCCTCGGTGCTCTCCACGTGCGCGGCAGTGGGTAGGCCCTTGGCACGCGCCTCGGCGGTCGCGGCATCGGCCATCTCCTGGGACATGCGCACCACGCCCGGCTCGCCCTTGACGGTCGCGTCATAGACGCCGCCGGTTATGAACAGCTTGATGAGGTCGACACCCGCAGCCGCCATGTCGTCGACGAGTGCGACCGCGTCGTCGGGAGTCTCGCATACCTTGGCCATGATGTTGGCGGCATGCCCGTTCGGTGGCGTCACACCGTCACCCGCGACGAGCATGCGCGGGCCGATGGCCTTGCCGTGGTTGACGAGGTTGCGCACGTACAGGTCGCCAAGGCCCACCTCCCCCACGCTGCGCAGCGTCGTCACCCCCGAGTACAGCTGGTTGCGCACGCTTCCCTTGACGAGCCTGTGCAGGAACGCGCGGCCGATGGCCGTACCGGTGATGCGCTTCACCGTCTTGGCCACATCACCGGGCTTCTCCTTCGGTTCGCCCGTACCGGCGAGGTGCACGTGCATGTTGACGAGTCCGGGGAGAAGGTACGAGCCGGTCAAGTCGATCTTGCGGTAGCCACGGGGCACCCCGGTGACGCCCTGTGATATCCCGACGATCCTGTCGCCCTCCACGAGTACCGTCGAATCGTGCTTGACGTGCATGTCATCCGTACCGTCGAGTAGGTTCGCGTTGATGAACGCATAGCGTCTCATGGGTTCCTCCTGTCGCATGCCGGGAAATGCACCGCCATCCCTCTGTGACGTTCCTGCAGCAGCATAGTCCCACTTCCCCACCCCTGTCGATGGTATGATTGGATCCATCCTCGTGACGGCGAATGGCAGGGTACCTCTTGCGCGGGGAGGGCATGAAGCCCCCCCGCATTCGAATGCCGGATACCATCTCGGGGTTTCAGATCACCCGCATGTTCATGGGTTATGCTTCCGAAGCCCACCGAGGTACCGACCAAAGACCTAAGGAGTCATTGCATGCTGACGTTTCACCCGGTTGACCTGACGCGCATGGAGATGGAAGCCGCTCGGTGCAACATCGACCTTCCTATCGAACAGACGGCCGCATGGGCCGCTTATGACGAGGAGATCGATGGCCGAGAGCCATGGGGAGCCTTTCTGGTCAAACGTGACGACGTGCTCGTCGCGCTCATCTCCCTCACCCGCAATTCGACGCATGGCTTCGATTTTCTCTGGGCACATCATGCACCCGTTTGGCTCGCACCCCCCACGCCCGGCGAGGAAGAGGAGTTCTGCAGAGCACTCAGCACGATGGTGCGTGGACGCGACTCGAGGATCGTCTTCGCGCGGCTTGCCCTGATGGCCGAAACCCCTTCGTCGACGCAGGTCTTGACCACCATCCCCTATGACACCACCGTCATCGTCGACTTGACGGGCACCCCCGAGGACATCCTCTCGCGCATGAAGACGCGTGGACGACGTGACGTGCGCAAGGCGATTCGGGAATCGGGTCTCACCTGCGCAGACGAGACCGAGAGGGCCCTCGTCTCGTTTTCCGAGTACTATCAGGTCATGGAGGACACCGCGAAGCGCGATGGGTTCGTCCCCCATCCACTCTCGCATTACGAGGCGATGGTCAATGCCCTAGGGACTCGTCATTGCCGCATATTCGCCGGTCGGGTCGATGGGGACGTGGTCTGCTGGACGCTCGCGACGATATCAGGCACGGTCGCGACACGCTATTACGCCGCATTGTCGACCGATGCCATGCGTCGACATGCCGCAGACACGCTCATGCTCTACGAGTGCACCAGCCTTGGCGAAGCCGGATGCACCAGCTACGACCTCATGGCCATCGGCTCGCCCTTCTCGCCCACGCTCAACGGACTCAACGTCTTCAAGACCAAGTTCGCCAAGGAGGTGACCCCCGTGGCGCCGGATAGGGATATCGCCATACGACCCGTGCTCTACGGCTCGCTGAAGGCAGCACGCACGGTGCAACATTGGCTCAGACGCGCGTAGTCTCCCCTCGATGCCGCGCCTGCGGGAGAGATGACGGTCCCATCGTCTCGACCACGGAAGCCGCCTCGCCATCGCACCGGACAACTCGAAGCTTGTACAATGGATCGACATCGCGGTGACCATGTGCGATGCGTCGGCGAAGGAGGCCCTTCATGGCAAAGCTCCTCTATCAGGGACATGGCAGCTATCGCATCACCGCCGTATCCGGCGCCGTCGCATACGTCGACCCGTATGCGGGGACCGGATACGATCCTCCCGCGGACCTCGTCCTCATCACGCATGAGCACTATGATCACAACAAGCTCGAACTCGTCACCTTGGCACCCGATGCCAAGGTGGTGCGCGCGGCTGACGTGCTGAGCCATGGCGTCTACCGAGGCGGCTGCGTGGCAGGGTATGCGTACCGCGCCGTGCCCGCCTATAACGACAGCCATCCTCCCGACGAGTGCGTGGGATTCGTCCTCGTGGTGGATGACGTGCGCATCTACGCGGCGGGTGACACCTCGACGACCTCGTACATGGCCGACACGCTCGCCCGCGAGCACCTCGATTACGCCCTGATCCCCTGCGACGGCATCTTCAACATGGATGTGCACGAGGCATCGCAGTGCGCCCTGACCATCGGGGCGACGCACTCGATCCCCGTCCACACCAAGCCCGGAGAGCTTTTCGGACCGGAGGTGGCGGCAGCGTTCGACGTGCCCGGGAAGCTCGTGCTGCTCCCTGGCGATGAGATCGACCTCAGCGACCGATAGACGACCGCCATCGAGGTCGTCGGAAGACGGAGAGAGACCCTCCCATGGAACGTCTCCCGAAACGGTTCCGATGGGATGACGAGCCCGAAGAGCACGTCATCGGTCAGTAGGCGGCCTCGATCTTCCCTATGCGGTCGTGGAGCCAGCGGTTCTGGGGCACGTCCATCCCGTGCCTCTCGGCAAGGCGGATCATCGTGCCGGAGAAGAGTTCCACCTCGCTGGGGCGTCGCGCGAGACCGTCCTGCCCCATCGAGGGACGTCCCATGGGGTCGAGCGTGGCGAGCACGTCGATATCGGCGTCGAGGTCTTCGCGGGTGAGCACGACCCCTTCGGCCGCCGCCACGCCGATGACCTCGCCCATGGCACCACGCATCCGCTCGTTGACGGGCCCCGGGGCCAACGCCTCGCCATAGGTGGCCCCGTAGGCGAGACACACCTGGTTGATCCCCACGTTCATCATGAACTTCGCCCATATCCGATGGGTGATGTCCTCGTCGATCGCGAAGGGGATGCCCGCACGCCCGAAGAAGTCCGCAAGGCCATCGACGAGCACGTCCTGTTCGGGGACACGTGAGCCGAAGCGAACCATCCCCGGATGCGAATACGTGAGGGCTCCATCGACATGCATCGCATCCATTCCCTGGGCGACGCAGGCGATCACGTTTCGCTCGCCATAGCGCGAGGCGATGGTCTGTTCGCTCACGATGCCGTTCATCACCGAGATGATGATGGTGTGCGAGTCCACGCACCGTGCCATCTCGTCGAGTGCCGATGCAAGTCCACGCTCCTTGACGGCGATGATGACGAGGTCCGCGGGGTGGGTGTCGATGGCGTTGGTGCACGTGAACTTGCGAGATTGCCCGTTGACGGTGGACGTGCGCTTCCGATAGCGCTCGAACCGTTCGTCGTCCACGAGGAAGTCGACGGCCATGTGCCCGAGGTTACGTTGGATGGCATCGGCGAGGAGTAGGCCCAGCGCGCCCATGCCCACGATGGTGACATGTCGTATCGCATGGTCCACGGTGCACCCCCTTCCCGCATGCTCCACCATCCACTTCCCCATATGGGGCTCGGGGGTCCGACTGTCCCTGCGACCTAGAACGAGGTTTTGGTGGGTCTTGGATAGTACCGGTCGAATTTACGATATTGGTTCATGGTCGTGAGCCAGACCTTGAGACGGCGTATGGGCCCGCTGTCGTCCGAGGTGAGTTGGGGGTTCACCACGCGTCCCTGGGAGACGAGCCGCTCGACCCGGGCGAGAAGCGGGGCGGCGCACACGTACCGACGCAGCAGTCTTACCGGGACCAGCGTGTACAGGACCTCGGACCCGGCAACCACGAGTCGGTGAGGTGCGGCGTCGACGAGGTCCTCCACCACCGCCTTCGCCGGATTGGCCCCACCCGCCGTGCAATAGTACGAGTTGCGCCCGATACGTGGATTCACCTCGAGCAGGAGGGCGAGGCCCGTCTTGGGGTCCACCTTGACGTCGAAGTTGGCGAAGCCGCGGTATCCGGTCCCCTCGAGCAACCTCGTCGCCTGATCCGCGATCTCCTCGCAGGGTTGCACGATCATCGCCACCGGGTTGCCCAGCATCGTGGGCGAGTGGTCCTCGAGCAGCACGTGAGCCGATGCGAGCATCGAGACCTTGCCTGTCCGGTCGACGTATGCCGTGATCGAGTGCATCTGGGTGTCATCACCGGAGATAAGCTCTTGGACCACGAAGGTTCCCGAGAACCCCGCCTCGCGCAGCTTGCGCCACACGTCATCGAGCTCGGCCTGGGTGGTGACGTACCACACCTTCTTCATCCCCCGGGAGAGCATGGCCTGGTACTGGGCGGAGACCGCCGGCTTCGCGATCACGGGAAACGGCATCGTCGTGGGCGGGATGGGGGCGTCGCCCGCCAGTTCGACGACCTCCGTCTGGGGGGTGGGGGCCCCGTAGCGCCCGCAGAGCTTGGCGAACTCGACCTTGTTCGACACCTGCTCGATGAGTGCGGCCGGGGGGATCGGCATGATGATGCCGCCGGGCAGGTCCACCGCGATGCGGGCCAGCTGGAATATCTGGCGGTCCGTGTTGCTCATCAGGATGACCGTACGGCCAGGATTATCCGAAGCCACCTTGCTCACCGCCTCGACGATCAGCCCATCGTCGTCGCCGTCGGCGACGTGGGATACCGAGAAAAGGGATGAGTCGACGATGGCGGCGATGGGGGCCGGGGCGATGCAAACCGATTTCACCCCATACGCCTCGTAGAATGAACGACCGAGCGCATAGATTCCGATATCGCCACCGAGCAATACGGGAAGGATGTCCTCTCTGGGCATCTGGCAACGTTCCTTTCCGATGAGGACCGTAGGTATCGACGTGTCCGTTCCCTTAGACCATGTGCCCAAAGGACCATGGGGTGAATCCGAAACGTGCTCACGGACATATGCCGATGCAGGCACCCGACCAACCGACAGGGTCGGGTAACATGGCGTTTGCCATGGTACCACGGCAAACGGGCTCCTGCATTTCACGGCACTCCCCACTCGTCTGAGGGGTGGGATGCCGACGGAGGGGTGAACGTACCCTGCTACCATACCCCTGGCACGATCCCCTATCCGAAGTTCCCCCGTATCTCTCGGACGGCCGAGACCAACCGTGCCACATCCTCCTCGGAGTTGCTCCACCCCACGCTCGCCCGCACCGTCCCCTCGGGGAAGGTGCCGAGGGCCCGGTGGGCCAAGGGTGCACAGTGCAGACCTGACCTCGTGTAGATACCGTATGCCTGGTCGAGGAAGTTGCCCACCTCCTCGGAGGTGAGCCCGTCCATGGTGAACGAGACGATACCGGTGCCGCACGCGGCATCCGAGAGAACACGCACGCCATCGATCGTCGCGAGTCCCTCGATGAGCCGCGCGGCACACGCGCGCTCGTGGGCCGCGACACGTTCCACCCCCACCTCGGAGAGCCAGTCGATACCGGCGGAGAGACCGGCGATGCCAGGCAGGTTGTGCGTACCGGCTTCGAGGCGACAGGTCGGCTCGAGGGGCATGTCGGGGTCCTCGGAATGCACGCCGGTCCCCCCTGCGCGCAATGGGTCGAGCGGTATGGTGCGCGGCACGATGACGATCCCCGTACCCATAGGCCCCAGAAGTCCCTTGTGGCCAGGGCAAACGAAGATGTCAGCGCCCAGTTCCTGCAGGTCGATGGGGATGTGTCCGGCACTCTGCGCCCCATCGACGACGAGTATGCCGCCGCAACGATGAACGATACGGGCTATCTCCGGGACGGGGCTGCGGGCCCCCGTCACGTTCGATGCATGCGCCACGACCGCGAAGTCGACGCCCTGTGCACATCGTGCGGCGAAGTCGTCGAGGTCGATTCGCCCGTCAGGTGTCGCCCTTGCGACCGCAAGCTCGAGACCGCGGGTCTGCAGGGCGTAGAGGGGTCGATAGACCGCGTTGTGTTCGAATGGCCCGATGACCGCCCGGTGCCCACGGCCGGCGAGGGACTTCAGAACGAGGTTCAACCCGTCGGTGCAACTGTAGGTGAAGATGGTGTCGGTGTCCTTTCCTGCAGAAAGGAGGCGCGCTACGTTCGCTCGCGCGCGCAGCACGATCTCATCGGCTGCGCGCGCGAGCGCGTGCGACCCACGACCGGGATTCGCACCGCTGCGTCGCATCGCATCATCCACGGCGGCATAGACGCCTTCTGGCTTGGGAAACGAGGTCGCGGCGTTGTCGAGGTAGAGTGGGCTATCGGATGCCATCGGGAAGACCCTCCATCCGTTCCACGTGGGTGTAGAGGTTGAGCCTGTTTCCGCGAGTGAACCCCATGATCGTTATCCCGAGCTCATCCGCAAGCTCAAGGGCGAGGTCGGTGGGTGCGGAGCGGGCGATGAGGATGGGGATGCGCATCTTCGAGATCTTCAACACGATCTCCGAGGAGATGCGCCCGCTAAAGGCGACGGTCTTGCCATCGGGATCGATACCATCGAGGAGGCATTGCCCCATGATGCGATCGAGGACGTTGTTGCGCCCGATGTCCTCGTGGAAGGCCAGCACCCTGTCGCCCTGTGCCAGCAGGGCGACATGAACGCCCCCCGTTTGCCTGAACACGTCGGATTTCCTCATGAGGGTGTTCATGAGCAGGACGGCGGTTCGAGCCTCGATACGCGCCGTGGAGGTCACTGTCCTGCAGAGCATCGCATCGGTGGAGTAGTAGAACGAGGCGCGGCTGCGGCCACAGCAGGAGTTGATGTAGCGTTTGAGGAACACCTTTCCCGCCAAGCTCTCCTCATAACCCTCGACGGTGACATGCACCGTCCCCTTCTCGTAGTCGATGACGGGGACGTCCGGCTTCGACTCGCCACGGAGGATGCCTTCCGAGCGGAGAAACCCGATCACCATGTAGTCAAGATCCCAGGGAGAGCAGACGATGGTGGCGAACTCGGAGCCGTTGATGTAAACGGTGACCGCCTTCTCGGAGGTGACCAGTTCATCCCGCATGCTCCACCCATCAGAGGATGTCCAACGATATGCCCTGTGGGTGGTAGGCGTACGGGTCCCGGATGCGGCAGACTCATTCATGGTCATGTTCTCCTAGAGGCATGGTAGGTTTTAACTACCGTGCCATTATATGACCTTCCCTCGGACAGGGGATGACCGATGGCGAACGGCGAATGGGACGACGACTATCGCATCGATGGGATGTGAAGGAGCCCATCTCCCCGAAACTGCCGCGCAAGGCCCCGTCGAGGGGCGACCTCCCATGCCCTTGCACCGACGGGCACGTGGATAGGCCCCGGGACCCACCGATGCGACCCGCATGGAGTTCCTGGTCCATTTGCACCCACTCACACGTATTACGACTTGACGTGCGGGTGACTCCATGCTCAAATACGCCTATCAAAGGCAGGGAACGGGATCCAGTAGGCAGCGGACGAGAGCACAGAGAGCCATCGGTTGGTGCAAGATGGACTTTCGACCGCACGTGCCGAATTACACCCCGGGAGCTGCGCACCCAAAGGCATTCGTGCCGAGTAGGCTGCGACGGGAACGCCCGTTACCGCGTACGGACTCTAACCGTCGAAGGTTGCAGCCCAAAGGTCGCCACCGTGAGGTGACGATGAAAAGAGGTGGTACCGCGGATACCCGCCCCTGGGGTTCGCCCTCTGACAACATTGGCAGGGGGCTTTTTTGTGCCCTCGACCGCCGGGATGTTCCAGGAACTCCCGCACAGCGAAGGAGGGGCAAGGTATGGCCGTCAAGATTGCCATGATCGTACTGTTCATCTGCGTGACGGTGGCCATCGGGTTGTATGCCCGGCACCACGCAGGCAACGTCACGGACTTCGTGCTCGGTGGTCGCAGCGTGGGACCCTGGCTCTCGGCGTTCGCCTACGGGACGACGTACTTCTCGGCGGTGATCTTCGTCGGATACGCCGGGCAGTTCGGATGGAGGTTCGGGTTGTCGTCGACGTGGATCGGCGTTGGGAACGCCCTTCTCGGAAGCCTTCTAGCCTGGGTGGTCCTCGGACGTCGTACGCGCCGCATGACGCAGGCGCTCGACGCCAAGACGATGCCCGAGTTCTTCGGCAAGCGGTTTGACAGCCGGCCGCTTCGTATCACCGCCGCGCTCATCGTCTTCGTCTTCCTCATCCCCTACACCGCATCGGTGTACAACGGGCTCTCTCGCCTCTTCGAGATGGCGTTTGGAATGCCGTACAGCGTGTGCATCATCGGCATGGCCATCGTCACCTGCGTCTACGTCGTGCTCGGAGGATACATGGCCACCGCACTCAACGACGCGTTCCAGGGCATCATCATGCTCCTCGGCATCATCGCGGTCATCGGTGCCGTGCTTGTCTCAAACGGTGGGCTCACCCAGGCGGTTCAATCCCTCGCGTCGATCGGTGCGGATGGCACGGCGACGACAGGGGTCTTCACCTCGCTTTTCGGACCCGACGGCCTCGCGTTGCTCAGCGTCATCGTCCTCACCTCCTTTGGCACGTGGGGCCTTCCCCAGATGGTTCAGAAGTTCTATGCCATCAAGGACGACCGCTCCATCCGCATCGGCACGATCATCTCGACGGTCTTCGCCATCGTCGTCGCCGGTGGGAGCTACTTCCTTGGCGGGTTTGGGCGCCTCTACGCCTCGCAGATATCCTTCCTGCCCTCAGGGGCAGGGGTACCCGTATATGACTCCATCATCCCCACGATGCTCTCGACGCTACCCGACCTGCTCATCGGCCTCGTGGTGATCCTCGTGCTCTCCGCTTCGATGTCGACCCTCTCCTCGCTCGTGCTCACCTCCTCGTCCACCCTCACCATCGACTTCATCGACGGCAACCTCATCAAGGGCATGTCGCAGAAGAGCCAGGTGCATTGGATACGCAGCCTGCTCGTCGTCTTCGTCATCATCTCGGCCCTTATCGCATTGGTGCAGTACAACTCCTCCATCACGTTCATCGCCCAGCTCATGGGCATCTCATGGGGCGCCCTCGCCGGAGCGTTCCTCGCTCCGTTCCTCTACGGCCTGTACTGGAAGCGGACCACGCCGGCAGCGGTATGGGCGAGCTTCGTCTTCGCAATCGCCCTCACCGTCAGCAACATGGCGTGGGGCTACCTCGGCTCCTCCATCGTCGCCGGGGCGCTGGCGATGGTGGGAGGACTCGTCATCGTCCCCGTGGTGAGCCTTCTCACACATCCTCGGCCCGCAGAGCAGGTCGAGAGGATGTTTGCCTGCTACGATGCGGTCGGTGACGATATGCTCTCAGGCGATGGGATGTCCCCGTGCTCGGTGGATGACACCGTCTCCAAACAGACCGTCTGACACCCGGACACCTCGGGCCGCACGGCATGATGACGTGGTGCCATCAGGATACGGCTGCGCCCGTGGATTCGAGCCACGGACGCAGCCTTCCAACCTGCAAGCGATCGTGCGATCGCATCGACTCACTCCGACAGCTGGAACGTGTCCCTATCAGGGGCAAACGACTGCATCGCCTTGATGACGCGGTCGAACAGCACATCCAGGTCCCAGTCGAGCATCTCGGCCCCGCTGGAGATGACCTCACGAGAGCACCCTGCGGCGAAGGCTTTCGTCTTGAACTTCTTCTTGAGCGACTTGACGTTGAAGTCCATCACGCTTTGCGAGGGACGCATGGCGACCGCGGCACCGATGAGCCCCGTGAGCTCGTCGGTTGCGAAGAGGATCTTCTCCATCTGGGATTCGGGCTTTGGGCAGAGAGCGTTCATATCCGAGTTATGCGTTTGGATCGCATGGACGAGCTCGTCGGTGCCGCCTGCCGCCTTGATCATCCTAGCACCCTCGACGGTGTGCTCCTCGATCGTCGGATATTCCTCCCAGTCAACATCGTGCAGCAAGCCGGCGATACCCCAGAAATCGACGTTCTCGGGGTCGTACTCTTCGGCGAAGTACCGCATCGCCTTCCCGACGGTATCACCATGTTCGATATGGAAGGGGTCCTCGTTGTGCTCTCTGAGAAGTGCGAGTGCCTCATCCCATGTCATTCCAGCATCACGCGTTGCCATCGTTTCCTCCCTAGCAGCCAACCATCGTATGCGTGCTTTCGCAACCCCTCTCGAAAGGTGCGGTTCACGCTTCCTCTCCATCGTATCGCATCACGTGCCCGGCAGCGGACCCCACGTCGTGGATGCCCTGCCGTGACGTTCGACCCTAGGAGGTCGCTTCACATAATATGCCCTGATAGATGGCGTAGTCCTCATCCTTGAACACATCGAAGATGACGCGAAGCGTTCCGGGGTGGTCGATGAGCCAACCACGCACCGCCGCCACGGCGATCTGTGCCGCCTCTTGACGGGGAAAGCCGAACACGCCGGTCGAGATGCAGCAAAACGCCACCTCGTGGATGTCGTCATGCTGCAGGCTGATGTCCAGGCACGACGTGTAGCAACGCGCCAGCGTCGTGCGGGAGAGCTTCGTGGGGGTACCGTCGACGATAGGGCCCACGGTATGCAGCACGTACGTGGAAGGCAGGTTGAACGCGGGGGTTATCTTGGCATACCCGGTATGCTCACGCTCTCCCTGCCGTTCCATCAGGTCGCTGCAGTAAAGACGCAACTGGACCCCCGCGTAAGTGTGAATCGCGTTGTCGATGCAGAAGTGCCCTGGCACGAAGCAGCCAAGCAACGAGTTGTTCGCCGCGTTCACGATGGTGTCAGCGCCCAGGCGGGTGATGTCACCGCGGATGAGAAACGTGCGGTCATCGGGAGGCCGTGACCCGATGGGTACGAGGTTCCCGGTGGCGATCACGTCGCCACGCTCCCTGAGACGACGTCGCAGATACGCTCCCTCGATGGCAAGGTACTCATCCGAGACAGGCTCGGGAGGGCGTGTGTTGACGAGATCCTGATAGACTCGTCGGGCACCCTCCAGTGTTTCGGGCATCTCGGGGTTCATCACCGCGCCACGCACGACCCGCTCCTTGGAAAGCACGTCGATGAGGTACGAGAGCTGCTCGCGTTCGGATAGGGCATCCGGGTTGGACAGGGTGTCGGAATCCAGGGCGTCATACACGAGATCACATCCAATCAGCTGAGGTGGCCTCTATCAGCATACGATAAACGAAGGCCCTCTGCCTATGCGATTTCGCGTCGCGGGTGACTTCCCACGAGAATGTGCTCGAACCTTGACGAGACGGAAAGCACCCGACTACTCGATGTCCGTCTCGTCGGGTTCATCGGCCATCTCGATGGAGATGCCCTTCTTCCGATAGTACAGGAACATGCAGAGACCCACGAAAATCCAGATACCACCTGCGATGTGCGCCGGCGTCCCCGCGTTGATGAGCACGTAGGTGATGATGACGAAACCGATGAGAGGTGAGATGAGGTGCAGGAAGAAACTCCTGGACTTCTCCTTCACCGTGTAGAAGTAGATCACGGAGATGTGCAGGAGGATGAAGCCGGACAACGCGCCGAAGTTCACCATCGACGAGAGCGTGTTGAGCTGACCTACGAAGAACAGCACGAGGACCGCCGAAATGACGCCCACGAGCAAGATGGCGTTGCCAGGGACCTTCCTCTTGTTGATGCTGCACAGGAAATGGGGAAGTTGCCTATCGCGAGCCATGGAGTAGAGCAAGCGAGAGGTGGCGGCCTGCGCGGCCATGGCGTTGGCGATGCCCACCGCAAGCACGTTGCAGATGTAGAACGCGGTGACGACGCCGGAGCTCGAGGCCTTGCGAATGGCATCGAAGAACGCGGTGTTGACCGCGTCGTCGCCGACGATCTCCGAGAAGGGACCGGAAACCATGCAGGCGAGCCATGTCTGGATGATGAACAGGACCCCGACGATGACGAGCGCGACGATCATGGCACGTCCGGCTGTGGAACGCCCGCCCTTCGTCTCCTCGGCCAGCGTGGAGATACCGTCGAAGCCAAGGAAGCTGAGCACGGCGACGGAAAGTGCGGCGGCGAGCATGGCAGGGGTCATCACCTCGGGATCCCAGATGGGCTGGATGGACCAGGCCGCACCGGGAACGGAGCCCGTGACGATGGCCGACCCGAAGATGTAGATGAGCACCACGAGGAAGACGAGCTCCATGATGAGGAAGATGCGGTTCATCCACTTGAGCGAGCTGACGCCCCTGATGTTGATGATGACGTTTATCGCCACGAAGATGAGCGCCCACATCCACTGCGGCGTTCCGGGGAAGATTCCCGCCATCGAGACCGCGGCCATGACGTAGAGCAGCGTGGGGACCAACAGGTAATCGAGCAGCATGAGCCAGCCAGCGAAGAACCCGAGGGTTGGATGCAGCCCCTTCCCCACGTAGTTATAGACGGATCCCGCCATGGGGATGGCCTTTGCCATCTGGGAATACGACAGGGCCGTGAACACCATCGCCACCATGCCGATGAGGTATACCAGCGGAACCATGCCGTTGGAGAGGTTGTACACCGTGCCGAAGATGGTCCAGGGCGCGATGGGCACCATGAAGATCAGACCGTAGATGAGAAGGTCCATAAAGGTCAGGGAGCGATTGAGTTCCTGCTTGTACCCCATCTTGTTGAGCTGCTGCTAGGGCGTCAGGTCCTGCATCGCCTCGATGGCGTCCTGCCTGCTCTGAGGTGCACCACCCGTTTGCGAAGTCTCGGTCATAGCTCTCTCCTTGTCGTGTTTGTACGCTTACAGCCACCCGTACGCGCGTACGGACATCCCCTACTGCACGCCGCCCGCCGTGGGACGGCACCTCTATCGACACGTACCGGTAGCTGGGTCATCGTGTGCGGCAAGGAAACGGCCGACGATGCGGAAGAACTCCTCCGGCTTCTCGAGATGCGAGCAATGGCTGCAGCCCTCCATGACCACCGATCGAACGTCGCTGATCTTGTCGACGAATGGCTGCCAGCAGAGAGGGGTGGCCTCATCGAACTCGCCGGCAAGCACCAAGGTGGAAGCCTGGATGAGGGAGATGCGGTCCTCGATGGTCCAATCCTTGAGCGTCCCGATGACATGGAACTCGTTGGGGCCGTTCATCGTGTTGTAGACGGTCGGGTCGACGGCGATGGCCGCTTCGGAGTCCACGTACTCCTTGGGTTCGACGGCCATTCGGTGCACGTGAAGCGTGTCGTACACCTTCGTGGCCCACACGTACTCGGGGTCGCCGTAGGTTCCGTCGGCCTCATGACGGGCCAGAGCGTCCCGGACGTCACCGGGCAGTTCGGCGAGGAGGGTGTTCGCAGCGGTTATCCAGCGCTCCATGGAGGCGAGCGTGTTGCAGAGTGAGAGCGAGACGAGGCCCACGGGTTGCGTGACGGCTATCTCGCTGCCGAGCATGCCACCCCACGACTGGCCAAGCAGATGGTAGGTCTCGAACTCACCGGGAAAGCGTGTCTGGAACGCGTCGAGCAGGTTGAAGAACTCCCGCACGAACAGCTCGGGGGTCCAAAACCCGACGGGGGCGTCGGGACGCTTCGTCGAGTTACCGCAGCCATACTGGTCGTAGAGCACGACGGCACGACCCGTGCGATCGGCCAGCTCGGCGAGGTTATCCACGTAGTTATGGCAGAATCCGGGACCGCCGTGCAAGACGATGAGCGGGTAGGCACCCGCACGTGGGACGTCGGGCCGAGTCACCTTGACCCAGGTGACGCCGCATTCAAAGGGGATGTGCATGATGGTCTCGCTTGACATGGACCCTCCAATTCCTCGACATTCCGCCGTCGAAATTCGAATCGCCCTATCGTATCCCAAAAAACCTTGAACATGTTTACTAACCGTAACTTTTCGACAACAGGCAGGGACTGCGGGCGAGGTGCAGGCGAACCGATCGGAGAGATCGCCGTAGAAGCGACGATGGTCTGCATATGAAACCGCCAGGCACCCATAGGGCTACCTGGCGGTGTTGTATCTTGGCTCCCCGGGCTGGACTCGAACCAGCAACCCTCCGATTAACAGTCGGATGCTCTGCCATTGAGCTACCGAGGAATTTTACGACGCGATGCGGTCGGCATGCAATCCGTCCGACGACGCAAGTGGGTATTATACGACAACCTTCGGACAAGACAAGAACAAACACACGTCATGCTGAAACTCGTAGGTGGTCTTCCGGTCAACGGCATCCACGAAGACGTTGCGCTTGAGCGGATGTCCAGGCCCGCTAGCTGCACAAACATCAGACATCCCACGTCTTGCCCACAGGCCCATCATCGGCACAGGGCGACGAGCACGCGGCCCTTACTCGTCGAGATAGCCCTTGAGCTTGCTCGAACGAGATGGATGGCGCAGTTTGGCGAGCGTCTTGCTCTCGATCTGACGGATGCGCTCCCGAGTGACCCCGAACTCGCGCCCCACCTCCTCGAGCGTGTGCGGATGCCCGTCGGTGAGACCGAAGCGCAACTCGATGACCTTGCGCTCTCGTTCGGCAAGCCCATCGAGCACCTTCGCGAGCTGCTCTTGGAGCATCAGGAAGCTTGCGGCGTCGGGCGGGACGACGGCATCGGTGTCCTCGATGAAGTCGCCGAGCTGGGAATCCTCCTCCTCCCCGATGGGAGTCTCGAGCGAGACGGGCTCCTGCGAGATCTTCTTGATCTCACGCACGCGCTCCGCGCTCATGTCCATGCACGCGCCGATCTCCTCTGGCGTGGGCTCACGCCCCAGCTCCTGCAGAAGCTGCCGCTGGATGCGAACGAGCTTGTTGATCGTCTCCACCATGTGCACCGGGATGCGGATGGTGCGCGCCTGGTCGGCGATGGCACGGGTGATGGCCTGCCGTATCCACCAAGTGGCGTACGTCGAGAACTTGAACCCCTTCGTGTAGTCGAATTTCTCGACCGCGCGGATCAGCCCGAGGTTGCCCTCCTGGATAAGGTCGAGGAAGAGCATGCCGCGACCCACGTAGCGCTTGGCGATGGAGACCACCAGACGCAGGTTGGCCTCGATGAGCTGGGACTTCGCATCGATGCCCACCTGCTCGATACGGGTGAGACGGCGGCGTTCGCGACGTTCGATCGTGATGCCCTCGTCCTCGGCCCGCTCAAGCTCGGCCGTCGCCGCGAGACCCGCTTCGATCTTCATCGCGAGGTCGATCTCCTCGGATGCGGTGAGCAGGGGTACCTTGCCGATCTCCTTGAGGTACATCCGCACCGGGTCACCGGTCAGCATCGTGACCGATGAGTTGTCGACACGCTTCTTCTTGGTCTTCTTCGTGGAGCGGGAGACCTTGGGAAGTATGATGTCGACCTGTTCGACGGCGGCGTTGAGCTCGTCTTCCGGGATGTCATCGATCAGGCCGCCCTCCTCGGCCCCGTCGTCATCGCCCACCACGTCGTCGACCGGGGAAGCGACGATGCTCTCGTCGTCGACCTCTATCTCGTCGACCGGGACGTCGTCGTCCTCCTTGTCCTGCTCATCGACGGGCAGATCATGCGGGATGTCATCCTCGGCGATGTCGATCTCGTCTTCGATGTCGATTCCGGAATCCCGCAAGTAGTCATATGCGGCCTCGATCTGATCGTCGTCGAGCTCGGCGTCCCCGATCACGGTCTGGAGGTCGTCCTGTGAGATCGTGCCGTTTGACTCCTTCCCCCGGCTTATCA
Source organism: Coriobacteriia bacterium (assembly GCA_015655215.1). Taxonomy (GTDB): domain Bacteria; phylum Actinomycetota; class Coriobacteriia; order Coriobacteriales; family RUG033; genus JAATFL01. Next base: position 62,361 of record JAATFL010000016.1, read on the forward strand.
ACGCGGTAAGTTGCACCATGAACTGTGCGGCGATGGCGTCTTGCTTTTCGGTCTGAGCGCTCTTCTCTTCTGCCACGTTCGTCCTTTCGATGTTTGTCTCATGAAGTTGGCAGGGGTGGCGGTTGCCAGATGCCCACATGGGCTTTCAGCGATGCATCGAACCCGTTATGATGGTCTTCGCAATTCGCTGAGTTCTCGTTGCAGCTCCGCCACGCTTTTGAACAATTCATCATACGCTTCCCCGCCCGTCAAAGCAGCCCTCTTGAGGGTTGAGTTCGCGTAGCGTATCCGTTTTTCCAGGTCAATCTCGCGCAATCTCCTCAAAAACGTCGCAATGGTCGCATTCACCCCTCCTAGTTGCTCGGGATCGATGGCGCCAGCCGAAAGATACGAAGCCGACCCCGGTATCGCTGCCTCGAGGTCAGCCACCAGCGCAGCGGGCGTGACCCCCTCGGGTTCGGCAAGCATCGCTCGCGCACGGGCGGAGACCTCCTCCGAGGTCCACGGCGTCCGGGCGAACGCATCGTCGAGACGCTGCAGCGAGGAAGGTCGTGTTGCGACGAGCGAAAGGAGCTCCCGCTCGGTCTGCTGCGCCTCGGAGTCCACGGACGGGGTGGGCAATGTCGTCCCAGCGTCGCCCACGGAATCCTTCGCGGCAACAAAGCGCGAGGTGGCATCCGCAGCGGCCACGGCCCCGACGTCCGAAGGGACGCCCGCTTCCTTGGGGCCTGGCGTCACGTCACCGACGCCCCGATTGGCAAAGCCGTCAGGGAGCTTTCGGGTCACCGACGCGTCCTGGCGTCCGTCATCGGCATGCGGGTGCGGTGCGGGGCGGGCCTTGCCAAAGGCATTGGAGACCACGTCGTAGCTGGTGAGCAACGCATCTGCCACGTAGTTGGCGTAGTCGTCGGCCATCAGCGTTCCCTTGATGGGGGCAAGCAGCACGGCGATGTCGTTGAGGGCGTGCGTACGCACCTCGGGCGAGGCATGGACGAGGTCGGCCTCCCCCAGCCGTCGGTAGATGGCGAACCGGATCAATGGCGAGGCGGAGGCGATGACGTGCTCCATGCCCTCCTTGCCCGCGACGGCGACGTACTCCGCGGGGTCAGCGCCACCGGGGATGATCGAGACGAGCAGTTCAACGTACTCGGAACCAGCCTCGAGGGTGGCGGAGTAATCGATGAACTCGACCGCCCTGTCGGCGGCACGTTGACCAGCGTCGTCGCCGTCGAAGAGATAGACGATGCGGCGTGGTCTGAAACGCCGCAGGAGCCTCAGATGCTCGGGGGTGAGCGCCGTCCCCAGGGTGGCGACCACGTTGGTGATGTTCGCCTCGTGGAGGGCGATGACGTCCGTATACCCTTCGACGATCACCGCCGTGCCGGTCGTGGTGATCGAGGCCTTGGCTCGGTCGATGGCGAAGAGGTTGTACTTCTTCTTGAACACGGGCGTATCGGCTGTGTTGATGTACTTGCCGGTATGGGGTGGGGTCGGCCCGATCACCCTACCGCCAAACGCGATGGCGTTGCCATCCTTGTCGTGGATGGGGAACATGATCCGCTCGAAGAAGCGGTCTCGCACAACGCCACCATCAGCCGCCAGGCACATGTTCGAGGCGAGAAGCTCGTCCCGCACGAACCCATCTTTGGAGAGATGGCGGGTAAGCGCACCCTTGCCCGGTGCGAAACCGAGGTTCCAGCGACGGCAGACCTCTGCGTTGAAGCCTCGGTTGGAGAGGTATGCCCGCGCCCCTGCGGCCTTGTCCGTCCGGTTCCGCATCAGCGCGAAGTGGTAGAAATCCTCCGAGGATCTCATGATCGCCTTAAGGCGCTCGCGGTACCCCTGCGGTAGGCGCCGCCCACCATCCTGCTCCGACAACTCGACGTGCGCACGTTCGGCAAGCTCACGCACGGCATCGGGAAAGTCCATGCCCTCCGCCTCCATCAGGAACCCGAAGACATCCCCCCCCTTGCCACATCCGAAGCAGTGCCAGGTCTGAAGGTCGGGGTCGACTTTGAAGGAAGGCGTTCTTTCGCTGTGGAAGGGGCAACAACCCCATTGGGTGCGACTGCGCGGCTTGAGTTGGACGCGCTCGGAAACGAGCGCGACGATGTCGGTCGCCTCGCGCACGGCCTGGATGTCCTCGTCACTGATACGCGCCATGCACCCCCCTCTCCATCATGAGCCGCCGTTCCCACCCACAGGGAAGAACCCCACACACGATCAGCGCCCCTGCCCGCGCTCATCGGTGCAAAGGTCGGTGAGCACCGTGCCCCTGACGAAAAGCGGGTAGCCCTGAGGGGCGGCAGGTCCCGCCACGAGGTTCTCACGCGTCCATTCGATATTACCATTCACCGCGGCGATAAGGGAGTCGACATCAGGGAACTTCACGGGGCCACGCAAACGCTTGATGAACGACACGGCCAATTCCCGCCCGTAGAGGTTGCCCGAGAAGTAAAGGATATGAGGTTCGAACCGTGCCAAGTGCCGCCTACCCTCGAACGTGGGTGGGTATCCGACGTTGATGGCGGCGGGGAGACATTGCCCGTCGACGGCTGCGTACCCCGCATAGACACCGTCGGGAAGCGATGCGTATGGCACCTGGACCTGGACGTTGGCCGTGGGGAATCCGAAGCCGGTCCCCTCGTGGCGCCCCTCGACCACCAACCCCTTGATGTAGAACGGCCGATTGAGCAGGAGAAGCGCGGTCTCGACATCCCCCTCGGCGAGAAGCTCACGGACGCGCGTGGCCGTGACCGGCTCGCGGGCTACCGTGAGAAGCGAGTACCCATGCACCTCGCAGTCGTGCCCAGCCCCCCAGGCGGCAAGGGATGAGACGGTTCCCACGGCGTGCTCGCCCAATTTGAAGTCATACCCAACGTGGATGCCACGAACCACCATGAACCGCCCGAGCACCTGCTCGAGGAACTCGTCGTAGCTGAGCCGAGCCAACTGGGGTACGAAGGGGATCGAGAGCACGTAATCCGCTCCCACCTCGGCGAGTAGGTCGAGACGATCCTCGTTGGACAGCAGCTTGCAGGGCGGATGCACATCGCAGAAGAGCTCGTCAGGGTCGCGATCGAACGTGACCACGACGGAGGGGACGCCCTTCCGGTGCGCGGTGGTGCACATCGACTCGATGAGAAAGCGATGACCGAGATGGACACCGTCAAAGACCCCGATCGCGCATTCGGCCTCACCGATGTTCGCGATGGAGGGCGCCCAGCCGATGACCTGCGCGGTGGCGGTTGGAGTGGACGCTAGGCCGGGCTGCATCCGACAACCCCTCCCGGTATCACGGTCATGGGCGTGAGGTATCCATCCGCAAGGCGCGAAACGGAAAGCAGAAGCGCCCCGTTGGTGACGGAGACCAACCCAGCGGGCAGCGCCTGGTACTCACGGGGCACGGGGATGCGCTTCCCCTGGCAGACGCCCTCCACCGCACACCCCCCAACCACCACGCGAGGCAGGTCGAGCGCGACGACGGGATCGCAGAAGGGCAGGTGCGGGAGATGACCGTCCACCAGCTCGTCGAGGGGAGTCGCCTGCGAGACGCTCAGCGCACCGCTCTGCGTACGGCGCAGTCGGGAGAGATGTGCGGCGCTACCGTACGACTCGCCGACATCCCGTGCGATGGCGCGCACGTACGTCCCCTTCGACACCTTGAGAGAGATGTCCCAGTAGGGATGCGTGCGATCGCCTCCCACCGCATCGAGCAGTGCCTCGTGGATCCTCACCGTACGTGGCGAGAGCTCCATCGAGCCACCGGCGCGCGCCACGTCGCAGGCCTTCCTGCCCTGTTGCTTGATCGCGCTGTAAGCGGGGGGTAGCTGCTCGAACTCCCTGGGCAGCGAGGCGACGTAGGCTGCCGCCTCGACGGGGTCGAGTACCTCGGGGGGGACGGGGGCCTCCGAGACGACCTCTCCCTCGGCATCATCGGTGGTGGTGCGCGTACCGAAGGAGATGCGGGCGTCGTAGCGCTTATCGTGACCGACGAGATACGGGGACAGGCGCGTCGCCGGCCCCACGCATACGATGAGCAGACCCGTTGCCGCAGGGTCGAGTGTCCCCGCATGCCCCACCCGACGCTCACCGCACGCCGTGCGGATGCGGTCCACCACGTCATGCGACGTGAGCCCCGAGGGCTTGTCGATGGCGATGATCCCCGAGATGCCGGTTGCACCTCGCCTCATCAGGACTGCTCCACGTTCCGGTCGGACGCCGGCGAGGTGGTCGGCACCTGACGTGGGCAGACGGGGGTGGTCGCCGCAGGCGACGGGGCAGATGGGATTGCCGGGTCGGCAGGGGTATCCGGCGGTGCCGGTACGTCCAGGGTGTCCTTCGAGTTGATGGCGGCAAAGAGCTGGGTGGGTGTCGCACCGACAAATCGGTTGGCCGCCGTGGTGTCGGCATCGGCCGTGGCGCCCACGAAGAGCATGGGGACGACCCTTTCGATCGCCTCGTCCACCGTACCGACGAAGGTGAACCCGGCGGCGGCGGCATGCCCACCTCCCCCGAGGGCGCGAGCAACCGCGCCCACGTCGCGAGCCCCCTTGGCACGCATGCTTGCCCGTATGGTCCCACCCTCTTCGCGCATGAGCAGGGCGACCTCGACGCCACGCAGCGAGCGCAGTATGTCGGGAAGCGATTCGGCGTCGTCGCGTGTGGCGCCCGTCTGGACGAAGTCCTGCTCGGTTACCCACGAGTAGACGAGACGGCCCTGGTCGCCGAAGTGGATGTTCGCGATGGCGCGCGCCTCGAGCTCGACGCAGGAGATGCTGCGATTCTGATAGACCTCGCGCGAGATCTGCGAGGGAACCGCACCCGCAGCCTGCATGCGGGCCGCATGCTCGAACGCCGAGACCGTGGTGTTCTGATACTGAAAACGCCCGGTGTCCGTGATCAACGCCGTGAAGCACGCCGTCGCGATGGCCGGGGTGGGCGTGACACCCATCAACTCGATGAGGTCCCACACCATCATGCCCACCGCACCGGCGGTCACGTCGCAATAGGAATGGTCCGCATAGTCCTGCATGTCGGGATGATGGTCGATGGTGATCGTCACCGGGGTCCGTTGCATGACGGGAAAGGAGCACCCCAAGCGCTTTGGCGTCGGGGTGTCCAGTGCAACGAAGAGGTCGGGATGCCCGTCATAGGCAGATGCCGGGCGAAAACCCCGGTACCCCGGCATGAAGGCATAGAGTTCCGGCAAGCCGTCGTCGGCCAGGAGCATGTCGGCGCGAATCCCGCAGATGCGCAGGGCACTGGCAAGCGCGAGAACGCTGCCGAGACAGTCGCCATCCGGATTGATGTGACCGCTGATCGCCACGTGGTGGGCACCCATCAGCGTCGTCGAGATATCCGAGAGGTCTGACGATTCCACCTAATCGGCCCCCTCTCGTCCCTCGTCATCGGTGGGGATCCCGCCATCGGGTGCCACCGGCTGTCCATCATCGTCCTTGGGTATGGACAGCGTGGAGGGAACCCATCTCAGGGCTTTGGTGATACGCTCGGCCTCATCGACCGACGTATCGATGATGAAGTGGAGCTCGGGGGTCACGCGCCAGCCGAGGCCGTGGCCCATGAGGGAGCGGATGCGCCCTTTGGCGGACTCAAGGCCGGCGGCGACCTCGTTATAACGGCCCTTCTCCGTGGAGATGAACACGTTGCACACCGAACGGTCCGTGGAGACTTCCGTCCCGGTCACCGTGATCATGGCGATACGTGGGTCGGCGATCTCGGTGAGCAGGATGGACGCGATACGCGACCGCGCCTGCTCGTTGAGACGCCGCGAGGAGGAGTTTTGCTTCATTGTCTCGGCCACCTACTCCTTACGGGCGACTTCCTCGGTGCGGTAGCCTTCGATGATGTCGCCTTCCTTGATATCCTGGAAGCCTTCGATGCCCACACCGCACTCGTAGCCCTGCTTGACGGTCTTCACGTCATCCTTGAAGCGACGCAACGAGGATATCGTGCCCTCGTATACGATCGTGCCATCGCGTACGACGCGGACCTTGTCGTCTCGCGTGAGCTCGCCGTCGGTGATGTAGCAACCGGCGATGACCCCGATCTTGGGGACGCGGAACAGGTCGCGCACCTCGGCCGTGGCGGTGTCATGGTCGATGAACTCGGGAGCGAGAAGGCCGACGCGAGCGGCGTTGATGTCCTCGATGGCTTGGTAGATGATGCGGTACGTACGGATGTCGACCTTCTCCTTCTCGGCGGCGACCTTGGCCTTTGGCTGAGGGCGGACACCGAAGCCGATGATGATCGCGTCCGAGGCGGCGGCAAGCGTGACGTCGGTCTCGGTGATGCCGCCCACGGCGCTGTGGACGACGTTGATCTTGACCTCCGACTGATCCATCTTGCCAAGCGCATCCTGCAACGCCTCGATCGAACCCTGCACGTCGGCCTTGACCACGAGGTTGAGTTCGGTCGTGCCCTCGTCGATGCGCTTGAAGAGGTCGTCGAGCGACATGTGCGGTGCGGCCTGCTCGGCGAGACGGCGCTGCTTGAAGGAGCGCTCCTCGGCAAGGCTGCGCGCCTCGCGTTCGTCCTCCATCACGCGGAACTCGTCGCCGGCGTCGGGTACGCTCCCCAATCCGACGATCTCGACGGGGTCGGAGGGGCTGGCCTCCGAAAGCGTGCGGCCCTTGGGGTCAATGAGCATGCGGACGCGCCCGTATGAGGTGCCCACGACGACGATGTCACCCTTGCGCAGCGTGCCACGATCCACGAGCACGGTCGCCACCGGACCACGGCCCTTGTCCAGCTTCGCCTCGATGACATACCCGGAGGCCTGCGCCTTGGGGTTGGCCTTGAGTTCGAGCACGTCTGCCTGGAGCAGGATGGTCTCGAGTAGGTCGTCGATGCCGATCTTCTTCTTGGCCGAGACGTTCATGAACATGTTCGTACCACCCCACTCCTCGGGGACGATGCCGCGCTCGACGAGTTCCTGACGCACGCGGTCGGGGTTCGCACCCGGTTTGTCGATCTTGTTCACCGCGACGACGATGGGGACCTTCGCAGCCTTCGCGTGGTTGATCGCCTCGACGGTCTGCGGCATGACCCCGTCGTCGGCGGCGACGACGAGGACGATGACATCGGTTATCTGCGCGCCACGGGCGCGCATGGCGGTGAACGCCTCATGGCCCGGGGTGTCGATGAACGTGATCTGGCGACCGTTGATGTTGACGACTGACGCACCGATGTGCTGCGTGATCCCGCCAGCCTCGGTCTCGACCACGCCAGTTGAACGGATGGCGTCCAGCAGCGAGGTCTTGCCGTGGTCCACGTGACCCATGACGGTGACGACGGGGGGACGAGGAACGAGGTCGGCCGGGTCATCGTGGTACTCGACCACCATCTCCTCCTCGGCCGAGAGGATCTTCACCTCACGGCCCAGATCGGTGGCCATCAGCTCGATGAGGTCATCCCCCATCACCTGGTTCACGGTAAGTGGGGTACCGAGAAGGAAGAGGCGCTTGATGATCTCGTTGCTCGATATGGTGAGAAGGTCGGCGACCTCCCCCACCGTCGAACTCGTAGGAATCTGCACGACGCCCTCGGCGGTGGTCGCCGCGGCGGCCTTCTTCTCGATCTTCTCCTGCTCCTCGGCGGCAGCCTGGGAGGCCCGCTTCTCCTTGCGCTTCTTACGACGCCCCTTGCCCTCTTCCTGGGCGGCGGCGACGGCAGACCGTGCCTCCTCGAGGACGCGGTCGCGCTGCAGCTTCTCGGCGACCTCCGCCATCAGCGTATAGCGGTCGGACTTCTCGTCGACCCCAGCCGCGAGCGTGCCCGCCTCATGTCCGTGGGGACGTCGAGCCGTACCGTGGCGCATCGCCGCATCCTCCTCGCCCTCGGCGGGTCGACGATGTGACTTTCGATCGAATTTCTTCTCAGGCTTCTTGTCGGTCCGTTTGTCGCTCTGCTTGTCGCCCTGCTTGTCGGCGACGGCGGCCTCGCCCACCACGACGGCGGGCTTATGGGGGTCGGTCTGGGTGGAGCCATGGGCCGCAGGATGCGAAGTGGCCGTCGCCGCTCTGCTGCCCTCATGGGAGGCCGAGTGACGCTCGGTCTTCTTGGCGACGGCAGCCGCCTTGCGCTCCGCCTCGACGCGAGTGCGCTCCGCCTCGAGACGGGTGCGCTCCTCCTCGATCTGGGCGAGCAATCCCCCGAAGGCCGGCACGCTGTGCGGTGCGGTGTCCTTCGGCACCATGTTCTTCTCGGCCTCGGCGGCCTCCGCCTCCGCCTGGACGCGCGCCTCGTCATCGCGTTGGCGCTTCTCGGCCTCGCGACGGGCACGCTCCTCCTCCATGGCCTTCTTACGTGCGACCTGCTCGGCTGCCGCCTTCTCGACGACCTCCTCCTCGGCTTTGGCAGCTTCCTTGACAGCAACGGCCTCGAGGGCCGCGGCGCGCTCGGCAAGCTCGGGGCCCATGTCCTTGCGAATCTTGTCCACATAGGCATCGACCAACGTGGACGCATGGTTCTTTGCCGGTATCCCCATACCCTGGAGACGAGCGAGGAGGTCCTTGCTCGTCATGCCGAATTCCTTAGCCAACTCGTGTACGCGCATTCCTGCCATAGAAATCTCCCTATCGTGCGTCCGTGTGCGAAACGCACCGGTCATTGAAATCCCGTTCGAGGGCATCGTACTCATCGGCGCTGATCGAGATGCGGAGTGCGGCGGCGAGCTTGTTGCGCTTGCGGGCCGCCGCGAAGCAGGCGGCGTCGGCGCAAAGGTACGCTCCCCGACCGGGGGCCTTCCCCGACGGATCGATCGCCACCCCACCATCCGCGGTACGCACGAAGCGTACGAGCTGCGACTTGAGACGCGAGGTCCCGCACGCGGTGCAGGTACGCCCAAAGCGCCGGTGCTCCCTCTTTGCCGATCCATCTGTCGATCCCATACCATGCACCTCCCGCCGTCGCCCGAGGCTCCGGCCGATGAACCCTATCGAATCCGCTAGATGATGCTGTCGTGCACCCCGCAGTAGTGGCTGCCGGGACGAGCGTGGTTGCGACAGCGCATACCCTGCGCATCGACGTATTCGCAACGGGCGAGGTCGTCTTCCTCCTCGTCATCCCCGAGCAGCGTCGTCGCATCACGCGGCAGCCCCACCATGAGTGAAGCGGATTTGATGTCGATGTGCCAGCCGGTGAGGCGAGCGGCGAGGCGAGCGTTCTGCCCTTCCTTGCCAATGGCGAGCGAAAGCTGGTCATCGGGTACGATGACCGTCGCGTAGTGGGTGCCCTCATCGACGGAGACCTGGCTCACCTTCGCGGGCGAGAGGGCGTTGGCTATGTAGCGCACCGGATCGTCACTCCATTGGATGACATCGACACGCTCGCCCCTGAGCTCGACGACGACGCCGCGCACGCGGGTGCCCTTGGGACCCACGCAAGCGCCCACGGGGTCGAGGTTGCTCTCACGACTCGCGACCGCCACCTTCGAGCGGGTACCGGGTTCACGGGCGATCGACTTGATCTCCACGACGCCCTCGTAGATCTCGGGGACCTCGACCTCGAAGAGGCGACGGATGAGATCGGGGTGCGTGCGCGAGACGACGATGGCAGGGCGTGTCGATTCACCGCGCGTGTTCGTCTGCATGTTCGCCGGGTCGCGCACCTCGATGATGACGGCCTTGATGCGCTGGTTGTGCTGATAGTACTCGTTTGCGGGCTTCTCGTTACGCTCGCTGGGGTTGCGCTTGGTGTCGAAGTGCGGCAGTTCGGCCTCGATGCCCTCGCTGATCTTGAGGATGGTGAAGTCAGGGGTCGACTGCAGGACGGTGCAGGTGTACAGTTCGCCCACATGGCTGGAGAAGTTGCGGTATATCTTCTCACGGCCCGCCTCGCGCACGATGGAGGTGATGACGTTCTTGGCGTTGAGCGCCGCGATGCGCGACACGTCGCTGGGCGTGACGTCGCGCTCCTCGAACTCGGAGTACTCGCCGGTGTCAGGGTCGGGGTCGCCCTTGGGGACCAACTCGTAGACGTAGATGTGACCCGACTCGCGATCGATGGTCACACGGCAGTCCCACTCGAGGTTCAGTATGTTCTGGTAGCTCTTCGCCAGCGAAGCCTCGAGGCGGTTAAGCATGTAGAACTCATCGATGTTCTTGTCGTGCGCCAGATCAAGCAGGGCGTCCATGAGATCAGAAGCCATTTACTCATCCTTTCCAGAAAAGTCTATACGACCCTTGATGTGGGCCTTGTGGATATCATCATAGGGAATGGCGATGCGCTCCCCATTCACCTCGACGATGACGTCATCCTCCTCCATACCGACGAGGACCCCGTCACAACGACGGCGCCTCGCACCCGGTACGAGCTTGATGCGAACGTCCTCGGTCGCGAAGCGCACGAAATCACCGCGCTTGCGCAGGGGTCGATCGATGCCTGCGCTCGAAACCTCGAGCATGTAGGCACCAGGGAACGGGTAGCGCTCCTCGACGGCGTCTCCCACCCACTGGTTCGCCGAGGCGAGCTCGTCGAACCCGACGCCGTCCGGTCCGTCAAGGTACACGCGGATCGTGGGGCTCTTGGACCCCCCCACGACGTCAAGGTCGACCAGGTCGAGACCGTGTTGCAGTGCCAAGGGCTCCAATAGATCGATGAGCTCCTGCTCACGTTTGTCAACCGTCATACGCTAACCCCCCTTGAGCAATAAAAAAGTGGGCCATGCCCACTTTCAATGGAACACGAAAGCCTGTGGTGTACACCCGGAAGGCATGACAAGAATAACTCGGGGTACGAGTCGTGCAGGACCAGTGTATACCATACGCATGCCCTTTGGCAAAAGGGCACCCCACGTCAGCACCCATCGATATCGAATCCACTGGCGAGTGGCGCAGAGGGCGAAACGAGGGGATGACATCCGCCGACGAGGAAGCGCGCCGTCCTCGTGGGGCGGACGGTGGGACCTCCTACCGGTGGTAGCGCACCGCTCTTCCCTGCGCGCCTACGCGCGCCTAAACGTGGCGCGAACGTACCGCTGGCCTTGGGCAAGACGGTCGTCAAGGCCCGGGACCCCTGGAAGGGCACGCTCGAAGCAGGCACGTTCGTCGACGAGGCCCTGCCCATGCAGGACCCCTACCGCCCCCGCGTCGCTTCCCAGGGCGAGGATGACCCCCATCTCGTATGAGCGGGCGATGGTGGAGCACGACTGCTCGAAGATCGCCTCGAGCACCCCGTCGTCGAACCGTCCGCAGCCGATGAGGTTATGGGCGACCGCCGCGGTCGGGACCAAGGCGATTCGCGCGTCGGCCAGAGCGGCCGTGCCCTCCTCTTCCAGGTAGTTCCCGTGCTCGATGCTGTCGACGCCCGCCTCCACCGCATCCAGCACCGCACGCTCGCCATTGGTGTGAGACATGACGGCAAGACCCTCCCCGTGGGCGATGCGCACCATCTCACGTACCTCGCCCCTCGACAGGGCCTCGCCCGTGATACACCCGGAGATGTTGAAGTCCATGATCCCCGTGGTCATGATCTTGATGAAGTCGGCTCCCAGCCGCTTCGCCTCGGCGACAAGTCCGGCATACTCCGTCATCGTGTCGAACCCACGTCCCACGATGCGCCCGTAATGCCCGTTCCTGTGTATGGCGAAGATCGGGCTGCGGTAGTCGATCCCATAGGATGGCGCAAGGTCCCGTGCCCGCGCCGACGCCCCGCAGGCGTCGCCGCCATCCCTGACGAACGTGATGCCGCGATCGCGATAGGCCCGGAGATGGGTGCGTATCGCCGCATCATCGACATGCCCGACATGGCGAGCCATCGCCTTGGCGAAGTCGATGCCATCCATTGCGATATGAGCGTGACACTCACCTAGCACGATGCATCAGGCCCTTCTCCCGCCACGCATGCGTGCGCGGGCACAAAACGCACGTGGGGCGGATGCCAGGTGCGCGAGACCCGCACGTCCACGACCCCACCCTCGCGCTATCTCACGACCACCGAGACGAGCTTGCCGGGGATGACGACGACCTTCTTGACGTCCATCCCCTCAATCCACCTCGCGACGGCCTCGCGTGCCATCGATTCGACCATGCCATCGGCAGCCTCGGCGTCGACGACGATGTGGGCGCGCACCTTGCCGTTGACCTGGACGGCCATCTCAAGCTGGGCGGCCTTGGCCCTCTCGGCATCTGCCACGGGCCATGGGGCCGTGGTAACCGACCCTGCGCGTCCGAGTTCGACCGTCCACAGCTCCTCGGCCCAGTGCGGTGCGATGGGAGCGAGCAGACGCACGATCACCGAAGCGAGCTCTTCGCACAGCCGAACATCCCGTTGCTTTGCGGTCGTGATGCGCAGATAGGCCTGAGTCGTGTTGGCGAGCTCCATGGTGGCGGCGATGGCCGTGTTGAAGCTCATCGAGGCGTAGTCGTCGGTGACCCGACCGATGACCTCGTGCATCTTCCGCTCAAGCTCATCGCGCGCCGCATCGCGATCCCCCTCTACCGGGACAGGGGCATCGGGATCGACCTCCCCATGGAGCGTCTCCACGAGACGCCAGGTACGGGTGAGGTAACGGAACATCGCACCGAGCCCCTCGTTGGAGCCATCGTCGTTCTCCTTCCAGTCGAGCCCCTTCTCGGGCGGGGCCAGAAAGAGCATGAAGGCACGAAGCGTGTCGGCCCCATATTGGGCGATGGGCTGCTCGGGAGCCACCACGTTTCCCTTCGACTTGCTCATCGTCTCGCCGTTGAGGGTTACCATGCCCTGTGTGAGAAGATGTTCGAACGGCTCGTCGAAATCGAGCATGCCGCAGTCACGCATCGCCTTGACGAAGAAACGCGAGTAGAGCAGGTGGAGGATCGCATGTTCGATGCCGCCGATGTAGTGGTCGACGGGCAACATACGGTCGACCTTGGTGCGATCGAAGGGCAGGCGGGTATTGTGCGGGTCCACGTAACGAAGGAAATACCAGCTCGAGCAGGTGAACGTGTCCATCGTGTCCGTCTCCCGATGCGCGGGACGTCCACACACCGGACAGGGCACGTTGTAGAAGCTCGGGTCATCAGCCAGCGTTTCGCCGTTGGCCACATCGATGTCCATGGGCAACTCGACCGGCAGGTCCTCTTCCGGCACCGGGACGATGCCACAGTGCTCGCAGTGGATGGCCGGGATGGGGTTCCCCCAGTAGCGCTGGCGGGAGATGAGCCAGTCGCGGAGGCGGAAGTTGATCACGGCACGACCACGGCCCTGCTCGGCAAGCTTGGCGAGGATCGCCGTGGATGCCTCGCTGTCCTTACCACCCCGCATACCGGTGAACTCGCCCGACTGGACGAGGACGCCCTCGGCGTCGAAGGCGTGCTCCCAGTCGACGTCGTCCACGATGCGTTCGCGTACACCGGCGAGTCTTCCCATGAGCCGGTCATCTTCGGCAAGCACCACGGGAGATATGGGCAAGCCATACGTGCGGGCGAACTCGAAGTCACGCTGATCGCCCGAGGGCACGGCCATGACGGCACCGGTGCCGTAGTCGGTCATCACGTAGTCGGAGACCCAGATGGGAAGCCGGTCGCCGTTGATCGGGTTGACCACATAGCGACCGGTGAACGCACCGTGCCTCTCGCGATCGCCCATCGATCGCTCCACGGCGGTGGCGTGCTCGGCGATGTCGATGACCTCGTCCACCGAAGCCTCGTAGGACGTGCCCTTGACGAGACGGGCGACGAGCTCGTGCTCGGGGGCGAGCAGGAAGAACGTGGCACCGAAGAGCGTGTCGGGTCGTGTGGTGAAGACGGTGACGACCTCATCGGTGGGTGCACCGGCCTCATCGCACAGCGTGAAGTCGACCTCGCCACCTTCGGAGCGACCGATCCAGTTCGCCTGCATCTGCTTGACGCGCGTGGGCCACTCGGGCAGCTTGTCGAGATCGTCGAGCAGTTCCTGCGCGTACTCGGTGATCTTGTAATACCACTGCTCGAGGTCGCGGCGCTCGACCGACGTGCCGCACCTCCAGCAACGACCCTCGATGACCTGTTCGTTCGCCAGCACCGTGCCACACGTGGGACACCAGTTCACAGGAGATCGCCGACGCTCCACGAGACCTTTCTCCCAGAACTTGAGGAAGATGTACTGCCCCCAGCGGTAGTAGTCCTTGTCGCACGCGATGATGGTGCGGTCCCAGTCATACGAAAAGCCCATGCGCTTGAAGGAGTTTCGTTGCGTCTCGATGTTGGCGTACGTCCACTGAGCCGGATGGAGATGATGCTTGATGGCGGCGTTCTCCGCGGGTAACCCGAAGGCGTCCCAACCCATGGGATGCAGCACCTCGAAGCCACGCATGCGATAATAGCGCGCCACCGCATCGCCGATGGTGTAGTTGCGCACGTGCCCCATGTGCATGTCACCAGATGGATAGGGGAACATCTCGAGCACGTACTTCTTGGGCTTCGAGAGGTCCTCGGTGTCACGATACGCACCCTGCTCATCCCAAATCGCCTGCCAACGCGTCTCTATCTCATGTGGATCGTACGTGCGCATAGGAACAAACCCCTCTTTCGACACTCTGCAGTCCCTGTAGGCGGCGTCATCGACGAAATACGGCCCCTGCACCGTCGCAGCCGACTGGCCGCTCGGTACGCGAGGGGCCGCGTGCGACCTTGCGTCCCATGATACCCGACGAGCATGCATCGAAAAGCCCGAAGGCGCCAATCGGCCCGTCAGGTTACCCACGCTGCGCCGTCAATGCAGGCCAGCATGAGTCCGCGGTACGCTCGGGCGTCTTGGACCAGCCCCCCCCCGCAGCGCCTCCGTCTATCCCTGGAACGACGTGACCTCGTACACGGTGTCATACCCATCGAGGGTACGATAGGAAGAGGAGTCGTCGGAGATAACCCTCGCGACATACCGACCGGTAAGGATACCACCGGCGATGGTGCCAAAAGCGAGGAGCGCGATCAGCACGACGATGAGCACGATCGACGAGATGCGACGTGGCCGGGATGCCGGGGAAACCGGCCGGGACGGCATGGGTTGTGGAGAGGATGGCGCCGCAGGGGTGGCCGCGCCCATCCGTCGATATGCGGGTCGTGCCGGCACGGGAAGGTCTCGGGACTCCGATTGCCGGACGGCCTCGGCAAACGCCGTGGCGCCTGTCGAGACGAACCATTCACGCTGCGCCTCAGATGACCAGGTTATCTGCCCCGCCTCATCCCACGCCGCGACATCGGCGGCGGAGACCGGAGTCCCCCCGACGTCGAAACGATAGGTTTCCTTGTCATAACCGAATCCGCGCCCATCGGCAAAGGTTCCAAGCTGCATTCCAGGCTCCCTACATGGGTTTTCTCACCACACCTTCGCATCAGACGCGCCCCCGTCCGCTTCGCACCGGCCAGAGACGTGTCGATGCGAATCCAATGCAAAGACCAGATTATCATAGACGCACGATGGGCAAGACATCAGGGACGGGCCAACAGAGGTGGCGGGGATTGGCGTTGAACGGCCATCTCTCCGCCGAGTTCATCCCTATCCCCGCGGCGACCCCTCTCGACCGGGTAGGTCCCGCGCACACCCCATGGGAGGACGGAGGGGCCCGGAAACGACAGATGGACCGAGCGGTGCAGGGTTCCGCCCGGTCCATACATGTCCCATCTCGCTTCTTCTACGTATCGAGGCTCCCTTCTCCACGTTCGCGGATATCCGAAGATACCGCTGATGGTATCCATGCCGCTGCGCTGTCCCTTCGCAACGACGAGCTGCCCAAGGTGTGTGGACCTATCGTGCAGCTGCTCGATCTCGCAGCAGTAACACCGTGGCACGTGACGCCGCACGAAAACCCCGAAGCCCCTCATCCCGATTCGGCCTATCCAAGACGAGGCGGTCGAAGAGGGGTGGGATCGCGGTTGGGGAAGAACCGCGATCCCCGCGGGCATGGGTCGCCGGCGGCGAACGTTCGCTTGTCGTTCTCTCTCACCGGCATTTCGTAGGGTAAGGTATCCGGTAACCGTATAGTCAAGGGTTTTTTCAAAAAAAGCCCACCATTCCCGAAACCCCTGCGTTCTCGGGGAGAACCAGGGGTTTCTCACTGCCGGCGAAGGCGAGCGGAAGGTGACCCTTGCCGTTGCCTCCCTTGGAGGCGAGCGCTACAGTATCCAGACACCGTATTGACAGGCAATCCCCAAACCGGTTTGACCACGTCCAGAGGCCATATGCCCATCGAGTCACACGATAGCCCCCAACCGCTGCCTCCCCTGTATTTCTCCACCGGGGAGTTTGCCAGACTTTGCCATGTGAAGAAGCAGACGCTCTTCCATTATGACGACATCGGCCTGCTCGTTCCCGACAGGGTTGACGAACACGGGTACCGCAGTTACTCCTATCGACAATACGAGACGTTCATGATGATCGCAGGGCTCAAGGAGGCGGGGATGTCACTCGCGCAGATTCGCGTCTACCTCGACGAGCAAGACACCGATAGGCGCCGGGCCACGATAGTGCACGAACTCGACCAGCTCAACGAGCGCATCTCCCATCTTGAAAACGTCCGCACCGTACTCTCGGCGGAGGTGAGACGCTTTGATGAGACCGTCACGACCGACCTCGATGCCGTGAGCATCGTGGAGTTACCCGCCAGGCGCATGCTGCGTAGCAGTTCCCTGTACGAGCTTGACGATGCGGAGCTCGTACGGGCCGTTGCCGACTACGTCGCCCACGCCAACATCTTCTCGGCTGCCCTGCTAGCCCGCGACATCGCCCAAGGGGATTGCACGCGCTATGCCTTCCTGCTTGCCCATGCCCCCGAGAAACCACGGCGTACCTCCGAGATCCAACGCACGGGCAGTGGCGCGCTCATCCCCTTCACGCGTCCGGCGGGACGATATGCCGTCACCTACCACCAGGGCCCATATGATACGGCAGGGACCGCGCACGGACGATTGCTCCGATTCCTCGCCGATCTGAACCTGGAATACGGAACCTATGTGTACGAGGAGTACCTTCGCGACGAGATAACCACGCGCGATTCGAACGACTACCTCACGAGGATCATCATCTCGCTCATCTGACAGGACGACGCTACGAGAAGCGCTTGAACCACATGCCGATCCTCTCGAAGAGGTCGGAGAGCGCATCCCGGTAGAAGAACCCGGCCAGCGCGACGACGACGATGGCCACGCCGATGACGACCACGCCGACGTAATTGCCCTTCACGAGGGCCGATCCCACGTAACACGATGCGACGATGGCAGGTATGCGACCAAGCGTGGAGAGAACGAAGAAATCCCGCGTCCTCATCTCCGTGAGCGGCACCAGGTACGTGAGGATGTCCTTGGGCATGCCGGGTATGAGGAACAGGATGAACACGATGGCGCTCAGCTTGCGCGCGTCATCGAGGAAACCCATCCTCTTGCGCTCGTGTTCGGAGACGAAGGCTTGCACGAAGGGCGCACCCAGCTTCCGCACCAGGTAGAAGATGATGACGGTCGAGAGAAGCGACCCGGCGGTGACGATGATCGAACCGCCTATCGTCCCATAGAGCATGCCGGCAGCGAGTTCGACCACGCCCCCCGGTATGACGGCGACCACCACCTGCAAGATCTGGAATCCTAGCAGGATGACCACCCCCCACGGGCCGGCACCCTGCACCATGCCCACGAGGCGCTCGCGACCCGCCGTTCCGCTGAAGTCGCTCACGTACGGCCAGACCATGACCGTGACGCCCAAGAGGGCCACGATGACGCAGAGAAAGAGCAGGAACTTGAACGTGTCGGTGCGAGAGGGAGGGGTCGTCACCCGCATACCCGTGCCAGCGGGGGAAGTCCGGGATAGCCCGACGTCGACCGTCGCCGAGGAGGTGGTGGAACCCGGGAGAGAGCGCATCTCGTCAGCCTTGCGTCCCGAGAGCGAGGAACGTCCCCGGGAGGTCGCTCGTTGGGCTCCGTTGATGTGAAGCGAGGAGAGAAGGCGCCGCCACAGGGCGCGTCCCCTGTCCTGCGCACCATCGCCTCCACGCCGTGCTGACATACGTCCTCCCCTCCCTCTCCACCATCCACGTCCATGGGACCGTGCCGGCACGATCCCATGGGCAGTCTACAGGTCGATACGCACCGAAGCCTCGCGCAGTTGACGGGTCGAGACCCCGGCAGGGGCGCCGGACATCGGGTCGGACCCCGACGATGTCTTGGGAAATGCGATCACGTCGCGGATGGACTGGTAACCGCCAAGGAGCATGACCACGCGGTCGAGACCGAGGGCGATGCCACCGTGGGGGGGCGTGCCAAAGCTCAGCGCGTCGAGCAGGAAGCCGAACTGCTCGGTCGCCGCCTCCTCCGAAAGGCCTATGCGCTTGAGCACGCGCATCTGAAGCTCGGGGTTGTCGATACGCATCGTACCGCCACCCATCTCGAAGCCATCGAGCACGATGTCGTAGCTGTATGACCCGCAGGCGAGCGGATCCGACTCGATCTTGTCGAGGTCCTCGTCGGCGATGCGGGTGAAGGGATGGTGCTCGGCGCTGTAGCGCTGCTCCTCCTCGTCGTACTTGAACATGGGAAAGTTCACGACCCAGAGCAACGCATGGACAGAGCGGTCGAGGTCGAGGGCCTCGGCCATATGCAGTCGCAATGCGGAGAGGACCTCGTTGACGATCGGTGGCCGATCGGCCACCATGAGGATGAGGTCACCGGGCTCCACGTCGAAGGCGACCCTGAGGCCCTCGACCTCATCGTCGGAGAGGAACTTCTTGATGGGCGAGGAGATCGACCCGTCGGCGCCGAACTTGATCCAGGCAAGTCCTTTCGCGCCAAGTGAAACAGCCAGGTCGGCGAGCTTATCCACCTGCGAGCGAGGCCAATCGCCGGCACCTTTGGCGTTGAGGCCCTTCACGACACCACCGCCGGCAAGGGCACCGGCGAACACCTTGAACCCGGAGGACGCCAGCACGGCGGACACGTCGTGAAGCAGCATCCCGAAGCGCACGTCCGGACGGTCGCAACCGTAGTCCTCCATCGCGTCCTTCCACTGCATGCGCTGCAAGGGGAACTGCATGGGGATATCGAGATCGACAAGCACACGCGAGAAGACATCCTCCATGAGCTGCATCACGTCGTCCTGCGTGCAAAAGCTCATCTCGATGTCCACCTGGGTGAACTCCGGTTGGCGATCGGCCCGCAGGTCCTCGTCGCGAAAGCAGCGTGCAAGTTGATAATAGCGCTCGACGCCGCCCATCATGAGAAGTTGCTTGAGCAGCTGGGGGCTCTGGGGCAACGCATAGAACTTGCCGGGGCTGAGGCGCGAGGGGACGATGAAGTCACGGGCCCCCTCGGGGGTCGACTTGCCCAGCATGGGGGTCTCCACCTCCATGAACCCGCGCATGGCCAACTCGTTGCGCAGGATGTGCGCGATGTGGGCGCGAAGCTTGAGGGCGGAAAGCATCTCGGGACGGCGGATGTCGAGATAGCGCCACCTCATGCGCGTGATCTCATCGGTCTCGATACCATCCTCGATGGCGAACGGAGGCGTCTTGGCGGCGTTGAGGACCTTCGCCTCGGAAACGACCACTTCGACCTCACCCGTGGCGAGGTTGCCGTTGACGGTACCCTGTGGACGATGGCGCACCGTGCCCTTGAGGAGCATGACCCACTCGGGGCGCACCCGCTCGGCGATGGCGAAGGCCTCACCGGCATCGTCGGGGTCGAAGGTGCACTGCGTAATGCCGTCACGGTCGCGCAGGTCGATGAAGATGAGCCCGCCATGGTCGCGTCGGCGCCCCACCCAACCGGTGAGGGTCACCTCGGCGCCGACGTTGGCTGCGGTGAGCTCACCGCAGGTATGGGAGTGCATCGAGTAGCAGTGCGCATAGCTCTCGGACATCGTCTCTCCTGTCATCTCCGCACGTGCCGAGGCACGCAAATGCGGGTTTCCATATCTACGGTGGCACGAAGGCCGCCGTCGGGTTGCAACATTCAGTTTGGTATCATACGCCTAATCGTTTTGAGGGCATCGGCACATCGTGTGAGGTGTCCCCGTGCCCTCGCAAGGCGACGACACCATCCTGCAGGGTCCTCGTCAGGGCCATCCCTCCCCACCGACACCCACGAACGGGAGGACGCCGGTCCCTACAGGAAGAACACCAGCGTGTCGATGATGAACACCGGGATGAGGATCGCACCGGACCAGGCCATGTACCCGAAGAAGCTGGGCATCTTGACCCCACGACTCTCGGCGATCGACTTGACCATGAAGTTGGGGGCGTTGCCGATGTAGGTGTTTGCGCCCATGAAGACGGCACCGGCAGAGATGGCGAGCAGATCCCGTATGGCCACCGTGCCCACCGTCGTGGCCACGCCCGACACGGAACCCAGGGCACCGGCGGAGGTGAGGAACACCACATACGTGGGCGAGTTGTCGAGGAAGGACGAGAGGGCGCCGGATGCCCAGAAGAACTTGGCCGGCGTGTCGATTCCAATCGACCCGCCATAGGTATGGAGCAGCGCGAGGGCCGGGATCATGGTGACGAAGATCCCGATGAAGAGCTCGGCTACTTCCTTGATGGGACCGAACTCGAAATCGTTGATCTCACGGATCCGCTTGGACGTGGTCTTCAAGGAGAGCGCGGCGGCAGCCAGGATGAGCACGATCTGCACGAAGTAGTTGACGCCCAGGTGGATGACGTCGAACAGATAGAAGCCGTACGTCTCCCCGAGACCGGAAAGCGTGCCGTTGAGGACGACGCCCACGAGGATCATGGCGATGAAGATGAGGTTGTGGGCACCCTCGATGTGGATACGCTCCTTGGGGTGATCGTTGTCGACCAGGTCAAGGGGCGAGCGGCCCGCCGCCGCCTCCCCCTTGGCGAAGTGACGGTCGATGAGACCGAACACGATAAGGAGGATCGCCAGGTTGAGGAGGAGGATCGGAAGGATGTGCTCGATCGTCCAGAAGAAGGGCACACCGCGAAGATAGCCCAGGAACAGGGGTGGGTCGCCGAGTGGGGTGAGACAACCACCCATGTTCGCCACGAGGAAGATGAAGAAGATGATGACGTGCGCCTTGTTCTTGCGCCACGCGTTTGCGCGCATCACCGGGCGTATGAGCAGCATGGCCGCGCCGGTCGTGCCGATCCAGCTCGCAAGGAACGTCCCGATGAGGAGCAGGATGATGTTGTTCCTGGTCGTCCCGGCGATCGACCCCTTGATGGCGATGCCCCCCGCCACGACGAAGAGGCCGAAGAGCAGCACGATGAAGGGGATGTAGTCGAGCACGATGACCTCGAGCAACTCGTAGGTAAGCTCGTGCAGGCCGAAGGCGACGGCGAAGGGGACGCAGAAGAGCAATGCCCAGAAGATGGCCACATGCAACTCATGGGACCCCCACCAGTCCTCCTTCACCAAGGGAAGGACTGCGATGGAGAGTAGCATCCCCACGAAGGGGATGATGCTCCATAGGGGAAGTTGCGTTCCTATTTCCACAGTGACCTCATCTCGAGACTGCCCCGTGAATCCCCATGCGCACCCAGGGAGGGTGCGCATGGGGATTCTCCCTGGTCGTTCAGATGTCCTACCATAGTAACGGAATCGTGACGTCAAGTAGTTCGATGACGGAGGATTCTCCGGCCTCCCGTCGAAGGGAACCGACAGAGGCGGGTAGAAGACCGTCCGTCGCCGATCACAGCATCGCCCTGACGACCTCGGGAACCTGCGCCACGACGACGTTGCGCTGCTCGTGGGTGCGCATGTCGCGCACGACGACCTGACCGGCGACCAACTCATCGGGACCCACCACGACGGCCACGGCGACGCCTCGCTTGCCCGCGAGCTTCAGCTGACTCTTGAGCGAACGGGCCTGATGGTCGCCATCGGCGTCGACACCTGCATCGCGTAGGGCCTGCAGGATGGCAAACACCTGGGGAGCGACCTCGGGTTCGGCGGCGGCGACGTAGCAGCCCAAGGGCCTTTCGAGGGGGAGCTTGACGTCCACCGCGGCAAGCGCGAGCAGCGTGCGTTCATAGCCGATTGCAAAGCCAAGGCCCGGCGTGGGAGAACCACCCATCAACTCCATGAGCTTGTCGTAGCGCCCTCCCCCACCGATCGCGTTCTGCGAGCCCATACCGTCGACGACCTGAACCTCGAAGACGGTGCGCGTGTAGTAGTCGAGACCGCGCACAAGGCGAGGGTCCTCCTCGTAGACGATGCCGGCGGCATCGAGATATGACGTGACCGCCCGATAGTGCGACCGGCAGTCGTCGCACAGCGCGTCGCTTATCCGCGGAGCCCCTTCCATCACCTTACGGCACCTCTCGTTCTTGCAGTCATAGGCGCGAAGCGGATTGATGTCGGCACGGTGACGACACTCCTCGCACATCTCATCCGCATGGTCGAGGATATAGCGGCGCACCGAAGCGCGATACGCCGGCCGGCATCTGTCGTCTCCCATCGAGTTGACGAGCAGGCGCATGCTCTCACGCGGTACGCCCAACTCCTCGTAGAAGCGCATGAGCATGATGATGACCTCGGCATCGGCACTCGGTTCATCGGCCCCCAGGCACTCCACCCCTATCTGATGGAACTCACGCAAACGCCCCTTCTGGGGACGCTCGGCGCGAAACATCGGACCGGCATACGCTAACTTGGCGGGCGCACCGCCCGTGGGGACGAGATTGTGCTCTATGGCCGCGCGCACCACGCTCGCCGTGCCCTCGGGGCGCAGCGCAAGATGGTGCCTGGCGTCAGGGGCGGCGCCTTCACCGAGCCGACGATAGGCGTCGGAGGCAAGTACGTGGAACATCTCCTTACCCACCACGTCGGTCGACTCGCCGATGCCGCGTACGAAGAGGTCTATCTGCTCGAAGAGCGGGGTCTCGATGGGTTCATAGCCATAGCGGCCAAAGGTCTCATACGCCTTTTGGGATACGTATTGCCAGGCACGAGCATCGTCTGCGAGCAGGTCCTCAGTGCCCTTGACCTTCTGGACAACCATCCTTGCGTCCTCTCCACGACGGGTAACCCAGAGATTGTACCCCAAGGCATGCGCAATGACAGGGATCCAGGGTCGTCCGTCGGCGCAGCGGATGCAACGACGAGCGCTATCGATATGCCGGGACGTCGTACGTGCCCGCGTAAGAGACCCCTGCGCTTTGGTAGATTACAGAGTACACATCGCGCCATGCGCCGCGCCCGCCGTGCGGTATTCAAACCGCGTGTCGAACGCAAGCACGTGCGTTCCATCAGAGGGCCGGCATCATGCGCATGCGCTCGGAATCAGCTTCAAGCTGCGCGATCAGCCGGTCGAGAACCACATGGGACGAGTACGTCTCCCCCACGGCATGGGTCGACTCGAAGGTGACCTCCTCGACCGGACGGAGAACGAGCGGGCGCTCGGCGGCCAACGCGGTCAGGTTGCCGAGCGAAGTGTCGGAGGCGTAGCCGGCAGCATCGCCCATCGTCCGCGTGCCACCATCCACCGGCGAGAGGGACCCCGTATGTCCCCGGTGGTTGCGACGAACCGGCAGGTCGACGACCTTCCCGCTCGTATGGGCCTCGGCGAGCAGCCGTGCCAGGTCCGGTGACATGATCGGAAGCTGTGGTGAGGCGATGGTCACGTCGGGACGCGACCAGTCCGCAGGAGCTTCGGGCGTCTCATCGAGAGGAGACGTCAGCGCACGCGACCCCATGGTCGCGACCGCACCGGTCGCAGCCGGCTCCTGCTCGAACTCGGGAGCGGGTTCCTCTATGTTGGGCAACGCCGAGAGAAGGCTCTGCGAGCGAAGCAACGGATTGGTTGCCGTCCTGTGGGTCTCGAGATCCCCCGAGGACGCGAACGGCTTGAAGCCCGCCTCGGCGATCAAGGGAACCGGGATGGCGAACGCGGCCGAGAAGTCGGGCTTCAAGCCCGTTGGTCCAGTGACGGGCACACGGGACATCTGCTGCGAGGTACGCGCTTGCAGACCTGCCAGGGAGGCCGTGGTGGTCGGCGGCGCGGGGGCATTGATATCCCGAGAGACGACGTCTTCATCGGCGACGATCGGGACGTCCACCTCGGCCGCAGCCGATTCGACGACGACGTCCTCCCTGTCCAACCTCTCTGTCACGGAATCATCGGCGACGGCGAGCGGCCCCACGGGATGCGCGCCATGGGCGACCGGGGTGTCGTGCCGCCCGACATGATCCAATCCGGCTGCCGTCTCGGCGAAGACCATGACGTCGACACCGTCGGCATCGCTTCCGGTGAGACCGAAGTGGCCACCCGCACGCAGACGACGCTGCGAGGTACCCCAACCCACGGTCGCGATGACCGACCAGGCAAACAGGATGATGACGCACCACGGCAGCGATGCGCCGATGCCCTCCTCCAGGGCGGCGCGGACCGATGGATCGGGAACGATGAACCCGAGCACCGTGCCGAGAAGGGTGGTCGACCCGCCTTGTTGCGATGCGGACTGGCTCGAACCAACCGTTGCAGACGCATCGGTGCTCTGGTCCGCCGCGATGCCCGCGGAGACGTCCTGCGTCGTCGAGTCTGTCGTGGTTCCCGAGGAATACGAAGAGGACCCCGAGGAGGAGCGGGTAGTGGTGGCCGAAGAGTCTCCGGAACCGCTGTCCGAAGCCGATGATCCGGAGGCAGACGAGGACCCGTTACTCGCCGAGGAACCAGATTCCGTGGATCCGGAGGCAGAGTTCGATGAGGAACCGGGCGTCAAGCCCACGACGCTATCGATCGTACCCTCGATATCCGTGGCGAAGGCCGAGGGCGTCAGATAAAGAGCACAGGAGAATGCGATTGTTGCGCTAACGGGGAGCAGGACAAGCCTGCTCATGCTATGGTCTTTCATGTGTTCCTCTTAGTGTGTTTGATCTGCGATTGGGAACAGCTGTTTCAAAGAGCGATGCCCCTGATATACGAGACACATCAATGATAGCAGCATTGAGGGATATGGACAACAGTTCACCAAATGCGAACGTCGCTGGTACCGTAGAGTGTTTTATCGGTCAGGAAGCATCGAGCCCCGAGGTGCTTAACCCTTTCCTCCCTATCTCGGACCATCTGTCCGCACAGCCAGGTCAACACCCCCGAGACAGCATGGAACTGGTAAGATGGATGTATCAGGAAACTCCGGCGACTGTGGACGAGACTCCCCCTTCCCGGCACGCTTGCTCGCCACAAGGGGTCCCCCCGGAATGATGTCGGTGTTGGACCGCTGCGATTCACGCGATGCACGAGAGCCGCGGCGGCGCTTCGCCGACAACCCCTTATGGAGGTTGCGATATGGCTGTAGGCGATTTGGCTGAGACAGATGAGGACGGGCGACCTGAGGGCCCCTCGAAAAAACCGGGCATCGGACTGGTTGGCGTGCTCTTCGTCATCGGCTTCGCATCGGTCGTCATAGGTCTCGCGACGCAGACCTGGGTGCTCGCCATCATGGGAGTCGCGATAGCGGTCATCGCCGTCGTCATGTTGATGCGTCGCCCCGACGGGATACGCGCCTGGAAATGCTCGAATTGCGGATGGACGTTCGAACTTGAGCCCAGCGCCACGACGCGTCACCGCAACAGCATCGAGTACGTCTGCCCACATTGTGGGAAACATACCGTCTGCACCGCCGTGAAGCCCCGATAGGCCGGACAGACCGGACCCCACATCCAGCGTACCCTCCGCCATCGGTCTCGATTCCCGCTGGCGGAGGGTGCCAGAATCCACCCGGGCGACGAGGAGAGACCATGAGAAGGCTTGGAAGTTTCGACATCATCGGTCCGACGATGATCGGCCCATCGAGTTCCCATACCGCCGGGGCTCTCCGAATCGCCCTGATGGCCAAGAAGATTGCCGGCGACCGCATCGTGAAAGCCGATTTCACGCTGTATGGCTCCTTTGCGAAGACCTACAGGGGGCATGGCACCGATAAGGCGCTCATCGCGGGCATCCTCGGCATGGAGGCATCCGATGAAGCCATCAGAAATGCTCCCGAGAGAGCCCGTCAGGCCGGAGTGGCCGTCACCTTCACCACCTCGGACATCGCGGTCTCCCATCCCAACACCGTGGGTATCAAGCTTGAGACGGGCACCGGTGAGATAACCACGCTCCTCGGGGAGTCCATCGGCGGCGGAGCGTTCATCGTCCGCAACATCAACGACGTCGACGTGGAGCTCACCGGGGAGTACAACACCATACTCGTCCGCCAGCGCGATGCGCCTGGCATCCTCGCCCACATCGCACACTGCGTCGCCATCCAGGGAGTGAACATCGCCACGACACGCATGTACCGCGAGAAGCGCAACGGGAGCGCGTACACCGTCCTCGAGACGGATCAACCGGTGTCGCAAGCCGCCATCGAGGCCATCCGAACCTCCGAGGGCGTCGTCTCGGCGACCCTCATCGAGGCGACAAGCAACCCCACGCTGCTCGACGACGACCCTGGTCTCCCTCCGTCCGAGGATGCCGACTTCACGTCGGGAGCCGAACTCCTCGCCCATTGTCTCACGCACGGTGCCACGATATCCGAGGAGATGCTCGCACGCGAATGCGCCGTCATCTCCACCCCCGATCCACACGCACTGATGGCCGACGCGTGGGCGGTCATGCGTCATGCGATCACGGAACCCCTCGTCAACCCCACACGCTCCATGGGAGGCCTCATTGGTGGGGAGGCGCGCCAACTTGCCAACTGGCAGGCACCCGGTAGGAGTCTCTGCGGCCCCATCTTGAGCAAGGCGACCGTCTACGCCCTCGCGGCGCTTGAAACCAACGCGTCGATGGGTGTGATCGTCGCAGCACCTACCGCAGGTGGCTCAGGCTCCCTGCCCGGTGTCCTGGCAGCGTTGCAAGACACCCAGGGCTTCTCCGACGAACAGGTGGTGCAGGCGATGTTCTGCGCCGCCGCCGTTGGCTACCTCGTCGCCCGCAACGCGACCGTGTCGGGTGCGGAGGGAGGATGTCAGGCTGAGGTTGGCGTGGGAAGCGCGATGGCCTCGGCGGCCGCAGTCGAGCTGATGGGTGGCTCTCCCGAACAATGCCTATCGGCTGCGAGCACATCTCTCTCGAACATACTCGGCCTGGTATGCGATCCCGTGTGCGGCCTCGTCGAGGTCCCGTGTCAGAAGCGAAATGCGATGGGCGTCGCGAACGCCCTCGTGTGCGCCGAGATGGCGCTCGCCGGCCTCGACAACCTCATCCCCTTCGATGAGACCGTCGAAGCGTTGCAACGTGTGGGGTCCGCCATCCCCCACGAATTGCGCGAGACGGCTCTCGGCGGCCTGGCTGTGACCCCCACGGCCTGTACGCTCTGCGCTCGACAAGCCGGATGAACTGGAATCCACCTTCCCAGCATCCTCCACTCGCTGGAGATATGGGGAAGGTGGCGCTGCGATACGATGGTTTGACCGGTGATATCTCACGATTCCCACCGTTCACCGTTGCCATCATCAGGTTGCAATTGAACAGTTGACGGGGCCGCCCCGCATTCGTATCATCATTACTTGCGCTTGTAGGGGACGAGGCCGCAAGGCTTCCCTGCACTGGGGTGTCGTCTAATGGCAGGACAACGGATTCTGGTTCCGTCAGTGGGGGTTCGACTCCCTCCACCCCAGCCATCTAGAGCCTGCGCGCGTACGGCACGGCCCGTTCGTCTAGCGGTTAGGACGCCGCCCTCTCAAGGCGGAGATCACCAGTTCAAATCTGGTACGGGCTACCAAAAAACACGAGCTCAGAGGATTAGAACACCTCTGAGCTCTTTTTCTTGTCCCATGTTTTGCAAGCATTTTTGTAAGCGCGAATCCTGAGTAAGCGGACCGCCATCTCTCTTCATCGGTCTGACTTGCCAGTAACGACCCTGCCCGCACCAAACATGGTCGCCAGACAGGGAACCACCAAGTCCGCTAAAAGGGCAAGGATAGAAGCGACGGCAGCGCTTGCCGCAAGCACCGAAAGGCCCATGGTGAGTGTCGCCCCGTCCAACTGGGTCATGTTCGCGTAGGATTCGACGATGCCGATGATCGGCGTGATGCTGAGATAGGTCAGGGGCACATAGCTTTGGATGTGCAGGACACTGAGCGCACCTAAGAAACCAGGGATGTTGGGAGCGAGGACACAGAGCACGAGTACCAGAAGCAGGACGGTGCGGCTGTCACTGAAACGTGAGACGAACAAGGCCAGTGCACCAAGGAAACAGCTGCCCGACACCACAAGCAGCAGGAGAGAGAGCAGGTAACCGCCAATGGTCGTCTGCACGATCTGGTTGTTGACTATATCGACGACCGGATAGGTAAGGTCACCGATGCCATCGCCCAGGAACTGATATGCAGCCGCCGGCAGTAGCGCCACCACCAACGCCCCTAAAGTGATGATGAGACCCGCCAGAAAATCTGTTGCCAAGACGGCTACGTTGTTTAAGGGCAAGACTTTCTCCAACCTTCTGGACCTGGTTTCCCGAGCAGAGGTGAAGGCAGCGGAAAAGGCGATGCAAGCCGGCAGGAAGAGGATGAGCGGCGATAGAGCGAACAACTGTGAGGCCAGGTAATAGCCCACTGGCATCCCGCGCAGGTCGTCGAACACATAGTACTGTTGATTTGCCACCAACCGCTCGTAGAACAGCACCCTACGCTCGGCATCAAGAGGAGAGTCGGCAGAATAGCCTGCCTGGGTATCATCATAGTGAGCCTGTTCAAACTGAAGTCGAGCTTGGAACTCTGCTTCCACATCACCGGTGCCGTGAGCGCCCAGGACGGCGAGAAGCGCTTGCTTCTGGGCACCGAGTAGATCCAGAAAGCCATCGGGGGCATCGGTCAGCGTCCCCGATGCCTCCAGATTGTTGAGATTGGTGAGGATGTCCCGATATCTGTCGATGCTGTAGTTGTAATCGTTATACGGAAAAGCATAGGCGACAAAACCCGTCGAGGCGATGAGCAACACCACGGCCACCAGTACGCCGTCGCGCAGCATGCCTTTCAACCGCAGTGCCAGATGTCTGAACATCGTTATCCAGAGTCTCCCTGGTTGGTCCGAAGTGGATTTGGATAGAACTCCCGGTACAATTCCAACGAGGGGCGCTGAGCCATGTGGTCTCTGGTATACGATGCCCTTCCATCCTTGAGGAAGACGACCCTGTCCGCCAGCTCGTCGATATTGGAAAGCAGGTGCGTCGAGAGCAGGATCGTCGCGCCCCGTTCCTTCAGCTTGTGCATCTGCTGGGAGACGATATCGGTATTGCTTGGGTCGAGGCTGTTCATGGGCTCGTCCAAGAGGATGACCGGAGCCTCGCTGACCAAGGCCAAGGCCAGCACGACCTGCTGCTGCATACCCTGGGAGAGCCGCTGTAAAGGCCTGCGCACGAAAGGACCCACACCTAAAGCTGTCACTATCCCGTCGATCGACGCTCGGCTGTGCCAGAGATCCTTCACATACCGCAGGTAATCCCAACCGGAAAGCCTGAGGTCAAGGGACCTCAACTCTTCGATGAAGAATACCTTCTGCCTGAACCGGCGACCTTCTCTGACAGACATGCCATCGACGCGCACGCAATCGACCGAACCTGGGATCAGACCGGCTATCAGGCGCAAAAGAGTGGTCTTGCCGACACCATTGGGTCCGACCAGACCGACTATAGCCCCGCTCTCAACGACAAGGGTGAGGGAGTCCAGCACACGTCGCCGACCAAAGGCTACGGTTGCATCTCGAACCTCGATGGCAGGGACAGAATAATCCGACAAGAAAGTAACCCTTCCCGGCGTTTTCTAATAAGTGTACCACCAGTTCTTGTATTTATCGCCACCCACCCCGATGTCTAATGATTGCCAGCCGAGGTACTCAGAAGAAGATAGACTATAGCCATTAACCCAACTGAGGTTCTTATATGTGTAGTACCCCGTATAGGAATATACCCAATTTCCTCCGCTGTCGTTTACATAAACTCGCATGAATGTATCGACTACCGTATCATAATTCGCTTGAATGCCATTAGTCGCTGCAAAAGCTCTCGTGGGAGTTGATAAAATCAAACCGCCGAAACCCAAGGCTATGGCCAGAATAAATACGTAAAGCACTTTTCGAATACTGAATCTTCTCTGGATACCTTTGATTGCGTCCATGATTACCAACTCCTCTCCAGTTCTTGATTATGAAAAAAATAATCCCTATTATATGATATTCTTTTCCTAAAATTACGTCAACCAATATTTTGATTAGAATACCTCATTTATAATTTAGAATTGAATATTGTCAGGTATAAATATTGATAAAGTTATACCATCACGGGAGTTAGCAGATGGGTCGACCTGTCAAAGACAGTAGGGAGGGAGTACGGCGATCATTGCACTCAAGCATGAAACCCGTGTCCGGCGGTCTCCCTCCTGCCGCACCGGTCTTCATGTCATGTACACCCATGCACGCCGGTATAGAGTGGCTTGCCCGTACGGTGGAAACCGAATTTTACCTCGCTCGACCCCTTCTCTGAGGCACTCTACGTCTTCATCTCCCACAGGGCCGACAAGATGAAGATCCGCAGTGGGACGGCGACGGGTACTGGCTCTTCTGCAAGAAGCTCTCATGGGGTACCCCGAGACGACGAGCTTGTTCTTCAAGTAGAGGCCAGCCAGCTCGAATGGATACTCGACGGACCGCCCTCATCCCAGCCGACAGCTCACAAACCTCTCACCCAACGACCCTTCATATAGTCCGATGCATATACATATTTGCTATCAAGTCGTACTGAAGACGGCTTTTTTACGGCTGATTGAATATGCAGCCGTACCTTTCACTGCAAAGAACAGGGTCGATGATTCGGACACATACTTTGAAAAGCACTGTTGACAGAGACCGTAAGTGGGTATACATTAATGTATACTACCAGTATACTTTATAACACTAGAATGAATTTAAGGTGATATGATGGGATATGACGATCGTAAACACCAGGAGAAAGAGATCAAACGAAAGGACATTATCGACGCCGCTGAACGGATATTTTTTTTAAAAGGGTACGATAATGCGTCGATGGATGAAGTGGCAAAGGAAGCGGAATACAGCAAGCGAACCGTCTATGTCTATTTCAACAGCAAGGAGCAGATATACTTCGAGATCATGATTCGGGGATACCGGCTGCTGATCGACAGAATCGAAAGAAGTCTCGATGAAAGTCATCCCCAAAATGCTCTAGATGAACTGCACTGTATCTTCTTTACCTTCTTCGAGTTCAGCGAAGAATACACGGAGTACTTTAAGGCCATCATGGAATATGAGACGAAGGATTCGGCCGATCAGCGTGGCGTCGAAGACGAGTCAAAAGCGGAATGTTACCGACTGGGCGAACAGATTTTTGGCTACCTGTCACGTGCTCTGGAAAAAGGCACCGCCGAGGGTAGCCTGCACGATGGTCTCGACAGCGAACAGGCTGCGTTGTTTCTGTGGGCCTGCACGGTCGGTGTCTATAACACGGGGAAGAAGAAAGCCGATTACCTGAAAGACTTCCACAAGATCGATTCGAAAGAGTTCGTCACGGAATCCTTTTATCTAATCATGCGTCTAATCAGCAAAGACGGGGTGAATCATCATGAAAGGGAAAGCGGCGTTTAGAGTCACGAGAATCATAGTGGCAGGCATCATCGGATCATGCCTTGTCGTACTGACAGCACTCTATCTCATCAGCGGGGGTTTCATGAAGCAAACCTATATGGAACCCTGGTCAAAAGGTTATGCCGAAACCTATTCCGACCCGAGGGTTTGTCTAGCGGCCAGTGGCCTGCTTGCCGCTAGCAACCACAATATGCAGCCCTGGAAAATCAAGTTAGACAAATCCGACTCGATGGCATTCTATCTTTATGCCGACAGTTCACGCATGACGAGCGAGGTCGACCCGGATGCACGCCAGATGATGATCTCGCAGGGTACGTTTTTGGAGTATGTCGCCGTGGCCGGTGAGAAAGAGGGCTGGAATGTCGATATAGAGCTTTTTCCCGATGGAACGTATGACGAGTCGAATCTTGCGGAAAGCATGGACATGAAGCCGGTTGCGAAAATGGTGCTCTCCAGATCACCGTCTCAGAGCAGTGCACTCTACGAAGCCACGTTTCTGCCGGACACCAACCGCGAAGCTTATAAGACAGATCAGCTCTCCTCCACACAGGCTTCCACGCTCGAATCGCTGTCATCGGAAAGCGGCGCTTCGATAAAGCTGTACCAGGACAAGGGCGACCTGGAAAGAATCGGGGAATATGCCCTGGAAGGCGCGACGATCGAAGCAGGAGTGACGCGCGTCATGGACGAGTCCAACGCGATCTTCCGTGCAAACGAATACGAGAAGAACGAATACCGTTACGGCTATTCGGTGGAAGGCCAGGGCACCTCTGGTTTCATGCGGGACATCCTGCAGGGGTTGGTCACGCTCTTCCCCTCGATGAACACCGGAACAGCCGCATCGCAGAATTTTATCAACTACACACAGACTTCCGTCAGCAACACGCCTGCCTACGCGATGATCGTGACGACCGGCAACAGCCGCATCGACCAGGTTGAAAGTGGCATGCTCTACAGTAAGCTGGTGCTAACCGGGCATACGCTTGGTCTGGTCATGCAGCCGCTCAGCCAGGTCTTGGAGGAATACCCGGAGATGCAGGTCCCCTACACGGCGTTCAAGCAGGAATATGCGCCGGACGGCGGAACGGTGCAGATACTCTTTCGCGTTGGCGTACCCACGGAAAGCGCCCCTCTGAGCATGCGGCGTGATGTTCAAAGCCTGATATCGGAAGATGAATAGATGAAGGGGAAGATTCGTAACCAAGAACCGATCATACCGTCCACTCCGTTGTGACCCAGCGGACGTGGACAAACTTCGATTGCCCATGCCTGACTACGACCTAGCGTTAAGATGAGATACAATATATCGGTCCGTCAAGGTTTGGTTTCAGGTCGACTTCTTGCTTTGTCGTCGAACGGAGGCATGTATCATGAGGAGCTACTTCGATTTGACCGATCGCGTGGCACTCGTCACGGGCTGTTCCACCGGCCTGGGAGTGCAGATGGCGAAGGCACTTGCCAGTCAAGGATGCAACATCGTTGCCTTGGCGCGCCGTCAGGAGAAGATCGACGCCGTGTCGGCACAGCTCGAGGAAGAGTTCGGCGTACGGACGCTGGCCGTCCGCTGCGACATCACCGAGACCCAGATGGTGAAGGACGCGGTGCGGACCACCATGGAGCACTTCGGGCGTATCGATATCCTTGTCAACAACGCCGGCACCGGTGCCATCGCCCCTGCCGAGGATATCACCGATGAGCAGTTCGGCAACGAGTTGAACGTCGATCTCTTCGGATCCTTCAAGGTAGCTCGCGAAGTGGCGAAGGTGGCGATGATCCCAGCGAAGTATGGCCGCATCATCAACATCGCCTCCATGTATGGTCTGGTGGGCAACAAGATAGCACCATGCTCGCCTTACCACGCGGCAAAGGGCGGTGTCGTCAACCTAACCCGTGGCCTTGCGGGCGAATGGGGCAAATATGGCATCACCGTGAACGCCATCTGCCCCGGTTATTTCTGGACGCCTCTGACGAAGGAAACACTTGAGACCGATTGGTTTGGCGAGTACGCCAAGACCGTCATCCCCCTGGAGCGGTATGGCGTCGAGGGTGAGT
Source organism: Coriobacteriia bacterium (assembly GCA_015655215.1). GTDB lineage: Bacteria > Actinomycetota > Coriobacteriia > Coriobacteriales > RUG033 > JAATFL01. Next base: position 95,922 of record JAATFL010000016.1, read on the forward strand.
TGGACACTGCCGCCATCTTCCTTGCGTCTCCGGCATCGAGCTATGTGAACGGTATCATGGTTCCCGTCGATGGTGGGTACACCTGCGTCTAACATTCGCCCATCACCGAGTCCCACCCACGTCGCCCTGAAGCCAGGATTCCAGCGCAAGCACCCCATGACATCCATCGCGATGGATGTCATGGGGTGCCAGGAGATAGCCGATCACGACGCTGGATGGACGAGAGCCCCTACTCGTCGGCATCCTCCAAGATCAGTTCGGCTGCGTGCTCGCCGATGAATATCGTCGGTGACATCGTATGACCGCGGTTCAACTGGGGCATGACAGAAGCATCGGCAACCCGCAATCCCTGCAAACCCCGTACGCGAAGCCGCTCGTCGACCACGGCCAAGGGGTTGTCGGACGTTCCCATCACCGCGGTACCGATCGGGTGGAACACCGTGGTCGCGGTAGCTCGGATATGGTTCTCGAGCGTCGCGTCGGAAGCGTCTGAACCGGGGACGACCACCTCGGTGTAGGGAGCCAGGGCATCGGTCTTCGTGATGGCCATCGCAGCCTTGAACCCCCGAATGAAGAGCTCGGTGTCACGTGGGTCCTTCAAGTAACAGGGGTCGATGACCGGCGCGTCATGAGGGTCAGATGATGCGAGGGTCACGCTACCGGCGGAGCAAGGCTGCATCTCCACCAACGTTATGGTATAACCACTGCGTCCTGCTATGTCCTCCATCCCGGCAAGCCCAGGGTCGTCAGGGGAAAGGTTCTGGTTGTAATCGAGCATGATCTCGAAATCAGGACCATGTCTGCTGTCATCGGATGAGATGAAGCCGATGCTGTTGCCACTCCAGTAGATGGCAGGACCCTTCCTGGTCTCACGCCACACCGCCATGGCCTCGTCGGAGGAATCCATCGGCACGGACCCCTCCACCCCCGCGGGAGCAAGGACCTGGATCGATGCCATGAGATGGTCATGGAGGTTGCCTCCCACACCCGGGAGATCGGCTACGACGGGTATCCCGAGTCTGTCCAGTTCAAAACGTGGACCGACTCCGGAGAGTTTCAGTATCTGAGGGGTGTTGAATGCGCCTGCGGAGAGGATGACCTCCTTGTTGGCCTTGGCCACCGACACCTCGCCGTCGTGCTCGTATTCCACACCGACGGCACGGTTCCCATCGAATAGCACCCGGCGCACGAGCGCATCCGTGACGATCGTGAGGTTATCCCTCTTGCGCACGTCATCGGAGAGATACTCATCGGCGACGGTGCGCCTTACATGGTCCACGTAGATCGTCTGGCCCGTCTCGATGCCATAGGGACTAGCCGCATTCGTATCGATCCTCCCGCCAAAACCGGCCTGGGTGAATCCTTCGACCAGGCGGTCTGCCAAAGCGGAGGCAGCGGGCATGTCCTCCATCTTCATCGCGCCACCCTGGCCGCGATACTCGGTGGGGCCGCGGTCGGTATCCTCGATCTTCTCGGTGTAAAGACGACGGGCCGTCTCAAACCCCCATGTCTCCCCTGCGGTTCTCTCCCATAGGCCATAGTCTTCCCGACAACCACGGAACCAGACACCGACGTTGATCGCGGTGGAACCACCGATGACTCGTCCGCGAGGATGATACATGCTGCGTCCGGTCAGGCCAGTCTGCGGCACGGTGTTATACCGCCAGTCATAGTTCGTCCCCCAAACACGGAAGAAGGCACCCTGGATACGTGAGATATCGTTATCGTTCTCACCCCCAGCTTCGAAGAGAGCCACACTGACCTTGGAATTCTCGCTGAGACGCGAAGCCAACGGAGATCCTGCAGCACCCGAGCCGATCACGATGTAGTCGAAGCGCTTGCTCATAGAGAACACTCCCTTCGAAGAAAACACGATGCGTTTCGATGCACTTCGATGATAACACCTTCATGTCGATCGATCCGACACCACATCCAGGTGCCCACAGGAGATCGAAGGGACGTGCATACCTGCACGTATCCACCTCCTCCCCATTCGCCGCCAGGTGGGTGGAGCAGCCGACGTGATCGCTTGAAGGTCCGATGTCGATCCAGGTAACCCAGCGTTTCCCGTCTTCCTCTTGACATAATATAAAGGTACCTTTATAGTATGTAAGGTACCTTTATATTATTACGGAAGAGAGGAATTCCCATGAGCGAGAATGACGTGGGTCTATTTGAGAAGTTTGTCCGTCTTGAATGGCTTCTGCATCGGTATCATCAACAGATCCACCGGTACCACGGCCCTATGGCAGATCGTTACCGTGGACAGGGACGAGTGCTCGCCCTGCTCAAGCTGAAGCCGGAAATCAGCCAAAGAGAGCTTTCCAGCATCCTGGACATACGCTCCCAGTCCCTAGGGGAACTATTGGCCAAGTTGGAACGGAGCGGATACGTTACCCGGACACCTTCCGCGGCAGATCGTCGCGTCATGGACGTCCACTTGACCGAAGCGGGAAAGCGGGCATCGGAACAGGATGAGCAGCAGTTGGATACCACGGAGCTGTTCGGATGTCTGACCGAAGAGGAGCAAGCCGTACTGGACGATTACCTGAATCGAATCATCGCCACCTTCGAACAACGGTTCGGTGACGATGAACCAGAATTCGACCCACACGGTCGTCCGCCCTTTGGCGAAAGGGGTTTTGGCCGACGTCCCGGTATGAGAGGTGGCCGCCCACCCCTTGATGGTAGGGACCGACCTCGCCATCCCGAGGGAGAAGGCTGGCCCGACGGCTCGAGTAGGCCATGAAGGTCGCCTCGCGAGATGGAAGCGATTTACCGAATTGCCCACCATCGGCATGATTCAGTTCGCGTTTCCCGCAGGATGGCAACGGATGATGGGAGGGACCGCCCTCCGTCAGGGCACGGTCCCCTCCTCACCATTCCCTTTGACGCAAGAGGCCCTATCGTTCGGAAAGGCGGATGAGAAGCTCGGCGAATTCCCTGGCCTTCTCATCATCCGTGGTGATCGCCAGCACCGTATCGTTGCCTCCGACGCACCCCAGCACACCGGGTAGCTCGACGGCATCGATGGCCGCGGCCACGCCCAGTGCGGTACCCGGTGTGGTCTTCACCAGCACCTGGTTGGCCACATGTAGCACATCGACCAGGAGATACGAGACCATCTTCCTGAGATGGGAGTCCGTTGCGAGCATATAGTAGCCCTCGTCCGTCTTGTGCAATCCCATCTCGGAGATATCACGGGAAATGGTTGCCTGGGTGCAAGACCAACCCAACTTCTCCAACTCCTCGACCAGTTCACGCTGGGTTGCGATCTTCCGCTCACGCACGATCGTCTGAATCGCCTCGCGGCGGTTGCTCCATTTCCCCATGACGCATCCTTCCTGAACAATGTATAGCAAAACCGGAAACGTAAATAATTTCGGAATACTTGTACCACAAAACCTATCAGGGGTAAATATTGGATATCCAATTTGTTATCTCGAACCTCGATGATGGGAAGCGCAAAGGGGCTGGATTCGGTTCTCATCCCGAATCCAGCCCCTTTTCCTGCGAGTATGGCGACATACCATTGCAATGCCCTCAGAGGCGAAGGCGAAAGGCTACTTCAACGTTGCATACATAATCGCCTTGATGGTATGCATCCGGTTCTCCGCCTCCTGGAAGGCCCTGGACTGGTCGCCGTAGATGACCTTGTCCGTGACCTCCATCTCGGTGACGTTGAATTTCTTGGCGATGTTGGCACCGACGACCGTATCGGTGTTGTGGAAAGAGGGCAGGCAGTGCATGAAGATGGCTCGGGGGCTGGCGTTGGCCATCACCTTGTCGTTGACCTGATAGTCCCTCAAAAGCTCGATGCGCTCAGCCCAGATGTCGTCGGGTTCGCCCATGGAGACCCAGATGTCGGTATAGATGACATCGGCTCCCTTGGTGCCGGCATCCACGTCTTCGGTCAACGTGATCGTGCAATGGTTGCGCTCGGCAATCTCCCTGCAGGTCTCCACGAGTTCGGCTGCAGGCATCTGCGCCTTGGGGCCGCAGGCGGTGAAGTTCACACCCAGCTTGGCGCATACGACCATGAGCGAGTTGCCCACGTTGTTGCCGGCATCGCCCATGAAGGTGAGGTTCAGACCCCGCACATCGCCAAACTCCTCCTCGACGGTGAGCATGTCGGCAAGCATCTGGGTGGGGTGGAACTCGGTGGTGAGACCATTCCATACGGGAACGCCTGCGTTGGCGCCAATCTCCTCGACGATCGATTGGGCGAAGCCACGATACTCGATGCCGTCATACATATGACCCAAGACCATGGCGGTGTCCTTGATGGACTCCTTCTTGCCCATCTGCGAACTACCGGGATCGAGGTAGGTGACGCCCATACCAAGGTCCATGGCCCCAACCTCGAACGAGCAACGAGTGCGCGTGGAGGTCTTCTCAAACAGGAGGACGATGTTCTTGCCTTCGAGGTAACGATGAGGGACACCCGCATACTTGAGGTTCTTGAACTCCTTCGAGAGCTTGAGGAGGTAGCGGATCTCATCGGGGGTGAAATCCAGTAGCTTCAGGAAGTTACGGCCACTGAGGGAAACGCCCATGTTAAGCACCTTTCTGTCTTCACCTGCTCGGCACGACGCCTTGACAGGACTGTTTAGAGCCGGCCCCCATCAGAATCGAGATCGCCCTGACAGGGTCCAGGTTTGCATGGTGGATTGGAACCTAGGCCTCACGATAGAACGGCATGCTCATGCAACGAGGACCGCCGCGACCGCGGGAAAGCTCGGCACTGGGGATCTCGATGACATTGATGTTATGCTCTTTGAGAACCCTGTTGGTGACTTCGTTGCGCTCGTAGACGCACACAGTACCAGGGCGCACGCACAGCGTGTTGGATCCATCGTTCCATTGCTCCCGGTCGGCGCAGATGAGGTCGCCGCCGCCGCACTGGATCAACTCGACCTTCTCGCCGACGTACGTGGTGAGGATGTTCTCGAGGGTGTCGTCGATCTCCTTGATATGCAGGGTCTCGCCGTTGGCGCTCGCCTTTATCTCGAAGACGCGCAGAGTGCCCAATATCCCCGGATGCACGGTGAACTTGTCGACATCGATTTGCGTGAAGACGGTATCAAGATGCATGAAGGCGCGGGAGACGGGGATGTCGAAAGCGAGAATCGTCTCGATGGGTGAGTTGGAATTGAAGATGTTCTTGGCGAGCGCGTCGATGGCATCCGGCTCGGTGCGCTGGGAGATGCCGATGGCAAGTGTCGTCCTGTTGATGTTGAGGATATCTCCACCCTCGACGTGGAAGGGGTTGTGTCGATCGTAGTACATCTCGACCTTGCCAGCATACTCAGGGTGATACCTGAAGATGTAATCGCCGTAGATGGTCTCACGGTTACGTGTGACGGAGTACATCTTGTTGATGCTGACGCCGTTGCCGATGCACGCGAAGTTATCGCGCGTGAAGTAGAGGTTGGGCATGGGCATGACGGCCATCTTGCTGTTGGGTGAGACCAGATCGACCAACGAGTTCGAGACATCGTGGTCGACCTCGTTGACGTTGATGCCCTCGACGGTCTTCATGACAAGCTCTTTGTTGTCCTTGATATCGTTGATGTAATCGAAGAAGACCTTCGTATACACTTTCGTGTGGATGTTGGCTTCCTCAAGCCACTGCTTGATGAATTGCTCACGCAACTCGGGATGGCCGTCGAGCACCTGGGCCATCAGGTCCTCCAGGTAGATCGTCTCCACCCGTTCGTCTTGCAGGGCCTTGGCGAAGGCATCATGCTCCTGCTGAGCGACTCTCAAAAAAGGTATGTCATCAAAAAGAAGTTCACCGAGTGTCTCAGGAGTGAGATTGAGGAGTTCCTTCCCCGGCCTGTGGAGAAGAACCATCTTCAAAGGAGCGATCTCGCTTGGTACGTTGATAACTGGCATAACTTACCCTCCCCCAATTCTGATCATACGTGAAGGAATAGCGACAGGCACAGTATATTGCCCATAAAATACTTATACAATACTATTTGCGAAGAATTTTCCCTCATCACACCAAGGCGTGCACCATTCTCTCAGTAAATAAGAAACTTGAACGAAGTTAGGATTCTCATATAGTTTTTCATATAATTACATAATATATATATTTTAATCCTTATATAACAAATATATTCCTATTATATCCATTCATAGTCTGAAATGAATTTACTTCGGTTCTATGCTTTTCCCATAAATCATCTTCTTTTCGAATTCATTGATTGTGAAATTTTTATCCAATATTACATTGCGCTGTATAGCCGGGCGGAAAGGCTGCATCAAGACTGCATTTTCAGATCCATGCGAACAGGGACGCGCAACCGACCCAAACGTGCTGCTACGCGATTTCATCGCATCACCGATTCCAGGATTCCACACAAGATGCTATCGTGATGAAGTTAGTATCTCAACGTCGGCATATCGAATCTCATATGCACACGATGCAACGGAACCTCCCGGGCACGGGAAGGGCAATGGAAAGGCAAACGATGCGCGAACACATCAATGAACTGCTCAGGAAAGCCATCTCGGCCGCGCAAGAAGACGGCGGTTTGCCCGCCTTCGACGTCGATGAGTACGGTGCCGAACGACCTAACGATACGGCACACGGGGAATGGTACTCCTCCATCGCCATGCGCTCCTCCAAGCAAGCGCATATAGCGCCGCACGCGATCGCCGACGCCATCGTCTCACATCTCCCCGAGGACGCCGCCGTCGCAAGCGTCGAGGTGGCCGGTCCCGGCTTCATCAACTTCCATCTCTCCCCCGCCACGTTGACGCACGTCTATGCGGAGGCTCACGAGCAGCGCGACGACTTCGGCAAGAGCGATGGAGGACGGAACATCCCCGTGCAGGTCGAGTTCGTCTCCGCCAACCCCGTGGGTCCCATGCATGTGGGCCATGGAAGATGGGCCGCGCTGGGCGATAGCCTCTGCAACGTGATGGAGCACGCAGGTTGGGATGTCGAACGCGAGTTCCTCCTCAACGACTATGGCTCGCAGATGGATACGTTTGGCCGCTCCATACAGACCCGTTACGAGCAGTTGTGCACCGTCATCGCAGAGCAGGGCTGCTCGGTGGAGAGGGCCGCCGAGGTCATCGAGGCCGATCGTGTCGCCTACCTCGATGGCGATGAGGACGCCCGCTTCGCCCGGCAGTTCTTCGATAAGCTCGGCAAGGACTCATATGGTGGGGGCTACATCATCGACACCGCCATGGAGTTTTACAACGAAGACGGAAACGCCGACATGGACAAGCCCGACGATGAGGTCGAGGTCGACTTCCGTGAGCGTGGGTACGCGTCCATGCTCAAGCAGATGGAGGACACGCTCGACCAAGGTGGGACCTCGTTCGACGTGTGGTTCTCCGAACGACAGCTGCACAAACCGGACGAAACGGGGAAGTCCGCAATCGAGCGCTCCATCGACCGTCTCGACCAGAACGGCTACATCGACCGTAAGGACGGCGCCATCTGGTTCAAGTCGACGATGTTCGGTGACGACAAGGACCGTGTCATCGTCAAGTCCGATGGTGCTGACACCTACTTCGCGGCAGACATCGCCTATCACTACAACAAGTTCCAGCGTGGTTACCAGCGCGTCATCAACATCTGGGGCGCCGACCATCATGGCTATGTCTCTCGGGTCAAGAACGTATGCGCGGCGCTGGGCTATCCCGGGCAGCTCGACATCCTGCTCGGTCAGATGGTCAACCTCATGCGTAACGGTCAGCCGGTACGCATGTCCAAGCGCAAGGGCACCATGGTCAGCTACCAGGAGCTTCTCGACGAAGTGGGTCGCGACGCGACGCGCTACACGCTCATCTCCAAGTCGAGCGACCAGGTGATCAACTTCGACATCGAGAGAGCCAAGAAGCAGGACGCCGAGAACCCCGTCTACTACGTGCAGTACGCGCACGCGCGCATCTGCTCCATCATCCGGAAGGCTGCCAGTATCCCCGAGGACCAGGCCGAGACGGCCGATCTCGACGAGGTGGCCGACAGACTCATCGGCTCCGATGTCGACCTGAGCCTGCTGACCGACGAGTCCGAGCTCGAGCTTGCACGCAAGCTCGACGAATTCGAGGATGTCGTCGCCGCGGCCGCGCGCGACCTGGCACCATTCCGCCTCACCCATTACGCCGAGACCCTGGCGGGGGACTTCCACTCGTTCTACACGTGCTGCCACGTGCTCGACGAGGATTCCGAACTCACCCGCGCACGTCTGCTCGTATGCGACGCCACCCGCACGGTGCTCGCCCTTACGCTCAAGCTGATTGGTGTCTCTGCACCGATGAAGATGTAGCAGGGACGGCAGGACTGTCGAGGTCATCGGACGGCCCCGTAACGGGGCCGTCCCTTTTCGTCGGGATCGCCTCCCGTTCGTAAATCACCGCCCCCAAAGAACTGGTCCCCCATTCTCCGGGACAGACCCGAGCGCAACCGGCATCATGCTGGCACCCATCAGCTGATCGTGTCCGAGGCATATGCCGTCGAAATGCTGGTCATGAACTGAACTATATCCTATAAATATTTGATATTCCCTATTTACAACCCAATTCTTTATGCCATAATCTACTTGATATTCCCAGATGGTATATTATGATATTTATCGACCTGGGAGATGGTTTTATTCATCGACTATTTGCCTTTCTCATGTTCGTTTACTGTTATATCCAATATTTATGAAAAGGAGTGAAGATGGCGGCAATCAAGAAGGTTCACAATGAGCGCATCGTTATCGCCTTAGGCGGGAACGCGCTAGGCAACAACGCCGAGGAACAGCTCGAGCGCATCACGAACAGCACCGCGACCATCCTCGACCTCATCCGCCCTGATTCCGAGATCATCGTGACCCACGGCAACGGCCCTCAGGTCGGCATGATCCAGAAGGCCTTCACCATCGCCTCCGAGCACTCCGATCAGGTTCCCGAGATGCCTCTCGTCGAATGCGGTGCCATGAGTCAGGGGTACATCGGCTATCAGCTCCAGCAGGGCCTTGGCAAGGAGATCGCCCGCCGCGGCAAGAGCTGGCATGTCGCGACCGTCATCACGCAGATGCAGGTCGACCCTACCGACCCGAGCTTCCAGAACCCCTCCAAACCCATCGGCGCCTTCATCGGCGAGGAGGCGGCCAAGCAGGCTATGACCGATGATCCCACGGTATCCTACATCGAGGACTGCGGTCGCGGTTGGCGCCGCGCCGTCGCCTCCCCCACGCCCAAGGCGATCGTCGAGGCCGAGTCCATCATGAATCTCCTCGATGACGAGTTCATCGTCATCTGCTGTGGCGGTGGCGGCATCCCCGTGGTCAAGGCCGAGGACGGCTTCGGGTACCGAGGCGTGCCCGCGGTCATCGACAAGGACCTTGGTGCCGAACGTCTCGCCGAGGACGTCGACGCGCAGGAACTCATCCTCCTTACCGCCGTCGACCATGTCGCCATCAACTTCAACAAGCCTGACCAGCAAGACTTCGACGAGATGACCGTCGCACAGGCGAGGGGGTTCTGCGACGAGGGTCAGTTCGCTGCCGGCAGCATGCTCCCCAAGGTGCTTGCCTGCATCAAGTTCGCCGAAAGCGGCCATGGCCGCACCGCCATCATCGGTTCCCTCGAGAGGGCATCAGAGTTGCTCAAGGGCACGAGTGGAACCCGCATCCACCTGTAGGATTCTTCCGGGGAAGGGATGCCCTTGCGGGAGATCACGGCCAAAGGATTATGGGAAAGCGGGGCGTGGTTTTTTTCCACACTCCGCTTTCCCATAGCGTGCAACCGAACGGACCCTCCACACTCCCGCAGCAACAAGATAGAGTGCAAAGCTGGAAAAATGTTATGCTACCGTTAATGCAAAAGCACGATTAGTAACCATTCAGCCTTGCCAGTTCCTGCCACGGAATATCAGGATGTGTGTACCGCCTCTTGTCTTGTGTTTTGTCCTTGTAGTTGATGACCCTCGCTGGGCAATGCTGAATACAGGCTAAGCATTGTTCGCAGTGGTGTTTAAAATATGGCTTCTTGTCCTGACCCAAATCAATGTTGTTCACCGGGCAGGCTTTTTGGCAGATGCCGCAATGAGTACATGCGTCGGATACATTGAAATGCTTATCCATGTGAGAGGAAAAGTGGATAAAACCCTTATACATAAGCTGCTCGAACGGTTTGATTCTCGATGCAGTCAGATCGACGGTCCGCTTTTTAATGTTATCGATGATTGGCTCCAGATCGCGGGCCGATTGCCGCGTCTCCTCCTCAACGGTATCACGCATGTCATACATGATGATGTAGTTTGAGAACATATCGAGTTTTTCAGCATAGCTGAGCGTGATTTCCTTTCGCTTCAGTAAGTTACGCAGTTGAGTTGTCGCATTGCAGGCGGTGGCAACACTCCCACAGGTAGCGACGGCAAAGAAATAGGTATTCTTGTTATTTCGAAAATCAAATTGAGAAACAAAATTCTGGACTCTTGCAGGCACCCCCCGATAATACGTCGGGTAGACAAAACCAATGGCATCATATTCATCCGTTAGGGTATGTTTCTTATCGCCGCCCATGGATACGATTTCGCAGTTTTCCAGTCCTTCTGAGATTTTCTTTGCGGCCCATAAGCTGTTGCCTGTTCCCGAGAAGACGAAAATGATGTTTTTTCTCATTATATTTGGTTCTGTTAACCCAGCAAGTTGACATCATGCCGCCCACCCATAGTAGTCCCCGAACGGGTAGGGCGTGTCCTTGTACTCCCTCCACTTCGTGTCATAGGAGCCAGAGGCTATGTGCTTGATGGCCAGTTCCTTGCG
>JAATFL010000012.1 GCA_015655215.1 Coriobacteriia bacterium
ACGCGTGGGTGACTACGAGCGCCATCTGAGGCTCCCGGTGACGGATGGCCGCATCGAAGGCGATGCGGAGCAGGATGCGCTCAAGACCTTCGTGTTCGAGCGCCATCACGGGACGGGTACCGTCGGCAAGGGGTTCGTCAAGGGGTTCGGCATCAAGCGGGGTGCCATGGCTCAGACGGTTGCGCATGACGCGCACAACCTGCTGGTGGTCGGTTCGAGCGATGAGGATATGGCCTTGGCGGCCAACACCCTCGTGGCGTGTGGCGGCGGCATGTGCGCGGTGCAGGATGGGGCGGTGTTGGGATGCGTCTCGCTGCCCATAGCGGGGTTGATGTCCGACAAGGGCGTCCAGGACGTGTCCGAGGACGTGGCGCGTCTCGAGGACGCATGGGGGAAGCTGGGCTGCGACCTGCCTTCGCCGTTCATGACCATGGGGCTCGTCGCTCTGGCCTGCCTGCCAAAGCTGCGCCTCACGAATCGCGGCCTGGTGGACTGCACCACGTTTCAGTTCGTGCCGCTACTGGTGGAGGGGGAGTCATGACGCGCAAGGCGGAGAGGGGCCTCGAATGGGAACGGGGAACGGAGGCGTCCGGCACTCGGATGATCAACCCGCTCTTCACCCAGCCCGGCTCCATGGAGTCCGTCCCGCGCTGGACGCTGCCCCAAGACGAGATGCCGCCGGAGACGGCGTACCAAATCGTCCATGACGAAATCCTCCTGGACGGCAACGCGCGCCAGAACCTCGCAACGTTCGTGACGACGTGGATGGAGCCGCAGGCCGACAGGCTCTACGCCGAGACGTATGACAAGAACATGGTCGACAAGGATGAGTACCCGCAGACCGCGGCCATCGAGCAGCGCTGCGTCCACATCCTCGCGCATCTGTGGAACTCGCCCGAGGCGAGGACCACGCGCGGCACGTCGACCACCGGCTCGTCCGAGGCGTGCATGCTCGGCGGGCTTGCCTTGAAGCGCCTGTGGCAGCAGAAGCGCCGGGCCGAGGGCAAGTCGACCGAGAGCCCCAACATCGTCTTCGCATCGTCGGTTCAGGTCGTGTGGGAGAAGTTCGCGAACTATTGGGACGTCGAGATGCGCGCCGTCCCCATCACCAGGGAGCGGCCGTACCTCACGCCCGAGGCGATGCTCCAGTCCGTCGACGAGAACACCATCGGTGTCGTCGCCGTTCTCGGCGTGACCTACACAGGCCAGTTCGAGCCGGTCAAGGAGCTCGCCGCGGCCCTCGACTCGTACCAGGCCAAGACGGGCATCGACATACCAATCCACGTCGATGGTGCGTCGGGCGCGTTCGTCGCACCGTTCCTGCAGCCGGAACTCGAGTGGGACTTCCGACTGGAGCGCGTCCACTCGATCAACACGTCGGGTCACAAGTTCGGTCTCGTGTACCCGGGGCTTGGCTGGATCGTGTGGCGCAAGAAGGGGTATCTGCCGGAGGACCTCGTCTTCAACGTAAGCTACCTGGGTGGCGAGATGCCCACGTTCGCCTTGAATTTCTCGCGTCCCGGTGCTCAGGTGCTCTTGCAGTACTACAACTTCCTGCGGCTTGGCAGGTCGGGCTACGAGCGGGTGCAGCGGGCTTCGTCCGAGATCGCCCGGTTCATGGCCGGCGAGATCGGTAGGATGGAGATGTTCTCCCTCGTCACCGACGGCAGCGACATGCCCCTCATCACATGGGAGTTGAAGTCGGGTCACACCGACAAATGGGACCTCTACGACCTTTCCGCGAAGCTTCGCGAGCGTGGGTGGCTCATCCCGGCCTACCCGATGCCCGTCGGCATCGAGGATATGACCGTCATGCGCATCGTGTTCCGAAACGCCATGTCGATGGACCTCGCGAACCTTCTGCTCGAAGATATCAGAGGCGCCGTGAAGTACCTCGATGGTCTGGACGGCCCGCTTCCACGCGAGGGTCGTCCACAGTCGTATCACCACTGAGCCGGGAAGCATGGAGTGCCGGGAGCAGGACTAAGTTCGAAGGAGGCAACATGAGGGTACTCATATGTTTCAAATCGAAGTATGGTGCGACGGGACGCTATATGCGGTGGCTCTCGGAGGAACTGGGAGCGGATATAAAGACCTTCGATGACATCGACCGAAGCTACGACTTTCACGATTATGATACGGTCGTCGTCAGCTCCGGCACCTACGCGGGTTTCATGTCCTTGAACGGATTCCTGAAGCGGCATTGGAACCAGCTGGAGAGCAAGGACGTGATCGCCGTCGCGGTCGGTGCCGCTCCCGCAGACGACCCTTGGAGCCTGAGGTCGTACAACCGGATACCGGATAGGATACGGGAGAAGATACGGTATATCAAGATAATCGGAGACAGCGCGGGGTCGTCTCGAGTGGCCGATTATCAGAGCCCCGTCAAAAGGGAGAACCTCGACGAGGTCATCGACATGGTCAGGGGAGGCGAGTAGCACCGCCTCCCCTGACCATGTTATCTGCGGCGTGCGCTACTTCGTGTACTTGTAGAAGCCCTCGCCGGTGGCCACGCCCAGCTTGCCCTTGTCGATGTAGTTCTCCTTGACGATCTTCGAGAAGGCGATGATCTCGGGATCGGATGACATGGCCATGATGTTGTAGGCGGTCTTGAGACCTACGATGTCGAGGATCTGGAATGGCCCGGCAGGGGCGCCGGTGGCGATGCGCCAGGTAGCGTCGATGTCGGCCGGCTCGGCATAGCCGCCACCGAAGAGCTTCGACCCCGCATTGAGGAGGGGGATCAGCAGCGAGTTGAGGAGATAGCCCGCCTTCTCCTTCTTGATCTGGATGGGTACCATGCCGGTTTCCTTGGCAAACCGCACGAGCTCCTGGTAGACCTCGGGCGAGGTCTCGGAGGTGCCCATGATCTCTGCGGTGTTGTGGGTCCAAACCTCGTTGGCATAGTGCAGTGCGATGAAGCGGTCGGGGCGACCGGTAAAGGGCATGAGACTGCTGGGGAGCAGCGAGGAGGAGTTCGTCGCGAAGATGGTCTTCGCAGGCGCGATGGCGGCAAGTTCGGTATAGGCCGTCTCCTTCGTCGCCATGTCCTCGGGCAGCGCCTCGATCACCATGTCGGCATCCTTCACCGCTTGCGCGAGGTCTGAACTGTAGGCGATGTTGTCGAGTCCTGCCTGGATCTTCTCGGGGGTGGCGTCGGGAAGGTCGTTCAGGTAGCGAGTGGAGAGGGCGGAGATTCGCTCCCGGGCCTTGTCAAGGCTCGTGGCACGGACGTTGTACGCCGTCACCTTGAAGCCGTGATAGGCGGTCTGATAGATGATCTGCGATCCGAGAACGCCGGTGCCCAGTACCGTGATGTTCCTCATCTTCGATTCCTCTCTGTCGGAAGCTTCCGTGTGACGAACGGCCATAGGTTGATATGCGATATATCGTTTACCTTTCAAAGACTAGCATGATGCAGGTGCACATCCAGCTGTCACCGATGGACGGTGGGCATGGGACGGGGAAGTGAAGACCGTCCGTTGCCGCTGGTTGTCTTGAGATCCTCGAGGTGTGGGTGGCTATCGTTCCCGGGCTCAGCCGCCGTAGACGTACGTGAGGTGGCGACGCGCGACCTCGGCCAAGTCGCGCAGGGTCGTCGCCGAGGTGGCCGCGCGGTTCCTAAGCTTGTAGTGTGGTACGAATCCCTCCAGGTGCAAGGGGATGTCCCTGTCAACCGAGGCGATCCAGGAGGAGAGTCGCTCCATTTCATCGGGACTGTCGTTGCCGGGAAGGGCATCGGCGCCGATGCCACCGGAGGCACCTGCCGGTACGATGAGCGTGCTCACCTCGACATGCGTGATGTCGCGGGCGATCTCGATGCTTCGCTTGACGACATCGAGGCCATCGGGGGCGCCAAGGCGAGCGTAATACTCCGGAGTGAACGCCTTGAGGTCGACGTTGACCGCATCGATGGATCTCAGGAGCGTGGACCAGGGTCCCTCGCAGGCGTAGCCGTTGGTGACGAGGACGGTCACGAGGTCCTCTGCGTGGGCGAGGCGTGACACATCTCGCACGTACTCGCGCGAGATGGTGGGTTCGTTATAGGTGAAGGCGACGCCCACGCACCCTTTGGGCTTGAGCTCGACGGCTTTCGCGACGAAGTCGCTGGGTGACAGGTAGGTCGCACGCGCCCTGGCCTGCTCGACCTCCAGGGATATCTCGCTGTTCTGGCAAAACGGGCAGCGCAGGTTGCAACCCCAACTGCCCCATGACAGCACCATCGTCTTTGGGTGGAAGTTGGCAAGCGGCTTCTTCTCAATGGGGTCGAGCGCAAGGGATGTGGTCATGCCGTAGTTGTCGCACACCACGACGCCACCCTTGTTGCGTCGAGCTTGGCATGCGCCCAGGGCATCGGGAAGCACCTGGCAGAGATGCGGGCAGAGCGAGCACTGCGAGGGTTCGGGTTTGGACTCGGATGACCCGACCTCCGTGCCGCGCAGTCGGCGATAGGGGGATTCGGGGGAGGTGGTATGCCAGATGGTGGGGGTGTCGGCCGCTCCCGAGGTGGCCATGCGTGCGGCTTTGCGTTCAATCGAAGTCTGCTTCACCATGTTCTCGGAATCCTCACTCGTGCACGAGGGGCCGCGGGCCCCGCTTCGGGCGATACCTTGCGACAGACGAGTCTAACGCACTTACGTGCTGGCGAAGTTTCTCATACGGGCGAATCCTATGTATGTCGTACCACCTCGAACCGTGAGAGGTGGTATCGTTCGTCGGGGTGGATACCCGCCTTGCGTCGTGCGATGTCCACCTGGTCCTCGGCCGTGTCGACGCCGTCGAGGTCGGGGAGCAGCAGGCCGCTACGCTGTCCGAGAGAGACGATGACACCGTAGCGCTTTGGATCGAGCCGACCGAGCCCTTCGACGGGTTCGGGTACGCCCAGCACGTCCACGTTGTAGACGAGACGAGGCAGTTCTGACGGGCTCACGATGTCGAAGCGTGGATCGCCGGTGCCGGCAAGCACCGCGTTGCGCAAGATCTCCTCGCCAAGGCATGCACGCTGTGGCTCGATGGTGCCGATGCACCCGCGCAACTCGCCATCGAGGTGCAGGGAGACGAACGCCCCTGCCCTTTGCGCAGATGCTTCCGGGGGCAGTGCGCTGCACAGGTCATCCGACAGGTCATGGGGGAATGCGAGGGAGTGCCCGTGCAGGACGTACTGCTCGAGCGAGAGACGTGCGAGGCGGACGTACGGGTCTGCGTCGGACGTTGGTTGGGAGATGCCCCCGAAACGGCGTTCCGGGGCACTTCCCACGGCACCGGGCACGAACCACCCCACACCATAGCCAACGCCGAACGGTCCCTCGTAGGAGAGCCAGTCGCACTCAACCGTGCGCCCGTCGAGCGTGCCCGCCATCGTGACGAGGGAACGAAGCCCGCATTCGCCGGCGGCTTCGCAGAACCCCTCGTCGAGGTCGAGCAGGACCTTGAAGTCTCCGCTGGCGAGCGCGGTGGTCACCTGTTCGTCGAAGATCGCGCCCTCTCTCGCGAGACCGTATGGACCATCCTCCTTGAGACGATGCGAGAGGTCCCCGCTGGCGACGAAGACGATGCGACGGTGGGCCTCCTCGGCCGCCTGGACGATGGCCTCTCCCAGGTGATAGTGCGTGAGGATTGACAGCCCGGAGAGACCGAGTCGAACGATACGTGGTCGTGGCAGGTACGTGGTGATGAAATGGAGCGGCACGAGGGTCCCGTGGTCAAGGTCAAGCTCGCGACCGCGTCCTCCGCTGGTCGTGATGGGTATGTCGCGCAGTGCGGCCTGGTCCGCTATGCGGGAAACCAGGTCCTCGTCGTACGTGACGGTGGTGCCGTCCTCGCGGTCGCCGAACTGTGAGAAATCGCCATGGGCCTGCGCACCGGGCGAGATGTGGAAGCGATCGAGGTACGCCGGCGCATGTGGTGACATGATCACGACCGTGTCCGGGTCGAGCGTGGCGATGCGTCGCGCCACCTCATTGTAGGCATCGATGGTGGTCTGGATCTTGCGTTCCTCCCCATGGCCTATCCCTGGCACGATGATGGGCGGGTGGGGGACTGCGCAGCAGGCGAGCAATGGCATGGCTCCTCCTTCTCGAAGCGCGAGGCGACACGGACGAAGCGGAGATGGCACGATGCGCGTGCATATCGACCATACTCGGCTGCGAACGTCATTGCAATCGGTGGACCCACGATGGTTGAGTCGCCGATGCGGTTCCCCCAAGGCGTGCTGTCTGTCAGCGGGGGTGGTATCGTATGGAAACACGCCGGTGGAGTTGATCTGACGGGCTTATCGGTATGCGCGCACATGGGTTCAACCTGGTACAGCATCCGCACGAAATGGGGTTTTGAATGGATTCCGTCGATAAGCTCGATCTTCTTGAGGCTGATTACAGCCTTTCCCTGTACAGCGAGTTCAAAGAGGCCATCAAGGTCTTCAGGTACCATGTCGACACCGACCTGCGCACCTACCTGGCAAACGACGTCGCCATCGAGACGGTCACGGTTGGTGATGGTTTCTACTTCAAGGTGACGCTCACCGACGCTTGGGTGTATGAGGCTGCTCGCACGCAGCGCTTCGTCCCCGAGGTCACGCTCTATGAGATCACCCCGGTCCACGTGCAACGACTGCGCGAGGACGACTGACATGGTCGATACCGGTGCCTTTGACGCGGATGCCTCTGCGGATGGCGCCGTGTCGGATGCGGTTTCCAGCGCTGCCGCCTCTCGTGCATCTGAGCCCGAGGGGGCGTATGCTCCGACAGGTTCCCTCGCCGATGGCACGATGCTGGGTGTCCCAGCCGTTCCCGAGTCCCTCGAAGCGGCTCTCTTGCGGCACCGGGAGCTCTCCGAGCAGATAAACTACCATCGTGCGTTGTACTACAACGACGCGGCGCCCGAGATAACCGACGCCTCGTACGATCTGCTCGTGAGGGAACTGGAGCGGATCGAGGGCGCTTACCCGACCCTCGTCACACCCGGTTCACCGAGCCAGCAGGTGGGGTCACCCATCTCCAACCAGTTCAAGCCGGTACGGCACGCGCAACGCCTTTACTCACTCGATGACGCGATGGGATTGGAGGAGCTCACCGCATGGCTCGAGCGGACGCACGAGGCGCTCGGCTACGATCCCACCTACATATGCGAGCTCAAGATAGATGGCTCGTCGCTGTCGCTCTCCTATGAGCATGGCCTGCTCGTCCAGGCCGCCACACGCGGTGACGGTACGACGGGTGAGGATGTGACGGCCAACGTGCTGCACGTGCATGATGTGCCGCACCGCATCGATCCCTCATGCTTTCCCGCGAGGGACGTGCGCCTGCACGGACGCGCTGGCGCGACCCCGGTTGGCCTCGACCTCCCCTCGATCGAGCTTCGCGGTGAGATCTACATGCCCAAGGCGAGTTTCGAGCGCCTCAACAAGGAGGCGGAAGACGCCTTCGACATGGGCATGGTCGTCTACGAGGCCGAACTCGCCGCCTACGAGGCGGGAACGCGCAAGGGGCGTCCGAAGAGGCCTGCCGCCCCCCGCTTGTTCGCCAATCCCCGCAACGCCGCCGCCGGTTCGCTGCGCCAGAAGGATCCCGGAGTCACCGCGAGCCGTGACCTGTCCACCTTCCTCTACGCCATCTCCGACCCGCGCCCGTTGGGTCTGTCAAGGCAGTCCCAACTCCTTGCCTGGCTCAAAGGCGCAGGTTTTCACGTGAACCCCACCGTCAAACTGTGCGTCACGGGATCCGAGGTGGTCGATTTCTGCCGAGGCGCGCTCGAACGGCGGGATGACCTTGCCTACGAGATCGATGGCGTCGTGGTGAAGGTGGACGACTTCGCGACCCAGGACTCGATGGGTTTCACCGCCCGCGCCCCCCGATGGGCCATCGCCTACAAGTTCCCGCCCGAAGAGCAGCAGACGCGCCTGCGCGGCATCACGGTGCAGGTGGGCCGCACCGGTGCCATCACACCCGTCGCCGAGCTCGTGCCCGTGTACATCGCAGGCTCGACCGTGGCTCGTGCCACGTTGCACAACCTTGACGAGGTGCATCGCAAGGACGTGCGCGTGGGCGACACCGTCATCGTGCGCAAGGCCGGCGACGTGATTCCCGAGGTGCTCGGTCCGGTTCCGTCGATGCGTCCGGCCACGGCGCAACCTTGGCAGATGCCCACTATATGCCCGGCGTGCGGCTCGCCACTCTTCCGCGACCCCGACGAGGCGGTGTTCCGCTGCCTCTCCGCGCACTGCCCGGCGCAGCGCCTCGAACGCATGGGCCATTGGGTTTCACGTGGCGCCATGGACATCGATGGCTTGGGACCCAAGCTCATCGAGCGCCTGATCGACGCCGACCTCCTCCACGACGTGACGGATTTCTATCGTCTGACGATCGAGCAGGTCTCGACGCTCGACACGGGGCGCACCAAGTACGTCATATCCGATGCCAAGGAGCGTGAGCGCACCGGAAACTACGGCAGGGAACCGGAGGCGGTGGGTGACACGGTCGCCACCAAGGTCATCAGGCAGATCATGGCGAGCAAGAACCAGCCCTTCTCGCGCGTGCTCTTCGGACTGGGGATCCGCAACGTGGGCAAGACGGTGGCCGAGGTCATCGCCAAGCGCTTCACCACCGCCGATGCACTGCTCTCCGCTACGGTCGATGACCCCTCCGCCATCGACACCGTGGGGCCGATCATCGCCCGCAGCGTGGTCGACTTCCTCTCGGACGCTGACAACCGCACCGTGATCGCACAGCTTGCGGACATGGGTGTCAACCTCACCGAGGACGTCTCTGGCCAACCCGCGCAGACGCTTGCGGGCCTCACCTTCGTCCTCACCGGCTCGCTCGAGCGACGTACGCGCCAGGAGGCCGAGCAGGCGTTGCGCGATCGTGGCGCCAAGACGTCGGGGTCCGTCTCGAGGAAGACCTCCTACCTGGTGGCGGGAGAGGCGGCGGGCAGCAAGTTCGCGAAAGCGCGCGAGCTCGGTATCCCCGTGCTTGACGAGGTGGCACTCGAGCAGGTCATCGCCACGGGGGAAGTGCCCGAGGGGTAGATCGCGGGACCTGTGGGGCACCCCGTCCCGTGCGCGTCAGAAGGACGTTCACGCACCTCGCCTGCCCTCACCGTTCTCAAGTGGGGGGCGCAAGCGTAAAATCACGGGGTCACACCTCGTTTGCCACGCGCGCCCTTTCCGGCGCCTGCGTTTCCTCGAAAGGATGAGCGCCCCATGCCTTTAAGCGAGAGCGATGTGCGCGCCATCGCGGACTACGCCCGCATCGCCTTGACCGATGAGCAGGTTCCGCAGATGGCCGTCGACCTCAACAGCATCATCGACAGCCTCGACCCCATCCGGCGCATCGACCTCGAGGGCGTCGAACCGACGTTTCATCCTATCGGCGACCTCTCCAACGTGTTGCGCGAGGATATGATCGCACCTTCGCTCGACCGTGACTTCGCGCTTTCCGATGCCGGTGCCGTCGAGGATGGCCAGTTCCTCGTCCCCTCCATCATGGGAGATGAGTGAGCATGGTCGTGACGAGAGGGGATGCACCCATGCCCGTCGACATCGCAGCGCTCTCCGCGGCTCAGATACGTGCCGGCATCATCGCCGGGCGCTTCTCGGCGCATGACGTGGCCGACGCCGCCTACGCCGTCATCGCGACGCGCGATACCGATATCCATGCCTTTCTGGAGCTTACGCCCTCGCTCGCCTATGCTGCCGCCGAGAGGGTCGACGCGGCCAAGGAGGCGGGGGAGGAGCTCCCCTCGCTCGCCGGTGTGCCGGTGGCCTTCAAGGACAACATGAACCAGGTGGGTACCAAGACGACCTGTGGCTCGAAGATGCTCGCCAACTACGATTCGCTCTTCACGGCCACGGCCGTCGAGCGAATGGTCGACGCCGGCGCGCTGCCACTCGGCAAGCTCAACATGGACGAGTTCGCGTTCGGCTCCTCCACCGAGACCTCCTTCTTCGGTCCCACGCACAACCCATGGGACCTCGAGCGCGTGCCCGGGGGGTCGTCGGGCGGCTCCGCCGCTGCGGTTGCGGGCGGTCTCGCCACCATCACGTTGGGAAGCGATACGGGCGGATCCATCCGTCAGCCGGCGAGTTTCTGCGGCATCGTGGGCTACAAGCCCACCTACGGGCTCGTCTCCCGCTACGGCATCGTCGCGTTCGGGTCCTCGCTCGACCAGGTGGGACCTTTTGGCAAGACGGTCGAGGACGTGGCCTTGGCGACCAACGCGCTCGTGGGCCGCGACGAGCGCGACTGCACCTCGCAGGATTGCGGCACCGACTTCACCGCCAACCTGCACGCGGGCGTCAGGGGCATGCGCATCGGTGTCGTCACCTCGATGAACGATGCGCCCGGCGTGCAGCCCGAGGTGGTCGCCGCACTGCATGAGGCGGTCGAGAACCTCAAGGGCCTTGGTGCCGAGGTGGTGGAGGTGGACCTGCCGCACATCACCGCGGCCATGTCCGCCTACTACGTCATCGGACCGTGCGAGGCCTTCTCCAACCTCTCCCGCTTCGACTCGGTGCGCTATGGCTACCGCGAGCCGGGATGCGAGCTGCTGTCCAGCCAGGAGAGCCTCTCGCGTGCGGTCGGCTTCGGCGAGGAGGCGAAGCGGCGCATCCTGCTGGGTAGCTACCTGCTTTCGAGCGGTCCCTACGAGGAGTACTACGTGCCTGCCCAGAAGGTGCGTACGCTCATCACGCGCGATTTCGTCCGTGCCTTCGGAAGCGTGGATGTGATCATCTCCCCCACGAGTCCGCGTGCGGCGTTCAAGTTCGGCGAGATATCCGACCCCGCCACGATGTACCTATCCGACCTCTTCACCATCGCCATCAACATCGCCGGTAACGGTGGCATGTCGCTGCCGGTTGGTCTTGGACGGGATACCGGCCTGCCCGTGAGCGTGCAGCTCATCGGCCCGCAGTTTCGCGACGAGAACATCTTCCAGGCTGCCGCGGCGCTGGAGACCTGCTATCGCATCGAGCATGTCGCACCCATGGCACGGCCCGGTGCAGTCTCCCGAGTGGTCGAGCCCGTCATGACGATAGGTTCCCCGACTCCCCCTGCCACCATGAAGGGGGGCGAGTGACCATGCGGAGCGTCGAGCAGGTGCTGCGCGATTGGGAGGTGGTCATCGGCCTCGAGGTCCACTGCGAGCTCACCACCCTCAACTCCAAGATGTTCTGCGGCTGTGCCCTCCAGCATGGGGCCGAACCCAACACCAACGTGTGCCCCGTGTGCCTCGGCCTTCCCGGCGCGCTGCCGGTGCCCAACAAAGCCGCCGTGGAGAGCATCGTCCTTGCAGGTCTCGCCACCAATTGCGAGATCGAGAAGCGCACGATGTTCTACCGCAAGGGTTACTTCTACCCCGACATGTCCAAGAACTTCCAGACGACGCAGGGGCCGGTCGCCTTCTGCATGCGTGGTTGGCTCGACCTCGAGCTCGATGGGGCGGGTGCCGCCGAGCGTGCCGATGTGGAGAAGGATCGGGACGGTTCGTACACCACGCGCATCGCCATCACGCGCATCCACATGGAGGAGGACGCCGCCAAGATGATCCACGTGGGTGGCACC
This sequence comes from Coriobacteriia bacterium, assembly GCA_015655215.1. Lineage (GTDB taxonomy): Bacteria > Actinomycetota > Coriobacteriia > Coriobacteriales > RUG033 > JAATFL01. The sequence goes on from JAATFL010000012.1 coordinate 11,562, forward strand.
GACGGCCGCATAGCGGGTGCCGACCATTCGCTCATCGACTACAACCGTTGCGGCGCCCCCTTGACCGAACTCGTGACCGAGCCTGACCTCCGCACGCCGGCCGAGGCGCGTCGTTTCATGCAGAAGCTGCGTCAGATATACCTCACGTTGGGCATCTCCGACTGCTCGATGGAGGCCGGCTCCATGCGGTGTGACGGCAACATCTCGCTGCGCCGTCGCGGCGAGACCGCCCTCGGCACCAAGACGGAGCTCAAGAACCTCAACAGCTTCAAGTCGCTTCATGACGGTCTCGCCTACGAGATCGTGCGCCAGGCACAGGTGCTCGAGGAGGGTGGCACCGTCAAGCAGGAGACGCGCCATTGGGACATCACCAGGAAGCGGACCGTCGTGATGCGCACCAAGGAGACGGCCGACGACTATCGTCTCTTCCCCGAGCCCGACCTCGCCCCATACGACCTGTCCGACGAGTTCATCGACAGCGTCCGCGCGAAGCTGCCCGAGCTACCGGAGACCAAGAAGGCCCGCTATCAGGCAGACCTCGGGCTTCCGAGCCACGACGCGCTGCTGATGGCCGACGATGCGATGCTGGGTGCCTTCTTCGAGGAGACGGTCGCCATCGCCGGCGTCCGTCAGGCTCGTGCCGTGGCGAACCTCCTCCTCAACGACCTCGCCGCCCTGCTGAACGCGAGCGACGAGGTGGAGGCTTCCACCGAGGACGCCAGGATCACCCCCGCCGCGCTTGCCGCGCTCGTTGGGCTCATCGACGACGGCACGATCTCGAGTGGGCAGGGCAAGCAGGTGTTCGCCACGCTCGTGCGCGAAGGTGGCGATGCGCAGGCCGTCGTCGAGGCCGAGGGCATGCGGCAGGTCTCCGACGCCGACGCCATCGAAACGGTGGTAGACCAGGTCCTCGCCGGCAATCCCGACAAGGTCGCCCAGTATCGCGACGGCAAGAAGGGTCTCAAGGGCTTCTTCGTGGGTCAGGCGATGAGGGCGATGCGTGGTCAGGGCAACCCGAAGGTCATCAACGAGGTGCTCGATCGCAGGCTGGAGGGCTAGGCGTGGTCGCCACCCCCTCGCCTTCCGCGCCCGGACGGGCGGAAACGGCTAGAGACGTTCGCGATGCCGCCCTCCTACCCGTCGCATGCGAGCTTTGCCCGCGGCGCTGCCATGCCAACCGCGCGGCCGGCCAGGCAGGATGGTGCGGGGCCGATGACACGCTGCGCGTCGCTCGCGCGGCGCTGCACATGTGGGAGGAGCCGCCCATCTCGGGCGTCTCGGGCTCGGGCACGGTGTTCTTCTCCGAATGCACGATGCGATGCGTCTACTGCCAGAACGCCGAGATAGCCCGCGGCGAGGTGGGGCGGACCGTCAGCGTTGGACGGCTTGCGCAGATCTTCTGCGAGCAGCAGCGACGCGGCGCCAACAACCTCAACCTCGTGACGCCCACGCACTACCTGCCGCAGATACGGGCCGCGCTGCATCAGGCGAGGACCGCCGGATGCACGCTGCCGGTGGTGTACAACACGAGCGGGTACGAGACGGTCGAGGCAATACGCGGCCTGGTCGACCTCGTGGACGTGTACCTCACCGACTTCAAGTACGTCTCCTCCGAGCTCTCGGGGCGTTACTCCTCGGCTCCCGATTACCGCGACGTCGCGATCGCGGCGCTTGACGAGATGGTCGAGCAGGCGGGCGGGTACGTACTCGGTGGCCTGGACGCAGGGTCGATCGCCCATCCGCTACCTGCCCACGAGGACCCCGTCCCACTCCTCACCCGGGGAGTCATCGTGCGGCATCTCATGCTGCCAGGCCAACTCGAGGATTCCAAGGAGGTGGTGCGTCTGCTCCATGGGCGCTTCGGCGACGCGATCTGCCTGTCGCTCATGAACCAATACACGCCATTGCCCTTTGTCGCCACTTGGCCAGAACTCGATCGGCCCGTCTCCGACGAAGAGTACGACGAGTTGATCGACTACGCGCTCGACCTGGGAGTCTCGAACTCGTTCATGCAGGAAGGCGTTACCGTGGGAGAGAGCTTCGTCCCCGACTTCGACTGCGAGGGCGTCGACCCCGACGGCGATGGCTCCGTGGGTTGACATGTCGGGGGCACGTCGACGGCGTCGGGCTATCGACGTGGCGAGCTTCAGGCGCAGCGCCTGCGGGTGTATGATGATGCAGGGCTGTTCGTCGTACATCTCATGTTCTCCTGTCGTCGTGCTGCGACGTCCGTCCTTCGATGCGTTACCATGGGAGTTGACCGGTAACGATATCCAGATGCATAAAAAGGGAGGTTGTTATGACGATCATCGATATTCATGACGAAAACGAGGCTACTCACTCAGAGAAGGGCGAGCCTGCGGCCTCCAAGGTCACCCACCCGTTCGAGACGACCCCTGCGTTCGTAGCCGAACTCGGGGCGACGATGATGCCGGAAGCCCAACCGGACGTCGATGTCGAGCAGCGTGCGGATGACGTCGAGGACGGGCAGGCTACCGACGACGTCGATGTCGAGTTCATCGGCGCGGAGGATTTCGTGGACGTCTACGATTACGATGAACCTCGCTACGAGGTCGCCGCCGCACTCATCGTCTCGCAGGACGAGCAGGGAATGACGAAGAAGCAGTTCGCCGAGGAGCTCGGCCTCAAGAAGAGTCAGCTCAAGAGACTCCAGTGTGCCGAGGCCGACATCACCCTCGGCGAACTGCAGCGTATCGGCGCGCTTCTCGGCAAGGAGCTTCATATCGAGTTTCGATGATCCGGGCATCCCGTGTCCATCATCGTCTTTCTGCAGAGGTCCTCGACGGGTTCGGGAGCTGTCGTCGCATGACCGCGGGGAGACGTGCCTCCACCCCTTCACTTTGATTCCACAGTGACGAAGCCGCAGGAGTGGTATCATTCAGGGCTTAGAGTTACAAGCGGCATCATGAGGAGCCAGTCGACATGGCTGTGAGGATGTGCTGTTTACCTGCGATGCCAAGGGCAAGGAGAACCCATTGAGTTTCATTTCCGCCTATAACCTTGCGATATTTCTCATCTTCATGCTCTGCTACACCTATCAGGTATACTACGTGTATGTCGCACTGCGCTATAAGCCCCAGCAGTACGTCGCCCATGACCAGCACCGCTTCGCCGCCATCTCCTGCGGTCGCAACGAGGCTGCGGTCATCGGTCAACTGGTGAAGAGCCTCAAGTGTCAGGACTACCCCTCGGAGTTGCTCGACGTGTTCGTCGTGGCCGACAACTGCACCGATAACACCGCGGTCATCGCCGAGCAGGCCGGTGCGATCGTCTTCCGACGCAACAACAAGGTCGAGGTGGGCAAGTCCTATGCCCTCGACTACGCATTCAAGCGCATCATGGACGAGTATGCCGACAAGGGTTACGAGGGGTTCTTCGTCTTCGACTCCGACAACCTCGCCGACTCCCACTTCGTCTCCGCCATGAATGCGGCATACGACAACGGCGAGCAGATTCTCACGAGCTATCGCAACACGAAGAACTTTGGCTCCAGCTGGATATCCTCCAGCTACTCGCTCTGGTTCCTTCGCGAGAGCCGGTACATCAGCGGAGCCCGTTCGGCGCTCGACACGAGTTGCCTCATCGGAGGCACGGGTTTCATGGTGTCGGCGCGTATCATCGAGGAGAACGGCGGCTGGCCCTATCACACCCTCACCGAGGACATCGAGTTCTCGTCCAGTTCCGTCGTCAAGGGATACAAGATCGGGTTCTGCAACGATGCCGTTTTCTACGATGAGCAGCCCACGACCCTCTCCGCTTCGTGGACACAGCGCTTGAGGTGGGCCAAAGGCTTCTATCAGGTGGCGCTGCGCTATTGCTCCGCTCTGCTCAAGGGGGTCTTGGGCGGTGTCAAGACCACGCAGGTTTCCGAGGGGGAAGGCGACGGCATCCGTCTTTCCACCGAGAGACGTCGTCGTTTCGCCTGCTATGACGTCTTCATGACCGTTGCACCCTCCATACTGCTCACTCTCGCCACGCTGGTGGTCAACACGGGCTATCTCGTCGTCGGAGCCCTCGGCGGCATGTCCGTCGGCCCGGTTGAGACGCACACTGCGGTCGAGGCCCTGCTGATGTGCGGGGTCACGAGCTATCTTTCCCTCTTCGGCATGGCGGCCCTTGCGGCTTATACCGAGCACGAGCGCGTCGACGCCACGCCCAGGCAGCTCTTGCGCGCGACGCTGCTGTTCCCGTTCTTCATGCTCACGTACGTTCCCATCTCGGTCCAGGCGCTGTTCACCACCCCGCAGTGGAAGCCGGTCAAGCATGTCATCGTCGCATCGATCGATGAGTTCGCGGCGCTGCCTGCCGCCGAGAAGGTCGTGACCAAGTAGCACGCCATCGCCATGGCGATCGATGCCGGATGCATGCAGGATGATGCGCCTGCGTCCCCTTTAGATACGGGATGGATGATATCTGCCCACGGCGGGATTACGCCTTGAGGTCTCCCGGGTCTTGCGTGGCTGCTCGAAGGCCCAGGATTGCGACGGTCTCGTCGACCGAGGACGCACGCATGGCACCTCGGTCCAGAAGTCCCTGCGCCCAACTGACCTCACCGCAGACGCGTTCCAAGAGGATGACCTTGCGTCCCATCGCGAGGCCGGCCTCCGCCTGAACGCGGGTGCCGCTTTGCTCGTGGGCCTCGATGATGACGGTCGTATCGGCGAGGGCGGCCATGGTCACGTTGCGCTCGCGAAGGAAGGTCCGGTGCACGTCACCTTGCGCACCGTCGAAGCCGAGGAGTGGAACTTGCGTGATGAGGAGATGCTGGTTGCCAACCTCGTCTTGGAGTTCGCGGTTCTCCTTGGGACGGTATCGGTCGATCGGCGTGCCGAGAACCCCGATCACCCCCCCACGGCCTTTGAGGACGCCGTTCAAGGCGGCGGTGTCGATTCCGGCCGCCATCCCCATGACCAGGCACGTGCGGGCATGCGCAAGGACCGCGCCCAGCGAGCGGGCGTCGGCGCATCCGACGGCGCTCGCATCGTGTGAACCCACGAGCGAGACGGCAGGTAGATCGAAGGCCTCGAGGTTGCCTCGGTAGTAGGTGAAGGGAAGGGCGTCGGGGGCCTGGAGCAGACGAGGGGGGAAGCCCGGTGCCCCGGCCCAGCAGGTGAGAAAGGTGCCGAGACGCCGGGCGACGAGAGGTCGGATACGACCGAGCACAGCCTTGTCTTCGATGACGTCGTCAAGTGCGCATGCGGGCGTACGTCCGGCAAGCAGCGCCGACAACCGCGAACGCGTCATGTCGGGGAGCGTGGCGAGCATCTCGAAGGCGACGAGTTCATCAAAGGGCGTATGTGACGTTGACGGCTGCGGTGGGATGGTCATCGATGCCCCTCTCGGGGATGGTCGTAGGCGGATGCATATGGTCGTGCTCGCGCAAGGCCGCCCATCACGTGGACTCTGTCAGACGGGCGCGGAAAACCTACTCGCACGTGTCTTTCCGGACCACCATGCGGTCGCGCGCGATGAGGGCGGCACCCAATGCCCCGCACACCTGCGGGTCGGAGGGTACCTGTACGGTGGAGCCGAGCCTGGCTGAGAGTGCGGCGACCACTCCGGCGTTCTGGGCGACGCCACCGGTTATGAGGTAGACGGGCTCCTCACCCACGCGGGACACGAGCGCCGCCGTCTTCACGGCGACGGACTTGTCGATCCCATGAACGATATCGGATGTGCGCTTGTTCTGCGCGATGAGGGAGACGACCTCGCTTTCGGCAAAGACGGTGCACATCGTGGAGAGCGCGATGTCCTCCTCCCATGTGGTGCCCATCCGTGCAAGCTCGTCCACGGATAGCTCGAGCGTGCGTGCCATGGCCTCGAGGAATCGTCCCGTTCCGGCTGCGCACTTGTCGTTCATCGCGAATCCTCGCACGCTCCCATCGGGTCCCAGTCGAATGGCCTTGCTGTCCTGTCCGCCGATGTCGATGACCGTGCGGCATGCGGGTGCCACCTCATGCGCACCGCGTGCGTGACAGGTGATCTCGGTCACCTCCGCATCGCCGATGCCGATTCCGTCGCGCCCGTATCCGGTCGCGATGGTGTAGGCGAGATCATGCGGTGCGAGCGCGGCTTGCGCGAGGGCGTCATCGAGTGCGGATCGCGCGCTTTCAAGGGCATGGGCGCCGGTCGAGCGCACGACATGCGCGACGACGTCGCCCGTTTCGTCGACGATCACCACGTCGGTCGAAGTCGAGCCGCTGTCGATTCCCGCAAAGTGATGGGCGTGGGGTACAGGGTCCCCGGACGAGGATCCCGGGGCTTCGGACGGGCGGGGCGCAGAAGAGCTTGGTCCAAACATGGTGAGGTTCCCTTCGGCATGGGTCAGGTCGAGACTTTCGATCAGTGCATCCACGCGGGTGGCAAGCTGTCCCGAGCCCTGGTCGTTCCAATCGGTCTCCAGACGGGTGATGGGCACGATGAGCTGCGAGGCAAGCTGGGTGAAGTCGTACGAGTAGAAGTCGCAGAACTTGAGCCCGTGATAGATGACGCCGGCAAGATGCGGGTCGAGCGCGAGCGTGCGTCGGTCGTCGGGCACGCTCATGCGCATGCAGCCGGGTTGGGCGAGAAGTGCGCCGGCATACCAGGAGAGGAACGCATCGACGTCGGTGCGTTCCTCGGGTGGCACGGGTCCCACTCCTTCGCAGCCCACGCACGTGAGGTCACGTACCGGAAGCGGGCTTCTGTCGCAGATGCGACGATAGAGGTCTCCCTCCATCCGCGCTCCCACGATGGCGAGGTACGGACCGGTGGGTTGTGCTGGCGCGACTCCGACGCTTGCGACGGCGGCCCCGAGGTCGAAGGTACGTCCGGTCCTTTGGGAGTAATCCTCGAACACGTGCTTGATCTGCATCGTATAGCGCTCGACGGCGCACGCCGAGTCGCAGTGGGGGAGGTCGAGGATACGGAGGTAGGAGAGCTCCCCGTAACCGTCGATCGCATCGGCGGTGCGTCGCATCGAGTCACAGCAGGAAGTGAGCAGCAATTCGTCGACGTCGTGGCGCTGGGTGCTGCAGATGATCGCCTTGCAGTAACTGCAAAGGTTGGGATGTGTCAGCGCTTCGCCGCGCGTGGGGTCGCCGATGTGGGGAGAGAGCCTCGTGGACTCTACGCCGAAGCCTGCCAGCACGGCGATGGGGGTGTACTTGCACACGTAGCCGCAGCCAGAGGTCACGGATCCTTCATCGGCATGTTCACGCATCTCGTTCCCTCCGGCTTCCCTGCTTGGCTCTTGAGGAGCCATCGTGTGCGTCGATGAGCTCGGCAAACGCCTCCAAGCGTGTGCGTACCTGCCCATCGGAGGTGTTGCCGGGATCGCAGCCATCGCCGTCGAGCGCAAGGAGGGGGATATCGGCTTCGGCGGCGAGGTCGGTGATGATGCGTGTAAGACCCGAGGTATTCCGACATCCCCAGTGACAGAAATAGACGATGCCGTCGGCATGGAGACGCTTCGCCTGGTCGATGAGCATGGTGCAGCGTCGGTCGCCTGCCCCGTTCCAGCAGTTGTCAACAAGCCGGTGTGCCATCGACTCGTATGGGTGATGCGGGTCCATCGCAGACAGGCTGTCGAACGTCGTGTCGGTGCAGAGCAGCTGGTTGGCTCGTGGTGCGCCGACCGTGAGGTCGATCTCGGTTCCGGATCCCCATCCCTCGGAGAACCACGCGCGCACTGGCTGCTGGTAGTACGGTATGACGTGCGCCCAGAGGATGCGTCGGGGAGGTACGTGCTCGGGATTCGTGGCGACGAGGAGGCGCCCGTCATCGTCGATGTCGAGGGAGGGGGAGGCGAGTGCATCGGCGGCGAGCTGCTCGCAGAACGCCTCGGCCTCAGGGGATCCGAGCAGTACGTGCAGCATGAGCACGGTGTACATCTCGCTCGTGGGGTCGTTGCGCATCGTACGGCGTGACAGCAGCTCAAGGTAGCGCTGATACGCGCGAATAGTCTTACGGCTTCTCTCGACCGAGGTGCGCAGCGCTTCCTCGTCGAGCTTCTCCCCCATCACCTCCTCGATGAAGGCGGTCAGGTCGTGCAACTGGTGGGCCACGTATCCTATCGCATCATCGGCGGTGGGATCGCTGGGCACGTCGATGGTGAAGTGCGGCACGTCGTAGTGCTCCGCGAGCAGACGAAACGTTAGTTCGTTGGCATCGCACAGCATGGTGGTGTTGGCGATGAAGCGCGGGCGTGGCAGCGTATCGGAGAGTGCCATGCCTGTGAGGATGCGGTGGTACGAGCAGAGCGTCTCCGGCGCACCGGCCCTCGCCGCCACCTCGAGAAAGGGCCGCTGCGCCTTGGAGCCGGTCATGTAGCATGACAACCCCTCGGCTACCTGCGGTGAGATACCCATGGCATGCAGGGGCTCGCAGGGGAGAAAGACGTTCACCACGGCGGCTCGTCTTGGGTGGGCGAGGGGGTTGCGCACCGAGTCCATGGCCGTCACGGCTTCCTGGGCTCGTGCGGGTAGCAGACGCTTGGACGGCAGGTGTTGCTGTGCCTGCCGCATCGCATCGAAGCCCACGCGAAGTACCTGACGTGCGCGTTCGGGTTTTCCATCAACGACAAGTCCGCCCACGAGGGCGCCGAACCGTTCGACGACGCCACGGCTCATACGTGCTCCTCGGGCGTGGGGTTCTCGGCTGCAGTCGCCATCGAGGTTTCCGTTCCGGTCATGTCGTGACGGGCGATGAGCCTGTCCATCGCATCCGGCTCGAGGAGGATGGTCCCCTCGTACAGGCAGTTCTCCACCTGCGTGCCACGCTGCCCCTCGGGAAGACGGGTCGCGGTGGGGTGATGCCCCAGCACCATGGCCTCGGCCTCGATGGACGCGAGGCACAGCCCGCAGTCGATCTGCTGCAGATGGTTCATCACGCCCCTGGCGAGAAGGGGTGGCTTCTTGCGCCAGATGCTCACAAGGCCATCCTCGGGTGCGATCCGCCAGGGCTGCTTGTTCATGGCCGATGGCGCGACGCGCCCGGCGTTGACGAGTGCGATGGCCTTCTGCGTGTCGGTGAGTTCGCCATCGGGCGCGACGAGGACGGCACCAAGCGGCAATCGGTCCGATTGGTTGGGCTCATCGTGCAGGATGATGTCGTCCCGTTGGTATCCAAAGGCAATGGTGATGGCATAGGGAAGGCCGAACGTCGAGGAGGACTTGGGGCGCATCGTGCCCAGAAAGCAGGTGCCCAGCCCCTGGGAGGCAAGGGTGAGCGCGATGCTTCCACCAAGACGACCCACATCCACGAGGGCATGGGGCGCATCCTGCGCGAGGAGGGCGAGGTAACACGGTGCTTGCACACGGTCCGGTTTCGCGTAGACCTCGGCCACGTCGTCTGCGGGAATCAGTTCGGCACCCACGTCCGCGCCGGAAACCCCTGGCTGGAATCGATCGACTGCCGCCGCGATGAGATCTCCGGTCTCATCGGGAACGGCATGCTTGAGGTCGTAGTTGCGCACGCTGCGACGCCGGAAGACGACCTGCTCCATCGAATAGACTGTCATGGTGTGTGCTCCTTTTGTGGCGGGGGCGTGGGCGACGCCCGCCCGTTCGCGTATCCCTACGATGTGGGAAAAACAATGGGTGTCAAGACGACAAGAGGTGCGGCTTTCGCTACACTGGAAGGACAAGCGGCGCACCTTCACCCAACTGATGCTCCGCATCGATGATAGCGCTTCTGATAAGGATGGTTCACATGGGTTCGACCAAATCCCCCTTCTCGCACATAACCGTCGACTCTCTGGCCTCCGAGGATGTATCTCAGGAGGGTGGACCTGCGAAGGATGACGACGAGGTCATCGAGGTCGGGTACCCATCGGGATCCAACAAGTCCACCCCAAACGCACGCCTGGGTTCCAGGTCCTCGGTCGATGAGGGCGTGGAGGTTGACGCCGATGCCGCCACATCCGGGTCCTCCCGTATGACAGCGCCCGTCGAAGACGTCCCCCTCCCCGACGCTTCGGCATCGGAGGTCCCCGTGTCCCCCGGTCCCACTTCAGATGACGACCTTCCCGATTACTCCGTGGATGACCTTGACGCGATGCCCCTGACGCAGAAGATCGTGATAGCCGTACTCGTCATCTGCCTCGTCTTCGCTGCGCTATACATCCTCGACTATTATGGAGTCGTGGACATCTGGCTGCTGCACAACCTCTCCCTGCCAACGAGCCTTTAGGCATCATCTCAACAGAAGCCCGGCCCCAACCGCGTATCCCATCGGGGTCAAACGCCTTGCCGAAGGAGTGTCATGGTCAACGTCGATCAACCCAGTTCCGAGCAGATAGCTCGCTCTCGAAAGCTCAAGCGCAAACTTGTCATCGCCATCGTCCTGCTCGTCGTCGTCATCGGAGGGCTCATCGGTGGCGCCGTCTATCTCTACCGGACACGGGTTGCCGATGTCGCTGCCCAGGGTCAAAGCTCATCTTCCCTTGTCAACACGACCATTGCCGACGGCGAGTCCGGTTCGAGCAGCGCGACTCCGGAGAAGATCACGTCCATACCCGCCCTCTCCTCGCTTCTGGGACTCACCGTCGACCAGGCGATCGCCAACCTGGGCTCATCTGCAACGGTGACATCGAGTGCCGTAGCCACGGACGAGGGCAATGCGGCGATCGTGTCGCTTGCCAAGGTGACCATCACGACCACCGACGACGATGCAACCTCGGAGCCGATACTCTATCTATACTGCAACGACCAGGGAAGCATCATCGAGACGTACTATTCGGTCGACTTATCGCAGCTTGGCACCAAGTTCGAGGATTACGGGGCCGTCATCGGCGATACGGGTACCCTCACCTCCTATCTGAAGGATGCCGGGCTGGACACCGGTTCCATCTCGTTGAATGCTCCGGATGACTCCTCGATCACGATGAAGTACACCAATTCATCGAGTGAGAAGCAACTCGTCGGCGAGGAGTACACGTATTCGGGGGATATGAGCGGTACGGCGGTCACCCATTGGGAACTCACCGTCTCCTACGACTACACGCTTTCGAATGTGACCGGTACCGTGACCGACACGGTTCGCACGCTCACCATCCTGCTCAGATAGGCGAAGTCACCAAGGATGCCCTTGTCCGGGCACGTTGATGGCACGCTCACCCTCACGACGCGGCCGTACAACCTGAAGCGACATGCGAATGTGTCATAAGCGTGCCGCTTCAGGTTGGGTGTACCCATGGATAAGATATGATGGTCCCATGCTTGAAATGCGGTTTTTCCAAGTTTTAGCCTACGTATGGACCTCGGTCTCTTGAGATGCAGGTGCATCCGACCATGGACGTACGTACCAAGACGGGAGTAGAACATGGACGAGCAGGGAACGGGTCACCAGGTGGAACGAGAGGGTGCATCGGGAGCGGACACCACCACAGGCCTTCCTGCGGTCGCTCCGGAGACGCTCCCCGGGATGTACGCGTCCGCAGCCCCTCAGGGTGAAACGGCCGACCAGCCATTCCGTGCCCTGGAGGCCCAGAGGGCGCAGCGCCGACGCAAGCGCTCCATCAAGATCATCGCGACGGTCGTCATCGTCGTGGTCATCGCCTTCGCGGGGGCGTTGGCGATCCGCGCCAAACTCCTTTCCAATGCGGCCGCCGCCACCACCGTCTCGACGGGCACCGTGACTAGGGGCGACTTCGACAAGGAGGTGAGCGGTACCGGCAAACTCAATCCCGTCAACTCCGTCACCGTCACCCCCGAGGTCACCGACGGGGTCGTCACCTCGGTCAGCGTGGCACAGGGGGACACCGTCTCGGCGGGGCAGGTTCTCTTCACGATGTCCTCCGACACGATCAGCAAGACGATGACCACGGCGCAGCAGGGGCTCGACTCGGCCAACCTCGCACTCAAGCAAGCGCAGGCAGGTGTCTCGTCGGCGCAGAGCGCCGTCACCCAGGCCGAGAGTGCCCGTCAGTCGGCCATCGATACCTATGACGGCAACCTGTCGACAGCCCAGCAGCAACTCGCCGCCGCGCAGGCCGCAGGGGATGCGGCGGCCATCGCCAAGGCGCAGGAGTCCCTGGCGTCGCTCGGTTCCCTCAACACCTCCTCGCTTGACTCAGCGGTCGACTCGGCCACATCCGGTGTCACCAGCGCGCAGAACGCCGTCGACACCGCCAGTCTGGCTCAGTCCCAAGCTAAAAGCTCGTATGACTCCGCCGTGGCCGCTTCCGACAAGCTCAACGTCACGGCCTCTATCTCGGGGCAGATAACCGTCCTCAACGTCGAGGTGGGCACCTCGCTTGCGGCCCTCACCACCGCCGGGAAGACGGCCTGTCAGATCGCCGACCTCTCGAAGATGGTCATGACGTTGCCGGTCAACGAGATAGATATCAGCACGGTCGCGACGGGGCAGGCCGCAATGGTCGAGGTCGATGCCATCACCGGCCTCACGCTCAACGCAACGGTGGACAAGGTTGCCGCCACCACCACCTCGTCGAGCACCTCGTCCGCGACCTCATCCCTGAATACGACATCGGTCGGGGTGGTCACCTACGACGTCAACCTGCTCATCTCCAACCCCGACCCTCGCCTCAAGCCAGGCATGTCCGCGACGGCCACCATCCTGTTCAAACACTACACCGACGTGCTCCAGGTACCCCTCACGTCATTGCAAGGTTCGACGGGCGACCAGCACGTCACCGTGCAGGACGCCGATGGAACCACGCATGACGTACCCGTCACGGTTGTGACGAGCGACGATCTCACCGCGGTGGTCGAGGGCGACCTCGCCGACGGTGACACGGTCACCACACCGTTCGCCACCTCCTCCTCGACCTCACTCCTTTAGGGGTTGACATGAACCCAATCGTCCTCGATGCACGTAATCTGCATCGCATCTACGAGACCAAGGCGGGACAGACCCACGCACTGCGCGGCGTCACGCTCAGCGTGCGCCAAGGTGAGTTCGTCGCCATCATGGGGCCGTCCGGGTCCGGTAAGTCCACGCTCATGAATACGCTGGGGTGTCTGGACACACCCACCTCCGGGCAGTACTTCCTGGAAGGCGTGGACATCGCGGCCTACACGGCAGACGAGCTTGCCGACGTGCGTGCTCACCGACTTGGCTTCGTGTTCCAGTCATTCAACCTGCTGCCTCGCGCCACGGTGCTGCGCAACGTGATGCTCCCGCTCATCTACACCGACATTCCCGTACGTGAGCGTGAGGCGCGCGCACTGCGCGCCCTTCAGGGCGTTGACCTTCAGGAGGACTACTACGACCATCGTTCCAACGAGCTCTCCGGTGGTCAGATGCAGCGTGTCGCCATCGCCCGAGCCTTGGTCAACGACCCGGCGCTCATACTGGCCGACGAGCCCACGGGCAACCTGGACACCGCTACGGGGGATATGGTGCTCGACACGTTCGAGCGCTTGCGCTCCGAGGGCCGTACCATCGTCCTCATCACGCACGAGCCCGGCGTCGCCGCCCACGCCGATCGTACGGTGCACATCCGCGATGGCCGGTTGTGGGATGCAGCCACCGGTCTCTTCCTCGATGCGGTCGTCGCCCCCGATGTCCCCGGTGGGCCGCAGCGTGTCTTCCTCTCCGCCGATGGCGCGGTCGCGGCACCTGCGAGGGGGGACGTCGCCGACCGGCGGGTCATCGATGCCGTGCCTTCCGTCGCGCAGGTGGGTGTCGAGGGCGGTCCCGGGGTTCTCGGCGCCGTTCAGGTCGATGCACCCGTCGGCGTTCGTCCAATCGCACCCAGAGGAGGTGACGTTCGATGAAGATCAGGGACCTGTCGTATGAGACCTTCTCGGCGCTCGGTGCCAACAAGTCCCGTTCCGCGCTCACCATTCTGGGGATCGTCATCGGCATCGCGGCCGTCATCGCCATGACGTCTCTCATCGGTGGCATCCAGCAGAGCCTCGTGAGCAGCATGGGGCTCTCGCAGGCCCATTCCATCTACGTCTACACCACCGACGTGGCCACCCCTCTCACGACGGATGTCCTCGCCGACGTGAAGGACAGCGTCTCCAACGTCGATTTCGTTACCGGCACGGCTTCCGCGTCAGCCGCCGTCAAGTCGGACAGCGCCTCCTCGAGCATATCCATAACCGGTGCCGAGTCGACGTACTTTACCGCCGAGGGCTCCAAGCTCACGTTGGGCAGGTTCATCTCCGACGAGGACGACCTCGCCGCGCGTCGCGTGATCGTGCTCGGGACCTCTACCGTCAAGAGCCTGTTCGGGTCGGAGGATTACAACTGCGTCGGCAAGCAGGTCACGATCGGCTCCGACAAGTACACGGTCATCGGTGTGGTCGATAGCAGCTCATCGAGCTCGTTGAGCTCCATCTCGGGAGCTGCGTACATCCCTCTCAAGACGTTGCAGCAGCGCCTTACCGGAACCACGACGCTCGACCAGGCCATCGTCTACGCCTCGGAGGGTGCGAACACCACCACGGTCACCAACGACACGAAGGCATTCCTCACCACCCGCCTCCATCTCACCGATGTCGACAAGCAGATCACCGTCATGTCGATGCAGCAGATCGCATCGAGCCTTGACTCGCTCATGACCGCCTTCTCGGTGCTCATGGGGGCCATCGCCGGAATCTCGCTCTTCGTGGGTGGCATCGGCATCATGAACATGATGCTCACCAACGTGACGGAGCGCATCCGGGAGATCGGGCTGCGCATGTCGCTCGGTGCCCGGGGTCGCGACATCACGATGCAGTTCCTCTCGGAATCGATCGTGCTTTGCGTGATCGGGGGAATCCTGGGTATCATCGTGGGGTATCTGACGGCGTGGATGCTCGGGTTCCTCGTCACCCTCTTCGAGCCGAGCATGTCGAGTTTCGCGCCGGCCATCTCATCCACGGCCATCGCCGTCGCCGTCGGGGTCTGCGTGCTCATCGGCATCGTGTTTGGCTACTACCCGGCGAAGCGCGCGGCGAAGCTCAACCCCGTCGAGGCACTGCGCTACCAGTGACGACGTGCCTCTAGGGGGACGCGACGTACCTGCACGATGGAGTACGTGTCCGACGTCGCGACGCCCTGCCGCCTATCGGGTGAGGCCGCGTCTCGCCCCGGCCTCGACGAGCCGAGCCAGGCTCTCCTCGATGATCGCGGTGGGGGCGGCGAGGTTCCAGCGCTCGAACCCGCTGCCCCCGGTCCCGAAGAGGGTGCCCTCGTCGAGCATCAGGCCCGCTTCATCGAGCATGAAACGTCCAAGCTCCTCGGCGCCCATCCCGAGCTTGCGCCAATCGTTCCAGGCGAGATAGGTTCCCTCGAGCGGGAAGCAGGCCACCTGCGGGAAGTGCTCGTGAATGGTCGTGGTGAGGAGTTCGTCGTTCGTGCGGATGAGGTCGAGCAGGTCGGCGACCCAGGGTGCGCCCTGGGTGTAGGCCGCTATCGTGGCGACGCGCGAGAAGTAGGGTATCCCATAGGGAACCGTACGCCCAGCCTCCCTCGCATAGACGTTGCGGAGACCATCGTCCGGGATGATGATGTTGGAGTTCACCAGACCGGCAAGGTTGAACGTCTTGCTCACCGCGGTGCAGACGATGCAGTTTCCCGCAGCCTTTTCGGTAAGGGTACCCATCGAGGTAAGCGGCGTCTCACCTAAGATGATGTCGCCGTGGATCTCGTCGGAGACGATGACGACCCCGTGCTCGAGGCATATGGCGACGACGTCCTCGAGCTCCGTGCGCTCCCAGACGCGGCCGACCGGGTTATGGGGGTTGCACAGCAGCAGCAGCTTCGAGCGGGGGTCGGCCGCCTTCCGCTCGAGGTCGTCGAGGTCCATGCGATAGCGGCCCCCTGCCCCAACCACCAGGGGGTTCTCCACGATGACGCGGTCGTTTTGGCGTGGTGCTGCCAAAAAGGGGTAGTAGACGGGTGGCTGGACGATGACGCCGTCCCCTGGCTGCGTGAACGCGCGTATCGCGAGTTTGAGTGCGACGATGACCCCGGGTGTCGTGACGATCCAGGATGGTCGCACCTCCCAATCGTGTTGTGTGCTCATCCAGTTCACCACCGCGTCCTGGTAGATGCCGTCGGAGTCGGTATAGCCGTAGATGCCGTGGTGGGCCGCCTCGCAGATGGCATGCTCGATGCAAGGTGCCACACGTAACTCCATGTCGGCGACCGAGAGGGGAGGGTATCCGGCGACGGAAAGCGCGTTGGGGCGAGCGTCCCACTTGGCCGATCCGGTGAAGCTGCGATCGATACGTGAGGTGAGGTCGAAGGTGTGTGCGGGCATGGCATTCCTTTGCTGGCGGGATCGGCATCGATGGTGGTCGGTGCGACGACCGTACGTGAGTTTGACGGGTACACTGTAGCATCCGTTCGCCGCGTGGGGCGAGGCCCTTCTCGACAAAGCGACGGTCGCCTGCTAGTATTTCCCCTTGAAGTGAAGTCATTCACGACTTCCACCTTTCGGCACAGGTAGGCCGTCTGGTCAAGAACGAATATCTCGAGAGAGCATTCGCTTTGACCTGCCCACCATGTGGCGCAGGTTTTTTTCATTCGTCGAGACGGCTATCGCCGTCGCCAAGGAGGTGAGCGGCAATAGCCAATCAAGAGACCCGGATCAATGAAGAGATTCGCATCTCGAAGTGCAGACTCATTGGCGTAGATGGAAGTCAGCTTGGTATCTTCGCCCTTGCCGACGCACAGCGTGTTGCCGATGATCAGGGACTCGACCTCGTCGAGATCGCTCCCTTGGGCGATCCACCCGTATGCCGCATCATGGATTACGGGAAGTTCAAGTACGAGCAGGCCATGAAGGCCAAGCAGGCTCGGAAGAACCAGACGAAGATCGAGCTCAAGGAGATGAAGTTCCGGCCCAAGATCGACGTCGGTGACTACACCACCAAGAAGAAGCACATCGAGCGCTTTTTAAGCGATGGCAACAAGGTCAAGGTGACGATCATGTTCCGTGGCCGAGAGATGGCGCATCCCGAACTCGGTCTCAACATCCTCGAGAAACTCGCCGCCGAACTGGTCGAGAAAGCGAGCGTGGAAGCACAGCCCAAGCTTGAGGGCCGCAACATGCACATGCTTCTCACTCCAGTCGCGAGCAGGAAAGACGATGTCTCGGCATCAGGGAAAGCATAAAGGAGAGAACGACATGCCAAAGATGAAGACCCGCAAAAGCGCGGCCAAGCGTTTCCGCACCACCGGCACGGGGAAGCTCATGCGAGCCAGGGCGTTCAAGAGCCACATCCTCACCAAGAAGTCACCCAAGCGCATCCGCGGTTTCCGCAAGGAGAGCGGTGTCGCTGCGTCCGATGTCAAGATGGTTTCTCGTAACCTCGGCATCTAACCGCCACGTAGTCATCTGTTGTCGATAGAGGAGTGAAGCCATATGCCCCGCGTAAAGCGTGCCGTCAATGCCCACAAGAAGCGCCGTACCGTCCTCGCCCGTGCGAAGGGTTATTACGGTGCAAAGTCCCGCAGCTATCGCAAGGCGAAGGAGCAGGTCCAGCACTCGCTCCAGTACGCCTATCGCGATCGTCGCAACAAGAAGCGCGATATCCGTCACCTCTGGATCATCCGCATCAACGCCGCCGCACGTCTGAGCGGCTTGTCGTACTCCAGGTTCATGAACGGACTCAAGAAGTCCGGCGTCGTGCTCGACCGCAAGGTCCTCGCCGAGATGGCCGTGAGTGACCCTCCTGCCTTTGCCGGTCTGGTCGAGGTTGCCAAGAAGGCTCTCTAGCATCTTCTCCTCGTGAGAGAGAGGATGTCGTGGCGAGTGCCATGTGCGCTGTCGTGAAACGCCGCTGGAGATGCGTCATTCCGTATCGGCCCTCATATGAGGGCCGATACGTATCTCTACATACATGTTGGGAAATGACGTGATACAGTAAGTTCGCAATGGTTTCAGGCATGGTTTCGTGCGCGCTCACGATGGCCGTGCGCCTATGGCAACGATGGCTGCGATGCGTCGAGAGGATGTGTGAGCAGTGGCGAATCGCGAATACCGCCCCCAGCCCCGCAAGCGTTCTTCAAACGATGGGCGCACGATGGAATCCCATCTTGACTCGGCATACTCCGATTACAACAGCCATGGCTACTCGTTGCATAGCCCGCTCCCGGGAAGTTCGAACGAGCTCCCGCGTCAAAGCCCCATCCTCTGGCAACCATCCAACGCGAACAAGGCTCGCGTCTTCACACGCCGCCATGTACCCAAGCTGCTCATCTTCGTCCTGGTGCTGATCGCCGTCGCCATCGGCGTCGTCTACTTCGTCCTCCGCAGCAAGGGCATCATCACGGTGAACCTGTAGAAGCGGTCTGCTCGCGACTAGTGCACAAGGGTCACGAGCAGATACACGCAGCCGAGATATCCGCAGGCGAGGACGATGATCACCGCCGTGGTGTTCATGAGTGCGTGGTCGTGTCTGCGTGCACCCACGATGAATACGATGAAGGTGATGACGATGATAGCCGCTACGACGATTGCCGACCATATGCTCAGGGTTTTGATGTCCACTTGCGCCTCCCAGCTTTCCAACTGCCTATTCTCGACTCGATTCACTATAATGATTCGCATCGTCTCGGTGCTTGCGCCGGAAACGGCCGTCCCTCGAATCACAAGGATGCACGTTGAATCTACTTCATGAGATAGCTTTCAATTCGATGCGTTTCCCCCAACGGGTTGCCGCGACGAACACGACCGAATCGATGACCTATCGTCAACTCTGGAGCGCCTCCGACCTCCTCGCAACACGACTCGACGAGCTGTTGGGCACCCAGGACCTGACGCCCATCGTGGTCTACGGACACAAGTCCCCGATGATGCTCGTCTGCTTCCTCGCGTGCGCCAAATCCGGGCGAGCCTATGTTCCCACGGATGTCTCCGTGCCTGACCAGCGTGTCCTCAACATCATCGACCAGGTAGGTCCCCGCATCGTACTCTCAACCGTGGCGTGGGAGGGTGGAAAGGCGGCCCTCGTGTCGCAGGCACCCGCTCCACACCTCGTGGGCCGTGACGAACTCGACACCCTTCTCGATCTCGCCCTACGCGGCGGGCAGGTGCCGACCTACCCCGTTCAACGGCAGGTCTCGGGCGATGATCTCTTCTATCTGATCTTCACTTCCGGATCGACCGGGGAACCCAAGGGCGTGATGGTCACCGCGGATTGCGTGGACGCGTTCTACCCCTGGGCGCTTTCGCTCGCCACGGCTCAATCCCAGCAGACGTCGCCGTTCACGTTCCTCAACCAGGCCCCCTTCTCGTTTGACCTTTCCGTCTACGAGCTCACGATGTCCCTCGCCTCGGGCGGAACGCTCTTCTGCCTCACGGCCGATCACCTGGCGCATATGCGCCAACTCTTCGACGCTCTCGCTCGCTCCTCGGTCGACGTCTGGGTGTCCACGCCCTCGTTTGCCACGATGTGCCTTGCGGACCGTTCGTTCGATGCGACGCTCTTGCCCAGGTTGCGTACGTTCATCTTCTGCGGCGAGTCGCTTCCCAACCAGACGGCGGCCAAGCTGCTCGTACGGTTTCCCGCTGCTCGCGTCGTCAACTCCTATGGTCCCACCGAGTCCACCGTGGCCGTGAGCGCCGTCGAGATCACGGCCGAGATGGCCGCTGCGACCCAACCGCTGCCGGTGGGCTATCCTCGCCCTGGCACGCGCATCGACATCCTCGAGCGCGGGGCCTCTACATCAACGGCCGTATCGTCCACCGGCTTGGTGGGCGAGGTGCTCATCACCGGTGACACCGTCGCAAAGGGGTATTGGGGTCGAGACGATCTTACGGCGGAGGTGTTCTCCGCCGCTGGCATCGATGTCCGGAAGGCCCCCGAGGTCGCCGATGGTGCCATGTGCCATGATACGGAGAGGTCCGGTTTGATACCGGCGCTTGCCGCCGCGACCGCATCGGTGCGTTCGTATCGCACGGGCGATCGTGGATGGTTTGACGAGAGCGGGATGTTGCACTACCTCGGCCGCATCGATTCCCAGGTCAAGATGGATGGCTATCGGATCGAGCTGTGCGAGATACAAAGCCAGCTTGAGCGGTTGTCGTATGTTCGTGCCGCGTGCGTGGTCCCGGTGATGCGGAACGGCATCGTGAGTCGGTTGGCCGCCGCGATCGAACTCGATGGTGACATCGCGCTTCTTGGCGATACGGAGCTTGCAGCCAAGCTTCACGTGAAGGAGGATCTCAGGCTCGTGTTGCCACACTACATGGTACCGAGGACCATCGCGTTCATCGACGAGATGCCCATGACGCCCAACGGCAAGGCCGATTGCAAGCGGCTTTCCGCGCGTTTCAAGTAGCGCCGATGAACTTTTACGTCGACCAGTCCTTCTTCCTCGTCCTCGCTGCCGTCGCCATCCCGGCCGTGGTGCTGGGCGTACGCGGCAAGCATATCGCCCCCTACGGCTTCGCGGTCTCCCTCCTCTTCTTGGTGTTGCTGTTCTACAAGGATGTGGGAAGTGGCGTCCATCTGCTCATCTACATCGCCCTCGAGACGGTGATCGCCTTCATGGCCTTGCGGTATCGTCGACGTCACGGCAAGAGGCAGTCGCTCTTCTACCTCGCGGTCATCCTGAGCATCGCCCCGCTCGTCACCTACAAGGTGGGTGCGGTCTTCTCGGCAAGCCTGCTGGGATTCCTGGGTATCTCGTACATCACCTTCAAGTCGGTCCAGGTGATCATGGAGATCCACGATGGCCTCATCGAGAGGATGTCCCCTTACGAGTATTGGGGATTCCTCCTGTTCTTCGCATCGTTCACCTCGGGACCCATTGACCGGTCCCGTCGCTTTGACGAAGAGATGCATCGCACCTATGAGCGTAGCGAGTACCTAGACTTGCTCTCAAAGGGTCTGTTCTGGCTGTTGCTTGGCGCTGTCTACAAGATGGTGCTCTCCGGGTTCTTCTATCAAAACTACGTGCCGGTTGCCTTCGATGTGACGGCGGTGGGCCCCAGTATCCTCGATGCGATCAAGAACGCATACGCCTATGGGTTCTATATGTTCTTTGACTTTGCCGGGTACACGCTCATGGCGATGGGTGCCGCGGCCATCTTCGGGGTCCATCTGCCGGCTAACTTCAAGTACCCCTTCAAATCACTCGACATCAAGGATTTTTGGAACCGCTGGCATATCACCCTTTCGTCTTGGCTTCGGGACTTCGTGTTCATGCGCATCGTCCGTACCTCGGTGCGTCACAAGTGGTTCGCCTCGCGTATCACGACCGCCTGCCTGGGCTACATGGCCAACATGACCCTCATGGGGTTTTGGCACGGCATCACGCCCGACTACATCATCTACGGTCTCTACCACGGCGTGCTCCTTTCGGCGACCGAGGTGTACCAGAAGAAGTCGAAGTTCTATAGACGCCATAAGGATTCCGTGATGTATCAGCTGGCCTCATGGTTTATCACCATCAACCTCGTTATGCTGGGATTTGCGATCTTCTCCGGCGAGTTGGCGAAGCTCATGACGGGGTGATGCTAGGATTGTACCGACGGGATGCCGTCTTGACGACGCGACGATGGAAAGGACATGCTCACGATGGAGAGGAAAGCGTTCGAGCAGGAGATGCTCGACATGATCGTGGACGTCTGCGGTGATGAGGCGGCCGTCACGGAGCGGGACATGGACCTGTTCGAAGCAGGTTTCCTCGACTCGATGGCCGCGATCGAGCTTCTCGTGTCGATCGAGGATCACTTCGGCGTCTCGATCGCACCCACCGAGCTTGAGCGTGAGGCCATGAACACGACCAACAGGGTCATCGAGCAGGTCTGGAAACGGATGTGAGCACCGCGACCTCGGTCCTACACGATAAGGGGAAGTCCGATAGGGGGAAGTCCCCCGATCGGCTCACGGCCCTATGGCTTCTCGTACGGGCGAAGGTGCTGTCTTGGGCGACACGCGTGCAAGGCCATGGCCGAATCATGTTCTGCTTGCGCGTGCTGGTGTATCTGGCGCTGATGTGGGCGCTCTTCTACTTCACCGTGCTCACGAAATCCTCAGCACCCACGACGTTCGTATACGACCAGTTCTAGGCAGTCGCGCGATCGCGTGGAACGGGGAACCCGAGGGGAGGGTACGCTCGGGCGCTTGGGTTCACCTGAAGATCACCCTTCGATAGAGGATGAAGTTCCATGACACCACGCAGCCCATGGTGAAGAGCTTCGCGACCATCTTGGGCCAGGCGAACGAGGTGACGAGTACGCCGATGGCCACGGTGGTGAAGGCGATATCGAACGTTTGGAGCACGAGGTAGAGCATCAGGGCACGCCTCATGTTGCTCGCACCCTCGAAGGTCCATTGGCGGTTCGCGATGAAGTTGATGGTGGTGGACGTCAGCACGGCGATGACGTTGGCGAACCGTACGTCCATGCCGAGGAGGCTGGCGAGCACCCAGAACAGCACGAGTTCGATGCCGGCGGTGAAGAAACCCACGACCAGGTAACGGGAACCCTGTTTGACAAGAGCTTCGGAGTCCTTTACATCCCCGGGTTTTTTGGCTGTAGTCCCGGAGGTCTGTGCAGCTTCTTCATCGGATGTGGTGTTAGCATTCGTGCGTGATGGTACCGCGGGAGTAAGCTTGGTGATATCGCTCGTAGGTTCTTTGTCCTGCATCGGCACTCCGGGTTCCAGTTTCATCGGCTCACAAGAATCGCACGATCGTCGTTGGTTTGCAGCATATGTGCTACGGCAAGGCACTGTACACTATAAAATGTGAGAACCGAGTGCTGTAACGATGTCCATCAGCAACTCCTCGTAAACTATCGGTTAGTGTCCATCGTACGATTGCGTCTCTCTACACCTCAGACGATGCTGTCATTTGTTCGTTGGCGATGTTTGCCCTTCCCGTCTCGACGGTTACACACCGTGTCAATGAGGGGAGACAATGGGCTTTTGAAGCGTCATACTATGAATGCCCAAGAATCGTACTCGCTGTGTCCGATTTGTTGCTTTACCACGTTCATGTCTGTGATCTCCTGGACTTCGTATCATCTTTTACCTGCCCATCTTGCTCGAAGTACATCTGAGAGCTTTACAGAATGCGAGTTACATGAAAGTCGCCATTCTCATCCCGTGCTACAACGAATCGATTACCATCGCCAAGGTCGTGGATGATTTCAAGCATGTGATGCCCCAGGCGGATATCTATGTGTACGATAATAATTCGACCGATGGGACGGGAACCATTGCCCGGGAGCATGGGGCAATCGTCCGATGTGAGTTGAGACAGGGTAAGGGCTTCGTGGTGCGCTCGATGTTTCGCGAGGTGGACGCTGACATATATGTCATGGTCGATGGCGATGACACCTATCCGGCGGAAACGGCGCCTACGCTCATCGCTCCTATCCTCGCAGGTGAGGCCGATATGGTCATCGGAGATCGGCTCTCCAACGGTACCTATGCGCAGGAGAACAAACGTGTGTTCCATGGCATGGGAAACTCGATGGTGCGCGGTATCATCAACGGCCTCTATCATGCCAACATCCACGACATCATGACGGGATATCGGGCCTTTTCCCGTCTCTTCGTCAAAACGTATCCGGTGCTCGCCAAAGGTTTCGAGATAGAGACCGACCTCTCCATCCACGCGTTGGACAAGGACTTCATCGTTTCCGAGGTTCCCGTCGATTATCGCGACCGTCCCCCAGGGAGCTTCTCCAAGCTCAACACGTTTTCGGACGGTATGAAGGTACTGGTCACGATCCTGGGCCTGTTCAAGGATTACAAGCCGATGGCTTTCTTCTCATGGTGTTCGCTCATCTTCTTCACCTTTGGGCTCATCGTGGGCATCCCGGTCATCTCGGAGTATGCACGCACGGGGCTCGTGCCTCGTTTTCCCTCGGCGATTCTGGCCATGGGGCTCGTCTTGGTCGCCCTGCTGCTGTTCATCTGCGGGCTCATTCTCGACACCACCGTCAAGGGTGCTCGGAAGAACTACGAGCTCACGGTGAACGAGGTGTACGAGCGCGACCGTGCCCGCTACGATGAATCTGTCCGACAGCCACGTTTCGGGACTCAAAGCCGAACGGATGAAGCGGGCCCGCATTAAGCTGGGTGTTGACCGATGTCCACGCTCACAAGGCTTTTAACCATTGCCAGCACTTTGTTTCAAAGTGCTGGGGAGAAAGGGACGTCATGCTCGAGCGGTTTGATGTGGTGGTGATCGGTGCCGGCATCGCTGGGTGCGCGGTGGCACGTGAGTTATCGAGGCGGCACCTCTCGATAGCCGTCGTCGACAAGGGCCATGACGTCGCAAGCGCCACGACGCGCGCCAACAGCGGTATCGTGCACGCCGGATACGATCCACAGCCAGGCACGCTCAAGGCGCACTACAACGTCGCAGGTTCACGAATGTACCCACAGCTCGCGCGGGACCTGCACTTCGGCTATCACAACAACGGCGCATTCGTCGTGGCCTTCTCGGCCGACGAGCGTCCTGTCCTCGAGGTGCTGCGTGAGCGCGGTGTCGAGAACGGCGTGCCCAATCTCGAGATCATCGATGCCGCCGAGTTGCGCCGCCGTGAACCTCATATCGGTTCAGAGGCCGTCGCGGCGCTCTGGGTCCCCACGGGTGCGATCTGCAACCCCTTCAGCGTCGCACTCGCCTACGGGGAGAACGCCGTCTCGAATGGGGCCGTGTTCTCGCTTGGCACCGAGGTACTCGCCATCGAGCGCTCGCGGGATGGCTTCGTCATCACGATCGCGTACGACGGCGACCCTGTCTCGCCCTTTGCAGGAGAGGATGCTTCCAAGGCGGGTACCACCAGGCGCATCGAGGCACGCTGCATCGTCAACGCGGCCGGTGTGTACGCCGACACCGTCAACGACATGGTGGCACGGCACCGCTTCTCCATCACGGCACGCGAGGGCGAATACTGCCTCTACGATACGGGATACGGTTCGCTCTTCTCATCCACGATCTTCCAAACGCCCACCAAGGCGGGCAAGGGCGTGTTGATCACACCTACCGGAGGCGGTAACCTGCTCGTGGGACCCAACGCCGTGGCTCGCGACGACCGGGAGGATACCGACACGTACGCCGACGACCTCGACGACCTCCTCAAAGCTGCCAAGCGCACGTGGAACGGGGTGTCCGGGCGCGGCATCATATGCAACTTCGCCGGCCTGCGCGCCTCGGGTGACACCGGGGACTTCGTGATAGGGGAGGCGCCGGACGTCCCCTGCTTCTTCAACATCGCCTGCCTCGAGTCGCCGGGCCTCACCGCGGCACCGGCCATCGCGGTCGATGTCGCCGCCCAGGTCGCCGAACGCCTGGATGCCGAGGAGAACCCCGACTTCGACCCGTATCGCACCGGCACGCCCAGATTCGGTAAGCTGGACGATGCGCAGCGCGACAAGCTCATCGCCGAAGACCCTCGCTGGGGGCATCTCATCTGCCGGTGTCAGGAGGTCCCCGAGGCCGAGGTGGTCGCAGCGGTGCACGGTCTCATCCCCGCTACGACCGTCGACGGCGTCAAGTGGCGCACCGGTGCCACCATGGGCCGTTGCCAAGGGGGCTTCTGCATGCCGGCCATCGCCGCCATCATCGCCCGCGAACGCGGCATCGACATCACCGAGGTCACCAAGCGCGGTGGTGACTCACCTCTCCTCGTAGGGGCCATCGAGGGAGGTGCGGCCCATGTCTGAGAGGGCGGGCATCTCGGCCACCCGGCATCGTAGCGTCGACGTGCTCGTCATCGGAGGGGGCTCGGCCGGCATGGCTGCCGCCGAGGGTGCGTACGAGGCAGGTTGCCGCTCCATCCTCATCCTGGAGCGTGACCCCGTGCTCGGCGGGATACTGAACCGCTGCATCCACAACGGCTTCGGCCTACATCGCTTCAACGAGGAGCTCACCGGTCCGGAGTATGCCCATCGTGACGTGGAGCGGGTGCTCGGGCTCGATGGTGTCGAGATCCTGCTCGACACCACGGTCACCTCGTTTACCGGCGGTCGTCAGGTGGTCGCGATCAACCCCGAGTTTGGCGTGCTCAAGATAGCCGCCAAAGCCGTCGTGTTGGCCATGGGCTGTCGTGAGCGTTCCCGTGGGCAGATAAACATCCCCGGATCGCGCCCTGCGGGCGTGTACACCGCCGGAACGGCCCAAAGCTTCGTGAACCTCTACGGTCGCCTTCCCGGGCGCAAGGTGGTCGTGCTGGGCAGCGGCGACATCGGTCTCATCATGGCACGTCGCATGGTGTGCGAGGGCGCCTCCGTCGTGGGTGTGCTCGCCCGCAAGAACTACCCTGCGGGCTTGAGGCGCAACATCGTGCAGTGCCTGGACGACTACAACATCCCCCTCCTGCTCTCGCATACCGTCACGGCCGTCCACGGACATGACCGTCTTACGGGAGTGACCGTGGTGGAGGTCGACCAGGAGACCAGACGTCCCGTGCCGGGTTCCGAACGTGAGATCGAGTGCGATACGCTGCTCCTCTCCGTTGGGCTCATCCCCGAGAACGAGCTGTCCCACATGGCCGGCGTACGGCTGTCCCCGCTCACCAACGGGGCCGAGGTCGACCAGTCATTGCAGACGAACATCCCCGGCTTCTTCGCGTGCGGCAACGTGTTGCACGTGCACGACCTCGTCGATTTCGTCTCCGAGGAAGGAGAGCTCGCCGGCCGCCAGGCGGCGCGGTACGCCATGCACCCCGACGTCGAGCCAGACTCGTCCCCGGCGATTCCCGTGATCGTCTCCGGTGGCGTGCACTACAGCGTCCCGCAGCGCATCACCTCGGATGCCACGGGTGACATCACCGTGCGCTACCGCGTCGACGGCGTGTACCACGACGCCGCGGTCATCGCCCGCGCGGGTGACGAGGTGGTCGCCAGGCATCGGGCGTTGGTGCTGGTGCCCAGCGAGATGGGAACGCTCACGGTGCCGGCCGACAAGGTGCTTGCGGCTCGAGGTCTCACGCTCACGCTCGAGGTGGGGGAGGGAAAACCGGCTACCAAGCATGCCGGCAAGGAGCTTGCATCTGACGATGCCGCATTCGCCGATGCCGACGAGGTGCGCCACTTCACCTGCATCCGCTGCCCCATGGGTTGCGATCTGGATGTCGCGGTCAGGGGGGGAGAGGTCACCGCCGTCTCCGGGGCGACGTGCGGCCGTGGCGTCAAGTACGCTCGCGAGGAGGCGGTCAGCCCCACGCGCATCGTGACGGCGCTCGTCGAGGTTGAGGGGAGTGTCGAGCCCCTCTCGGTCAAGACCGCCGAGCCCGTTCCCAAGGGGAGGATCATCGACCTTCTCCATGCCCTGGCAGAGGTCCACCCCGTCGGTCCCGTCCATATCGGCGACGTGGTGCTCGCGGACGCATGCGGCACCGGTGTGGACGTGGTGGCGACCAAGGAGATACCTACCTAGCAGTGGATGCTATACTTACGTGGAGTTCACCGTCCCGCATCGCGGGACGCGATGATTGACAACCGCATCGAGGCCATGACGGAGAAGGTTTCGTGCATCGGCGCATCAAGCAGAGAGAGACCTCCTGGCTGAAAGGGTCCCGGATGCGCGCACGGCGTTCGCTCCACCAGCTGTGACCTGAAGGGATGGGATGAGTCGGGGACCCCCGGCCATGTGTCAGGGCCCATCCTGCGTAGGGAATCCGGTCTGCCACCGTTATCCGGCGCAATGAAGCGGGTCTCCCGGCTTTGGCGTCGCGTATCGCCTGCCAGCGGGGAGACCAACCAAGGTGGTACCGCGAGAGACCCTCTCGTCCTTGGCAGGTGTCGCGCGACAGCGTGGCTTCCTGCAGGGCGGAGGGCTTTTTTATGCCCCGGAGGGACCGAGCACATGAAGTGGGGATGGAAACGGCATCCGCGCCTTGGAGTCGTCAACGCGAGAAGGGACCTGGTCATGGAGATCGTCAGTCAGCTTGAGAGGCTGCGCACCGATGCGTACGCCGCCATCGAGGGTGCATCCACCACGGCTGCGCTCGAGGAGGTGCGCGTCGCATTCCTGGGCAAGAAGGGCTCGCTCACGACGATCCTACGCGGCATGGGGCAACTCCCCACAGAAGAGCGTCCGGCGGCGGGCAGGGCGTCCAACACGGTGCGCGACGCCATCGAGGAGGCCCTCTCGACGCGTGGCGACGAGCTCGCCCGAGCGGAACTCGCCCACCGCATGGCTGCCGATGCGGTGGACGTGACGCTACCTGGCCGGAGCATGCCCATCGGCTCCCGTCACCTCATCAACTCCATCCGTGACGAGATATCCGAGATATTCGCCGGCATCGGCTATCGTGCGGTCGATGGCCGTGAGGTCGAGACCGACTACTACAACTTCACCGCCCTCAACACGCCACCTGACCATCCTGCGCGTGGTATGCAGGACACGTTCTATGTCGTCGACCGCTCGGGTGGTCAAGCTGCGGTGCGCGGCGAGTCGAACGTGCTTCTCCGCACGCAGACGTCCGGCGTGCAGGCACACATCATGGAGGAGCAGGAACCACCCATCTACATCATCGCCCCCGGCAAGGTGTATCGCCGAGACGTCGCCGATCCCTCCCATCTGCCCCAGTTCAACCAGATCGAGGGCCTTGTGGTGGACAAGGAGATCACATTCGGCGATCTCAAGGGAACCCTCGACTACGTGTGCAAGCAGATATTCGGACCCGACCGTGAAACGCGCTTCCGGCCGCACTTCTTCCCCTTCACGGAGCCATCGGCTGAGGTGGACGTGAGCTGCGGCATCTGCCACGGCGAGGGATGCCGCTTTTGCAAGGGTACCGGTTGGCTCGAGATCCTCGGCTGCGGCATGGTCGACCCCAACGTGTTCGTCTACGCGGGAATCGACCCCGAGGTCTACTCCGGGTTCGCCTTCGGGATGGGAGTGGAGCGCATCGCCTGCCTCAAGTACGACATCCCCGACTTGCGCGTGCTCCTCGAGGGGGACATGCGTTTCTTGCGCCAGTACTAGGCGCACGCCTCGTCTGTCCGCCCCGTCCGTTCAACGTGAAAGGTCGCGATCATGCGCGTTTCGTATAGCTGGCTCAAGACGCTTGTCGATGTCACCGTCCCTGCCGCCGTCCTCGCCGACAGGCTCGCCCTCACCGGTACCGAGGTCGATGCCGTCGACACCGTGGGCGACGGTCTCGACGGCATCGTCGTGGGACACATCCTCACCCGCGAGAGGCACCCGGACGCCGACACCCTCTGGGTCACCACCGTCGACGTCGGGACAGGCGAGCCGCTCCAGATCGTCTGCGGCGCCCAGAACTTCGTCGCCAGCGACAAGGTACCCGTCGCCTGCGTGGGCACCACGATGCCCGACGGTCGCGTCATCAAGAAGTCGAAGCTTCGCGGCGTCGTCTCCTACGGCATGAACTGCTCCGAGTCCGAACTGGGCATTTCCGCCGATGCCCGCGGTCTGCTGATCCTGCCCGAAGACGCGCAGGTGGGGATGCCCATCGCGCGGTACCTGGGCGTGGCAGACGCGGTACTCGACTGCGACGTCACCCCCAATCGTCCCGACTGCCTCTCGATGCACGGGATGGCCCGCGAGGTAGGCGCGGTGTACGATCTGGACGTCACCCCAGAGCGCTTCGAGCTCATCGAGGAGGGCGAGCCTGTGGCCAACCTCGTGGACGTCACCATCGCCGACGCGGAGCTCTGCCCCCGTTACACGGCACGCGTCATCAGAGGCGTGAAGGTGGGGCCGTCCCCCGAGTGGCTCGCCCGACGCGTCGTCGCCGCGGGTGCCCGTCCCGTCAACAACGTCGTCGATGTCACCAACTACGTCCTCTTCTCTCTCGGACAACCGCTGCACGCCTTCGACCTGGGCAGATTTCCCAAGATGGCCGATGGCAGGGCCCACGTGGTGGTGCGTGCCGCGCGCGACGGAGAGCCCTTCACCACGCTCGACGGAACGTCTCGTGAGCTCACGAGTGATATGGCTGTCATCGCTGCGGCCACATCGGGTGGGGACGATGCCGCAGCCCTTGCCGCGTCGAGCATCCCGATGGCGCTCGCCGGCGTGATGGGTGGCCTCGACTCCGAGGTCACCGACGCCACGGTCGACGTCCTCCTCGAGAGCGCGACCTTCTCGCCGGCGCACACCTCGCGCACGAGCCGCAACCTCTCGCTTGTCTCCGAAGCTTCCATCCGCTACGAACGTGGCGTCGATGACAACGCCTGCGCGGACTTCTCAAACCAGGCCGCGGCACTCATGGCCCAGGTTACCGGTGGTACCGTGTGCGCCGGCATCGTCGACACCTATCTCACGTGCACCGAGCCCAACCGTCTCACGCTGCGCGTCGCGCGTCTGCAGGCACTCCTCGGCGCCCTCATCCCCGAGGCGGACGTCACGCGCATCCTCACCCGCCTTGGCTGCACGGTCGAACCTGGCGAGAAGCCCGGCGAGCTTGAAGTGCGTACGCCCACGTTCCGTCCTGACCTGCCGCGCGAGATCGACCTGTACGAGGAGGTCCTACGCCTGTGGGGCATGGATCGGGTCCGGCCAACGCTTCCTGGCGGTCGCGAGCGCATCGGCGGCCGCACCGTGGAGCAGATCAGAGCCGACCGGGTGGGTGCCATCCTTCGTGCTTGCGGGCTCAACGAGACGGTGACCTACTCCTTCGCGCCCCACGATGACCTCGAACGCCTCGGCATGCCCGAGGAGGGACGTGGTACGGCCGTCGAGCTGATCAACCCCATGTCCGCCGAGCAGCGCGTGATGCGCCGCTCGATCGTCCCGGGCCTGCTCCGCTCGGTGGCCTCGAACCAGGCCCATGGCGTACGTGACATCCACCTCTACGAGGAGGGACGCGTCTTCGCCGGTGTCGAGGGGCGTGAGTTGCCGCGCGAGCACAAACTCGTGGCCGCAGCGCTGGCAGGTGCATGGGTCGAACCGGGTTGGAACCAGCCGTCGGTGCCGCTCGACTTCTTCGATGCGAAGGGCGTGCTGGAGAATCTCTTCCGCGAGCTCGCCATCCCCAAAGTCCGATTCAAGGCGCTCGACCCCGAGAGAGGTCCTTGGCTGCAGCCTGGTCGCGCCGCCGAAGTCCTCGCTGGTGGTCGTCAACTGGGGTGGGTGGGCGAGGTGCACCCCCTCGCTCTCGAAGCGTTCCACGTCAAGGGTCCGGTCGTCGCGTTCGAGCTCTCCGAGGAGGGGCTGTTCGCGAGTGCTCGCGTCTCACGCGACCACGTGGACGTGCCGCACTTCCCGGCGGTATCCGTGGACCTGGCACTCGTCGTCGACGAGTGCGTTACAGCCGAGAGTGTGGAGCAGGCCATCGCCTCCGCCGGAGGCAAGCTCCTCGAATCCATCCATCTCTTCGATGTGTACCGTGACGAGGACCGTCTCGGTCTGGGAAAGAAGTCGCTCGCCTTCTCGCTCACTTTCCGCGCCGAGGACCGTACCCTTACCTCCGACGAGGTGGACAAGGCCTATGGGCGGCTCGTACGCAAGGTCCGTGGCGTTGTGGGAGGCGAGGTCAGGGGGTAGAACCACCAAATCCCAGCATCAAATCGATTCCGTTTAGATGCTGATGATTTCCTGATGTGCCGTGTCGAGTGCAGAGGCCAGCCCTTGGAGCAGACTCGAGTATGCCGGCGCGTTGGAGAGAATCGTGAGTAGGTACGGGTGACCATCGCACTCGACAAGTGCCGAGTCGTTGTCAGCCGTGTAGGGGTACGACTGCGGATACCAACCCGCCTTGTTGTGAACGGTCGCCTTCCAGCCGAGGGCGTCGCGTATGGGCGAATAGCAGGTGTCCTCTGTGAGTTCGCTGATCCAGGAGCCATTGCTCGATGAGGAGAAGTAGGAGCTAATCTGATTCCACATCTTGCTGAGATCGCGCGCGGAGTACCAGTTGTAGTTATTGTAAGAGAAGCTGCCACTGTCCCCGGCGTCCTCCAGCCATGAGGCGTAACCGTCATACACCCACGAGTAGTTCTGGCGCAGGGAGGCGTAGGCGTCGTTACTGGACCAGATGATCGTGTTCGAGATGAGGTCATAGGCAGTGCTGTCGATGATACCGTAATCCATGAGATGCAGCAGATACGTGCAGAATGGCGCCTTCACGGTGGATGCCGAGTAGAACGAGCCATCCGCGTCGTAGGTGACGCCCGAGCCCGTCGTCAGGTCTTCCATCACAAAGCCGACGGAATAGCCGTTGCTCGTGAAGGCATCGATGGCGCTGTCGATGGCATCGGTCGTGCTTTGGCTGAGCGAGCTAACGCCGCCGATGAGGTTGATGCCATCATGATTGCGATCGCAGCCTGATTGGATGAGGTCACGGATGACCGTGAAGGCGTCGAACGTGCTCGAAGAAGCACTCCAGAGTTGGGCCACCGCATCGCTCGCGGCACTGATGCAGACACTACTTCCACTGGAGGCGATGGCATCGTCCACGGTAGAGAGGTTGAGGTCGCCAAGAGCTGACTTGATGACGAGTCCACCGCTCTCTCCAATCGAGATACTCCAGCGCTGCGCCGACGAACCGTTGCGCAGCCACTGCTGCACGGTAGTACCCGATGTGGCGGACGCTCCCTCTACGTCGAGCACGTCACCGGAACGGACGGACGTGATGGAGTAGAGACCGTCCCCCATGCTCTTCACGGCCCACTTCTGCGCGTTCGAGCCATTTGCGTCGTAGAGCTGCACCGCCGTGCCCTCCACGAACGAGCCTCCTGGAACGTCAAGGCATTCCGAGGAGTTCGTGCGTGAGTAGATAACATAGTAGCCGTCTTCGAGCGCGACCGTCCCGATGGGCCGCCACGATTGGACAGCAGTGCCATTCGCAACATATGTCTGTACCAGCGTTCCCGCTGCGGTGATGCCGCCGGCGAGATCGATGACCTTTCCTGACGAGACGCTCGTAAAGACGAGACCACCCGTCGTGCCTAGAGAGAGCCTCCATCTGAATGCAGTCCGGCTCGTCGGCTCCTCCTGCGCGACGCTGCCCGAGTCGTCGGTCAGATAGAGGCCGGAATTCGCGTTCATGAGCGAGTAGGTGCCGTCATCGTCGAGGGTGATGACCCACTTCTGCGCGAGCGTGCCATTCTTTTCCCATACCTGCACCGCGGCGTCGCTGGTCGTCGAACCCCCGCTCACGTCGACGACAAGTGAGGCGTCCTTTCCACTCGCAAGCTGATAGAGACCATCGCTGAGCAGGTTGGTGACGGCAGTCAGACTCCAATGCTGAGCCGCACTGTCATTGGGGTCCCACATCTGTAGACGCTGACCGTCGGATGCGTTGGCGCTAGGGGTGTCGATGACGAGGCCGGTGAGTGCGGAGACAAATGTCACCGTTCCATCAGAGTTGCTGCGGATGCTCCAGAGCTGGGCCGCGGTGCCGTTCTTGGCGTACTGCCACAGACCGGTTCCTTCCGAGGTGTTCGCACCGGGAATATCGATGACGTCTCCCGAGACGGCCGCGCTGACGACATAATATCCATTTGAATCGTCATAGGCGACGGACCACTTCTGCGCAATCGAGTTGTTGGCAGTGTAGAGCTGGACATTCGCGCCGTTGTCGAACGAGCCGCCATCGACGTCGATGAGCTTGGTCGTGTCGACGGTGGACCCGATGATATAGACACCGTCGCTCACGGTGCTCTTGACCTGGGAGAGAAGCCAACATTGCGCAGCTGTACCATTGTCGGTGTAGACCTGCACGTTCGTGCCGGCCGTAGAACTAGCGCCGGCCACATCGAGCATGAGCCCGCTGAGAACGGAGCGAAGCGAATAGCCGCCCGACGAGTTTTTGACGAAATCCCAGAGCTGAGCTGTCGTGCCGTTCGGGGAGTAGGACTGTACGTTCGTACTAGGAGCCATGTCAGCACCTTCAACATCGAGGGCGTTTCCCGTGATTGCGTTCACCACGCAGTAGGAGTCGCCAGACTTCTCGATGCGCCAACGCTGCGCCTGAGTTGAGTTGTCATCCCATATCTGCACGTTTGCACCGCTTGCGGTGCTGCCATCGGCGATGTCGAGGGCTTCGCCGGAAATGGCGGACGTTATCTCGTAGACCCCCTCTTCAACACCCGGGGCGGCATCCTCCGTAGTGTTGGTGCCAGCGGCAGCATCCTTCGTGGAACCGGAAGTGGAAGTGGGGATGCTGCTGGTCCCGGTCGCGGTTGTCGTGGTAGGCGAAGTCTCCGTGGTGTCTGGTGGGCTTGCGGCTTTCCCTGACGTGTCTGCAGCGGCAGATTCACCCTCTCCCTCTGAGTTTCCTGACGTGGCGCTGATGGAACCCACCGTCGTGCTATCCGTCGTGGCCGTGGTGGTCGCAGCAGTGTTGGCCGTGGTGAACACCGACTCTGACAGGGTGCTCTGCGTGGCCGATTCACCCTCTCCTGCGACGGCATCGGTTGCGAACGCCTGCACAGGGCTCACGGAGAGCATGCAGATGAAGACCGCCAGGCAGATGAACCTCGATGGAATCGGTCGCATGATAAACATCACCCTTTATTCATCTTTTACAGAGTACACCCGCTCCTTTTCTACAGAGTAAACCCGCTCTTTGCTATATTTAATGGGGAAAACAGGGGAAGGACATGATCCGGGTGTATGTGGGTGCCGGCGGTCTTGTGCGAAACTTTCCACTTTCCAAAATAACCTGAATAGCAACTAACACACCTTCGGATTGGAGGAGTGATCCCTGCTCACTTTATATAGCCGCTATCTGAGGGGCGGTTGCCTCTCGATGCCGGCAGTGCTAATCTCGCAGGGAGTGGTATGTATGTTCTGTAAATTACATTCTTGTGGAGTAGCTATGAAAACCCGCTTCCTTCCACTGCTTGCGTTTCTCTGGGCGATGCTGTTCATCTCAGCTTTTGCGGCCACGATGGCGTTCGCGGTGGAAGGGGACACCTCTCCGGTCGCGACTGATGCGAATGGCGACGTCTATGACTCGGCCACCACCACCCCGCCTACTGCCCCTGTGCACCTGAACGCTCGCACCACTGCGAGCTTCTCCGACTTCTTTCCTGACGCGGGCGACGGGACTCAGCCGATAGTCAGCCTCATGGCCCAGACGACGAGTTCGACGTTCTACGACGTCCTCTCGTTCGCCGAGCAGTATGAGGGATGGCCCTATATATGGGGTGGACGTGATCCCAGTCAGGGCGGCTTCGACTGCGCGGGCTTGGTCATGTACACCTATAACCAGGTATGTGGCACCGACCTCGACGTACAAAACACCAATGCATCCAGACTCTACAACTGGTATTGCACGCCGATAGATGCGGCCGACGCGCAACCGGGTGACCTGGTCTTTTTCCAGGGCACCTACGGAGACGACCCAGACTATATCTCGCACGTGGGTATCTACTGCGGAGGTGGCATCATGTTCGATGCCGGTGACCCGATTGGATACGACTCGATTTACGATATCGAGAACCAGGTTACCGGTACTACGGCAACGCCGGTCTTCGGGCGCCTGGTCAGCATGAGCGATACGACCAAGGCCGCCTTCCATGACCTTGCACCTGGCGTCTATACCATCTCCTCTGCCTTGGATTCCGACTTGGTGCTCGATATCACCGGTGCCTCTACAGATGACGGTGCCGCCCTGCAACTCTACACTGCAAACGGGACCGACGCTCAAAAATTTGATGTCGAGTATCTCGGCAACTCCTTCTACAGCATCACCTCCGTGAACTCCGGCAAAGCGCTCGATGTTGCTGGAGCTGGTAAGGAGGATGGCACGCGCGTTTGGCAATATGCCGCCAACGGCACTGCCGCTCAGCAATGGCTGATCAAGTCCACCGGCGATGGATACTACCAACTCGTCTCGCGTTGCGACTCCCTGCTCTTGGACGTACGGAACGCAAGCATCTCCCCAGGGACAATCCTGCAGATGCACGCTTATAACGGTAACGATGCCCAGAAGTTCAAGTTCAACCAGGCGACTGTCACGCAGAGCATCGCCGATGGGGTGTACAGCATCTCCTCTGCACTGGACGACGACCTCGTCCTTGATATCGCGAGTGCCTCGTCAGCTGACGGTGCAACCGTGCAGCTCTACCAGTCAAACGGGACCGACGCTCAGAAGTTTTCCACCACCTACCTGGGGGGCGGGTATTACGCAATCGCATCGCTTCGCTCGGGCAAGTGCTTGGACGTCGTCGGCGGAAGCGATGCGGAAGGCACGCGCGTGCAACAGTACACTGCCAACGGTTCGGCGGCCCAGCAATGGCTGGTCCGCGATGAGGGCGATGGATACTTCAGCTTCGTCTCGGCTTGTAGCCAACTCAATTTGGACGTCACGGCGGGGGTGGCACAAAGTGGGACCGTTCTGCAGACCTACCCCTACAATGGCAGTGCCGCGCAAAAGTTCAAGCTCACCAGCGTCGTGGCTTCCACTCCGATCGAAGACGGCACCTACACCATCGTCTCGGGTATCGACTCCGGGCTTGCCTTGGATAACTCCGGAACGAGTTCGGATACGGCCATGGGCATCAACCTCTGGTCCACAGCTGGCGATGGAGTGCAGGGTTTCACCCTTACGCAGGACTCCGATGGTTACTACACCGTCATCGACAGCGATACAGGCAACGCACTCGACGTGGCAGATGCGGGCACGGCCGATGGCACGGCCGTTCGGGAGTGGACTCCCAACGGCACTGCAGCCCAGCAGTGGTATATCGAGGATGCGGGTGATGGGTACTATCGTCTCATCTCACGCTGCAACTGGCTTGCTTTGGACGTCATAGGGGGAGTGGATGACAATGGAGCCGGTCTGCAGGTCTTCCACCTGAATGGCACCAGCGCTCAGGAGTTCAAGCTCGTCGACTCTTCTACGCCTGCACCGAGCACCCAGGATGTCGCCAATGGCACGTACACCATCGCCTCCGTACTGGACCCGAATCTGGTATTGGACATATCGAGCGCTTCGACCTCTGACGGGGTCAGGCTGCAACTCTACACCGCCAATAGGACCGATGCCCAAAGATACACCGTCGCCTACCTTGCCGATGGACGTTACAGTATCTCGCCGAGCTGCTCAGGGAAGATGCTCGATGCTGCCGGAGCTGGCTACAAGAAGGGTACGATCGTCTGGCAATACACACCTAATGCCACGACGGCGCAACAGTGGTACCTTGAGCCAACGAGCACTGACGGGGAGTACACCATCGTATCGGCTTGCAACAATTTGTGTCTCGATGTGCCGGCTGCCGATGCTTACATCGGAACTGGTTTGCAACTCTATCTACCCAACGGAACCGCCGCTCAACGGTTCACGCTCAGCCTCGCCACGTCATGAGCAAAGGCTTCCCTCTCCATGCAGTGTCCTTGCCGTGAGGGATAGTGATTCCAGATGCATCCTTGCCCATCGCGGAAGGTGTTGATGAGCATTGAGCACTCGATTTACATCAATTCTTCAAATCATCTGGCGGGCCGTGCCGTAGACTATCCTAAACAGGCTGTTTACCAGGTCATACTATCCATGGCTGTGAGTGGTGCCTGTCCTGTTGGTATGGTACTGTTCGTGTTCAGATATTTTCTTTGAAGATGAAAGATGCAGTATGGAGAGGATTGGATGTTTGACAAGCTTGGCGGTACTCTTGCGCATCCCATGTTCCGACCTGTTTCTTCGCTCCGATTTGTTATCGATGAGGAAGGATACTTGACATGAGAACACACCCTGCAATCACACCGGTCATAGCCTGTGCCCTTTCGTTCCTCATAGCCTTCTCATCGTTGTCGGCGACGCTCTCCATGGCCTATGGCGACACGTCGGTTACGAATACGCTGACTAAGAATACGACGACGAGCGTGGTGTCGACAACCGACGCAGCATCGACCAGTGCTTCAACAGATGGGAATGAGGCAGCAAACACCACCGTATCGGATTCGGCAGACGAATCAGATGTTGCCATCGGTACTACCGCCACGGCCTCGACCGATACTGCAGTCAGCACATCGACAGCGGCGGTCTCGTTCGAGAGCCTTGCTGCTGCATCATCGGCATCGGTGTCCGATGGGACCTACACCATCTCATCGGCCCTCGATTCGGATAAGGTCCTCGATGTCGCCGGCAGGTCAACAGCGGATTGTGCCAACGTGCAAGTCTACTCATCGAACAGCACCCGGGCACAACATTATGAGATCACCTCACTTTCCGACGGCTACTATCGGATTATCGTACAGGGCTCTGGCAAGGCCCTTGACGTATGTGGCTCAGGAACCTCTGCGGGGACGAATGTCGACCAGTACACGGTGAACGACACGGCTGCGCAGGAGTGGTACTTCGAGGATGCAGGTGATGGCTATTACTATATCGTTTCCCGTTGCAACGGCCTCTATCTGGATGTAGCAGGTGCAGGGACCTCAAACGGCACCAACGTCGACGTCTACACGTCGAACCAGACCGCCGCGCAGAAGTTCTTACTCACCGATGTGACCTCAGCTTCCACATCGGTTTCGGCTGGTACCTATAGCATATCATCGGCACTTGACTCGAACCTGGTGCTCGACGTCACCGGAGCATCGACGGCAAATGGTGCCAACATCCAAATCTACACATCGAATGACAGCGAGGCCCAGACGTTCTCCCTTGCGGCAAGTGACGACGATGGTTACTACACGATCACGAACGAGAACTCGGGGCAACTACTTGATGTCGATGGTGCCGATCGCGCCGATGCGACGAATGTCGACCAGTATGCATCCAACGGGACGTGGGCGCAGGAGTGGTACTTCGAGGATGCAGGTGATGGCTATTACTATATCGTTTCCCGTTGCAACGGCCTCTATCTGGATGTAGCAGGTGCAGGGACCTCAAACGGCACCAACGTCGACGTCTACACGGCGAACCAGACCGCCGCGCAGAAGTTCACGATCAACCCTGCATCCGAAACGCTTGCCGATGGTACCTATACCATCGCATCCTCCATCGATACGAGTGCAGTGCTCGATGTGGCGAATGGTTCGGTACTGGATTCCGCGAATGTCCAGCTCTATACAAGCAATGGGTCCAACGCACAGAAGTACCGTACCGTCTATGACAGTTCGACGGGGTCCTATACGATATCGTCGGTCTCTTCGGCAAAGGTGCTTAATGTCGCCGGCTCGGGGATGACCAGCGGAACGAACGTCGACCAGTACACCTCCAATGGGGGCGATGCGCAGAAGTGGTATCTCGAGCCAACGGGTACCGCCGGTGAGTACTACGTGATATCGAAGTGCAACGGGCTCTATCTCGATGCCGTTTCCGGTCAAACGTCCGATGGGACCAATGTCGAGGTCTACACGGCAAATCAGAGCGATGCACAGAAATGGGCGTTCACCCAAACCGATCCTGCCCAGGTGCTCGATGACGGCATCTACTCCATTTACTGCAGTACCGACACGGATATGTCGCTCGATGTCGCTGGAAGCTCGACGAGTGATTTGGCAAATATCCAGCTGTCCACCGCCAGTACGACCGACGAGGCACAGAAATTCACCTTCGCCTACCAGGGAAACGGGTATTACACCATCGAAAACGTGAATTCGGGGAAGTTGCTCGATGTCGATGGTGCGGCGACGGCCAACGGAACGAATGTCGACCAATACATCGCCAATGGAAGCGACGCACAGCTGTGGCAGCTCGTCGACGAGGGTGACGGTACCTACATCGCCATCTCGAAATGCAATGGTCTGGCACTCGATCTTGCTAGTGGCGGTACGGTTGATGGAACCAATGTGGACGTGTATGCGACAAACGGTTCGTCTGCGCAGACGTTCCTCATCAGACCCATGGCACCAGGTAGCTATACGATCGTCTCCGCAGTCGATACGAGTGGCGATAAGGTCCTCGATATAGCCGGCGGGTCATCCGCTGATGGCGCGAACGTCCAGCTCTATGATGCCAACGACTCGGATGCGCAGATGTTCACCCTCTCCTACGATGCGGATGGGTATGCGACGTTCGCCTCTCTGTGCTCATCGGGTAACGCGGTCCTCGACGTAGATGGCGGGTCATCCGCTGACGGCGCGAACGTTGACCAATACACCTCGAACAATACCGATGCCCAGAAGTGGAAGATCGAGTACGATGATGATGGATACTACTATATCGTCTCGGCATGTGGTGACAAGCTCTGCCTCGACGTGGCCGGTGGGTCCTCGAGCAATGGTACCAACATCGATGTCTATACGGAGAACGGAAGCGACGCACAGAGGTTCGAATTCGAGGACACGACCTACTACAGTACGGGAATCACGCTTGCCAAGGCCGTAGATGCGGAATTGGGAGCAAACACCGACAGCAGTGGGGACTACACGTCCGATGCATCGTACATCCTCTCGTGCATCGATCCCGCCGTCATCCTTGCAACCAGCTACAAGCGTTACGAGTTTTTGAACATCGCATCCGGTTATTCCGGGATGACCGCCGGTGAGATCAACGCCTTCATCTCAAGCACCACCAAAGGAGCGAATGGTTCCCTTGCAGGTATGGGTGAGTACTTCGTCGAGGCCTCGAAGCTATATGGTGTCAACGAGGTGTACCTGGTCGCCCATGCCATCATCGAGACCGGGTGGGGTAGTTCGACGTTGGCTTCGGGCATCTACTCATCAAGCACCGGGCTCACCTATTACAACTTCTTCGGTATCGGTGCCTTCAACGACAGTGCAGTCACTTCGGGCACAGCGTATGCGGTGAAATACGGATGGTCATCCCCCGAGCTCGCGATACTAGGTGGGGCACAATGGATCGCAAACAATTATATCTATGGTACCTACAGCCAAAACACACTTTACAAGATGAAGTTCAACATCGTCTCGGGAACGGCAGTGCACCAATATGCCACGGGCATCACCTGGGCGGCAAACATCTCGGCGGTCATGGCCGAGTGCTATGAGTACGCTTCTTCGACCACTGCGACATACTGCATCCCCGAGTACTCTTCATAGGCGATCATCAAACCTACTCGGTGGATGAAGAATCAGAACAGGTTTGATGATCGCGAGGGGCCGGAGAAAGTCGGGAGATGGACCAGGGGTCCAACCGGGGTCCTAGACCAGGAGAAATCGACCCTGAGCGTGTGCACTCTCCATGGGGGGGGGGCATGACAGGCCATCAGCAAGCTAGAATAGTCACTGAATAGGGGCAACGAGAATGTCGCAAAACAGATCAATCAATGGGAGAGGGCATCTCGTACCTTTCGGGGTAGCCAGGTAAGGACCCGGCCGACTTTCCATGTGGTCGACTGCTCAATATCCTGTATGCGAGAGGTCAATTCATTGCCATGAGCAGTGAGGACATCATTCTCTGCAACAAGGTTCTGCATGCGTTGGTCGAAATGTATCTTCTCTCGCTGATCTTGTTGATATTTGAATGATTGGATAGTATGTGAAACTTCCCACACCGGCAGAGCGGCCTGCTGGGTGATCTTCATTTCAGTCAACTGCAATAACCCCATCAGAGCAGTCCACCGTTCATTGCGGGAGGTGGGACGGGGGATATCCACAACGCGTCTTCGATGTGTGGTACGTTCATCTGCCAATGCTGCCGTGAGTGTGTCGATGGCTGCTCGGATAGCCACTTGGGCACTGTCTGTTGCGAGAAGATTCGCGCATGGTGAAGGGATGGGGTGGAAAGGATAAAGGATACATACTGGCTTTTCACCCAGGCAGGCCATAAGTATCGGCATGAGCTTCTCGGCGTGTACCACTAACACTACATCAACTGCAGTGAGTTGCGGAAGATTATGGATCTCAATGGAGTCGATCGATTCGATGG
The DNA here is from genome assembly GCA_015655215.1 of Coriobacteriia bacterium. Lineage (GTDB taxonomy): Bacteria > Actinomycetota > Coriobacteriia > Coriobacteriales > RUG033 > JAATFL01. The sequence goes on from JAATFL010000012.1 coordinate 53,182, forward strand.
AGGATTCTAAGTCCTCAGCTATAATGAAATTGCAGAGTTCTTGCTGAGTGGCTTCAGGGCCATTATAAAAGATATGGACAGTTGGAACTTTCCTTATGATATTTGAAAGAATATCAATTACCTCGCCAGCCGGAACGTCTGTTCCATCGTCTATGCAGACGATGGAACAGGAGAATCTGGGTATTTCTGTAGATAAGCCTGTATTACTTGCAAGGAAAACCGTTTGATTGTAGTCGTATAAGAAGCCGGCATCGGCTTTGGACCAAGCGAGCAGGGCATCAGGTAGACCATACATGCTTGGGGAAACGACTTGATTTTGGATGCTGAAATCAAAGTGCGTTGAAAGTAAATCTCTTGCTACGAACAAGCACGGTTTCTTCATCGATTTAAAGAGCATCAGATGGGAGAGAAAACAGTTGTCTGCCGGAGAAAGATAGATGATAGTGTCGATTCTGCGGGTTTGGATGAGATGCTCAAGTGCTGTTATATTCATCGAGATGTCTTCAGGTGTGGGGGTTTGCAAGAGAGGTAGTGAAACGACTTCAATATTCTGATCGGTATGCCGTGCGGGATGCGCAGGATCAGCACCATCTAGGATAATCGTTATCCGATAACCATTGCTCGTCAGGTTGGATATCCATACAGAGAGGGGCGAGCCACCTCTGAGTTCGGTGGAATCGTGAGTGAGGATTGCAACTTCCTCTATGGAACGGGGCGTGTTGATGGTAGAAAGGGAGTTCGAGGTACCGAGAAGTCGAACCACTTGCTCTGGTGAATGCCAAAACCGCTTTGCAAATTCTGAGATAAGGTCCCTGGCATTCCAATAAATGAAAAGTATATCGTATGCAGCTGGGGCATCTTCTATCGGTAATGAGGTGAGGAGTAGGTTGACGCAGTCACCTACCATATTTGAGACGATCACCTGATAAGCAGTTATATAATACCCCGAAAGGTTATTGCGCGTGATAAAAGATAAAATAGCCTTTGCTGTTTGTGACGAGTCGCAGTTTGATTCAAAGCCAGGTAAACTGACCGAGTCATGCCCTGACTGACCTGCTCCGTAATAGTAGTTGTAGTAGCTGTGATTAGGTAGACTTCTATATGACTGAGCATAATAGCTGATGATGAAGTAGCAATATGCATCGTCAAAACGCTGTCCGGTGTGGTCGGATGCTTCCTGGAAAGCTCGTTTCCCGACCTTGGTTGAGATTATCTTGTTCCAAAGGCTCCAGGCATAGAGTCTATCGATAAAGCAACCTGTAAAGACTTGCTCTCCTGTCAATTCGCCTTCATAGGGCGCAAGAGTGTTTTTGACATCAGCGAGGACGTGTTGAGGTATGGGGCTAACGGGAATGACAGTACATCCAAAGTGGAGAATATCCACAGGGTTCTCTTGCATCGATGCATATAGTTCAGAGCAGGCGTTCGATGTCAGCTCGTCATCGCTATCAACATACATGAGGTAATCGCCGGTAGCCGCGAGAGTTCCTGTCCTTCTCGCCTGGGCTCCATGGAGATTGCGTTCATGTGTGAGGACACGGAACCTGCTGTCAAGCTCACGGTAGTGCTGCAGGATCTGAGCTGATTCATCCGTGCTCGCGTCGTCGACGGCGATGATCTCGATGTCCTTTAAGGTCTGTGCACGTAGGCCGTCAAGGCATCGCCGCAGTGTCTTCTCGCCATTGTATACAGGCACTATGATTGAAATCTTAGCAGTCATTGTCTATCTTCCAAGTGTGTGAAAAACTATGAACACTTCCTGGTACACGACACTTCCTAGTTTACACCAAGGTTTGAAAAGCGAGGGGGAGTGGGAGGTGGATGCAAAATCTTACGATTTTCTCAATGTCGCAACCTAGCTCCATCCAGTTTCAGAATTCTAGGTCCATTAGCTTGGTTGATGAGGTCAAACTTACCTGCCACTCCATTGTATCCTGTGCTCCTATCATGTCTAGGCGCTTTTTGGCTGGTCCTTGGTCTGTACGTCCTGAGTAAGCGCAGTAGGGCACAAGGAACAAGAATATCGAATGTCTGCAGGAGCGCTACTGTATCTACACCATAAAAGCTAATTGTCCATGGGGCTGTATCCTTCGTGCATTCCGCAAAGAACACCACTCTGGATGTTAACAGGAATGCACCGAGGAGGGTGACAAATGAGAATACCCGATAGTGCCATATGGCACTATCGGGTATTCCCTAAATAGAGCGATGCCAAGAACCGCAAATCCTGTGAGGGCCATGGCCGCAAGCGGATACCCTAGTATCTGATAAACTTTGACAACCGTGTTTGAAACGAGCAGATATGGATCCATCCTCCGCTGTCCGTGCATCATAAACCGTGAGAAACGTCGATTCCAATGGCATTGGAGATGGCTCGCTGTCTTTTAGGCAAGGGTGATGGGATGGGCCACTTGCCGGAGAAGCTTGCTCTTTGACAGGAACCGGTGCCGTTGGGTATTTCAACATGTACCGGGTCTCTAGATATTGTATCTCGGTACCATGACTCGGATTCCAGACATATCCTCCATCCAATAGTCCGAGCATACAGGTCTTGAGCATACGAATACGATGACAGCGAATCTTGATTTCCTATTCCAGCATTTGGTTGGGATTCCTGCGGTAGTTAAGAGTCCCGTAAGCCTTCTGGGCAGGTCTATGATGTTATCCTATAGTTTATTATTCAGATGGGAATCTGACAAACATTGGAGTGCTCATGCAGGTTAGAGTCAATGGAGCGTGCCGAGGCGACGGTTTGGGTTATGTCCGAATCATGCTCCATGATGTGGCTGCGGATAGTAAGTTAAAGGTTTCTGTTCAATTGGACACCGGAGCTCCCGTTCCCTGCGAGCTATTCAGACTTGCCACTAGCGCAGGTTCTTCCACGGGATCCTATACCGTCGTGTTCCCGCTTCTCCATGTAAGTGCAGTGTTTCTCGATGTTAAGGAGATAGGGGCTGGCGGGAAGGTCTCCTCATCTGCGATCAAGAGAATATCGATGGCACTTCTGAAGTGGCAATCAAGATTCAACTATCGAGTGCATCCCAGTTTCTGTAAATCGATGAGGGACATCGAGAAGCGGGATGCTTACACTCAACCTAATCCCAAGCTCTTGGTCTTTGTCGAGAACAATGATAATTATCTCATCAAGGCCTCGAGTACGTTTCCTATCAAGACTTCCGGTGTCACTATCTCATTGATTGACAGCACGGGGGTCGGTTTGAAGGGTTTTGACTATCTTATTACAGGAACCCGCACGGTGACGGATGGGTGTTTTCCTTTTAAGGAAGTGAATTTCTCTTTCAGGGTTCCTAAGGACGGAAATGATTATTACCTTGTCATTACCGACAAGGATGACGAAGGGGCTCAGGGTATTTTCGTACTTGACCAGCAAGCTTCCGGTGTCTATGCGTCGCAAGCTAAAGATGTCTCATTTTCCGCTGATACCGATTCTGACTATGGTGCATGGCTCAGAGTCCACCAAGTCACCCTGAAGTCGCTTGATACTCAGGAAAAGATGGTTTTCTCGTACACTCCCTTGATTTCGCTCGTCGTTCCCCTGTTCAACACGCCTGTCACATGCTTGCGTGAACTGGTGGCTTCGGTTTTAAAGCAAAGCTATCCTCATTGGGAACTCATATTGGTGAATGCGACTCCAAGTAATACCGATTTGATTGCCTGTATCAAGGCTTTTGCTGACAGACGTATCAAGGTTGTCCCCTTGGAGAAGAACTTGGGGATTGCCGGTAATACGGTTGAAGGTTGTAAGGTGGCATCGGGGGATTTCATCGGGTTTGTCGATCATGATGATACGGTTGAGCCGGATATGCTGTTCCAGTATGTCACCGCTATCAATGATGAACCCGCTGTAGATCTCTTGTATTGTGACGAGGATCATCTCGACGAGGATGGTCAGTACTTCAACCCCCATTTCAAACCTGATTTCAATATCGATCTCCTGCGTTCGTACAATTACATCACACATCTCCTTATGCTACGCAGGACGTTTCTTGAGGACATCGGATATCCTCGTTCCGAGTATGACGGGGCTCAGGATTATGATCTGGTGTTACGTGCATCGGAGCATACATCCCATATCGTCCATATCCCCCGTGTTCTCTACCATTGGCGGGCAAGCGAGGGTTCTACAAGTACAAACAGTGCAAGCAAACCGTATGCCAATGAAACGGGTCGTCGTGCGCTGCAGGCGCACCTCGATCGGCTCCATCTGAAGGCGACAGCGGCTGATACTGAGCGTAGCTTCATCTATCGGGTCACCTACACGCTCGAAGAGGATTCGCTTATCTCGATCGTCATCCCCAACAAGGATGAGTCTGAGATGCTCAAGGTCTGCATCGCATCGATTGAGGACAACTCCACCTATGATAACTATGAGATTGTGGTGGTTGAGAACAACAGTACGGAGGATGAGACCTTCGCATGTTACGAGATGCTCCAGGCTCAGTATCAAAACGTGCATGTGGTGATGTGGGACAAGGAGTTCAACTTTTCAAAGATCATGAATTTCGGTGTCGACCAGGCAAAAGGTGAATATGTGTTGTTGCTCAACAACGATACGGAAGTCATCACCCCTAGTTTCCTGGAAGAGATGCTCGGGTATTGTCAACGAGAGGATGTTGGTATCGTCGGCGCCAAACTACTGTATCCTGATGGAAGCGTACAGCATGCCGGTGTAGGAGCAGGCATATGTGCAGGCGCCGGGCATCTCGCGAAGTTCCTCGATCGGGAGAATCCTGGATACTATCTTCGAGCTGCAGTCCCCCAGGACCTCAGCGCGGTAACGGCAGCTTGCATGATGACCAAGAAGGCGGTCTACGAGGAGGTTGGAGGCTTTTCGGAGGACTTCCCCGTTGCCTTCAACGATGTCGATTACTGTCTAAAGGTTCGGGACACGGGGAGACTTGTCGTGATGGACCCCTATGCCGTGCTCTATCATTATGAATCGGTCTCGCGTGGTTTGGACGATGACAAGGTGTCTATCGATAAGCAAATCCGTTTTCATAAAGAAGTCGCTCTACTTAACTATCGTTGGGCTAAGTACTTTGTCGTCGGAGACCCCTACCTCAGCCCCAACTTCAACCGAGGGACGCTTAACTACACGTTGTGATCCAGGGTGGTAACCACCTGTTCTACGGTTTCAGAATATCCTTAATCGTACGAAGGGGCTTCGTGATCCGAAAGCTGGTCGAATTGGACATGTGGACCGGTTTGTAATGATTGCCCATTTGCAGGGTGATTGAGATACCGTTTCAGTGGGTGCGGGAGTGCGGGCATTCCACTGCAATAGATTATGCCGTCATCTCGCTCCACGATCTAGTTGAACACGCATGGTATGATATCATCGTTCAGTCCTTTCTTGTCCCTGTGGTTTCGACGCCATCAGGATATAAGAGAGGACTGACACTATCCATCAACTTACCAGGTTAGCAGAACCAATAATAATATCAAAGCAAACTTCACGGGGAAGTGGATAGGCTTTAGCAGGGGAGATACTGCGAATGTCGCACATCAAGTATGCCAACTGGAAAAACGCGAAATGGGCGACCGTGTTCTTCCTCGCTACGGCTGGTGTCCTCTTCTGCGTTGTTGCCCAGTCAACTCCTGAAATTGCGAGTCGGAAGGTCCTTCTCGGCTTTCCCGTTGCACTCTGCGCCATAGGATGCATCCTCCTGGTGCGTATCATTTCAGAAGAAGAAAGCGGGAAGTTCTCCCATACCAAGACGGTGCAGCACCTTTTCTTGGTCATCTACGTATGCGGTGGGTTGCTTGCCATGGCGGCAATGCCGCTTGGCTCGGGATATGACGAGGGAGAGCACTTCATGAGGGCCTATCAGGTTCTTCAAGGTGCCGAGACCATCAGAAGCCCCGAGGGTACGACGAAGGGAACGGATAGCCTGGGCGCGATGCTTGCCGACAATTCACGCCCAACCGTCTTTGATGTCTACCAGCCAGACATCACATTTCCCGTGTTAATTGACAGCATGGACGCCGACCACGTCGATTCTTCGGCGCAGCAGTATTACGGATTCTTCAACACTGTTCTCTATACGCCTCTGACCTATGCCCCCTACTATCCGGGAATGATAGCGGTTGGACTTTCTTCATCAAATTCCCTTGCTATCGCCTATGGCGGAAGGTTCTCCGCATGGTTGATCTTTGGCATCATCCTCTTCTTTGCCATCGGGAGATTCCCGTATGGGAAAGAGGTTGCGGCGCTGGTGTGTCTTCTTCCCTCGACCATTATGTTCTGCGTTTGCTGGTCAGGCGATGGTCTGGTATTTGTGGCCTCCCTGTTCCTTCTGGCCGAGGTTCTGAGGGCACGCGCCTCACTAAAACGGCTTTCGTGGCTCAATATCGTCGGCTGCTGGGTCCTCGTTTTATTGGTTGGTCTTTGCAAGATGGCCTACATGCCCATATGTCTTCTCATCCTGCTCATACCCAAACGATGTTATAAGACAAGGGCGTCGTATGCCATCAACGTGCTTGGTTGTGCAGCCGTGGGCCTGACGCTGTCGCTGCTATGGATGTACTCTGCGACCGCACTTGAATCTGGCGTGTCGTATGTCAACAACGCAAACAGCGGTGAGCAGCTTCGCTTTGTCCTAGCAAACGTGCCTTTTTTCGTGAGCGCATGTGTGCTGACGGTCTTGGACTCAACTCTGCCTTGGCTCGCCGGCCTTGTTGGCTCTTCCGTCGTCCAGCATTCAGCATTGCTCGGTCTGTCGTCGGCCATCGTTGGTATCGTTTTCATCGTGGTAGCGACGCTCGATGCCAAGCACAGAAGGGGACAGATTGACATCTGCGCCAAAGTGTCGCTAACCATTATCGTTTTCCTCGTGTGCGGACTCATTTTCGCCGGCGAATACATAACGTTCACTTCTGTGGGGGCGTCTCGCGTCGAAGGGGTTCAGGCGCGGTACTTCATCCCCCTCCTCATGCCTGCGATCATGGCTTTGCGACCTTCGCGACGTGTGGACTCCGCAGAGTCTCCGGAGCCCGCAGAGCCTGCTCTTGATTTCAGGGTGTTGTGGGAGCTTGAACTCTGTGCTTTGGTGGTCGAGTTCTCGGTAGTGATGGTAAGCGTTTGGTGAGATAGACCAGCAAACAAGAGGTTCTCTTAACCTAGTAAATCGATGGACAATGTCAGTTCTCTCCTGTGTCCTGATAGTGTCGAAACCGCAGGGACAAGAAAAGACTACTCAATGGATACCATACCATGCGTGTTCAACCAGATCGTGGAGCAGAGATGACGTACGATGTCTTTCGCACTTTCAGAATTGAGCGCATCCAGAGATAAAGGCTGGTATCGTCGGCGCCAAACTACTGTATCCTGATGGAAGCGTACAGCATGTCGGTGTAGGAGCAGGCATATGTGCAGGCGCCGGGCATCTCGCGAAGTTCCTCGATTGGGAGAATCCTGGATACTATCTTCGAGCTGCAGTCCCCCAGGACCTCAGCGCGGTAACGGCAGCTTGCATGATGACCAAGAAGGCGGTCTATGAGGAGAAGTTGCTCTACTTAACTATCGTTGGGCTAAGTACTTTGTCGTCGGAGACCCCTACCTCAGCCCCAACTTCAACCGAGGGACGCTTAACTACACGTTGTGATCCAGGGTGGTAACCACCGGTTCTACGGTTTCAGAATATCCTTAATCGTACGAAGGGGCTTCGTGATCCGAAAGCTGGTCGAATTCCTCATATCGTCCAGCTCATGGTTCTTGTCGATCAATTGATGCTCCAGGTTGGAGATCCGGTCTTCCAGTTCCTCAGTGCTCGGTCCTGCGGGGACTGGTATCTGCTGATGAACCCATGACCATGAGCTCAATGCTTGGCGTGTCGTGGATTCGGCAACACACCAGCCGGATAGGTATCCCTCGCTCTGTACGAAGAGAGGGAGGGCAAAGTCATCTTCGGGGCAAACGGCATCTGCATGTTCGTAGAGTGAATATCCAAGGTAGCTCCTCAGGAGCTTGCCTCGTACCCAATACATATGTGCGAGCGCCGCTACGGGTGGTTTGCTGATATCGGTTTTAACCGTGATGCCAATCTCTCGAATCCAAGCCTCCGTCTTCTCGAAGGTGGTCCTCCATCGCCTTTCCAACTCATCACTTAGCCCTGGGACAACGGGAGGTTGTGGGGACAGGAACCCGAGACGTGGCATGTCCGCAAAGAGATTCACCACCCCCTTCACCGCCTCTGCGGTGCCTGCGATGGTATCAAGTGTTTGGGTGTACCCCGAGTACTCGTTAATCGAGGGGATGTCGTCGTGGTCGATGTCGTGGAGAACGCATACCAATTCGTTGTCTTGGATAGTCTGCAAAAGCGCCTCGTGGTACCTATTAGTGCCTTCTGTCAAGGTATGTTCACCATCGATAACGTAGAATGTGACCGTCTCTTTGGTGTTGAGATTTGTGAGAAGTTCCTCACGGACACCTTCACTGCACATAATGGCCACTGTGCCCAACCGTGCAAGGATATTGAGACGTTGCGGCCAATTGAAAGCACTGTCACACTCCTTCACCTCGACGAAGAAGGCCAATCGGTGTGAAGAGGATGGCTCTTGTGCAGGATGGGAGGGAATCATGTACGAGAGGGTCAGCCCATCTGCGATATCCCTTTGATTACATGTCCGCAGGAGGTTCTCAATGATGAGGTCCGAGTCGTAGCAGGTGTTGGTATCGATGTATCGAAGCGATTCATATTCATCATTGCGCGCGATAGGATAGATTACACGCATCTCCTCATGGCAGGAGATGAACTTACGCTTTATCAGCGGGCTTCCTTTGAATCTCAGACAGTCATATGGCATTATCTGGAATGGGTCGGCAGTCAGTTCCTCAAGGTCGTTCAAATCGAGGAAACTATCCCATCGGAAGCCTTCATCGCTGAGGTATTGGGTTAGACGGGTTTCAAACAGCCCAACGGCCTCATCATGGGTGACGATAGGGGGGAGGGTGTCCCAAAAAGAGCGAAATGCAGGGGAGCTGAGAACCTTGTCACGAAAAACAATGAAGAACGTCTGTATGTGTGGGGGAAAGATTCCAGAAGGACTGTATCCTATCGGGTCAAAACTAAATCCAAAGTGCTTGCTGATTCCCCAAAAATCCAGCTCTGGCCGCTGTTCCATGGAGGCAAAGACCGAATCGAATCCGTAAAAGGGGCCGTATGTCGTGAGATTGGTTAAGACAAGCTCGCGGCACAAGGTGATAGACGTCCATCCCAGTGCCTCGATGCCGGTCTTGTAGGCCCAAGCATCATAGCCGATGTTCTCCCGTACGATGACACGTTGGGTATATGATTCGAGAATCTCGACGGTTCGGGGAGACGCGGGCCCGTTGCACACGATGACGAGTGTATCGAGGTTACGGGAGAGTTCATCGAGGTAATACTGTGCATAACGGTCTATGATACCCTGCTCGTCGAAGAAGACGCATACTCCAAGCCGTTTGGCGCCGGGTTCTTCCATCGCGTCCGCCTCATGATTCCCCCATTTGGATGGGTGTCAGTATCGCACTCTTGTCTTGATGGATCTATTCTAGCGCATGGGCAAGGGTTGCGTTATATGATCCTTTTGCGGGGTGATCGAGATACCGTTCCCAGCGTACAGGTGGACGTGTCACAGGATACTGTCACGGAGTTGGATGGGAACCTTGCGCACAATTCCTGGTATGATTGCATACCGGTCAGAATGGATTACAGATGTTGCTTACAGGCTTGTATTTCTACACAGGGAATATGGGCTATTGGAGGTAATCACATGAAAGGTATCATCCTTGCTGGCGGTTCGGGCACGCGTCTGTACCCGCTTACCACGGTGACATCCAAACAGTTACTGCCGGTTTATGACAAGCCGATGGTCTACTATCCGCTCTCCACGCTCATGCTCGCAGGTATTCGTGACATACTCATCATATCTACACCACAGGACCTGCCGAATTTTAAGTCTCTCCTCAAGGATGGCTCCGAGTTCGGCATTAACCTCACCTATGCCGAGCAGCTGAGCCCCGATGGTCTCGCGCAGGCCTTCGTCATAGGTGAGGAGTTCGTCGCCGGAGACGCCTGCGCATTGGTATTGGGAGATAACATCTTCTTCGGTAACGGCTTGGGTAGGCACTTACGTCGTGCGGCGGGCATCGAACGCGGTGCGACGGTCTTTGGCTACTACGTTGACGATCCTGAGCGCTTCGGCGTTGTTGAGTTCGATGCGAGCAACCATGCTATTTCCATTGAGGAGAAACCTACGCATCCCAAATCGAATTATGCCGTGACCGGTCTCTATTTTTATGATAGCCGTGTCTGTGAACTCGCCCATCAGGTCAAGAGATCCGCCCGCGGAGAATATGAGATTACCGACCTCAATCGTATGTATCTCGAGGCAGATGAACTTGATGTGGTCACGCTGGGACGTGGCTATGCATGGCTTGATACGGGCACCATGGAGTCACTGTATCGCGCCGGAGAGTTCGTGCGCGTGGTTGAGGGGCGAGAAGGCCTCATGATCTCCGCCATCGAGGAGATTGCCTATACCAATGGGTGGATCGACCGCGATACACTACTGATTTCAGCTCAACGTTATGGCAAATCGCCATATGGCGCCCATCTTATGAAGGTTGCCAATAATGAGATTCTCAGCAGTGCGGAGGGCGTGCTTTAGATGCGGATTCTGATAACGGGGGCGCAAGGCCAACTCGGCAACGAACTGCGTCGCCTTCTTACAAGCGGGCAAGCTGAGATAGGCCCCATTCCCCTCGCCTATGAGGGAGCCGAGGTAAGTTACGCGAATCATGGATCACTCGACATCACCGATGCCGCCGCCGTGAGCAGTTATGTGGGGGAGGGACATTTCGACCTCGTCGTCAATTGCGCAGCGATGACCAATGTCGATGCTTGTGAAACCAATCGCGCGAGTGCTTTCGCCCTCAACGCGCAGGCACCTCGCAACCTGGCATGTGCTGCGAGGATGGCGGGGTCAAAATTGGTGCAGGTCTCCACTGACTACGTGTTCTCGGGTACCGACTCCGCCAAGCGTCTGGAGTCCGATCCGTGCAATCCCCAGAGTGTCTACGGGGAGAGCAAGCTCGCTGGAGAGCAAGCTGTGCTTGACGAGTGTCCACGGTCGTTTGTGGTGCGTACCGCTTGGCTCTATGGGTACAAAGGACACAACTTCGTAAAGACGATGCTCAAAGCAGGGCGCGAGAGAGGAGAAGCGAAGGTGGTCGACGACCAGTGCGGGAATCCTACCAACGCCAATGACCTCGCCTACGAGATCCTCAAGATAGCCGAGACCGACAATTATGGCATCTACCACTGCACCAATGACGGCACTGTCTCGTGGTATGGGTTCACCCAGGCTATCTACAAAGACGCTGGCATCGATGTCGATCTCAGGCCCTGCACCACCGACGAGTTCCCGCGCCCGGCCAAGCGTCCGGCGTTCTCTTCGCTTGACAACGCGCATTTGCGTGCGACCATCGGTGATGAGATGCGTTCTTGGCAAGATGCATTGGCTACCTATATACATAATCTTGACGAATTGGGAGACAAGTAAGTGAAAACCTATCTGGTCACCGGCGGTGCCGGCTTCATCGGATCGAACTTTGTGCTCTATATGCTCGGTACATACGATGACATTCGTATCGTCAACGTCGATAAACTCACCTATGCGGGCAACCTTGAGAACCTTGCTTCTTTGAAGGGTGATGAGCGTCATATCTTTTCACAGACCGACATCTGCGATAAAAGTGCCCTTGAGAAGTTGTTTTCGGAGTATGAGGTGGATTATGTGGTCAACTTCGCTGCCGAGAGCCATGTCGACCGCTCCATCCTCATCCCTGAGCTTTTTGCGCAAACCAACGTCATGGGTACGGTGACGCTCCTCGACGTTGCAAAGCGAGCATGGGAACAAACCGATGGCACGTTTGGCGATCATCGTTATCTGCAGGTGTCCACCGATGAGGTGTATGGCTCGCTTGGTGCGGAGGGGTATTTCAAGGAGACGACACCCCTTGACCCCCATAGTCCATATTCGGCATCGAAGGCTTCAGCTGATCTTTTCGTGAAGGCGTACGGAGATACCTACCGGTTCCCCGCCAACATCACACGATGCTCCAACAACTACGGTCCGTTCCAATTCCCCGAGAAGCTTATCCCCCTCGTGATCAACAATGCACTCGACCATAAAAGTCTACCCATCTACGGAGACGGCATGAACGTACGTGACTGGCTCTATGTGGAGGATCATTGCAAGGCCATCGACCTTGTGTTGCACAAGGGCGTCTTGCGCGAGGTTTACAACGTGGGTGGACATAACGAGCGTTCCAATAACTTCATCGTTCACAGGGTTATCGAGTACATCCATGACCATGTCGATGCCGAGGTCACCGATACGCTCATCACCTATGTCGAAGACCGCAAGGGGCATGACCGACGTTATGGTATTGACCCCGAGAAGATCAAAGATGACCTTGGCTGGTATCCGGCGACCACCTTCGAGGTGGGTATCGAGAAGACCATTGAATGGTACCTCAAGAACAAGGTTTGGATGGAGCATGTTACGTCAGGTGCATATCAGGGTTACTACGAGAAGATGTATCGCAACCGTTAGACATTTCAGAGACCCGCTGGTCACACATAGGAAAGAGGAGGGTTATCCAACTTGAGCAACTTCATATTCCACAAGACTGCCATCGACGATGTCTTTATCATCGAGCCTAAGGTGTTTGGCGATGACCGTGGATATTTCATGGAGACCTATCATTTCGAGGACTTCAAAGCTGCAGGGATCCCCAATGTCTTCGTACAAGATAACCAATCAAAATCGAGCAAAGGTGTGTTACGAGGCCTTCATTTCCAAACGGAAGGATTCTCGCAGGCTAAGCTTGTGCGTGTCATCTCAGGTGAGGTCTATGATGTTGCTGTTGACATCCGCAAAGGTAGCGCCACGTTTGGGAAGTACGTGGGTGTGACCTTATCTGCCGAGAACAAGAGGCAATTCTTCATTCCCAAGCATTTCGCCCACGGCTTCCTCGTGCTTTCCCACGAGGCGGAGTTTGTCTACAAGTGTGATGCCCTCTATGCCCCTGAGCACGATGCCGGCATCATGTGGAACGACCCTGAGATCGGTATCGAGTGGCCGGACGTGGATGTGCCCTTGCTACTCTCCGAGAAGGATGGCAAGCACCCAAGGCTGCAGGATATCGACTGGCAGTAAACCGTTGTGCCAACGCTTGGTTAGAGAGGCATGTGAGTGAACCCTATCATTGCTATTCGGGAATTCAAGAAACATAATTTCTTACTCTATTACCTGACTGCCCGGGACTTTAAAGTCAAGTACCGCCGTTCAGTCCTTGGTATATTCTGGAGTGTACTGAACCCTTTGCTGATGATGATCATTCTGTCATTGGTGTTCTCAAGCATCTTCAGGGCTGATATCGCAAATTTTCCCGTGTATTTGATATTGGGCCAATCCTTATTCCAATTCATGTCAGAAGGTTCTTCATCGGCTATGAGTTCTATTTTGGCGAATGCGCCACTTATTAAGAAAGTGTACATCCCTAAATACATCTTTCCTTTGGAAAAGGTCATCTTCGCATTCGTCAACTTCGTGGTTTCCCTCGTAGCCGTCGCCCTCGTCATGCTCGTCTTCAAGGTTGTTCCAAGCTGGCAGATTGTTTTTTTGCCCCTTCTCCTTGTCTACATGATGCTGTTTACGCTTGGTCTTGGACTGCTTCTGAGTGCCTTGGCAGTGTTCTTCAGGGATATCATCCATCTCTATGGTGTCCTGGTTACGGCATGGACATATCTCACACCGCTGTTCTATCCTATCTCGATGCTTCCCGATTGGCTCCAACAAGCATTGCAGTTTAACCCTATGCTGCATTACGTTAATTATTTCCGTGATATCTTACTCTATCATACAGCCCCAACGCTTCTTGAGAATCTCATCTGCATAGTGTTCGCCGTTGTAACCCTTGTCATTGGCTTGTTCGCCTTTAGGAAGAGTCAAGATAAGTTCATCTTGCATGTATAAGGAGTAAGTCATGAGCGAGCAAGACATCGAGGCGAAATCAAATGGTACGATGTGCAAGTCACATGCTATCTATGATGAGGATATGGTTGTCGTCACCCATGCTTCCATGCATTTCAACCTGTCATCCGAGATAGTCGATAACGTTAAGGATTATTTTATCAAGCTTGTGCAACGCAAGTTGTTCTATCAGGATTTTACCGCTGTTGACGATATCTCGTTCAATGTTAAGAAAGGTGAGGTTTTCGGTATAATCGGCACCAATGGGTCCGGTAAGTCCACGATGCTTAAGATGATCTCGGGCGTGCTCAAACCAACGACGGGTACTATAGAGGTTCGTGGTAACATCTCACCCCTCATCGAGTTGGGGGCGGGGTTCGACCCTGAGTTGACAGCACGCGAGAACGTTTATCTTAACGGAGCCATCCTTGGCTATAACAAGAAGTTCCTTGATGACCATTTTGAGCAAATCGTCGAGTTTGCCGAGTTGCATGACTTCATGGACGTTCCCATCAAGAATTACTCATCCGGTATGGTGGCTCGTATCGGTTTCGCCATCGCCACAGTGGTAAAACCCGACATCCTCATCGTTGACGAGATTCTCTCCGTGGGTGATTTCCTTTTCCAGGAGAAGTGCGAGAACCGAATCAACGAGCTTATGGATGGTGGTACGACGGTCATCATCGTCTCACATTCGATAGAGCAGATTGAGCGTCTGTGTGATCGGGCACTGTGGATCGAAAAAAGCAAACAGCGTATGTTGGGACCAGTAGATGAAGTGTGCGAGATGTACCGAGCACACGCGGGGGATTGAGAACCGGTAGGTTCGATTGATCCCATCGAGATGCTCCCCATGCTTCGAACGAAGCATGGGGAGCATCTCGATTATCTGCACCCTAAAAGGTCTGAGCCGAGGAATCCTTCGAGCTTCTCGATCTGAGAGGAGCATGCCATCTTGTAACTTTTCTTCTTTACAAAGGGCATGCCAAGGATGGTCATCTCGTAGGGCCAGGTATACCCGGTTGTCTCGCCGATGTTGGTGGCATAGGATTCCGATGCAGGGCAGAGGACGTTCCACGTGAACCCAGCTTCAACCAATGAGGTACTGAGCATCTCCTCACCGTCTTCAATCGCCTTGTCGCGGTCGGTCGGTGTTGCTAGGTTGTTCCAGAATGACCAGAACGCAGATGAAGAGAAGACGTTGTGGTGAAATCCGAGGAAAAACGATTGCACGTGATGTCGATGCTCCTCGGATGCGGGAAAGGCCGTGATGCCCCAGAAATCATAGGTGTCACTACCCTCATCATCCTGGTACTGCCTATCCATCGTGCTGTAGATGTGCTCGAAAGGGATGAGAGGACCAAAGCAACTGTTGTTGCAGAGGATGAGCTCGTCGAAAGAGCCGCGTGTGAGCAGGGTGCGATGGGAGAGGAGCACCTCTTGCCATGCCCCGAAATCGTAACCGACGTTATCCCGTTCGATTACCTCATCGGCATAGCGAGATGCTGTCGCACGACCCTGCGCGGAAAGGCCGCCGTTGCTGATGTAGATGATGTGCGTGGCGATTGCCGATAGTGCGGAAAGATAATGTTCATCAGCGGCCTCCACCTCACCATCGACGTTGAACGCGACGAAGAGTGCGACGCGTTCATGCGTATACGGTGCGTCGGCGGGTGCCGTGAGGTTGAAGCACTTCTTGGAGTGAAAGCCGTTCGAGCGGGCGAGGTAGGACCATGAGCGCTCGATCACGTGGGCAAGGGTGCTGTCGATCTGGTCACCCTCTGCGTCAAAATCGAGAGCGGAGGGATACTGCCCCTCGAAAACTTGGTGTACGGCGCTCACGCGTGCCCAGAACATCGTGCCGGCAGGGAAGTCGACGGGACCGGACGTCTGGGGGTTTGGGACGTTGAGGTCCCCAAGCAATTGGAGGATATCTTTCTGATAACGTTTCCAGTAGCGGATGTAGTTCTCGCCCAAGAGCGGGTAACGTTCAGGGTAGATGATGCCGAGGCGTGGGTCACTCTCGAACGCTTCAAATGTCTCGGCGATGTTCGCCTGGGTTCCAAAAAGGTGCCAGTAGAGATACCGCCTCCAATCATCACCCCATTCAACCGTCCCACTGTGCTTCGAATGCACGTGGCAGAAATAGTCGTATGCGGCGATATGCGGCCGCAGTTGCTCGAGGAGGGGGGCGACGTCGCGTCCGCGGTTCGCAAAGACCTCGATGGTAGTGGTTCTTGCGCGGCAGGTACCGGTGAAAGCCGAGCGGATGCGGGCGGCCTTCTCCTCGGTGTCGGTGGAGATCCAGCAATCGAACGAGTAGGGGATCTCGTTGAGGTTCCCGATCAGTTCCGGGCAGTCCTCAGGATAGAAGATGTGCAATTGACAGGCGATGCGAGGGGTACCGTCGGCACGCTCGAAATCTGCATGTGGCTCGCTACCGTAGAAGGGGACAGGCACGGGGGCTTTCCCCTCGTAGTGGTCAAGACGGCGTTGGATGCGGTGAGGGGAGAGAAAGTTCAGGGTGACGGCGGCGGTCTCCTGGAGACCGTCTTCCGAGAGGTGCTTGAAGAATTTCCCAACCAATCCCATGAGGCGGATTCCTTTCGCTGGGCGTTTCTGGTGGACGAAGGTGAAACACAGCTCTGTCGGCCCTGTAGTATACGTTCTTGGGTACCGCTTGTGCGTGGGACCTGGGCTTGGTCGGGGTATGGGATGCGTTCACGCCTCTTGTCCGGGCCGGTGGTGGGTGGGAAGATGGCCTATACTTCGTTAGACGCACAACTGCTGGTGGTACGATAAAGGCGAGGAGAGCGCTACGTGAAGAGAATCGCCATCATAACCATGGGCGTTTCGTTGGATGGGGAGAAAGGGTATACCCGCTTTCGCTCCCTGGCGGATCTACTGGTGGATGCCGGCTACGATGTCGACCTCATCACCACGACGTTTCAGCATTGGGAGAAGGTCCAACGGGATATCGCGTCGATAGACCGTAGTCGCTATCGATTCAATCTGCGGTTCATCTCCGAGCCGGGGTATCGACGCAACGTCGACCTGCGACGGGTCCGCAGCCATCGCATCGCCGCCCAAAACCTGACGGACCTTTTGGAGCACGATGGTACCTACGACCTGATCTATTGTGAGATTCCCCCTAACGATGTGGCGCGAGCAGCAGCTGAATTCGCCTGGACCCACCACATCCCCTTCGTGGTCGATGTGAACGATCTTTGGCCAGAGGCCATGAGGATGGTCGTCGATGTTCCGCTTGTCTGTGGTATCGCCTTCCATCCACTCATCCGTGATGCCGAGCGGACCTATGCCCTGGCATCGGGCATCGTGGGAACTTCGGACGAGTATCGCGACCGCCCCGGGGCACATCAATCCCTCGACGTTCCGGCTATCACCGTCTACGTAGGCAACGAGCTCTCCGCCTTCGATGAGGGTGTCCGCCGATATACGAGCGAGTTTGGGAAGCCCAAGGGTAGGTTCTGGGTCACGTATGCGGGGACCATCGGTACGAGCTATGACATCCGCACGTTGGTAGCCGCCGGCGCCGAGCTGTTGCGCCGTGGGCATGAGGACATCACCATCAAGATATTGGGTGATGGTCCTCTCGGTGCGGCCATGCGTGCGCTTGCCCGTGATTGCGGTGCATGCAACGTGGAGTTCCTCGGCTACACACCCTATCCCAAGATGGCTGCATGCTTGGCGAACTCCGATGTGTTGGTCAACTCGTTTGTTCGCAAGGCACCACAGAGCATCGCCACCAAGGTAGGTGACTATCTCGCCGCCGGTAAGCCGATGATCAACACCTGCATGAGCCCTGAGCTGCGAGCAAAGGTGGTGGCCGATGGGTTTGGGGTCAACATCGAACCCGAGAACGTGCAGGTGCTCGCCGATGCCATAGAATCGCTCGTACGGGATCCTGGTCTTTGCGAGGAGATGGGTCATAGGGCGCGCGTCATCGCCGAGGAGCAGTTCGACCGTCCGCGCTCATACCAGCGCATCGTCGCCATGGTAACCCAGCTGACGAACGGTACCCGATGAACGGAAAGGGCCGAGAGGCAACGCCAGTGGTCGCAATCCTCCTTGCAACCTATAACGGGGAGCACTATCTCGCCGAGCAGATCGATTCCATCGTGGGCCAGTCCTATCGAGACTGGGTGCTCTATGTCTCGGATGATGGTTCGGCCGATGGGACGTTGGACATCATCGACGCCTATCGGGACAAATTGGGCGATAGGCTCAAGATCATCTCCCATGAGCCCTATGGGTCGCACACGGTCAACTTCCTACGCGGGTTCGCTGCGATCGATGCCGATTACCTTATGGCCTGCGACCAGGATGACGTCTGGTTTCAAGAGAAGGTCGCGGTTTCCGTGCGAGCCATGCGCAGCGAGGAAGCGCGTTTCGGAACCGACAAGCCGTTGCTCGGGTTCACGGACATGATCGTCACCGACGAGAGGCTCAAGGAGCTCTCGGATTCGCTCTACTCGTTCGAGGGTACCTCTCCCGTACGTCGACAGCTCGGTCAGCTGCTGCTTCAGAGCGTGGTCTCCGGCAATACGATGATCATCAATCGTGCCCTTAACGGGTTGCTGAGAATGTGCGACGAGTACGGAGACATCATCGGCCACGATGAGTGGGCCTCCCTCGTGACCACCGGTGTGGGCGGGGAGATCTTCTACATAGATCGACCCACCTTGTGCTATCGACAGCACGCCTTGAACGTCGCTGGGGCCTCGAACTGGGGGTCTGCGCGAACCGTGGGGGAGAAGGCGCGGTTGCGTCCTCAGGATCTGCTTATGCAACGCATACGACAGTCCCGGAGGCTCCTCGCTGCATATGGACGGTGCCTTGATTCCAAATCGCTTGAGGTCACGACGGCGTTCTCCCGGTTCCCGTCCCTGCCCTATCCTGCCCGAGTGCGTTCCTGCTTCGAGTATCATCTCTGGAAACATGGGATCGTGCGCAAGATAGGGCAACTCGTATACCTGGCGAAGCTGTCCCATGAGTTGACCTGAGCGCCATGTCATCATCGACAGGATGGTGACATCCTCAACGTGTCATGAGAGCCAACGCTTTCCTCACCTGGGCATCGCCCTGGTTGACGAGCGCCTTCTTCTTGAGGAGGGGCACACCGAGAACGGCGGCTTCGTAGGGGAAGGAGTAGACGAGGTCGACGTTGACCTCCCTCTCGAACCACTCGGCAGCGGGGCAGTAGGCGAGCCAGCAGAGCCCTGCCCGCTCGAGTGCCGGGGTGAGGGCGCATTCGCCAGCCCTGATGGCCTCGGCGCGGTCCTTGGGAACGGGGAGCTGCTCCCAATAGGCCCAGAAGGCAGGGGAGGACCAGGCGGGGCGCTCGAATACCAAGAAGTATGACTGAAGATGCCGGGGCACGTCCTGATGGTTTGGAAAGGCGGTGATGCCCCAGAAATCGGCTGTTCCATCCATGTCGCCAAAGATGTTCGAGAACGGCTGGAGGGGTGCCATGCTGCTGTTGTTCGCGATGATCACCTGCTCATAGGCTTGCGACTCGATGGTCGAACGCTGGGAGAGGAGCGCTTCTTTCCAGGCACCGAAATCATAGCCGATGTTCTCCCGTTCGACGATCTCGTCAGCCAAGGCGGCGAGGGTGCTCCGGACCGCGGGCGCAAGCATTCCGTTGCTGATGAGGACGAGGTGAGTCACCTCGGGGCGTAGTGCGGCAAGCGTCGAGTGGTCCTCGTCTGAAAGTGACCCATCGGGTGACACGGTGACGAAGAAGGCGATGCGGGTGGTGGTTTTGTCAGGTTGTGTGTATACCACTTCGCAAGGGGAGAGGTTCAGGGACTTGATGAACGAGAAGCCGTTGGCGCGGGCGAGATAGACCCAACTGCGTTCGATCACGTGCGCAAAGGTCGATTCGACCTGGTCAGCCTCGGGAGCGAAGGCGTCGAAGTCGATGGCATCGTCTTGGAATAGCTGACGCACGGCAGGTACCCGAGCCCAAAACATCGTTCCCGCTGGATAGACGATGGGGCCTCTCATGTCCGCATGGGGAAATCCGAGATGGGCGAGGAGTCCTTTGATCGCCGTGGAGTAGCGTGTCCACCCCCCCAGGAAGTACTCCGTGATCAAGGGGTATCGTTCGGGGAAGATGAGACCCACATAGGGGTTCCTCTCGAACGTCTCCAATATCTGGGCGACGTTTGTCTGGCTGCCGAGGAGGTTGTGGTACAGATAGGTGCGCCATCCATCTCCCCACTCGACGGTGCCGCTTGATTTGGTGTGAACATGGCACAGGTAGTCATAGGCATCGAGATTGCCTTGCATCTGGTGGAGGAAGGGTGCCACATCGCGTCCACGGTTCTCGGTTACATCGATATGACAGCGCCGTGCCCTGCAGTGTTGCTCAAAGGCCTGCCGGATGGTGTCGGCCTTTTCTTGGGTGTCGGTGGTGATCCAGCAGTCGAAGCGATAGGGAATCATGTTGAGCTGTACGATCAACTCGTCGCACATGGGTGGGTAGAAGATGTGGGCCTGCACGGCGATGCGCGGTGTCTCGTCAGCTCGGTCGAATGCGATCGAGGGGTCGCAACCTCGAAAGGGGGAGGCCCCCGGGCCGGTGTCGAATCGCCGCATCGTCTTCCTGAGACGTATATGGTCGATGACGGAGGCCGCGGTGCTGTGTATCCCGGTTTCGTGAAGGTGCATGCAGAGGTTTCTGATGATGTTCATCGAATAGGTCCCTTGCTTACGTTTTGCAGATGGATGGCCGGTGATCTCATATGATACTCGACTAGGTCCTATGGCGAACCGTAGTGCTGGATGCTACTCCCGTGGGGTGGCACATACCCCTCTTGTCTCTGCTCCTCGGCCGGGTGTTTCAGCAGAACCGCAGGGGCCAGTGGGGTTTTGTCATATACTATGTGTCCTGAGCAGTGACGATGAGATTACCGAAGCACGGCGAAAGGTATTGCAGTATGAAGCTTGCTCATCGGCACGATATGTTTATAACGGTATCGCTCATCATCTTGGCCGCTGTTGTTCTTTCGGTGATGAATGCAGTTTACTTCTTCTACTTCTATCAGGATGATGGGGTTCGCAGGTTCACGGTTGCCGTAGGTTTCTGCGTGTTCCTGATTCTGATCGCGCTCTTGTATCGTTTTGGCCGCACGATAGGTTCCTGGGCATTCCGATATCGCTTCGCCTTGGGTGGCGGACTCTTCGTTCTTTGCGTCGTGTTTGGGGTGAGCGGTTCCTCGATTGGGCTGACTTCTCAGTTTACCGGTGCGCAGGACAACGGTATTCTCTTCGGTATCAGCCGGCCAATCCGCAGTGATGAGTGGGTAGTTCTGACACCGTTCACCCTATCGCAATATCAGACGGGGTTCTCATATACGAGTGACCTCTTGCGTGCTGCGGTAACGGACATAACAACCGTCTATGCTCTTCCCGTCATGGATATATCCATGGTATTCCATCCCTTCATGCTCGGGTATCTCTTTCTGGTTCCCGCGCAGGGACTTGCCTTCTTCTGGTGCGGGCGCATCATCGCACTGTTCCTTGTCTCCTTTGAGATGATGCGTATCATCACTGGTGACAAGCGTGGGCTTTCCGCGGTGGGGGCACTTCTTATAACCCTCTCTCCGCTCGTGCAGTGGTGGTTCGCGGTCAATGGGTTGGTTGAGATGCTCGTGGGGGGGCAGTTGGCAATCGTCCTTTTCCATCATTACGTTGACGAGCCCCGGCTCTGGATGAGATCCCTTCTCGTGGTGTGCATGATGCTTTGCCTCGGCATGTTTTTATTCGCCCTGTATCCTGCATGGGAGGTTCCGCTTGCCTATCTGTTCCTACTTCTGCTTGCCTGGCAGATATGGGAGAATCGAGGCAAGTTGAAAGCGCTTCCTAGAAAAGATATAGGAATCTGGCTTCTCGGTGTCGTCATCCTTTCCGTGCTTGTGATTCGTATGGTCTATCTTTCCTGGGATGCCATCCAGATAACCCAGAGTACGGTCTATCCGGGGCAGCGAAGCAGCACGGGGGGTGGTTGCGCTTCGCTTCTACTTGACTATGCCGCCAGCGTCGCGCTGCCTATCTTCAATAGTTTCCCCTATCTGAACTCCAGCGAGAGTGCGATGGTCATCGATCTGTTCCCCCTGCCCTACATCCTTGCCGCAATCGTGCTTCTTCGCGAAAAGACTAGAGATTTCCTGTCGATATCACTGTTTATCCTGGGTGTGGTGCTTCTTCTCTTTGGCACTGTAGGGTTTCCCGAGTTCCTCGCCAAGGCTACGCTGCTCTCGCACTCGACTGCCTCGCGCGCCATGGCCATTGCCGGGTTCGTCGGCCTCATCCTACTGGTACGCTCACTGGTTCTGATGAAGCGGCCGGTCGGACGTACGCTGGCTGTGGTTATCGCCGTGTCGGTCTGCCTGTTAGCCCTGTACTTGTATTCCATCTATTCTCCGGGATACCTTGGCAGTAGGGCGGTATGTGCGATCGTCCTTGGCACCATCGCGATCCCTACCTATCTCGCCTTGAGATACCCCGTGCGGAAGGCGGCGGTGCTCTTCTGTGTTTCAATGACCATCATCGCGGTCTATGCGGGGGCGTTTGTGAACCCGATTCGGTCCGGATTGTCGGTCGTGTATGATTCGCCTCTGTATGCAGGGGTGAGCGAGGTGGTATCAGAAGATCCCACGGCCTCTTGGGCGGTCATCGGTGACACAATGGCGGAGAACAACCTCTTGGCTATAGCCGGAGCTCCCACCGTCAATACGGTGAATACCTATCCCAACCTCGCCATTTGGAACAAGCTCGACCCGACGGGGACGTATGCGGATATCTATAATCGTTATGCACACATCAAGATCGATGTTGTCTCAGATGACTATGGCGATCCGATATTCGAATTAGTGCAGACGGATTCATTCAAGGTACACGTCACCCTGACCCAACTGCACGATAGCCTCGGGGTGACCTACCTTTACACGCAAGAGGACCTGACCCAATACGACACCTCGGATGTTTGGGTCGAAGAGGTGGACACCGGGAAAACGCTCCCCGACGGCTGGCGTATCTATCGCATTGAGTCGCGGTAACTAGTATGCTTTGATACGTCCGTCTCTCGAAGCCGTCATGGCTCCCATCGCATCATCTGTGCCAGATCCCTCTGGAGGTATGTCTCGCCATGGTCCCAGTCTCCACCCAGTCTCCCATTCCCTTCTCGCCTCCCGATATCACCGAAGCCGAGATCTCCTCGGTCGTCGAGACGATGCGTTCCGGTTGGATCACCACCGGCCCCAAGACCAAGGAGTTCGAGCGTCGCCTCGCCGCCTACTGCGGTACCCCTCGGGCAGTGTGCCTCAACTCGGCCACGGCGAGTCTGGAGAGCGCCTTGCGTCTGTTGGGCGTGGGGCCTGGCGACGAGGTCATCACCTCTGCCTACACCTATACCGCCTCCTGCTCGGTCATCGTGCATGTGGGTGCGACCCCGGTGTTGGTGGACGTCGCCGCGGGCTCCTACCAGATGGACATCGAGGCCCTCGCCGCCGCCATCACACCACGCACCAAGGTCATCATCCCGGTCGACGTGGCGGGGGTGATGTGCGATTACGACCGCATCCTCAAGATAGCGACGGATAAGGCCGCGATGTTCTCTCCTGCCAACCATCTTCAAGGTTCCTATGGTCGAATCATCATCCTGGCCGATGCCGCCCACTCGTTCGGGGCGATGCATAACGGTCGACGTTCGGGTGACGTCGCAGACCTCACGGCCTTCTCGTTCCACGCGGTGAAGAACCTCACCACCGCCGAGGGGGGCGCGCTCACTTGGCGTTCGCATGGCGGCGTGGATGACGAGGTCCTCTATCATCGCCTGCAGTTGCTGTCCCTCCACGGGCAGTCGAAGGATGCCCTCGCGAAGAACCAGCTTGGAGCATGGGAGTATGACATCGTCGATACCGCCTACAAGTGCAACATGACCGACATAATGGCTGCCATCGGACTCGTCCAGCTTGATCGGTATCCTTCGATGGAGGCACGTCGTCACGAGGTCCTCGACGCCTATCAGGCAGGCATCGTCTCCGAGGACGTTGAGCTTATCGACCATTTCCCACTTGCGGGAGCTTCGAGCATGCACCTTGCACTCATCCGCCTCCTGGGGCGCGACGAGCACTTCCGCAACAGCCTCATCGTCAAGATGGCGCAGCGAGGTGTGGCCACCAACGTCCATTACAAACCGCTGCCGATGCACAGCGCCTACAGGAAGCTCGGTTTCGACATCGCCGATTTTCCCCAGGCTTTCAACCAATATCGCTGCGAGGTGACGCTTCCGCTGTACTCCACGCTCGACGAGACCCAGGTCGGGCGCATCATCACCGCCTTCCACGAATCCTATGACGAGTGCGTGGCCGATGGCGACTAGTGCAGCGAGACGGGCACCGGCGCGAGGATTCTACGCCCGCGTCGTCAAGCGTGCCATCGATACCGTGCTTTCCCTCATCGGCATGGTCTTCTTCCTGGTCATCTTCGTCTTCGTCGCCATTGCCATCAAACACGAGGACGGCGGGCCCGTCTTCTACAACGCGGAGCGCATCGGGCGGGACTTCAAGCCGTTCAAGATGTACAAGTTCCGCTCGATGAGGCCAGGCGCCGCTCTCAGGATCGCAGAGGATGGCCTTGCATGGGTGGGAGATGATGACCCGCGTGTCACCAAGGTGGGCGACTTTCTCCGGCGTACCAGCATCGACGAGGTGCCGCAGATCATCAACATCCTCAGGGGCGACATGAGCTTCATCGGTCCACGTCCCGACCTTCGAGAGGAAACCGCGCTGTACGAGGGGGCGCAGCGCCGTCGCCTTGACGTATCCCCGGGGATCGGCGGCTACGCCCAGGTCAATGGGCGCAATGCGCTCACACGCGAGGATCGTCTTGCGCTTGACCTGCAGTACGTCGACTCCATTTCATTCGTCCTGGATTGCCGTATCTTTTGGAGATCGATCGTCACGGCGCTGCGCGGTGATGGCATCTATAACAGATAGGCATCCTTCCACCCCGAGGAGCGAGCGGTCGAATCCCGGATGTCGGCATCTTGCATGGAATATAGTCGTATAATCAGCGGGTTGACGCATCAGTCGCGAAGCCTGTCACTCAAGGAGCTCAATGAACTTCCGGATCACACCTCGGATGATATTCCTGTTGTTCTGGGATATCGCTGCGACCTACCTGGCCTTTTATGGGGCAAGTTTGCTGACCGTGCAGCAGTATCCGCTCTTCGTGAGTACGGAGAGCCTGTTCTTCGTCGCCATCCTCGCCGTGGTCAACATCGCGGTGTTCCTCGTCTTCCGTCTCTACAGTGGGATTTGGGAGTATGCCTCCGTCGACGAGGGTGTCCAGCTTCTCGCCGCCACCGCCCTGGCCACGTTCCTGGGGGCCATCGTCGACTGGTTGCTCTTCATCTCCGGAGTCGACATCCGCGTTCCCATACGGGTGTTCTTCGTTGCCTGGTTGCTCCTGTTCGCCCTCGTCGCGGGTGTACGGATGAGCTTTCGCTTTCGACGTCGATATGGGTTCGCCGCACACGGCGGTCGTGCCCCCAAGTCCAAGCGACCTCGCACGTTGATCATCGGAGCGGGGGAGACCGGCTCGCTTACCATCCGGCGCATGGTCTCAGGGGATTACATGGGCCAGGGATTGCCGGTCGCTGCAGTTGACGACGACCCCGCCAAGCAAGGGCTGCGCATCTCCGGCGTGAAGGTGATGGGCACGCGGGAGGATATACTCACGCTGGTCGATCGCTACGACATCTCGCAGATCGCCGTGGCGATCCCCTCCGCGACGGTTGCCGATCGCCGTGATATCTATGCGATCTGCAAGCAGACGGAGTGCACGCTCCTCACCCTTCCGGACAACATCCGCGACTTGCGTATGGATGAGCTCGATGACGTGAAGTTGCGCCACGTCGACCTCGCCGATCTTCTGGGTCGGGATGAGATCATCCTCGACACGCGTCTCGTCTCCCGTCACATCGCGGGTAAGACGGTCCTGGTGACAGGCGGCGGCGGGTCGATCGGTTCGGAGCTATGCCGTCAACTTTGCACGGTCGCTCCCCAGCAACTCGTGATTCTCGATATGTACGAGAACACCACGTATCTGCTCAAGCGCGAGCTCTTGGAACGGTACGATGATATCGACATCCGCATCGAGATCGGTTCCGTCACCGACACCGACTGCCTGAAGCGGGTCTTCTCCACCTACCATCCCACCGCGGTGTTTCACGCGGCGGCACACAAGCACGTGCCGCTTATGGAGGATTGCGCCATCGAAGCGGTGCGCAACAACATCTTTGGGACGCTCAACGTCGCCCGGTTGGCGGACGCATACGGTGTCGAGCGCTTCACCTTCATCTCGACGGACAAGGCAGTCAACCCATCGAGCACGATGGGTGCCACCAAGCGCATGGGTGAGATGATCATTCAGTACTACGCCCATACGAGCAAGACGGTCTTCTCATGCGTGCGTTTTGGGAACGTCCTGGGTTCAGCTGGCTCGGTGGTGCCCATCTTCAAGGCGCAGATCGCCGAAGGTGGCCCGGTCACGGTGACCCATCCGGACATGATGCGCTACTTCATGACCATCCCCGAGGCATCCCGTCTGGTGATCACCAGTGCGGCCTTGGCCAAGGGAGGCGAGGTCTTCATCCTCGACATGGGCGAGCCGGTACATATCGTCGACCTTGCCAAGAACCTCATTCGCCTTGCCGGTATGCGTCCAGGTGAGGATATCGAGATCAAGTACATTGGTCTTCGCCCCGGTGAGAAGCTCGTCGAGGAGTTGCTGATGTCCACCGAATCAACCATCCCCACTCCCAACCCGTCGATCACGGTGTCGGTCTCCGATGAGGTCTCCTACGAGGAGGTAGAGGGGAAGATGCGGCTTTTGAGCGATGCCATCGACCTCGATGATATTGACAACGAATCCATGAAGCAGGTCCTTGCAGAGGCGGTTACTACCTATCAGCCCCAGGGGATTGACAGATAGTAACCGCCTAAAGGGTCTTGACAGATGCTCCCTTTAAGGTTTTCAGGGGCACTTGGGAAGATATGCATTGATGAGATACTATTGCTGGGGGAACGTTTCGTCCAGATAGGCGATGATATCATCGCTCTCGTACATAGGCTTACCGTCGATGAACAGACAGGGGACCTGTGCCATGCCTCCTACGCGTTCAAGTTCTTCGCTAGCCGAGCGGTCGATGCTGACGTCGCGCATGGGAATTGAGATTTCGTGACGGGACATGAACGTCATCACCTTACGGCAGTACGGGCAGGTTGGCTTCATGTACAGGACCAGGTCGCTCATGGGATGCTCCTTGTCATCAGGGTCTTTTCGGTGTAGAGCAATTCAAGAGTATACTCCCGAACGATAGCATGGGGGTTTCATGCTATCCGACTGTTGCCATGGTTCCGGCGCTTCGGCGTCATCACATAGCCGCTCGGTCGCCGTCGATCCGAGCTCCCCGCCCGCCGCTTGCCGTACCTGCCGTCCCTCGAAGCGTCTGGGCGACTGCGGCCCGCCAGTCGTATCGGCTACACCGTCTCACCTGCTATAGTTTGCCACACCGTTGCACCGCGGCCGCAGACCATCTGTGCACTGCCATGCACGGGGTGTCGTACAGCGCGCCACGTCAACCGAACCATCGATCCACGCCCATGGCGTCTTGAGGGGGCCAACGTATGCATGCAGTGTCTCAGGGAGGGGGAGTGTCTCGTGCTGACCAGCAGCCGACAGGGGACATGCGGCGGACTGCACTCCTCTCGTCCGTCGCCTTGCAGCACATCTGCACGACGCTTGAGTGCAGTCCGCGGGAGATCGTCAACGTGCGGGCGCTCAAGAGGGGTCACACCAACACGAGCTATCTCTTCGATGTCGATACCCGGTATTCCACCTCGAATCATTACATCTATCGTGAACCGGGGGCGGGTACCGAGCGGATCATCGATCGCGAGCGTGAGGCATTCGCCCAGCGTGCCGCCGATGACCTCGGTCTTGACGGGACCACCATCGCCCTCAACGCCGTTGAGGGCTGGAAGCTCTCGCGCTTCATACCTGGCGGCATCGATTTCTCATATCGCAATCCTTCTCAGGTCAGGCAGGCGTGTGGGCTTCTTCGCCGCCTCCATGACGCGGCCATACCCTGTCCCTGGAACACCGATGTGGCTCAGGGCAACGCCGACTTGCACCGATTGCTGGGCGAACAGGGCGTCGGCGATCGCTACGACCTGGCCAAGATCGAGAGCGACATCGAGGATATCCAACGTGGCACGGACCGAGATGGCGTCTCCAAGGTGCTCTGCCACAACGATGCCTGCGACATGAACTTTCTCGTCACCCCCGGTGAGATGCGTCTCATCGACTGGGAATATGGGGGACAGGCCGATCCTGGTACCGATCTCGCCTCTTTCATCTGTGGTATCCGACACACCGATGACGAGGTCGCCGCCATCCTTGTCGCTTATTTTGGTCGTACGCCAACCGAATCCGAGTGGCGTCATGCGATTGGTTGCATAGCACTTTATTGCTACCATTGGCTTCTATGGGCGGAATACCGTGAGACGCAGGGGATGGTGGGGAACCACATGCCGGCCATCTGGGTCGACTACGCCAAGGAGTACGTACCGCTGGCCCGTTCGCTCTACCGGGATTGACGGCTCCCGACGAGATAGGCGATGTCAAGAGAGCAGGGCGATTCGACGAATATGCACCACATGGTATAAACTATTCCCACCGTGCATGTGGTGGATTCATACGGTTGCCGTCGATGACGCATCCTCCTCACCGAGATTCTTGGGGACAGTTGGCACAGAAGGAGAGAGATGGCTCGTAAACGCAATAACCGGCAGGAAGCGATCCGTGAGATCGTTCGGGAACGTCGTATAAGGGCCCAACGGGAACTTGTCACCTCGCTCCAGGAACGGGGCTTTGACTGCACGCAGGCCACGGTGTCGCGTGATGTCACCGAGATGGGTCTCGAGAAACTTCCCGATGGGGTCTATGTGCTCGCGGAGGACCTGCACCTCAAGCGGATGGTGTCCGACATGGCCATCGACGTGCAGCACAGCGGCAACTTGGTTTTGGTGAAGACGGTTCCCGGCTCTGCACCAGGCGTTGCGAAGGCGATCGAGGGCGCGGAGTTCCCCGATGTCCTGGGATCGGTCGCAGGAGATGATACCATCATTCTGGTTACCGCAGACGAGACGAGAGCTGTCAAGGTAGGGGATGCCATCCTCAAGATCATCCCCTTGAAGTCATCCGACGGCGCTCGTCTCGCCATACCCTTCATGACCTCTCACTAGGAAGGGAAACCGTCCTTTGTATCTGGTCCGTGAGATGGACGCCCTCCGCCATGCGCAGCCCTGACGTTCGATTCGGGTCATGCCTCACCGCACCGGCGAATTCGAGCCGAGGTTTCCATGAAACGCGCCGTTCGCGCATTCACTCTGGAAATCACCGTATACCTGGCCATGGAGGTGGATACTCACGATATGATCTTTCATGAGCTGTTGCGGAAGGGTTGACAGCTTCGGTATGATTTATCGATAGGAAGGGAAGACCGATGGACTCGTTTCTGTTCGCATCCTTACACGTGGTTATCATCACCGTCATTCTGCTGCTGCCCGTGGCGCTCATAGCCTTGCTCGTCTACTATTTCGTATCCACGCGGAAGAAGCGACGTGTGACATCCAACGCCGCCACGAAGGCTGCGGCCACCTCGACCGGACAGGGTTCGCACGGCACCAAGGAGAAGTAGGGATCATGGAAAGCGCAGATAACCCGACCACCCCTGAGCGCAAGGCGCTTTGGGGTGGTCGTTTCGAAGGTCATCCTCAAGAGTTCACCCAGCGTTTTGGCGCGTCGCTCCCGGTCGACCGTCGCATGTGGCGTGAGGACATCAGGGGTTCGCAGGCCCATGCTCGCATGCTTGGCAGGCAAGGTGTCCTCTCGAAGGAGGACGTCGAGAGCATCGTCGCCGGTCTTGATAAGGTGGGCGCACGCATCGAATCAGGTGAGTTCGTCTGGGATGTCGAGGATGAGGACATCCACATGGCTATCGAGCGCTCCCTCACCGCGGACATCGGTGACGCTGGTGGACGTTTGCACACCGCACGCTCCCGAAACGACCAGGTGGCGACCGACGCGCGCCTTTACGCCAAGGAACTGGCCCTCGACCTTGCGGACTCGCTGCTCGCCATCCGGAGCACCCTGGTCGAGGTCGCTGCCAAGAACCCCGGAGCCGTCATGCCGGGGTACACGCATATGCAGCGAGCGCAACCGGTGCTTTTCGCTCACCATATGCTCGCATACTCCTGGATGTTCGCCCGTGATTTCACTCGCGTGATGGCCGCCTATGACGCCGCGGATACGCTTCCCCTCGGCAGCGCCGCACTTGCGGGCACGACATATCCTCTCGACCGGTCGTATGTGGCCGAGCAGCTTGGGTTCGCCGCCGTCTCTCAGAACTCGCTCGATGCGGTGAGCGATCGCGACTTCCTGCTCGATTTGGACTATGCCTGTAGCGTGGGAATGGTACACCTGTCGCGCTTGGCCGAGGAACTCGTGCTGTGGTCCACGGGCGAGTTCGGATTCGTCACGATGTCGGATGCCTACTCCACAGGCTCATCCATCATGCCCCAGAAGAAGAACCCCGACTTCGCCGAGCTGGTCCGTGGCAAGTCGGGTCGAGTGGTTGGCCACCTCGTGGCGTTGCTCGTCACGCTCAAGGGTCTGCCGTTGGCATACAACAAGGATATGCAGGAGGACAAGGAAGGCGTGTTCGACGCCGTCGACACCTTATCGGACTGCCTCAAGGTGATGGATGGCATGGTCGCGACGATGCATATCAACATCGAGGCCATGCGTGCGGATGCACAGGGGGGCTTCATGGCGGCGACCGACCTTGCCGATTATCTGGTGGGAAAGGGGCTGCCCTTCAGACAAGCGCACGAGGTGGTGGGACGTATCGTGCTCGAATGTGAGAAGGCCGATCGCACGCTGCAGTCGCTTACCCCATCGGAGCTGGGGGGCTTCTCTGACCTGTTCGACGATGACGCGATTAAGGCGGTTGATATCGATCGCGTCGTGGCGCGCCGTACGACGGTTGGGGGTACCGGCCATGATGCCGTGGCGGCTCAGCTTGCACGGGCTTGCGAGCTTCTCGCGAAAGACGTGTCCCGCGTCAAGGCACTGAGAGGCTGATGCGGGCGTCTTCGGTCGAAGGGAAAACAGGGAAGGGGTCGGCTGTCATGCCGACCCCTTCCCTGTTTTCGATCCCACCTTGTATCCGACGGGATCTATGCGTTGTTGTTGCCATTCGTCTCGGTGTTCGTGGCCGTGTTGTTGCTACTCGTCTCGGTGTTCGTGTTGGTGGTGGTGTCGCCACTCGTCTCGGTGTTCGTGTTGGTGGTGTTGCTCGTGGTGTCCGTGGTCGTTGTGGTCTTGCTCGTGTTGGTGGTGTTGCTCGTCTTTCCGGTGCTGGACGTGGTACCTCTCAATGCCGTGCTCCATGTGCTCGTGTCATAGGTGGGTGTCGACGCCGTGGCGAACTCCTCGATCGTGCTGTCGGCCAGCGCAGCTGTCATGTACTGCTTCCAGACCGGTCCGCACGTGGTACCTCCATAGCCGTACACGCCATCGTAGTAGATCTTCGTCTCCGTGCGGTAGCCCAGCCATACCGCCGTGGATAGTTGTGGGGTGTATCCGATGAACCAGTTGTCCCGGTTCTCCTCTGACGTACCGGTCTTGCCTGCTGCGACCTGACCGGAACTCAACTCGGCCGTGGTGCCCGTGCCATCGGTGACCACCCCTTCGAGCACTTGCGTTGTCGCATAGGCGATCTCGGGCGTGATGGCCTGCACGTCGGTCGTCTGGTTCTGGTAGAGCACGGTGCCGTCGGGGTCTACCACGCTGGTGATGGCCACGGGGGCGCGGTAGACCCCGCCTGCGGCGAGGGTGGCATAGGCGCTGGCCATCTCAAGGGTGTTCACGCCGGAGACGCCCAGTGTGAGGGAGTCGTAGGAGACCAGGTCGCTGGTGATGCCCATGTCATGGGCCACGCTCACGACGGACTGTGCACCTATCGCATCGATAAGGCGTGCGTATACGGTGTTGATCGAGGTCCAGGTGGCATATTTGAGCGTCACGTCCCCGGACGCCTCTCCCTCCATGTTGTTCACCGTCCAGTTACCGATGGTCGCCGGGGAGTTGGCGTTGATGTAGGTGTCTGGCGAAACGCCTGCCTGCAAGGCCGCGATCAACGTGAAGGTCTTGAACGAAGAACCTGCCTGGCGGGACATCTGCGTCGCGAGGTTGAACTGATCGGTGCTGTAATCCTGTCCCCCTACCATCGCCACGATGTACCCGTTCGACGGGTCGATCGAGGTGAGTGAATACTCGAGACCGCTGTCCTGGCCCTCGAGCCCATCGGTGCAGGCTTCCTCGGCTGCGGTCTGGTCTGCGGAGTTGAGGGTCGTGTAGATGGTGAGGCCGCCCTTGAAGACCTCCGAATCGGTGAAATCCTGAGCGAGCAGGGTCTTGACGTAGGCGACGAAGTAGGGTGCGGCGTAGATCCCATTATCGGTGGTGGTGGAGACGTTGAGTGTGAGGGGCTCCGCACACGCCTCGTCGTATTGCTCCTGGGTGATGTCCCCGGCGCTGAGCATACGTGCGAGCACCACGTTGCGTCGCGCCTTCGCGGCGTCGGGATTGTAGACGGGGTTGAGGTACGTGGGGGACTGCGGAAGACCAACGAGCGTGGCCGCCTCCGCCAACGTGAGATCGGATGCGGATTTCGAGAAGTAGTGCTGCGCCGCCGCCTCGATACCATATGCGCCATCACCGTAGTTGATGGTGTTGAGGTACATCATCAGGATATCGTCCTTGCTGTATATCTTCTCGACCTGAAGGGCGAGGTAGGCTTCGCGAACCTTGCGCTTCAGCGTCACGTCCGTCATCTCATCGAGCAGCAGCGTGTTGCGCACGTATTGTTGCGTGATGGTCGAGGCGCCTTCCGAGTTGCCTTCAAGCTGCGCGATGATGGCACGTCCGATGCCCTGGATGTCGATGCCGTTGTGCTGGTAGAAGCGAACATCCTCCGTGTCGACGGTGCCATCGAGCACGTAACTGCTCACCTTGTCGATCGTGGTGGGGTCGCGGTTCTCCGAGGCGAACTCGGCGAGGAGGACCCCGTCTGCCGAGTAGACCTTGGAGGGAGTGGCGACCGCGTAGGCGCTTGCATCCGTGTAGTCGGGAAGGTCGGTGAGCCAGCTATCGCACAGCTTGATCATTCCCACGACACCGGCGCCGGTCACGATGACCAACCCCAGCAAGATGCTCAGAACAGCGAAGAGCACTCCATGCGGTCTACCTTCTCGGCGGGCTTTTCTCACTCGCGAAGTCATGTAGCCTCCTGTCTCGTAACGAACGATTATCACCTAACGGCCGCGGTTTTACCAGGTATGATGCCAGGTGACGTCCGTTGAGGAGTCTCGACGGGTAGTTGTCCAGAAAAAACACACTTCCCCGCGTGCGACGTGAGGAAGGATCTCCTGCAATCGACCTGCGCCGCGTCCACGATGGATGCGGTTCCTTCGACACGAAAGGCCTCCATGTCTCAAGACGGTGCACCGATACTCGAACTGCTCGCCCCGGCGGGGACGGAGGAGGCGGCTTGTGCGGCGCTTGCAAACGGCGCCGATGCCGTCTACCTGGGGCTGGAGGAGTTCAACGCACGGCGTAATGCCGACAACCTCACGATCGAGGCGCTGGGGCGCGTGTGTCGCCTCGCACATCTGGGCGGTCAGCGCGTCTACCTCGCGATGAACACGGCGCTGCTGGAGGGCGAGGTCGCACGTGCCCTCGACCTCGTCGATGCTGCATGGGGGGTGGGCATCGATGCGGTTATCGTGCAGGACCTCGGCTTCCTGGCTGCGTTGCGCGAGCATATGCCCTGGGTCGACGTCCACGCTTCGACGCAGATGAACGTTCACGATGCCCATGGGGTGGCCCTTCTGCGCGACCTTGGTGCGACCCGGGTGACACTGGCACGCGAGCTGTCGCTCGAGGAACTCGTACCCCTCACCGCGCTGGGTGTTGAGATCGAGGTCTTCGGACATGGCGCGTTGTGCGTGTGCTATTCCGGGCAATGCCTGATGTCGAGTCTCATCGGCCGTCGTTCGGCGAATCGTGGGCTGTGCGCGCAGGCCTGCCGCCTGCCCTGGACGCTCGCGGACGGCGCCGGCGATGCGGCGGTCGATCCCGAGGAGGTGGGTCGCTACCTGCTCTCGCCGCACGACCTCGCCACCATCGGAATCATTCCCGACCTCTTGGAGATTGGCATCGCATCACTCAAGATCGAGGGACGGATGAAGTCCCCCGAGTACGTGGCTATCGTGACGGGCACGTATCGAGCGGTGCTCGACCGTGCCCTGGCGGCGAGGGATGCCGCCACGATCGCCTCGACCGCAGACGTTCCCACCTCCACTCCCACCGATGAGGAGCTCGACTCCCTGGCGGAGGCGTTCTCGCGCGGCTTTACCACCGGGTATCTGCAAGGCGAA
Organism: Coriobacteriia bacterium; assembly: GCA_015655215.1. GTDB lineage: Bacteria > Actinomycetota > Coriobacteriia > Coriobacteriales > RUG033 > JAATFL01. The sequence goes on from JAATFL010000012.1 coordinate 87,825, forward strand.
CGCGGTAACGCGCTCATGGGCTACAAACGCCCCAACAACCGAGGCGTGCGCGTGGGTCGCGTCTCCGCACTGGGCGATGGTCTGGTGACGCTCTCGATCGAGCGCGGCATCGCGGTGGGTGATACGCTCGAGTACTGGACGAGTCGGGGGACCATCGTCGAGGAGGTCACCTCCCTCATGCTCGATGGCGAGCAGGTGGACGCGGTCTTGGCGGGAGCCTCTCCGCAACTGGTCGTCCATCGCCCGGTTGCTCCGAGCGATCGGGTCTTCCGCGTGCGCAACGGTCGGCTTTCGGCCAGGGCGCGTGACAGCTTCGAGGGTTTTGTCGGTCGGACGCACCCGGTGGTGGCAGAGGTGACCCTCCTCGTCGGCCAACCCCTGCGCATCGCGTTCACCGATGAGCAGGGTAACCGTGGCGAGGCCCTCGGCCCCCTGGTCGAGCCCGCTCGCACCAAGCCGGTGCGCGAAGAGGACGTGCGCGTGCACGTGGGTCGTTTGGGTGGGACCCCGTACGAGGTCATCTCCTGGTCACTGGACGTCGACTCCGCCGCCGGCGTGGGCTTCTCGCAACTCCATCATGTGCGCCGCGATGCGCTCGCCGCACTCGAGGAGCGGATCCTCGAATCGTGGTCGAGCAGGGTCACGCCATACGTCCCGAGCGCGGTTTTGCCCGTGGGCACCTCACCGTGCGTTTCGCGCCGCGATGCGCCGACCCTTTCCCCGCGATCCGCAGAGTCCGTCCCACTCCCTCGGATCGCCGTTCTCGGTAACCGGGGAAACGCATCGGCCATCGCCGAGGAGGTGGCGCATCTCGATGGCGCGTACCTCGAGTTGCCAGCCGTCGATCTTGCCTTCGAGGATGCCGGCGCGACCCGACCGGACGCCGACTGCATCTTCCTGCCCAACATCTGCCATGACGGTGGGGACAAAAGGGTGCTCGACCTCGTCGGCCCTGGTGTGCGCGTCGTCGCCGACAACCTGAGCCTGCTCGATGAGTGCGTGCGTCGAGGTGCCGTGGTGGAAGCGGGCCCCCATATCCCCATATGGAACCGTGAGGCCGTCGCCCTCGTCGACAGCCTGGGGGCTCGGCGCATCTGGCTCTCGCCGGAACTCTCGTTGGCGCAGGTCCGCGAGCTCGCGGCCATCTCGTCGCTGCCACTGGGACTCACCGTCACCGGCGCCCAGGAGTTGATGGTGACCGAGCACTGCGAGCTCATGTCCATGGGGCCATGTACGCACGACTGCCCCACCTGCCCTCGTCGAAGCGAGCACCGCTACCTGATCGATCGCAAGGACTATCGCTTTCCGGTGCGCACCGACGCCGTCGGCCGCGGGCACGTCTACAACTCCGCGCCACTCGACGTTCTCTTCGCGTTGCCCGACCTCATCGTGGCCGGCATCTCGGCGATCCGCATCGATGCGACCCTGCTCGATGGGGAGCAGGCACGTGCGGTGCTGCATCGCGCGTTGAGGGCCCGCGAGTCGACCCGGACTGGCCATGCGTCTGGCGATGCCATCGACAAGGTGCCAGGCGCCACGACCGGTCACCTGTTCCGAGGCGTGCTGTGAGGGTCGACCCGTGGGCGGTTTCAAATCGAGGTGCACGACCGTGCCGTGCCCCGAGGGCGCTTTGAGGTGCACCCGTGCCGCACTGGCGTCACACGCGCCGGCTCGTTGGCAATCCGTCGCCCCAAGATGTTAGGATGGACCCCATGTACTGCGCGGGCCGGCCGTCCATCGGTTGTGCCATGATTCCGAATGAGAGGATAGGTTCGGTGCTTTCGACTGCAGAGCAACTCCATATCATCGAGAGCGGCGTCGACCAGATCACCCCCGAGGCCGATCTCGCCAAGAAGCTCGATACGGGCATGCCGCTCACCATCAAACTGGGCGTGGACCCCACGGCGCCCGACCTGCATCTGGGTCACGCGGTGCCATTGCGCAAGATGCGCCAGTTCCAGGACATGGGTCACCGGGTGGTCCTCATCATCGGCGACGGCACCGCGCTCATCGGCGACCCTTCCGGCCGCAACTCCACGCGTCCACCGCTTTCCCGCGAGCAGATCAAGGCCAACGCCTCCACCTACGTGGAGCAGGCCATGAAGATCCTCGATCCCGAGAAGACCTCGTTGCGCTGGAACTCCGAGTGGCTGCTGTCGCTTGACCTCGAGGGACTGCTCAAGCTTGCCTCCAAGTTCACCGTGGCGCGCATCCTCGAACGCGACGACTTCTCCAACCGCTACAAGGCCCAGGAACCCATCGCCATGCACGAGTTCCTCTATCCGATCATGCAGGCCTATGACTCCGTGATCATCGAGGCCGACGTGGAGATGGGCGGTCGCGACCAGCTCTTCAACCTGCTCGCCGGGCGCGAACTCATGGAGAAGCTCGGGATGGAGCCCCAGATCGCGCTCACGTTGCCGCTCCTCGAGGGGCTCGACGGCGTTCGCAAGATGAGCAAGTCATACGGTAACTACATCGGCCTCACCGACACCCCCGAGGACATGTTCGGCAAGGTCATGTCAATCCCCGATGAACTCATGGTCAAGTACTTCCGTCTTGCGAGCACCGTCTCGGTCGACGAGGCCGATGCCATCGAGGTGGGACTGGCCGACGGCTCCCTGCACCCCAACAAGGTGAAGCGTCGGCTCGCGGCGAACATCGTCGCGCTCTACCACGACGAGGGCGCGGCCGCTGCGGCCGAGGAGGCGTTCGACCGCGTCTTCAAGGAGCACGTGGCACCTACCGACATCCCCTTGGCGCACGTCGCGCTCATCGAGGATGCCGAAAAGGGCGGCGTGTACCTTCCCGCCCTCCTCGCGCAGATCAAGCTCGCCACGTCCTCGACCGATGCCCGTCACCTCATCGATGGCGGCGGCGTCAAGGTGGCGGGCGAGACGGTGGAGCCACACGTGTACTTTCTACCCGCAACCCAGCTTGCAGGCGTCACTCTGCAGGTGGGTAAGCGCAAGTTCGTGCGACTCGTCATCGCGTAGCGACAGGCGACGCTGTGGGTGCGGTCGCGCCTTGTAGCCGTCTTGTCATGGGATTCTGCACGGCGGCGTGGTAGTTTTGCGCATGTTCAAACAAGCGGTGAGCCCGTTTTAGCGCATGGTTCGTGGTTTGCCGATACGGTACGTGAAACGAGAGAATCCAGAGCTTACGTTGGAGGTATCCCATGGTTGACCAGTCAAAGATCGTCGAGGTCATCGACCTCATCCGTCCAGCCCTGCAGGCGGACGGCGGCGACATCCAGTTCATCGACGTGGATGACGGCGGTGTCGTGACCGTTGAGCTCCAGGGGGCCTGTGCCGGTTGCCCCATGTCTCAGATGACCATCTCGAGTTCCGTCGAGCGCATCCTCAAGGAGCGCGTCGAGGGCGTCACGAAGGTGGTCGCTGCCGAGTAACGCACCGTTCGACACGTGCGCACATGCATGGCGATCATGGAGGGGTGAGGCCGACGGGGTCTCGCTCCTCCCTGTCGCGCAGGTTGCGATCCTCTCGTGGGGCGTGTGGCCAATCGTGCGTTTAGATGATGCACGGGCGAGAGGACCGGTAGGACGAAGGGAGCGTGGGAAGCATGGCGAACTGCTGGGAGAGGCGCGGCTGCGATGAGACGATGAGTGCCTCATGCCCTCATGCGGTTGAGGGCAGGTACACACCCTGCGTGCTCGATTGCCAATTCGCGGTGTGTCATAACCCGCAACACGTGCAGGTGACCGATCTCGACCTTATCCTCGACCCCGCGGTAGACCGTCGTGCTGCCCAGAAGATGGGCTGTCGCACGTGTGGGTTCTTCCTCACGCATGGACCCCGCCTGGAAGGTCGCGACGAGGCGCGCGACCCCGAGCCCCTCGCATGTGTCTACGAGCCGTGAACGTACGATTCCAAAGATCTCAAGGGAGTACCATGCCGTCTCTGGTCTGCGCATTCGATCGCAAGGACGACGCCTTCGAGGTTCGGCGGCGTGTCTATGTGGAGGAACAGGGGTTTGCAAACGAGTTCGAGCCCATCGACGACACCGCCATCCACGTCACCCTGTATGTCGATGGCGTGCTGTGTGGATGTGCACGGGTGTTCCCGGGCCCGGATGGTGAATCAGGGTTCGTGTTCGGACGCCTTGCCGTCCTTCCCGAGTTCCGCCATCAAGGCCTTGCAGGGGTGCTGCTCGACACCACCGAGGACAAGGTCCGCGAGTTGGGGGGCACGCGCATCGACCTGCATGCGCAGTGCCATGTCGTCCCCTTCTACGAGGCGCATGGCTACCAGGCCTACGGCGATGTGGGTCTGGACGAGGGCGTCGAGCACATCTGGATGGCGAAGGAGCTGTGAACCCCTCTCGGGTCTGCGATTCGGGTAAATGGCTGCCCTTCCCGTGAAGAATGATCTACAATCAGGATGTCCCTGCGAGGTGACGAGGGGAAGGAGGTCCGACATGCGCTTCGAGGTCGGTTGCCCATGCTGTGGATTGCAGATCATGACGTCCGAGGATATCGCCTCGATGATTGCCGTGCGCAAGGACCTCGCACTCACCTCCTTCATCTGTCCTCGATGCGGTTCGCGTCTCGCCGTCATGACGGGGATGCCATCGTGTCTGAACCGGGTCCCCGCGGGCCCTTCCCGTGAGACGATCCAGGTCTATCTCGACTACTTTCACCATGAGCTCGAGGACGTGGAGAGCGTGGATGATGCGATAGCCGAGATAGACGGTTACCTCCCACATGGGGACTGAGGTTCAACGCGCATATCGCCAGGGCATGGGCTATAGTGGTCGCCACTCCCCATGGTGTCGAGGAGGATGGGTGCTTCCCGGCATCTAACGACCATCGATCCCATGCCTTTTCGATAACGACCTCGAGGAGACCCCGTGCTCAACAGCATCTATCAGTCGCTCAATCCCGTCGCGTTCTCCATCGGGCCCTTCGTGGTGCGTTGGTACGGTCTTGCGTACCTTGCCGCGTTCGTCTGCGGGTATCTGCTTATCGTGCGCATCTCTCGCTCCTGGAAACTTGCCATCACCAGCGATGACGTGCTCACCATAGTGCTGTGCGCGGCGTTTGGGGTGCTGATCGGCGCCCGCCTCGGCTATTGCCTGTTCTATGGCGATGGCTACTACTTCTCCCACCCCCTGGAGATCTTCGCCCTCTCCGAAGGGGGGATGTCGTTTCATGGTGGACTTGCCGGGTGTCTGGTTGGCGGATGCGTCGCCTCGCGCCTTCTTGGGATACCCTTTCTCACGCTTGCGGACTTCGGGGCGATCGTCGCCCCGGTGGGCCTCTTCTTCGGCCGTATCGCCAACTTCATCAACGGCGAGCTGTGGGGCAAGGTCACCTCGATGCCGTGGGGTGTGGTGTTCCCCACGGGTGGCTCTCTTCCGCGACATCCCACGCAGCTCTACGAGGCCGCACTCGAGGGTCTCGTGCTCTTCGCGATCCTGTTCGTGCTCGCCCGTCGTAAGCCAACGCTTCCCCGAGGGAGCTTTCTGGGGACGTTCCTGGTCTTCTACGGCATCTTTCGCTTCCTCATCGAGTTCGTGCGCGTCCCCGACGCGCAGCTTGGATACATCATCGGCGGGGTGATCACGATGGGGCAGATACTCTCGCTCCCGGTGATCGTCGCCGGTCTGATCGTGCTGCTATGGGTGCGTACGCATCCGCGTCCGCAACAGGGCAAGGCACTCGGCTCCGACGGGGGCGATGGCTCCGACGACCAGCCTGCGCCCGGTGCCGACTAGGTCTCCTCCCGGGGTGATTCGATGTGGGACCACCCAGATTCCTCGAACTGCCCATAGACGGGCAACGTGGGTTCGCGCATACTCGGTCGATCGTCTGCATCGTGTGGCAAGACCGCCCGGGGTTCGAGGTGACGGGAATCATGGCATCTACGGTGCCAAGCGGGTAAACGGGCAGGCCGCCGGGACACCCGGAGGGTCCGGACGGGCTCATTCATACCAGGGAAGCGCGTGGGTGATGGAGGGTTGATGTGAACGATACCGACGTCGCTGCCAAATCGTCCGTCACGAGCGAGGACGGTCGCTTCGTGCCGGCTCCCCTCGATGGGCACGAGGACTTCACCCGTGGACGCTGCGGACTCCCGTTCAGGGAACAGCTTTCGGTGCGTGCGGCCGTCGTCGGACTTGCGGGATGTGCGCTCATCACCGTAGGGTCGGTGTACGTCGCACTCAAGCTCGGCGCATTGCCGTGGCCCATCATCTTCGCCGCGATCGTCTCCATGAGCATCTTGCGCCTATTCGGCAAGACCAACATCAACGAGGTCAACGTCACGCACACGGTGATGAGCGCGGGTGCCATGGTGGCAGGGGGCATCGCCTTCACCGTCCCCGGCATCTGGATACTCGATCCCACCGCTCACCTCTCGGCCGTATCCGTTCTCATCGCGTCGCTGTGCGGAGTGGCGCTCGGGCTCCTGTTCACCGCCTTCGCCCGACGCCGCTTCGTCGTCGAGCAGCGGCTACCCTATCCCATCGGCCAGGCGGCTGCCGAGACGATGCTCGCCACCGGGCGCAGCACGGGTGCGACGAGACCGTTGCTCGCGGCCATGGGAATCGCGGGCCTCTGGGCCTATCTGCGCGACTGGTGGGGGGCGATACCCTCGCTGTTCCTGTCCAACGTCTCGATCCCCGGTGTGAGCTTCGGCATCTACGCATCACCGATGATGCTCTCCATCGGCTTCCTCGTGGGCCCCGTGGCGGGAACCGTCTGGCTGCTTGGCGGCCTTCTCGGTGACTTCGTCGTCGTCGTGGGTGGTTCCGCGGCGGGCCTGTGGACCATCGCCACGGGCCAGGGCATCAAGTCGTCGCTCGGCATCGGCGTCATGCTCGGCTGCGGTATGGGAGTCATCGTCAAGCACACCCTGCATCTGCTTGCGCATCGTGTAAACCCTGCGACCGATACGGGCGCTTCGGGTGTTCACCCGGCAAGGCCGGCCGTCGACCCGCTGGCACCGCGTTGGTATCGTGCGGTGCCCGTGGTGTTCGCCCTGGTGGCTCTGCTCGCTAGCCTCGCGCTGGGCATCGACATCGTGGCCAGCCTCGTCATGATCGCCGGGGCCTGGCTCGTCGGGCTGATGTCATCGCAGACCGTGGGTGTTTCGGGGATAAACCCGATGGAGGTCTTTGGCGTCATCGTGCTGCTCGCCGCCCGTGCCATCACCGGGGTGGGCGGCACCGACGCCTTTCTCATCGCCGCGGTCGTGGCGGTGAGCTGTGGACTGGTCGGTGACCTTATGAACGACTACCGCGCAGGGTACGTGCTGGGGACCTCGCCCCGTGCACAGTGGTGGGCCACCGCGATGGGTGCGGTCCTGGGTGCGTTCGTGGCCACGGGCGTGCTCTTCTTGCTTGCGAGCGCCTATGGCACCGGGTCGTTTGGTGCCGGCAAGCCGTTCATCGCCGTGCAGGCCAGCGTCGTGGCCTCCATGGTGGCAGGTGTCGCCAACGTTCCCGCGCTGGTGGTGGGTGTCGTGGCCGGGTGTGGCCTCTACCTACTCGGACTACCGGTGCTCACGCTTGGCCTGGGCATCTACCTCCCGTTCTACCTCAGCCTCACGGCTGGTCTGGGTGCGCTCGTGAAACTCGCCGTGACCCGTATGCCCCACCACTCCTCGCCCGAACAGGTCGAGGTCACCGGATCCGTCATCGCCTCGGGCCTTCTGGGTGGCGAGGCGTTCGTGGGAGTGGCGATCGCACTGGTGCAGGTGTCCATGGGGATTGCCGCCCTGTAGGTGGCCAGTGACGGTCGGGCGCGGTATCCTAGGGTCACTACTCCTCGCTGATGGGGTTGATTCCTGCGTATCGCCGTCCATCCGTTGAGACGAGCGTCCAATTGAGCTAGTATACGTCAGCTGTATAGTTCGCCGTGCCCGCTTTTCGGAGGAATGCCTGCCGCGGCGTCAAGGTGTGGTCATCTATCTGACGTTCGAAGAGAGGTACCCCATGTCTGGACACTCCAAGTGGGCAACCACCAAGCACCGTAAGGCTGCGCAGGATTCCAAGCGCTCCGCCTTGTTCTCGAAACTCTCCCGCATCATCACCGTCGCCGCGAAGGAGGGTGGCGATCCCAGTCCCGAGAACAACTCTGCGCTCGCCGCCGCCGTTGACAAGGCCAAGGGCTACTCCCTGCCCAAGGACAAGATCGATACCGCCATCAAGAAGGCGTTTGGCAGCGGTTCCGGGGCTGCCGTATATGAGACGATCGTCTACGAGGGCTACGGTCCCGCCGGTGTGGCGATCTACCTCGACTGCCTTACCGATAACCGCAATCGCACCGCGGCTGACGTGCGTGCCGCCTTCTCTCACGCAGGTGGGAACCTGGGCACCACCGGCTCGGTCGCATTCCAATTCGAGCGCAAGGGCCGTCTCTTCGTGGAGAAGGAGGGCAACGCAGAGGATGAGGACGAGTTCATGATGGCCGTCGCCGAGGCCGGCGGCGAGGACTATGAGGACGATGACGAGCAGTGGATCGTCTACACCGAGCCCAAGGAGCTCGCCAGCGTGCGCAACGGCCTCAAGGAGCAGGGGGCCGAGGTGAAGGGTGCCGAGCTTTGCATGGTTCCCACCACCACGGTCACCGTCTCCGTATCGGATGCCAAGAAGGTCATGCGCCTCATCGACAAGCTCGAGGAGCTCGATGACGTGCAGAACGTCTACCACACGATGGAGCTTACCGACGAGGTGCTCGAGGCGCTCGAGGCCGACGAGTAGGTGCGTCCTCGCGCGGTGCATCGGGGCCGCATCGCGGCAGATGCACCGCGGCGATGCCGGTCCCATCCCACCACCACATCCCATCGACAGGTCGTTCGTAAAGGGCTCGCATCTTTTCACGATGCGAGCCCTTTACCTTTGATGGCCGTTTGGCTTATTATAGAACAAATGTTCGATGAGAGGAACGCGACCAAAGGCGGATGCATGCCACAGACGAGAGCTTCGGGGACGACGGTTGGTCGCGCACGGGACGAAGCGTCCCGGGTGATGTTGGCGCCCCGCCCGCAGGCCAATGCGTCATGTTTCGCGTTGGGGCGGTCATCATCCAGGTCGTTGGAGGATGACATCGTGATCCTGGGCATCGACCCTGGTTTGGCCAACACGGGCTGGGGGGTCATCGTCCAACGGGGGTCGCTCTGCCGGCCACTTGCCTATGGGTGCATCAGCACCACTGCGGATCAGGACCTCGCCCTGCGCCTCAAGGGGATCCACGATCGGATGGCCGCCGTCGTCGAGCGCTACCGCCCCGCCGAGGTGGGGGTGGAATCGGTCTACTTCGGCGTCAACTCGCAGAGCGCGTTCGCGACGGGGCAGGCACGAGGTGCCGCTCTCGTAGCCACGGCAGAGGCTTCGCTGCTTACGGGCGAATACACGCCCATGCAGATCAAGCAATCGGTCGTGGGCACCGGTGCGGCGGACAAGCATCAGGTGCAGTACATGGTGCGGGCCATGCTCGAGCTTTCCCAGGACATCAAGCCGGATCACGCCTCGGACGCCCTGGCCGCCGCCATCTGCCATGCCCATATGCGCAGAGGTCGGATGCTCGAGGAGCGTGTGGCCGCTCAACGTGCCGATGAGGGCCGGGCGACGCCCCGGCAAAGGAGGACTCCATGATCGCGTTTCTCAGGGGCAATCTGGCCTCGGTGGGGATTGCGGGCGTCGTCATCGATGTCAACGGCATCGGTTTCTCGCTCGGAATGTCCACGCGTTCCCTCTCATCGCTCCCTCCGGTGGGCGAGCAGGTGCAACTGTGGACGTATCTGCAGACGAGCGATGCGGGGATGGCTCTGTACGGGTTTTCCAGCGACGAGGAGCGCCGGTTCTTCAGCAAGCTCATCGCCGTCTCGGGCGTTGGGCCCAAGGTCGCCCTCTCCGCGCTCTCGTCCTTCTCGCCGGGTGACCTTTCGATGGCGATAGCGAAGGATGATGACAAGCGCATCGCCACCATCCCCGGCATCGGCCGCAAGACGGCGCAGCGCATCATCCTCGAACTCAAGGGGGCGCTCTCCAACGAGCCCAACTTGTTCACCCTCGTCGCCGAGCAGGCCGTGGATGGGCGCGTCGAGGTTTCGGCGGCGCTCCTCGGCATGGGTTTCACGACTGCCGAGATCGAGCTCGCACTGCGCGACTACGATGGCGTCGCGTCTGATTCGGCAGAGGCGATACGCTACGCGCTCAAGAGACTGGGGGCCTCGCATTGATCTGGGAGGCGGAGGATGCCACCGCTTACGGTGTCGGCGGGCAAGGATTGGGCAGCCAGGCTTCGAGCTTGACGGGTCCGGGCGTCCAGGAGCGCCTGATAGCGGCCGAACTCACCGAAGGGGACCTCGAGGTCGACCGCTCGCTTCGCCCCGCCCTGCTCGACGACTACCTTGGCCAGTCAAGGGTGAAGGAGAACCTCCGGGTGCTCATCGATGCCGCCCGACAGCGCAAGGACACGCTCGACCACGTGCTGTTCTCCGGCCCTCCGGGGCTTGGGAAGACCACGCTCGCAGGCGTCGTCGCCAACGAGCTCGGTGTCGCCGTCAAGACGACGAGCGGTCCTGCCATCGAACGTACCGGTGACCTGGCGGCGATCCTCACCAACCTCCAAGCGGGGGACGTCCTCTTCATCGACGAGATACATCGCCTCAACCGAGCGGTCGAGGAGGTCCTTTACCCGGCGATGGAGGATTTCGTCCTCGACATCGTGATCGGAAAGGGTCCGGCAGCCCGCTCCATCCGGCTCGACATACCCCCCTTCACGCTCGTCGCCGCCACCACCCGCACCGGATTGCTCACCGGGCCGCTCCGCGATCGCTTCGGTATATCGTTTCGTCTCGACTACTACTCCGCAGAGGAGTTGCGCGACATCGTCGTGCGGAGCGCGTCCATCCTGGGGGTCGAGATGGAGGAGGGGGGTGCCGTCGAGATAGCCCGGCGCAGCCGGGGAACCCCCCGTCTGGCGAACCGTCTCCTCAAGCGCGTGCGCGACTATGCCGAGGTGCGTGCCGGTGGCGTGATCACCGAGGAGGTGGCCTGTCGTGCCCTCTCCTTCTTCGAGGTCGACGGGCTCGGGCTCGATGCGCTTGACAACAAGGTGCTTGACCTGCTCGTCAACACGTTTGGCGGTCGTCCCGTGGGGTTGAGCACGATCGCGAGCGCCCTGGGCGAGGATGCCGGCGCCCTCGAGGACGTCTACGAGCCGTTCCTGCTGCAGCAGGGGCTAATCCAGCGCACGCCGCGCGGTCGGCAGGCAACGCCACGGGCCTTCGATCACCTGGGCGTTCCCTTCAAGGCGACGTGAGGGTCCTCGGGTTCCCTCGCCGTGCCGCTTGACGTATCATGTCATCGCACCCACCGGGGCTCACGACGAGTCGCAGCAGAGAGGAAGCGTCCATGCTTCAGCAAGATTACCTGATGCGCCTCATACTCATGTCCGTCCAGGCGCTCATGGGTGCGGTGTCCGCCCGCAAGGACGGGGATCCCGACCTCGCCGTGATGCGCATCAACGAGATGATCGGTACGGCGGCTGACATGGACGGCGATGTCCTGCTCTCGCTTTCTCCGGAGTCCCTCGGGACGATTCTCGGTCTAGGGGATGCGATGAACGATTCGGTCGCCGAGTACGTCATGCGCGCCCTGGTCTTCGAGGCCGACGTGCTGCGCAACGAGAAGGGCGACCCTGGGCTTGCTGACATCCGTCTCGCCCAGGCCCGCGGCATCGCCCAGGCGTTCGCCCTCGACTTCGACCCGACGGTTCTCGATGGCCTCCAGGCACGTGAACTCCTCGACGATGTGCAGGGGCTCACGGGAAACCGCTGAAGTCGAACGTCTTTTCCGGGCACTCCGTCGACTGCCCGTGGACCCTGTCTGGAGAATTCCGGGATTTTTGGAAAATGCAGGGAATTCGGGCGTTTGGGGGCAGTTTCCTCCACCTCGGGCAACATTCTCAAGATTTTGTTTCCCATATGAATTCGAACGAGGTAGACTGTGAACAGCGGTTGCTCGACCGCTCGTCCGCATTATGGATTCCTTGGTTGGGGTCCGTACTGCATAGCAGTTGCCCTTTGTGGCAGAAAGAAAGGTTCGACATGGCTGAAGGTACTGTCAAGTGGTTTAACCCCGATAAGGGCTATGGCTTCATCTCCCGCGAGGATGGCGACGATCTGTTCGTCCACTTCTCCGAGATCCAGATGGATGGCTTCAAGACCCTTGACGAGGGCACGTCCGTTGTATTCGAGATCACCACTGGTCAGAACGGCAAGCTGCAGGCCAGCAACGTCCGCAAGGCGTAAATCGCTTAGCATTGCATAGAATTGCTGTCGGAGGAGGCGGTCCTAGGACCGTCTCCTTTGCGTGCTGGGATGGGTCACGCCCTCCCTGGAGGAAAGCGTCGGGATCCGAGCGGCTGTGCGGGGAGGTGCCATGTCCGAGAGAAGAGGATTGCTGCTGCATGCCTGCTGTGGGCCATGCACCATCGAGCCACTGCGCGCTCTGACCGAAGAGGGCTGGGACATCGCCATCGCATACGTGAACCCCAACATCCAGCCCGACGACGAGTACGCCCGTCGCCTCGCGACGCTTGAGGACTACGCGGCCGTTCAGGGTATACCGGTCCTGCGCGGCCTCTCGGACACCGCCGTCAAGGATATCTGGCAGCGTGAGGTGGGGTGCTTCGGCGCCGACCGCTCCCGGCGCTGCCGCGCGTGCTACCGCCTTCGCCTGCGCGAATCGGCCCGCATGGCTGCAGAGCAGGGGTTCTCGGCGCTATCGACCACGCTCTCGGTCAGTCCCTACCAACTCACCGATGTCATTGCCGAGGAGCTTGAGGCGGCGGCGAGCGAGATGCACGTCGACCCGGTGTCCCGGGACTTCCGTCCCCTGTATGCCGCGGCGACGCGCATCTCGCGCGCTCAGGGCATGTATCGCCAGAACTACTGCGGATGCCTCATCTCGAAGGGCGAGGCCGAACTCGAGCGGGAGCTCCGCCGCAAGCGGCGTCGGGCTGAGGCGGAGGTTCGCGCGATGCAGCGGGAGGCCGAGCAGACCGCCCATGCCGTCGAGATCGCCGCCCAGAGGGCAAGCAGGGTCGCCCACGACGAGCTGGTCCGCAAGAAGCGCGCGGCACGCGATGCCGCACGTGCCGCGCGGAACGCGGCGTCCGACACGTCCCCACAGGTGCACCCGTCCTTCGCATCCCATACGGATCAACCCACTTCTCCCGAGAGGAATCGTGCATGAGGACCGATGATTTCGACTACGAGCTTCCCGATGGACTCATCGCACAGGAACCGGCGATGCCACGCGACTCCTGCCGGTTGCTGGTGCTCGACCGTCGTACCGGCGCGATCGAGCACAGATGCTTCTCGGACATCATCGACTACCTCGAGCCGGGCGACCTGCTCGTAGCCAACGAGACCCGCGTCATGCCGGCGCGACTGATCGGTCACAAGCGGGGGACGGGCGGCGCGGCGGAGACGTTGCTGCTCAAGCAACGCGAAGGTGCGGATGTACGGGTCGATGACGGCTGTCGGGGTCTTGACGTGACCCCTTGCCCCGCCGCACGCGTCGCCGTGTGGGAGTGCCTCGTCAAGCCGGGGCGTCGTCTGCAGCCGGGCGCGACCATCGAATACGCGCAGGGTGGTCCCGATGCCGCGCCAGATGACCCCGTCCTGCTCACCGGAGAGGTCCTCGGACACGTCGAGGGTCGAGGTGAGCGCCTGGTGCGCTTCTCCGCTGCCGAGGGCCTCACGCTCGACGAGGCCTTCCACCGCGTGGGACGTGTCCCGCTGCCGCCGTACATCACCGCCTACCACGGCGATGCCGAGAACTATCAGACGGTCTACTCGACCGACGAGCGAAGCGCCGCCGCGCCGACTGCGGGGTTGCACTTCACGCCCGAGCTCCTCGCGCGCATCCAGGCCAAGGGCGTTCGCTTCGAGACCGTTGACCTCGAGGTGGGGGTGGACACGTTTCGCCTGGTCGAGGAGGACGATCCCACCCGGCACGCCATGCACACCGAGCGCTATACGGTGCCCCAACGCGTGGTCGACGCCGTGCACGCCACGCATGCCGCGGGTCATCGCGTGGTCGCGGTGGGCACCACGTCCACGCGATCGCTCGAAAGCGCGTGGGATGCCACGGCGGGTCCCACCGGTGCCGACGGCGTGCCCGTGGGGGGGCTCGTCGCACGAGACCATGCGGCGACCTCGCTCTACATCCTCCCCGGTTATCGTTTCCATGCCATCGATGCGCTCATCACCAACTTCCATGTTCCGCGTTCGACGCTCATGATGCTGGTCTCGGCGCTCGCAGGGCGTGAGCGTATCATGTGCGCTTATCAGGAGGCCATCAACCAGCGCTACCGCTTCCTCTCGTTTGGGGACGCGATGCTCATCAGATGAGCGGCATCGCCTCGCCCACTCGTCCGAAAGGAGGGCCGCCGTGGCCCTGTTCGACTTCGATCTCCTTGCGACCGACCCGCATACGCACGCACGCCGTGGCTGCTTCCACACGGCGCATGGTGACGTGCAGACCCCCACGTTCATGCCGGTCGGTACGCGCGCGGCCGTCAAGGGCGTGACGGTGGACATGCTCCATGGACTCGACGCCCAAGTGGTGCTCTCCAACGCCTACCACCTCTATCTGCGCCCTGGCGCCGAGCTGGTGGAGAGGGCCGGAGGGCTGCATCGGTTCATGAACTGGGACCGCGTCATCCTCACCGACTCGGGGGGCTTTCAGATATTCTCGCTCGCCGACACGCTCAAGCTCGATGACAACGGCGTCGCCTTCCGCTCCATCGTCGATGGTTCCAAGCACTACTGGACGCCCGAGGACAACATGCGCATCCAGCAGCAGCTGGGCGCCGACATCGCCATGCAGCTCGACCAGTGTGCCCCATACCCTGCCGAGAAGGCCTTCGTCGAGCAGGCCGTGGAACGTTCGGCGGCGTGGGCCCGACGGTGCCGAACGGCGCACGTCCGCTCGGACCAGGCACTCTTCGGAATCGTACAGGGTGGCGTGCACCTCGACCTGCGCCTGCAGAGCGTCGAGATGCTCGCACGGGTCGTCGCCGAGGAGGGCGCGTTCGAGGGCTATGGTATCGGGGGCTACTCGGTGGGCGAGAGCCACGAGCAGATGTTCGAGACGCTCGGCACCATCGCTGCTGCCCTGCCGGTCGATGCGCCCCACTACCTGATGGGCGTCGGCAACCCCACCACGCTCGTACGGGCCGTGGGGGAGGGCGTCGACCTCTTCGACTGCGTCCTACCCACTCGCACCGCACGCATGAACACGGCCTTCTCGTCGGAGGGGCGGCTCAATCTCAAGAACGCGCGCTTCAAGGCGGACTTCGAACCGCTCGACGCTCAGTGCGACTGCCCGGTTTGCCAGGGATATACGCGCGCCTATCTGCATCATCTCGTGATCTGCAAGGAGATGGGGGCGGGCATCCTGCTCTCCGTCCACAACCTGCACTACCTCATCGACCTCATGCGCCGCGCTCGCGAGGCCATCGAGGCGGGCACCTACGCGGAGTTCATGGCGCACTGGTCCGACTTGCCGGCGGCGAACGACTACTGAGGCTGGGCGTCTGCATGGGGGCGACCGCGCATCTCGGTCGCCCCGACAAGCGCATGACATCCGTCTGGGGGGAAGCCCGTGTCGTTGTCGAGGTTACGTTCATACTCGTTTGAGGTATCATTCACTGCGGACAACCACAGGTGTGGGCGAGCGCTTCTCGTCTGCGATGCGACGCGACAACATCCTTACCGGGAGGACTGAATGGCATTCGGGAGATCGAAGAGGGCCGAGTCGTCGGCTGATGAGTTCAAGATGGGCGTGGGCAATCCAAAGGCCAGTGCGAAGGCGATGGAGAAGCGCAATCGAAAGGCCCTGAACGAACGTACGGCCGAGGAGAGGGCCGAATCCGTATCCGATGACCAGCAGAGTCCCGTACGGGGTCGCGATTCCGATAAGCTCGATGCGAGGCACCGCACGACGGGGGAGCGATCCGCGCGTGCAGGGTCGGGCGCCCGCGGCGCGAGGCGCCGTCGCCATCCACGTGACACGCACAACATCAAGCTCTTCGTCGTCCTGCTGTGCATCGTCGCGTTCTCCATCTTCATGTTCTACCCGCCGGCGACCAAGATCACCCAGGGACTCGATATCCAGGGTGGCCTCTCCGTCATCATGACGGCGACGCATGCTGACAACTCGGCGGTCACCAGCGATGAGATGGATCAGGCCGTCTCGATCCTCACCGCACGCGTGAACACGCTCGGTGCATCCGAGGCGACCGTCCAGCTGGACGGCAACGATTCCGTCCTCATCCAAATCCCCGGTGTGGAGGACGCCGAGACGGCGCTCTCCACCATCGGCGCGACCGGCACGCTCGAGTTCGTCGACCTCGACAACATCACGGACCAGAGCGAGGTCACGGCCATCGAGAACGGCCAGACCGGCCAGACGCTCGACTCGTCCACGTACACCGCCTTCATGACCGGGGATTCCATCACCAAGGTGTCCGTCGGCCAGGAATCGACGGGAAGCGCCTACTACGCGGTCAACCTCACCCTCGATGGCGATGGCACCAAGGCGTTCTCCGACACCTCCACCGCCTTGTACCAGACCAAGGGGCAGATCGCCATCCTACTCGACGGCGTCGTGCAGAGCGCACCGGCCGTGGAGTCGGCCATCACGAACGGTCAGGTCGCGATATCGGGCAACTACACCCTCGATTCGGCCAAGAACCTGCAGACCATCCTCGAGTCCGGTGCGCTGCCCGTGACCCTGACGTTCTCCCAATCCCAGGTCGTGGGCCCGACGCTTGGTCAGCAGTCGCTCACCGCGGGCGTGCTCGCCGCGGGTGTTGGCATGCTCGTCGTGATGATCTACCTGCTGTTCTTCTATGAGGGGCTCGGCGTGCTCACGGCGGCGAACATGGGCGTGTTCGCCGCACTTTATCTGGGCATACTTGCGACACTCTCGCATTTCGGTCTCTTCGCGCTCTCGCTGTCAGGACTGGCGGGCATCGTGCTCACCATCGGAATGGCAGCCGATTCCTCGATCCTGGTGCTTGAGAGATTCCGAGAGGAGATACGCATGGGACGCTCGGTCAAGGCTGCTTCGATCACCGGCGTCAAACATGGTATCGGAACCTCCATCGACGCCGATGTGGTCACCTTCGTCTCCGCCATCGTCCTCTTTGCCGTCGCCGTCGGTTCGGTCAAGGGCTTTGGCCTCACGCTCGCGCTCGGCATCGTCTGCGACATCATCACGATGCTGCTCTTCAAGGCACCGGCCATCCGTCTGCTCGCTCCTGGCCAGATAGCTCGCCATCCGGGTTTCTGGGGCATCAAGGGCGACCTTGCGGAGGGCGAGAGGATCGCGGCCGCCAACGGGGTTCGCACCGCGTCCAGAGCCTCCAAGAAGAAGGGGGGTGCTGCGAATGCGTAGCTATCTTCGCCACGAGGTCGACTTCATCGGCCTGCGCAAGATATTCTTCATCATCTCCGCCGTCCTCATCGTCATATCGCTCGCCTCGCTCGCCACCCGGGGTCTTAAGTTGGGCATCGAGTTCCAAGGTGGCACCTCGATCGACTTCCAGGACACCGGCAACATCACCACCGAGCAGATACGCAGCGCGTTCGACGTGGCGGGCGTGACCGCCTCCTCCGTACAGACCACGCAGACCAACGGCATCGACGGCTTTCTGGTACGCACTGCGGAGACGAGCCCTGATATCGCCAGCGGCACGGCGACCACCGTCGCCGACTCGCTTGGACTCTCCTCCGACTCCTTCCAGGTGACCACGATCGGTCCGGAGTGGAGTACGAACATCCTGCAGAGTTCGCTGCTCGCGTTCGTCATCTCCATCCTCGCCATCATCGCCTACATCGCGATCCGATTCGAATACAAGATGTCCCTCACCGCGGTGATCGCCCTCTTTCATGACCTCATCATCGTCGTCGGCATCTACTCGGTGACGGGACGCGAGGTCACACCCAACGTGGTGGCCGCGTTGCTCACCATCCTCGGTTACTCCCTGTACGACACGGTGGTCGTGTTCCATCGCATCAAGGACAACGCGAATCCCGAGGGGAGCCACTCGTTTTTCTGGATCGCAAACCATTCGATCAACCAGGTGTTCACCCGCACCATCAACACCACGCTCACGTCGCTTCTCCCCGTACTGTTCATGCTGCTCTTCGGCGGTGCGACCCTCAAGGACTTCGCCTTCGCGATGACCTGGGGCCTGGTGCTGGGTTCGTACTCGTCCATCGGCATCGCCGCACCCCTGTTCACGCTCTGGAAGTCGCGTGAGCCGCAATACAAGCGTCTTGCGAAGAAGTACGACGACAAGTGAGGGCAACGTACCGGCGTGCGGTGTGAGCGCCGGTACGACGAAGGCGTCGGGGGGCGTTGATTGCACGTCGCTTGGATGCCAGCCCCGGGTCTGGGCATTCGGCTTCGATGATGGAAGGTTCGGCCATATGGATTCGAGGAGCACGAGGACCTGTTGCTGGAAACTCAAGGCGGCCGACGAGGACCGAGTCTCCCAAATCGAGGCGACCTGCGGCCTGCCCCATCTCGTCGCGCGCACGCTGGTCGCACGCGGGGTCGACACGCCGCAGCTCGTGAGCGAGTTCTGCAACCCATCCCTCGATCGCAGCTGGGCGGATCCGCTGGCGATTCCCGGCATGCGCGAGGTGGCCGATGAGGTATGGGCCACCATGCAGCGTGGCGAGCGCATCGCCGTCTTCGGCGACTTCGACGTCGACGGCATCACCGCGACGGCACTCCTCACCCGGGGGCTTCGCGCCCTTGGTGCCGATGTGACCCCCTTCGTGCCCACGCGGTACGGCGAAGGCTATGGTCTCTCCCCCGAGGCTCTCGATCGCGTGCTCGAGAGCGACCCTGCGCTCGTCATCACGGTCGACAATGGCATATCCGCAGCTCAAGAGGCCCGTATCCTCGCTCGAAGAGGCGTCCGCCTCGTCGTCACCGACCATCACGAGCCCTCGAACCTCGTCCCCCAGGGGGTTCCCGTCGCCGACCCGAAGCTCATACCCGATGGTCCATCGAGGGAACTCGCCGGCGTGGGCGTCGCACTCAAGCTCGTGTGCGAGCTGGGGGATAGGGCGGGGGAGGAGGACCTGTGGCGGGAGTTCACCGACCTGGCCGCCCTCGGCACCGTCGCCGACATCATGCCGCTCACCGAGGAGAACCGCGCGCTCGTCGCCGATGGCCTCGCACGTATCAACCGCAACCCACGTTCGGGCTTCTCGGCGCTGGCGGCGCTCGCCAACACCTCGACGAAGACCCTGTCCGCCGAAGACCTCTCGTACACGCTCATCCCACGCATCAACGCCGCGGGCCGTGTGGGTGACCCTGCCGTCGCGTTGGGGCTCTTCCTCACCGACGATCCCGATGTCGTCGACGAGACCGCGCATCTCCTCGAGGACATCAACACGCGTCGTCGCGCCCTCGAGGTCGAGCTCGACGGGCAAGCCCGCGCGCAGCTCGCGGTGACGTACCATGGCGAGCGCGCCCTCATCCTTGCGGGAGAGGGATGGCACGAGGGTGTCAAGGGCGTGGTCGCCTCGCGTCTCGTGGGCACCTATGGCGTCCCGACGATCCTGTTCACCGTCAAGGATGGGGTGGCGAGGGGCTCGGGACGGAGCATCGGCTCCATCAACCTGTTCGAGGCCGTCTCGGCATGCTCGGATCTGCTCGAGCGCTTCGGCGGGCACGAGATGGCGGTGGGCCTCACCCTCCCGGAAGAGAGCCTGCCCTCGTTCCGCACGCGTTTCCTCGCTCAGATGGACGCCCTCTCCCCTCGCGCGTTCGAGAGCGTGCGCGAGGTCGATGCATCGGTGGGGCTCGAGGAGCTCACCGTCGATGCCATCGACGCGATATCGTGTCTCGAACCCTTTGGCCAGGGCATGCGTGCGCCGCTCCTCGTGGTGGAGGACGTCTTCATGACCGACCAGGGGAGCGTGGGTCGTGATGGCGACCATCTGCGCTTCACCGCAAGCGATGGTCGCTCCAACGTATCGGCGATCTACTTTCGCTGTCCGGACATGGAGCGTATGCTCTCGTGCGACCAGGCCGTCGACGTCGTGTTCGAGGCTCAGGTCAACGAGTGGCGCGGACATCGCAACCCCAAGATGCTCGTGCGCGCCGTCGAGACGCACGACTCCCTCCACGCCATCGATGGCAGCTGCATCGGGAGCCCCCTGGGGGCCGATGCCGATACCGGGGAGGATGTAGGGGGTCTCGTCGACTCCCCTGCTCCATCCGATGGCACGGCCACCACCATGGCATCCGTCGACGACCCCACTCTGGGGACCGAGGAGCAGTCGCTCGTCGAGCGACTGGTGGAACGGGCCGACGACTACCTCGTCGCCGATCCCTACGCGGGCATCGAACAGGCTTCCTCGTTTCACACCAAGGTGGCGGGCGTCACCTTCGAGGGACGTCAGGAGCTCATCGCCCAGTTGCGAGCGGGCGATGAGTTGGAACTGGCGAGAGACCACGCAAATCGGTTCGACCCCAACGCGGTTGCCGTCTTGGCCCCTGTCGGGCAGGTGGGGTTCCTCAACCGCCGGCTTGCCGAGAAGATCGCGCCCGTTCTCGACGCGGGCGCGTCATATCGCGCCTGCGTCGAGAACGTGACCGGTGATGACATCCCCGCCGAGGTCATCACCTCCCCTCCTGGTCACGCCATCCTGCAATCCGATCGCAGTCGGGGGCTCAACGTCATCGTGTCCCGCACCGATGCCGTCGCCGAGCAGGCTGCCCATGCAGCCTCGGGGGCAGCGGTCGCCAAGGCGCGTCTCTCACAGCTCGCGGCCCCACAGTTGACGGATGCGCTTCGTCAGACCCTCATCGGCGAGCGGGCCCTTCGCCCATCGCAAGCGGAGACGCTCGCGCATCTCGCCCGTGGCGAGTCGACGCTCGCCGTGATGGCCACGGGGCGCGGCAAGTCCCTTATCTTCCATCTTCACGCCGCCCGCACCGCCTTGCACGAGCACAAGGCGAGCGTCTTCGTCTATCCGCTGCGTGCCCTGGTGACCGACCAGATCGAGCACCTCTCCGACACCTTCGAGGCCCTTGGCCTTGACGTGTGCACGCTCACCGGCGATACGCCCGCGGAGGAACGCGCTCGCGTGTTCGATGCCCTGGCCGATGGATCGGTCGGCGTCGTGCTCACCACGCCCGAGTTCCTCGACCTTCACGCCGCTCGCTTCGCGGCCACCGGCCGCGTGGGCTTCCTCGCCGTGGACGAGGCGCATCACATCGGCATGGCGCGCGCCGGCCATCGCCCGTCGTACGGACACTTTCCCGCCATCCGGGCGACGCTCGGGAACCCGGTGTGCCTTGCCGTCACGGCGACGGCGGGATATGACATCGCATGTTCCATCGACGAGGCGCTCGGCATCACGGCACACGTGCTCGACCCATCGGCTCGCTCCAACCTCGACCTTGCCGATGGGCGCGGCGCGCGACCCCATCGATCCCAGATGCGCGATCTCTACCTCGCCTCGCTGGTCGCACATGGCGAGAAGACCATCGCGTACGTGAACTCGCGAGAGGGGGGCGTCCGCATCACGCGCATGTTGCGAAAGCGGGTGCCCCAATTGGCGCGGCAGATCGCCTACTACCATGCGGGTCTGCCCAAGTCGGACCGCCTGGCGGTCGAGCGGGCCTTCAGGGAGGGGGAGGTGACCACCCTCGTCGCCACCTCGGCGTTTGGGGAGGGGATCGACATCCCCAACGTGCGCAACGTCGTCCTCTATCACCTACCCTTCTCCGACGTGGAGTTCAACCAGATGTCGGGTCGGGCGGGGAGGGATGGTCGACCATCGACGATCCATCTTCTGTTCTCGGCGCAGGACGCGTCGATCAACGAGCGCATCCTCAGGGCCGGGGCGCCAAGTCGAGAAGATCTCGCCACGTTGTACCGGACGCTACGCCAGGCGGCCGACGAGGGTGCGATCGGACTGGCCGCACCCGCGCCCACGGATGCCCCAGGTGTCTGGGCCGCCCCAACCCGAGACGTCACCGACGTCCACGTTCCCTCATCTGCGCCGCCGCTCACCAACGAGGACATCGTCGCGCGCTGCCTTGGGGCAAAGGCGCGCTGCGGACTCGACGTCCATGGCGTCTCCGGCGGTTTGGCCGTGTTCGCGGAACTGGGTCTCGTCGTCGTGCGGGGAAGGGGGCCGGCGCGCCGGATATCGTTGGTCCGTGGTCCGCAGCACGTCGACCTCGCGCATTCGACCCGGTATCTCGAAGGTCATGGAGAGCTCGACGAGTTCTCCGCCTTCAGGGAATGGGTGCTCGATTCGCCGGCAGACGACCTGCTCGCGCGCATCAATCGGCCTATCCTACCGTTCCCTTCTGTTACGGAGACCTGAGGGTAACCGCCCTATACTGATGAGGGATGTTCTTTGTATAGTGCAATCCGACGTCGCAGTCGCATCGAGCACGTAGGGATTGGGTGCGTGCCGAGAGGTCGAACGATGATTCGAGGGAGGTGCTGTATGGGCACGCAGGATGGTTCGAAGACGAGGGCTCCCGCCGTCCCCGTCGACAAGGCGGCCGATACCCCCACCGAGAAGCCTGCCGTCGACGTCTCGCCCACCACGTCGCTTGCCATCGCGTCGGGTCCGGGCACCGTCGAGCAAGGGTCGAGTGGGTCCCGTGAGGCGAGCGCCTTCCCCACCGGTTTCCCGGACAACTTCCCCAAGGTCATGGAGACCGCCTCGTCGTATCTCGCGGAAGCCGACCTCGACCAGGTACGTCGGGCCTACGAGTTCGCTCGCAAGGCGCATAGCGGCCAGTTCCGAAAGTCGGGTGAACCCTACATCATCCATCCGGTCGAGGTGGCGCTCATCTTGGCTGACCTTCGGATGGATGTCGACACGCTCACGGCTGCCCTTCTCCACGACACGGTGGAAGACTGCTCCGTCACCCTCGACGAGGTCACCGAGGCGTTCAGCCCCATCGTCGCCGAGCTCGTGGATGGTGTGACCAAGATATCGCGCCTTGAGATCGAGAGCCTTTCCGAGGAGCAGGCCAACAACCTGCGCAAGATGCTGATCGCGATGTCCAAGGACATCCGCGTCATCGTGATCAAGCTCGCCGACCGCCTCCACAACATGCGCACGCTCATGGCGCTGCGCGAGGACCGGCGCATCTTCAAGGCACGCGAGACGATGGAGATATACGCGCCGCTCGCGCACCGCCTGGGCATCTCGTCCATCAAGTGGGAGCTCGAGGACCTCTCCTTCTTCTATCTGGAGCCGGCCAAGTTCCAGCAGGTCTCCAAGATGGTGGCCGAGTCCCGTCGAGCGCGCGAAGAGTACCTCGAACAGGCATCGCAGCTCCTCGAGGCGGAATTGAGTCGCGTCGGCATCTCGGCGCAGATATCAGGGCGCCCCAAGCATCTCTACTCCATCTACCAGAAGATGACGCAGCGTGGCAAGGACTTCTCGGAGATATACGATCTCATCGCCCTGCGCCTGATCGTGGACTCGATCAAGGACTGCTATTCGAGCCTTGGCGCCGTCCACACGCTGTGGCATCCCATGCCGGGACGATTCAAGGACTACATCGCGATGCCCAAGTTCAACATGTACCAGTCGCTTCACACCACGGTGATCGGCCCGGCTGGCCGACCTCTCGAGATACAGATCCGCACGCAGGAGATGCATCGGATGAGCGAGTACGGCGTGGCGGCGCACTGGCGCTACAAGGAGGGGAGCGACCCCCGTACCGCGCACTTCGACGAGCAGCTCTCGTGGTTGCGCCAGATGATCGACTGGGAGTCGGAGACCAAGGACCCCAAGGAGTTCATGGAGAGCCTCCGCATCGACCTTTTCGACGCGGAGGTGTTCGTCTTCACGCCGAAGGGCCAGGTCATCAGCTTGCGTGCGGGCTCCACGCCCATCGATTTCGCCTACGCCATCCACACGGAGGTGGGCAACCGCTGCGTGGGTGCCAAGGTCAACGGTGCCATCGTCCCGCTCAGCTACGAGCTGCAGATGGGCGATCGCGTCGAGATCCTCACGCAAAAGTCGTCCACACCCTCGCGCGACTGGCTCACCCTCGTCAAGACGCCCGGCGCCCGCTCGAAGATCCGCTCGTATTTCTCGAAGGTCACCCGTGGAGACGACATCCTGCGGGGACGCGAGCAGATGGCGCGCGAGATGCGCAAACACGGCATCGGGATGTCGACGCCCGTCTTCACCCGTTCGGTACGCGACCTCGCCAAGGAACTGAGCTACCCTACCGATGACGACCTGATGGCCGCGATCGGCACCGGCAAGATCTCGGCACGTCAGATAAGCAACCGCCTGCTGCGCGTGCTCGTCAAGGACTCGGAGGAGGATGCGGCGGCTAGGATGCCTCCGCTCGCGTTGAACGCCCCCATGACGCCGCCGCATGCGGCGCATCACAAGCCCTCGGGCACGGGTGTGGTCGTGAAGGGCGTCGACGACGTGCTCGTGCGTCTGTCGCATTGTTGCAATCCGGTGCCAGGGGATGAGATCGTGGGATTCGTCACGCGGGGGCGCGGAGTCTCGGTACACCGGGCCGACTGTCCCAACGCCAAGAGCCTCATGTCGACCCCGGAGCGCGCGATCGAGGTGGAGTGGGAGGCGGGCGCGGCGACGTCCTTCCAGGTGGAGATCATCGTGGAGGCGACCGACCGCCTGCGCCTGCTCCAGGACGTGACCATCGTGCTGGGAGATGGCGGTGTCAACGTGCTCGCCAGTTCGACCACCTCGCACCGTGATGGGTTCGTGGAGATGCGCTTCCTGTTCGAGGTGTCTGCCACGGAGCGTATCGACCGCATCCTCAGGGACCTCAAGAACGTCGAGGGCGTCTTCGAGGCGCGGCGCATGCTACCGGGGCAAGCTTCGAAGAAGCACTAGGCGACAGGCATTCTCCTTGGACGTGAAAGAGCAGGGTGAGGCACTTCTCGCTGATGGGGTTTCTCCTGGTATCCCCTCCTGCCCGGGGAGTGACGCGGTCGATCGTCGCCATCGATGCGTGGTATCATCGACAGGTATGGATACTGTGGCCGCATGGGGTTTCATGTGCGCGAGGGATGATGCCGTGAGTTGCTCGATGAGCCAGGATAACGCACGGGGCTTCACGCTGATGGAGATGCTCGTCTCCGTCGCGATCATCGCCATCCTCGCCGCCATCGCGATCCCCCTGGTGGCGAACCTCAACACCAGCCTGAACATGCTCAAAGCCGATTCGTACGCCAAGGAGATCTACTATGCGGCGCAGAATCGGCTCGCCTCCATGGAGGCGACGGGGGAGCTCGACCAGCTGACGCTTCCCGACGCCGACAAGCTTACCGTCGAGCCGGCCGACTACGCGCAAAACGCCGGTAGCGACGTGGACGACGGATGGCAGAGCCTCTATCGCCTCGATAGCGATGGAACGGATGACGACGCGGTCGTGAGTCGGATCATGGATGCCGCGAGCGTGAGCGACGGCGCAATCGGCACGGGAAGCTACATCATCGAGTTCTCCCCCTCGAGCGGGGAGGTCTACAGCGTCTTCTACTCGGAGAAGACCGATCTGACCTATGGCGACGTACGGGCGCTCGACGAGGGACAGGGCGGTCGGAGCAAGGCAAACCGCACCTCCGGACTCATCGGGTATTACTGCGGGGGCAGCATCAGGGTCGTCGGCACGTCCGTCAAGCTCACGCCCACGGTCTCCCTCGTCAACGCCGAGGAGCTGTACGCCCACATCACCTGCGATGGCAGCCCTCTGTCTGCCGGCGTCTCCAAAGAGCTCACAGCGACACTCACCTTGACCGATGAGCAGAGCGGTAACTCGTGGTCGAAGGATATATCGACCGCTTTCCTGACGGACGGCACGTCGGAGGAAGACGTCGTGCTCGATAGCATGCAAACCGGTGAATCGTTCGCCCAGATAACTGATGCGAATGGCGATGGGGCCACCATATCCGCCGGCGAGATCGCCCCTGGGGACGATGTCACGGCAACGGTGACGGTGAGATACAAGGGCAAGGGCACCATCGCCACGGCGACCTCGAACACGGAGAACAGCCTGTACCAGAGCCTTGGCGTCGAGGACGGCATCCTCACGGCCAAGGTCGCCAACGTCAGGCAGCTTGACAATCTCCGGGATGGCACGTGTTCGGCGGTCAAGGGGAGCTTCGCCAAAGTCGTGCAGACGGGCAGCATCGACTTCGATGCGACCACGTGGAGCGTCGATGCTGCAGGAGACGCGCCGCTTTCGTCCGGCACCATCGCCTGGAACAAGGCGAACGTGGCGGGGTGCCCTGACACCGGTTACGTCAACCCGTTGGGCGCGGGCATCGGCGATGGAGGTGCCGATGGGTTCACACCCATCAGCGCCATCGCAACGCAGTGGTCGTACGATGGCCAGGGCAACTCCATCAGGAACCTCTACGTCGTCGGCGCGCAGACCATCGGATCGACCAGTACCGGAACGGGGCTCTTCGGCACCATGACCGGTGCCATCTCCAACATCGTCCTGGTGGATCCGGTCGTCATAGGCGGTACGTACACCGGCGCCCTCGTCGGCAGCATGAAGGGACCCGCCGTCACCAACTGCGGTGTCTATCTGGAGCCCGACTCCGCGGGGAGCTACAGTGCGGTGACGGCTCGATGCACGGTATCCGCATACGACGGCTCCGTCTGCGTGGGTGGTCTCATCGGGGACTGTGGAGGTGCTACCGTCACCACGTGCTTCGCCGCCATCAACGTGCTTCCCGTCGCCAACGGCTCCATCACCGAGACGGGAGGGCTGATCGGCCGGTTCCTCACGGAGAGTTCCAGTGCGATCTCGAATTCCTATGCCTCGGGCGATGTCACCGCATCGAGCGTTGCCGGGGGACTTGTCGGAGAGGTCTATGGCGCATCGCAGCAGGCCTGGGATACGCAGAGCGGCATATCGGACTGCTACTCGACGTCGGACGTCACCGCCGACACCCGCGGTGGTGGACTCATCGGTGAGAGCCTCTCCACACGGCCAACCATCACGGGCAGCGCGGCATATGGTTACGTGACCACTTCGAGCGGTGATCTCGACCTCCAATCCTCCGGTGGGTTCATCGGCTATGACGGCGCTGGCGGGGCAACCCTCGTTGGCTGCTCATATCTTTCCCAGACCGGTTACAACGATAGCTACGCCAACCCCTGGGACGGTGCGGGTCTTGCGGCCACGTCCTACGATGACATGGCCAACGCTGCGACGAACACGTTGACCGCGGCCAACAGCCACCCATATGACAGCGCGCTCGCCTCCACGGCCTTTCCCTTCACGCCCGTGCTGGCAAACCACTATGGGGACTGGCCGGTGAAGGTAGAGGTGAAGCCGACGCTCGTCTACTACGAGAAGTACCAGCACACGTCCTCGGACGATACGGTCACGTACTCGTACGGCTACTATGCCGCCAACACGAGCACCGCAAGCGCCAGCAGCCTGGGGGAGCTGGCGCTCGACACCCTGGAGACCGGCGAGGCGATGGCCGCAAGCGGTGACATCGTCGTCGAGGATGGCTATGCGCTCATGACGAGCTCGGCGGTCGACAGCGGTGCCATCGGCTACTCGCTCAACGGCGGACAGTCCTCAACCTTCCAGGTCAGCACCACGCCGACCGACGATGCCAACACCCTGGTGGCCCTGACGTCCGCTCCGGTGCCGCTCACGCTCACCTCTACCGGCGATGCATCCACGGCCGTCACGCAGGCCTATCTCTATCAACTCCCCTTCGCCTTGCAGGAGCCGGACCGTACGTCAGGGTCATCGAGCTTCTACGATGACCTCACGCTGACGATGCCCTCGCAACAGGTCTACACGTACTACTACTGCGGGGACTTCGCCGAGACGTCCATCAACCCGGATGCGAACGGGTCCACGTCGGCACCGAAGGCGGGGGATCTCACGGTCCTGGTCCGCAGCGCGCGCCAACTCAACGCGCTCGGCCAACGGGACTTCTATTGGAACACGGACAACAGCAACGGTTGGACCCTTCGTTTCGAACAGGGCTGCGACATCAGCTTCTCCGATTACGTCACGACCTACTGCAGCCAGCCATTCGACCTGACGAGCACCACGGGCACGTATGGCAACAAGCCCATCGGCACGGTGGATGACGCCTTCAGCTTCGACTACGACGGCGGCACGGTCGCCGTGCGTGACTACAACCATGACGCGGTCTCCGCCCCTGATGCCGGCTATGAGATACGGGACTACTGCCTTGTGTCCGGCGACCAGTTCGTCGGCTTGTTCGGCGAGGCGTCCGGCGGCACCATCGGCAACGTGCACCTGACATCGTCGACGACCGGGACGGCCTCGGCATCCGTGGTCTCGACGTACAGCGCGACGGGTGCCTCGGGAACGGGTGCCGTGGGTGCGCTCGTGGGACTCCTCTCCGTCTACTCGGGCAGCACCGGAGCGCAGGTGTCGAACTGCAGCGTCGTGGGGTACCGGGTGGAGTTCACCAACGACGATGCGAGGGGGCATACGGCCATGGACTCCTATAACGCCGCGGCCGGCGGCCTGGTCGGGTACAACATGGGCGTCGTGAGCGGCAGCCTGGCCGACAACTACGTCGTCCGCATCACGGCGTTCAACCAGAAGGCTCCGTTGGAGTCCATCGGCGGTCTGGTCGGGTCGAATGCCGGGACGATCGCCAACTCGACGGTTCTCAGCGATCGCGTCCCCTCCGGCGCATCCGAGCTCCAATATCGCGTCAACACCGGGACGTCCAAGGCGACGGTGAGTTTCGGTGGCATCGCGGGACGTTACTATGCCCAGTGGACGGATGTGACCCTGACCGCCTCGATCTCAGGCAGCACGTCCCGGTGCATCATGACCAGCGCTGCGGCCGCGGCCGGGACACAGGGAACCGTCGAGTACTACGGCATCGCCAACGGCGCCACGGGCAATATGGGCAACACCGGCACCTACGGCAACTCCTTGAAAGGCTACGCGATCGATGCGACCAACGCCTTTAACAGAGGACTCATCTTCACCACGACGCCCGATTCCTCACGGGGGACCCTCCGATGAAAAGCCGCATGGGCAGGATGTCGCGCAAGCTTTCCGGCAACCAGGGTGCCTCCATGGTCGTGGCTCTCCTCTTCTTCGCTCTCTGTGCATCGGTGGCAGCCGTCATCCTCATGGCGGCATCCACCAACGTGGACAGTACATCACAGCAACGCGATGACGACGAGGCGTATCTTGCGGTGAGTTCCGCGGCGCAGATGCTCAAGGCGGACCTCGTCGGTCAGGATCCCTCGTATTCCGTATCGGTCAGGACCAAGGTCTACAGCTGTGGCTTGCCGCATGGTGACGGGGGCGTCCAAGCGGGATTCCCCGTGGTGACCTTCGCGGCCGCCGGTGGAGGTGTTGTGCAGAGGACGCCGCTCATGGTCGTCATGCAAGACGGCATCACCGCGATCGTCAGCGGTGCATCCGAATACTCGACGACGCTCATCGTGTCGGCCGACGACTTCGAATCGGTGACCGCCACGCTCGCCATGGACAACGACTTCGACATCACGATCACGTTGGAACCATCGGCGGCGGATTCGTACTCCCCGTACACGATGACCCTATCGGCTACGGCAACGCCATCCGCCACCGCCACCACGGACACATCGGTTACCGAAGACACCAACCCCCATGATGCGAGCGCGAGGGTCTGGGTATGGGCGAGCACCGTATCCTATTACGAACGCACCCAATCCAACGAGGGCAGGGATGGCTATGGTTCCTACCAGGTGGCCACCACGGGCTACACGGCGACCACCGTCACCGAATCGTTCGGCGTAACGTGGGCCAACGTGGCGCTTTCGAAGGGGGCGGCGTGACATGATGAAATCAGCGCGATCGCGCGTGCTCTCCAGTGCGGGGGAGAGTCTCGTCGAATCCCTCGCCGCATTGCTCATCTGCTCGATGGCGATCGCCTTGCTCATGGGTGCGGTCGTGACGGCGGCCAAGATCAACTCCACGGCGATCACGGCACAGGAGACCCTCGAACGTGCGCAATCTGCCGCAGAGTCCTACACATCGACGAAATCAAGCACCCGTGCGGTATCCGTGACGACGCAGGATGGGGAAACGTCATTGGGCACGTACACCGTCATTTACTATGGCGAGGACCAGAGTGGCCTTGCGGACTCGCTCGTCGCCTACAAGTACGGTGGCGCTTCCGCCCCGAGCTACCTTGCCGGCGCCCAGGCGTTGGTCGCCTCCAATCCCACCACCTATGCGTCCACCGATGCCGGGACGAAGGCGCTGTCCGCGGCATATGCGAGAGCCTACGGGGGAGAGTTCCCAAAGCTCACCTCAGCCGAGCTCGCGCTCTCCACGGCAGCGGTCCCGTCCACGTACTGGAAGCCCATCCATGCGAGCAACGGGGCGTTGATCCTGTGCGCGACCACCACCACCGCATCGGTCTCGACGGGTACGTCCGCGGCCCAGAACACGGTTCTCATCTACTACGATGGGACGTATTACGCGTACCTGAACCCCCTACACGGCGATAAGTCGATGTGGATCGGCAATGGCTCCTTCGACGTCTCGATACTCGGCAACCCCACCCGGACCGATGTCTATGGCCAGTGGTGGAAGGCGGTGTCATGATGGCGCCTTCGGCCCGTGGACCTCGTCGTCGCACGCTCTCGTCTGCTGGGCATCGACATCGTCCGTCTTCCATGTCGAGCCCATCGCCGGGGTTCACCCTCATCGAGACGCTTGCGGCGATCGTCATCATCGTCCTCGTCTCGGGCCTCATCGCCACCGGTGCGTCCGTGGCGGTGCGCGTCATGCATCAATCGACCCAGGTATCCGATGCCGCCGTGCTCGCCTCGACGCTCAACACGCGAATGGGCGATATCCTGCGGTATGCCTCGGTCGAGGTGGATGGGAGTGGCTCGGTCCAGACCACGACGTCAGGCGACGTGCTCTTCGACAGCACCGAGGTCACCGATGCCGACGGCGCCACCCTGAGGGCCGCCCATCTTACGACCGTCCTTGCGGATGGTGCGGGGCATAACCCCATCGTCATCCGAGAGGGAGAAGGTATTGCCACCATTGATATTCCCATCGTGAACAGCGGCTCATACGGCGAACTCGCCATCACGCACTTCACGCTATCATATGCAGGCGGGGTCTTCACCGGCAGCTATACCATCGTCCCGGTAGATGAGGTCTCCTCTGCATCCCCGTCATTCTCACGAGAGGTCACCTTCTCGTATCGGTCCCTGGTCGATGCGACGGATGTGTCCGGCCACAGCGGTTGACGGTTCGATGTGAGGGCGTCCGTCGTGGTCGGGTATGTGCACGTGCGTAACCGGTAGGGTATCTCATAGCAGGAGGCAAGGAGTCCATCTTGGCCAAGTACACCAAACTCGGTGATCTTCTCACCTCGACCGGCGTCATCACCGAAGAACAGCTCGCTCAAGCCCTGCAGCTGCAGCGGGTCTCCAAGAAGCGTCTCGGACAGGTGCTCGTCGACAACGCGATCATCAGCGAGATGCAACTCATCGAGGCCCTCCGCCTGCAGCTTGGCGTCGAGTTCATCGACCTGGGCAAGGTCGCGATCCCTTCCGAGATGACCAAGATGCTTCCAAAGTCCATTGCCCGCAAGCATCAGATGGTGCCCGTCAAGGTGATGGGAAACGATCTCTACATCGCCATGGTCGACCCTCTCAACTTCATCGCCATCGAAGAGGCCAAGGTCGCCACCAAGCGGCATATCATCCCCATGATCTCGACCTCGGCCGCGGTGAGTCGGGCCATCGTCACCCTCTACGGCAACGAGGGCGTCCGTCTCGCCATCGAGGACATGCAGCGCGAGTCCGCGGAGGACGGGGTCCGGATGCTCGGCAGGGACGCCAACCTCATCGGCGAGGACGATAGCTCGTCGGCTCCGGCCATCCGCCTCGTCAACTCGATCATCGAGCGCGGCATCGGCGAGCGCGCAAGCGACATCCACCTTGAACCGCAAGAGGACTCGATGGCGGTGCGCATGCGCATCGACGGCATCATCCATGCCGTCCTCACCGTGCCCAAGGAACTGCAGCCCTCGCT
The DNA here is from genome assembly GCA_015655215.1 of Coriobacteriia bacterium. Lineage (GTDB taxonomy): Bacteria > Actinomycetota > Coriobacteriia > Coriobacteriales > RUG033 > JAATFL01. The sequence goes on from JAATFL010000012.1 coordinate 119,934, forward strand.
CATCTCACGCATCAAGATCATGTGCGGCATGGAGGTCACCGAACGTCGCATACCACAGGACGGTCGTGCGATCGTGCGCATCAAGATGCGTGAGATCGACCTGCGCGCCTCCACCATCCCCACCATCTACGGCGAGAAGGTCGTCTTGCGGCTGCTCGACAAGAACGCGCAGATCCTCACCCCCAAGGGTCTGGGCATCGAGGGCGAGAACCTCGAGAAGTACGAGAAGCTGCTCGTGCTCAAGCAGGGCGTCATCCTCATGGTGGGTCCCACGGGTTCGGGTAAGTCCTCGACGATGTACACGATGCTCGACCAACTCAACACCGAGGCCGTCAACATCGTCACGCTCGAGGACCCGGTCGAGTACAGCATGGCCGGTATCAACCAGGTGCAGATCAACGAGAAGCTCGGCATGACGTTCGCCTCGGGGCTGCGGTCCATCCTGAGGCAGGACCCCGACATCATCGGCGTGGGCGAGATCCGCGATGGCATCACCGCCGAGATCGCGATGCGTGCCGCCATCACGGGCCATCTGGTGCTCTCCACCATCCACACCAGCGGCGTCCTGTCCGCCCTCGACCGTCTTGCCGACATGGGTGTGGCGCCCTATATGATGTCGAGCGCCCTCGAGGGACTCGTCTCGCAACGTCTCGTGCGTCGCGTGTGCCCGCAATGCCGTGAGAGGTATCAACCCACGGCCGAGGAGCTGCTGCGCGTCGGATTGCCCGCCGAGGAAGCGGGACATCTCATGCTCTACCGGGGGAAAGGATGCCCCGAATGCTTCGGTACCGGCTATCGTGGTCGTATCGCCGTGTTCGAGATACTCCTCTTCGATGACGCGATTCGCCATGCCGTCCACGAGCAGCTTCCACGGGCGGATCTCCTCGCGGCCATCAAGGACTCGGGATTTACCTCACTTGCGGATAACTGCCGGGTTCTCCTGCGCGAGGGGGTCACCACCGCGCAGGAGATGATCCGTACCATCAACATCACCGACTAGGGGGTCGAGAGCATGGGTCTGGTTGACGATATCGTGCGTCACGCATCGCAAGAGCGCGCCTCCGACGTGCACATCGCCGCGGGGCTGCCCGTTCGCTTCCGGGTGGATGGCAGCCTCTTCGACGCCGACACCACGCCTCTCACCTCGGCCGATTGTCGTGCGATATGCGAGGAGCTCGTCGTCTCTGGTCGCGAGAGGCTCGACATGATGGATGAGATCGACTTGGCGGGCACCTACGGTGAGGGTATCCGGTGCCGCGTCAACATCTATCGCAGCAGGGGAAGCCTCGTCGTGGCACTGCGCCTCCTCAGTGAGGAGATACCTTCGCTCGCGAGCCTCGGCCTGCCGCCCGTCATGATGGAGTTCCCCACGTACCGCAAGGGTATCGTCATCATCACCGGCGTGACGGGTTCGGGCAAGTCAACCACCCTGGCGTCCCTCCTCAACGAGGTCAACCACACTCGGCCCGACCATATCATCACGCTCGAGGACCCCATCGAGTACCTGTACGTCCCGGACAAATGCAGCATCGACCAACGGGCGATCGGATATGACACGGCGAGTTATGCCGATGGGTTGCGCGCCTCGCTTCGCGAGGATCCCGACGTGATCCTCATCGGCGAGATGCGCGATCTCGACACCATCGAGACGGCGCTTACCGCCGCCGAGACGGGTCATCTCGTCTTCGCCACGTTGCACACCAGCTCGGCCGTCGACTCCATCGACCGCATGGTGGACGTGTTCCCCGCAGGACGTCAGAAGCAGATCCGCCTCCAACTCTCGCAGACCATCAAGGCGGTGGTGTCGCAGCAGCTGCTCGTGCGCAGGGAGGGGACCGGGCGCATCGCCGCGTGCGAGGTGATGATCGTGAATCCGGCCATTCGCAACCTCATACGCGAGGACAAGACACCGCAGATGCAGAACACCCTCGCCACCTCGGCGCAAGAGGGAAGTATCACGATGGACAACATGCTCATACAGATGGCGAAGGCGAAGAGCATCTCACGGGCCACGGCCGTCGCGGCGGCCCATGACCCCGAGTACGTGAATCGTTTGGTGCGCGCTTAGCGAGAGGCTGATGAAGGATGAAGACGTTCAGATATGAGGCCCAACGCAAGGACGGTGAGGTCGACCACGGCATCGTCGAGGCCAACAACCGCGATGAGGCCATGGGCAAGGTCCGTGCCGACTTTCCCGTCGTCAACCTTCTGGTGGAGACGGGCGGCAGCCGTGACATCGACCTCAGCTTCGGGGGACATCGCACGACGGAGAAGGTCCTGGCGCTGATGTGCAACCAGTTCGCCATCATTCTCAAAGCGGGGTTTCCCATCGTGCACACCGTGGAGCTCGTGTCCGACCAGGTCACCGACAAGGCCATGGGACGTACCCTCAAGGACGTGGCGGGCGACGTGGCCGCCGGGTATGGTCTGGCAGATAGTCTGGCCAACCACGACCGGAGCCTTCCGCCCACGCTCATCGAGACGATTCGAGCTGGTGAGAGTTCCGGTAACCTGGAAGGCGTCTTCAGGCAGCTTGCCGGCTATTACGACGCCAAGTCGAAGACGCACGCCAAGGTGATCTCGGCGATGATCTACCCGAGCTTCGTCGTCATCGTCGCCATCGTGGTCATCATCATCATCATGGTGTTCGCCGTGCCCACGTTCTCCTCGACGTTCGCGAAGATGGGCGTCGACCTGCCATGGATCACCAAGGCCATGATCGCCATCTCGAACTTCTTCGTCAGCTACATCCTCGTCATCATCATCGCCATCGCCGCGGTCGCTCTCGGCTTGCGGATGTGGGGGCATCGTGAAACCGGCAGGATGTACTATGCCAAACTCGCGCTGAGGTTGCCGATATTCGGCCACATCAGCCTGATGAGCGCGGCGAGCCAGTACGCCTCCACCATGTCGGTGATGCTAGGTGCGGGGCTGCCGGTCATCGAGGCCGTAGAGGTGACGGGGCGCTCTTTGAGCAACCACTACCTGAGCACGCGCCTACGTGGCATCATCCCCGACCTCGAAGCGGGCAAGCGCCTGGGGCTGTGCCTTGAGAACGTCAAGATGTTCCCCGATCTCATCAACGAGATGACCGCGGTGGGGGAGGAGACCGGCGCGCTCGAGACCACGCTCGCCACCATCGCCCAATACTATGGCAACGAGGTGAACGTCGCCACCACACGAGCGCTCTCCATCATGGAACCGGTGATCATCCTCATCCTCGCGGTGTTCGTGGTGGGTATCCTGTTTTCCGTGTACCTTCCTCTGTTCAGCATGTATGGCAGCGTGAGCTGACGATTCGCGGCCTCCTGCCGAATTTGCGCGAGAGCCTGAAGAAACTGTTTGGAAACAAGTGACATCCCCTGAAGGGAGTAGTATTCTGAATGGGTAGTTTAACCAATAAGCCTTTCTTACGAGAGGACTTCAGGAGGAGGGACGTGCTATGGGGAACATGAAGCAATCACTGAGCAAGACCAAGGGGAAGAAGGGCTTTACCCTGATGGAGATGCTGATCGTCGTAGCCATCATCGCCATCTTGGTCGCCATTGCGATTCCAATCTTCAACACGCAGTTGAACAACGCCCGTGTGCAGACCGACGCGGCGAACGTACGTTCGGCAAAGGCCGAGGCGGCCGTCACGTACATGACGGCGAACACGACTCTGACCACCGCCGCTACCTACTACTTCAATGCGTCTGCCGGCACGCTTGCCACTGCCAAGACTGGCATAGCGGGGTACGGGCAGGCGTCGGGCGAGTCGGGTCAGATCGTCCAAGTCGTGATCGCCACGGATGGCACGGTCACCACGACATGGGTGGCTGCGGCATAGGCCGTTCCCGATCCGCTTCCTCGCTCCAGTGGAAAGGGCCGCATGACTGCGGCCCTTTCCTGTATCCGGCGACGGATGTCCCGATGCACCGTGTGTCGTCACGGAACCGAACTTCTCACCGTATCCCATCTTCCGAGGGGAGCATTCCTTGATCTACCAAACCCCCGGCATCCTCATCTACACCATTGCGGTCACCGCGCTCATCGGGCTGTGCATGGGGAGCTTTCTCAACTGTCTCGTCTGGCGCCGCACGAACGGCGAGTCCGTCCTTGCGGGGCGGAGCCACTGCACGACGTGCAACCACGTGCTCGGACCCCTCGACCTCATCCCCGTGGTGAGCTGGGTGGCGCTCAGGGGCCGCTGCCGTCACTGTGGTGCGCACGTCTCCGTGCGCTATCTGCTCGTCGAGGTGCTCACCGCCGTCATATACGTTTCCATCGTGCTGGGTTTCGACCTCACCGTCGAGGCGGTGGCGATGCTCTTTCTGGCGAGCATCCTCATCTGCATCACGCTCACGGACCTGGATGACTCCACCATTCCCGACGGCTTCATCGTCGCCGGTGTCGTGGGCGCCCTGGTGTTCGCTGCCGCCCCCGCCATCATCGACGACTCCTCGATGCTCGCGCTGCTTCTCGCATGGGGCGGTGCGCTGGCGTGCGGCCTGTCGGTCTCGTTACCGCTGTTCGTCCTCTCGCTCATCATGGACAGGGTGCTCAAGCGTGACTCGCTGGGCGGGGGCGATATCAAGCTCTTCTTCATGATCGGCATGTACTTCTCGTGGCAGGTCAATCTGTTCACCCTCATCGTTTCCTGCGTGCTTGGCATCGCGTTCTCGGTGATCTGGTTCAAGGGGAGACTCGAGACGGGGAGGCAGTTCCCCTTCGGGCCGGCCATCGCCGCCGCCACGTGGGTCTCGATGCTCGTGGGTCCTGCTTGGATCGGCTGGTACACCGGGTTGTTCTAGATGCCACGCCGCGCTGTCTGCCTTCGTGTCGCCCCATGCCCGGGCACACGTCGTCGCGGTCGATGACGAGCACCCTCCTATTTCACGGAGGGGGTTTGGGTTGCCCGCCCGTTCTCTGTGCTATCATATCAACGTGGTTCATAGTTTTGGAAAGAGACGGGTGCGGCATGAACATCGTCGGCATGGATATCGGCAATGGTGATTTGAAGCTGGTGATGCGTCAGCGGGGTACCACTCGTCTGATCGTCGAACGTATGCCGAAGAACCTCGTGGACAACGGCCGCATCGTCGATCCTGATTCGATGTCGCGGTTCATCAAGCAGGTCAAGCGCAAGAACAGGATATCGTGGTCGGACTGCGCGCTCGTCCTCCCCTCGAACGTCACCTACTTCCGCAGTCTCACCGTGCCGGTGATGTCCGAGGAGCAACTCAGGTTCAATCTCCCGTATGAGTTTCGCGACTACGTGGCCAACGATTCCGACGAGTACTTCTACGACTACGCGGTCACGGCGATACGCCTCCCCGTCCCCACGGGCGGCGAGGCGCCTGCCGCGTCGTCTGCGGCGGGCAAGGAGGCATCGGATGCGGACGGCTCTGCGGAACCGATGCCCGAGGTGGATGATGGCGCCGACGGCTCGGCGGTCTTGCCGGGCATCGACATCTGCGCGGCGGCCGTCGAGAAGGTGGTCATCGACCGATACACCGACATCCTCAGGCACGCCGGATTCAAACTGAGGCTCGCCCTCCCGCGTGAGATGGCATACATCGGGCTGCTCCGACGCTATCTCGTCGACCATCCCAACGAGGCGAAGAGAGAGTTCTGCATCGTCGACATAGGGTTCTTCCTCACCACCGTCGACATCTACGCGGGCACCACGTACGTCGCGTCGCATACGCTCGAGCTGGGTTGCTTCCAGGTCGACCAGGTGATATCCGAGGTCATGGACGTCGAGGAGCACGTGGCGGCGAGCTATCGCTACTCCAACCATCACGAGGTGCTCTTCAACCCGAAGTGCGTGGTGGTGTACGAGCGCTTCTGGACGGAGATCGTGCGCATCCTCAACTTCTACAATTTCGATAACCCCGACAACAACCTGCACGACATCTACTTCTGCGGCGGTGGCGCGGTGCTCGCCGCGCGCGTCAAGCACCTGGTCGACCTGGGAATGCATTCGAGCCTGACGATGCACGGCATCGCCGACCTCGTCCCGGGGGATGTGGAGCGGACGGACAACCTCTCATCATGCTCGCTCGCCTTGGCCATGGCCCTGACGGCGGAAAGGTGATCACGTTGGATATCAACAAGCCGGTCAGACTGGGTAGGCCGAGAAGGGGGTCCAGGTACCCTTCCAAGACGTCGATGAACCTGGTGCAACGCGAGAAGACGGAGTGGTCGCTCTCCCGTGCGGTCCCATCCGTCCTGATCGTGGTCGTGCTCGTGGGTCTGTTCGTCAAGTTCGGTATCGTCGACCAGTATGCGAGGGTTTCCGAGGCCACCCAGGAGGTCACCCAGGCGCAGGCCCAGCTCGACGCGCTCGATGCCTCCCTCACCGGTTACGACAGCCTCAAGGGCGAGTACGCGCAGTACTCCACCGATTACCTCTCCAGCGATAGCGCGACGCTGGTGGACCGCACCACCATCCTGGGCACCATCGAGGACACCTTGATGTCCAAGGCCACGGTCACCAGCGTCGCGATCTCCGGCAACGACGTGACGGTCTCGCTCTCGGGTGCGTCGCTTGCCTCGGTGGGGGAGATGGCACGGCAGATCCAGCAGATGTCCTCGGTGAGCTCGGTGAGCGTGTCGACCGCAAGTTCGAAGGCGACGACGTCGAACACGAGCGCCACGGACTCCGACACGGTCGATGCCACGATGAAGATCAGCATGGCAGCTTCGAGCGGTGGAGGGGGTGCCTGATGATCAACTACTCGTTCTCCCTACGCGAGCGGGTGCTGATGCTCATCCTCGTGGCCATCCTGCTGTCCGCTACGTGGTATCAGTTCGTCTACTCGGCCTGCCAGGACCAGATAAGCACGGCACAGGACGATGCCGCCGACATACAGGTCAACATCCAGACGGCCTCGATGCAGGTGGCCAGCATGAAGTCGATGCAAGACACTATCGATGCGAAGAAGGCCAGTGGCGTACAGCCCACGCAACTGCCTGCATACGATAACCTCCAGCAACTCACCGCCTCGCTCAACTCCATCCTCGCGAACACGAGCGGTTACACGCTCGATTTCACCGATCCCGTCTCCGCGAGCGTCAACGTGATGCGCCGGGACGTGTCCCTTTCGTTCACGTGCGACTCCTACGCCCAGGCCAAGGAGGTCATCGCGACGTTGGATGCAAGTCCCGAGACGTGCACCATCGGTGACGTCTCCATCTCGATGGGCGCCTCGGGGTCATCGGCCAGCTCGATAGCGGCGAGCATCGTCAACACGTCCAGCTCATCGTCTGCGGTCTCCGTGTCCCTGGCGCTCTCCTTCTACGAGTCGACCGCCTCGTAGCGCCCCTCCAAGAACATGAGGACCCCGTCATGCAGCCATCGTCAACCCCAACGTGGACGATGGCTTGTCGTCGTGGCGCAGGGCGCGCGGGGGCCATGCTTCAGGGTCATCCTTGCCGAGGGCTTCTTTCAGAGGTTCGTTGGTCTCATGGGTCACGTGGCGCTTCCCGTTGATGAGGGGCTGCTCTTTCCCCGGTGCGCCCTGGTGCACTCCCTCTTCATGCGTGCATCCATCGACGTGGTGGCGCTGTCATGGGATGGTGTGGTGTTGGGCGTGCAGACGGTGGCTCCCTGGCATGCGGTCAGGCACGTTCCCGGCACCGCACACGTCCTCGAGGTGGCCTCCCATGCCGCGGATGGGTTGGAACCAGGGCGGCGGATGGCCATCTGGGGACTGGATGACCGCAGGCGGCGACGGTGGCGGATGACGGCTTGGCCACGGCCCTCCACCGACCCCACGGTCGAGGTCTCCTCGCTCGACCTCTCGTTTATCGATTGATATGGTTTCTTGGCAAGCCCGACACCCATAGTGCGTCGGTTACCTCCCTTGACGAGACTACGATACGAAGCTATGCGCTGTCATGGGCACACCGCCTTCAACGGTAAGCCTCTTCATGGACCCTCATGCAAGAGGTCCCGCGTCCCATGCGCCTTGTCCCGGAGGGGGAATATCTTCGATGGCTATCGAGCATTTGCATCGCCTTGGAGTCGAGCGTCTGGTCCTCGGTCCGATCAGGACCAACACGTACATCCTCACCACCGACTCGGGGTGTGTCGTCATCGACCCCGCTGACGATTGCCCGCGCATCATCCGACACCTCGACGGTCGTACTCCTGATGTCATCGTGCTCACGCATCGACACTTCGACCACATCGGTGCGTTGGCCGAGTTGGTCGAGCGCACGAGCAGTCCCGTCTATGCCCATGAGCTCGATGCCGATGCCATCGCCGACCCTGCCACGCAGGTGGATGAACTCCAAGATGATGACGAGCCTCCCGCCGGTGTGAGGATATCACGTCGACTGGAGGAGGGTGACATCATCCACGCCGGGGACATCGACCTCGGGGTCATACACACGCCTGGGCATACGGCAGGTGGGATATCGTTGCTCTACCGCTCCGCGAGCGGTGAGGCGCTCGCCCTGTTCTCGGGGGACACCCTCTTCAAGGGCACGATAGGCCGTACCGACCTCCACACGGGGGATTACCGCGCCATCGCCTCGTCGATCCACGACAAGATAGCGGTGTTGCCCGATGGCGTGCGCGTGTACCCGGGGCACGGCCAGACCACGACCATCGGTGCCGAGCGTTCGGTCAACCGGCTGATGCGGCACTAACGAACCCTCTGCCACCCCCCCCGAGCGGAACGTGATGGCGCGCCTCGGCGAAGCCTGACGCACCGGGATGGGGAGCGAGGTGGGAGCAACCGTCCGATTGCAAGGAGGAAGCATGGCCTTCGAGAAGTTCAGGCGCAAGGCGAGCAGCAAGATGCGTGATTATCAGCGTCGCACCTCCGCCGCCCCAACGCCGAGTTGGATGCAGGGGCGCTATGGATCCGACCATCTGGGGAGGCTGCTGCTCGTCCTCTCGCTCGTGTGCATCGTGCTCTCGCTGTTTCCCCGCTTGTGGCTGCTCTCGCTCGTGGGGCTGGTCATCCTCTCCATCTGCTATTGGCGCATGTTCTCAAAGCGTACCGATAAGCGCTATCAGGAGAACATGCGCTATCTTCGGGCGACCGCAGGTATTCGCCGACGTGTGAGGAAGGCCCGCAAGCGTCATGCGGACCGCAAGGTCTACCGGTACGTCAGGTGCCCCGAATGCCGCAAGGAGATGCGCGTACCCAAAGGCAAGGGAACGGTGCGCATCGTGTGCCCTGCCTGCAAGAGCGAGTTCACGACGAAGTCGTGAACTCGCTCTTGCGTCCCCGTGGGCGATGAGGGATGCCCACCTCCTCTAGAGCGCAACCGCCATGGCGGTTCGGATGCGGGCAAGGCAGCGCCTACGGCCGAGCAGCTCAAGCGACTCGAACAGCGGAGGTGAGACCATGGACCCGGTTACGGCTACGCGTACCGGCTGGAACACCTTCTTGGGTTTGAGATCGAGCTTCTCGCATACCCCGCGCCCTATGGTCTCGAGGTCGGCGGCAGCCCAGCTCGTGGCGGCAAAGAGTGCGTCGTGCATGGCGCACAGCACGTCGCGTGCGCCCTCCTTGGCGAGCACCTTCTCCACGGACTTCCCATCGAGTTCCACCGTATCGCCGAAGAGATAGGCGATCATCGGCGCGACCTGGTCAAGACGGTGGATGCGCTCGGAGATGAGAGGCGTGATCGCCTCGAACCAGGCGCGGTCGCCCGCGATGTCCCGGGGGGTCGCCAGGCCCGCGCGCTCGATGAACGGTTCCATCGCGTCCACGTACGCGGCGGGCGTGAGGGCACGCAGGTACTGCATGTTGATCCAATCGAGCTTCTCCGGGTCGAACACGGCGGGGTTGCGCGAGATGTGGTCGAGGCGGAAGCGCTCGCATAGCTCGTTGGTGGAGAAGAGCGTCGTCTCGCCGTCGGGCGACCAGCCTAGCAACGGCAGGTAGTTCATGATCGCCTCGGGCAGGTAACCCATGTCGCGGTACGATTCGACGCTCGTGGCGCCATGGCGCTTGGAGAGACGCTTGCCGTCGGCGCCCAGGATCATCGAGAGATGCGCGAATTCGGGCACGACGGCACCGAGGGCCTCGTACACGAGGATCTGACGCGGGGTGTTGGAGAGATGGTCGTCGCCGCGGATGATGTGCGTCATGTGCATGGCCGCATCGTCGACCACGGTCGCGAAGTTATAGGTTGGCGTCCCGTCGCTGCGCATCACCACGAAGTCGTCGAGCACGCCGGCATCGAAGCGACATTCGCCGCGAACGGCGTCGTGGAACGCGACGGTGCCACGGTCCTCGGGCACCTTGATGCGCCATACGTGCGGCTCGCCGGCAGCGATTCGCGAGGCGGCCTCATCTGGTGGGATGAAGCGGCAGGTGCGGTCATAGCCCTGAAAGGAGTCGCCGCGTTCGCGCGCGGCCCTGCGCTTCGCATCGAGCTCCTCGGTCGTGCAAAAGCATGGGTACACGGCACGTGTGGCCTTGAGGCGCTCCAAGGCCACACGATACGACTGGGTGCGCTCGGTCTGAAAGTAGGGGCCATCGGGACCGCCCTTCCCCGGTCCCTCGTCCCAATCCATCCCCAACCACTCCATGGCGCGCAGGATCACCTGGGTGTTCTCCTCGGTGGAGCGCTCGGGGTCGGTGTCGTCGATGCGCAGGACGAACGTGCCGCCCTGCTGCTTGGCGAAGGCCCAGTTGTAGATGGCGGTACGGGCGCCGCCGATGTGGAGATGCCCGGTGGGGGATGGTGCGAAGCGCACGCGGGGGGCAGTTGCCACGATGGTGCTCCTTTCGGGGAAGGTCGGGTTGGCCGAAATGCACGCCGGTCGTCACGGCGCGGGTCCGTGACGACCGGGTGGTGGCGATGCGAACATGCAGTTTAGCGCGAAGGGGCTCGGACGGTAACCCTTGGTGCGTGGTCGTGCTGCTAGAGCGCGAGGCCCTCGCGCAAGCGGAGCGCGCATCCATCGCAATCCACGGCGACCGAAGCCACGGTGGTACCTCCCACGGCATCCGAGATCGTCGCTTGCTGTCCGGCGCGCGAGAACGTCCCGGCAAAGCACCCATCGTAGAGGTAGAGTCCGGTGAGGTGGTTGAATTGCTCCCAGTCGGGCGATATGGGCGCATTCCCGCGTCCCTGCCGGAGGTTCGGGCTCTGGTAGGGGGTGCAGTATTCCTGCAGCACGTAGCCCTTTCCGAGACGCGACTCGACGGTCTGGTGCCAGGTCGCGTCGTCCACCGCAGCGCCTGCGGTGACGTCGTCGGCGCCGTAGCCGTTGGAGGGTTTGACGATCCAACGGTCCTTCTCGGCAAGCGTCGGGAACGAAGTGGGTCTCGAGTCGTCGGACCAGCCATCGAGCTGCGTCGTATAGGGTACGTGCGCGGTCACCCACGCTTGTTCGGCGGGGGTGAGGAACGCTGCCGTCTGCGGCAGATGGAGCACCTCGAACACGTTCTTGCAATGTGCCACCTGCGTGCGGAACCCGCCGATGACGCAGACGGCATGGGCCTCGATGGCGGAGATGAGACCCTCGACGCTTGCACGTCGCTTCACGATCTCGCTCAGGACGGCACGACGATAGACGGCGTCCACGCGCCATCCGTCCGGCGTCGAGAGATGGTGGCCGTCGAAGCGAAGGCTCGCCACCTCGACGACGCGGCACTCCCGGCCGGCCTTCGAGAAGCGTCGTTGAAAGACATCGAGTTCTTGGGGGGTGGTGATGTCGAGGAAGTCGGCGATGGCCACGTGGGGTGCATCGACGGCATGCTCGTAGGTAGCGTAGACGCGTCCAAACGCCTCGACCCAGGTATCGAAGATCGCGAAGGGGGCAAGGTGATGGCGTCGTGCCATCTCCTGATAGGCGGGGGTGAGCGCGAGGGCGGAGGATATCTCACGGTCCTCGTTCATGCCGCTCGAACCGTCGGTGTTGAACTCGCAGAGCTTGAAGTCGAGCGTCTCCTCGTCGAGGAAGATGTCGATACGACCCATGGGCAGGGGTTGCGGGTAGCCGGTGGGCAGGCAGATGAGGTGCTCGAGCTCGCGGTCGAAGCCGAAGAGCGGTCGATAGTCCGCATCGGCCACGTAGCGCTCGATCACCTTGGAGAGGATGCGGTGCACCGTCTCCGCCGCATCGCGCAGCGCGTCGATGGTTCGGGCATCCCAGAACTTGGGCATGTAGAGCGTGTCGATGGGATTGCCATGGTAGACGGCCGTGGAGCAATCCATGAACGTGCGCGCGAGCTTGCGGCCAAAGACGTCCCCGTCAAGCGATTCGATGATCGCGCGGTATTCCAGGTCAAACTGAGGCATGCGGTTCCTCTCGACGGCGGCGATGGGTGCCGCGTGGATGTGCGACGTGCGGTGAATCCCTACAGGTGCGCACCGTGAGGTCCCTGTATGTAGGGGTTGTGCCAGACGTCAGCGGGCGAACGACGCTGGGCTATCAGGTGGGCGAGCGGTTCGAGATAGGCTCGCTCCTCTCCGTCGAGTGCGGTCTGGGCGTGGGCAACGAGCGCGTCGGCTACTTGCGCGGCGGTAAGCGGCTTCTCGGTCGATGCGTCCACCAAGGGGAGGATGGCGTCGTAGCCGTCGCGCGTGATGGCGGATTTCATCGCCGGCACGGTTTGCTCGTTGCACTGGCTGGCGATCGAGTCCATCCAAACTAGGTTGTCCTCATCGTAGAACAGCCCCTTGATGAGCGCCACGTATCCCAACATGAGGGTCAACGGGAGCGCGTCGGCCTGGCGGATCTCGACGTAGCCCTTGAGTCGCACGTCGGGGAAGAACATCGACAGCGCATGCTCCAACTCGGCAGGTTCCATGGGGTTCTCGGCGTAGATGGAGCCGATGGGCTCCTCGGCGGTGTAGCGCCAGCCTATCTTCTCGCTCGTGCTGGGCACGAGGATGGCGGGAGTCGAGAGCATATAGTCCGCATATGAGGCGAACGAGAAGCCCGGTTCGAACGTTCCCGGCACCACCATGCATCGATCGGGGTCGCACGCATCCCATAACATCGAGCGTACGAGGCGGTTGTTGCGCCAGACGCCGTCGTAGACGGGGGAGTTGTCGGTGATGAGGTAGAGCAGCGGACCGATGGCGCTCGCGTCGCGAAGCTTGCGGATGGCATCGGCCTCGTCGGCATAGTCGATGGAGACCTGCAGGGAGGCGGAGGTGCGCATCATGCCCTGGCTCAGGTAGCTGATCGCACCGAGGTAGTCACCCATGCACCGATAGCGGAACTTGGGTATGAGCGTGATGTCGCGCGCCGCGGTGGTGGGATGGAAGCCCAGCATGGGAAACTCGACGTCCATCTCGGTGAGGAGGGGGTCGATGCGGTCGCGGAACAGCTGATACTCCGCTTCGACTTGCGCCACACGACGCATGGGGGCCGCCGATATCTCGATCTGCGAGCCTGGTTCGAGCGTCACCGTGTGACCCGTGTCGGTGAGTCCGAGCAAGCTGCCGTTGGGAACCCCGAGCTCGCGCAACTCGCCGGGATACAGTGGCGAGAGGCGCTCGAGCAACTCGCATACGCCCTGTGGACCGGCATAGGGTACGGCGGCACCAGATCCTTGGTGCACCACCACGTGCTCGAGCTCCACACCCAGCCCGCAGATCGCATCTAGGCTATGGCCCTTCTCCCCGGTGGCGAGACGGGAAACGATGCGAGCTCGGTTCTCGTCGGTCGATTGGTTTTTGGGCGCAGTACGCATTGACGGGTCCTTCTCTCTGATTACCCCTCGTCGGCATGACGCCGATATCTCCTCCTCCCATGGTACTCCTCCGGGGCGCCTGGACCGGCAACGGCTCCGTCACAAGCGGCCCCACGTGCCCAATATGCCCATGAAGGCTCAACACGGTGTTGAGTGCTCACACGCCAACCTCTACCATCGGCCGACCCGACAGGATGTCGAGCCGCTCTGCCCGGCGCCCGAGGATTATGCTCCCTGTACTCATCAAGAGGCGACGGGAGACCGTCGCTGCGGGTGGAGGGACCGAGCCCTGTGAAACCCCGGCAACCGGCGTAGAGAGCGACGCACGGTGCCACTTCTCGGCAGACGTTCACGCGTCTGGAAGATGGGGGAAGGTTCCGCGGCGACGCGAGATGCATCCCCTCATGACCGAGGGGATTTTCATTCCCCACCACCGAGTCCGGCCGGTGATGCCGGTTGGACGCACGAAGGAAGGAACCCATATGACACAACAAGCAGAGAAACATCGCTCCTACCTGTTCACCTCCGAGTCGGTGACCGAGGGCCATCCCGACAAGATGTGCGATCAGATATCCGATGCCATCGTCGATGCGATCCTCGCCAAGGAGACCGCCCTCGCCGCGACAGGCTACATCTCCCCGGGTGGTGAGCCGGCCAATCCGGACAACGTACGCTGCGCCATCGAGACGTTCACCACCACCGGTATCATCACGGTGATGGGCGAGGTCCGCACCCAGGCGTACGTGGATGTGGATCAGGTCATCCGCGAGGTCGTGCGCAACATCGGGTACGACCGTGCCAAGTACGGCTTCGACTGCGACACCTGCGCCGTTGCCAACTACATCCACCCGCAGTCGGCCGACATCGCCCAGGGTGTCGACGAGTCATACGAGGTTCAGAACGGTCTTACCGATACCTCGAACGACCCATATGACCTTATCGGCGCCGGTGACCAGGGCGTGATGTTCGGGTACGCGTGCGACGAGACCTCGACGTTGATGCCCATGCCCATCTACTTGGCCCACCGCCTTGCCGAGCGCCTCACCGAGGTGCGCAAGGATGACACGCTGCCCTATCTGCGACCTGATGGGAAGACGCAGGTGACGGTGCGCTATGTCGACGGGAAGCCCGTGGGCGTCGAGAAGGTGCTCATCTCGACGCAGCACGCCGAGGGCGTGACCCAAGCTCAGATCAAGGCCGACCTCATCGCCCATGTCATCACCCCCGTCTTCGCGAAGGAGGGTGTCAAGTGGGAGGGCGCTGACATCTACGTCAACCCCACCGGGCGCTTCGTGGTGGGTGGTCCCATGGGTGACACCGGTCTCACGGGCCGCAAGATCATCGTCGACACCTATGGCGGCATGGGCCGTCACGGCGGCGGGGCCTTCTCTGGCAAGGATTGCACCAAGGTGGACCGCTCTGCCGCCTATGCGGCACGGTGGGTTGCCAAGAACATCGTGGCTGCCGGCCTCGCCACGCGCTGCGAGATACAGCTCGCCTACGCCATCGGCGTCGCCCGCCCGCTCTCCATCTACGTCGACACCTTCGGCACGGAGACCGAGCCGGTGGAGAAGATCGAGGCTGCGGTCGACAAGGTGTTCGACCTGCGTCCCGGTGCGATCATCCACGACCTCGACCTGCGTCGGCCTATCTTCCAGAAGACGGCGGCCTACGGTCACTTCGGCCGTGAGCTCCCCGAGTTCACCTGGGAGCGCACCGATCGCATCGATGCGCTCAAGGAGGCCGTCGCCGAGCAGTAAGGGGCATCGAGATGCCCGTCGCCGTCGGCGAGACGGGCGCATGAGGTCAATCCGGGGCACCCATCGAAGGTTTTCGATGGGTGCCTCTCGTCTTCTCGGTCTCACTCCCCATTCGGGTGGACCTGGGCGATCTCTCCCACAGTCGCAGGGCGCGTGCCATCCAAACGTGTACTATCATCATAGGTGTCTGGATCGTGCCCCCCGAAGGGGACATACCGAGAAGGAGGTCATGATGTTCAAACCCGTACAGGTGAAACCCGATGTCTATTGGGTTGGCGCCGTCGATTGGACGGAGCGCAGCTTCCATGGCTACACGACCGACCGCGGATCGACGTACAACGCCTATCTGATCCTTGACGACGAGCCGACGCTCATCGATACCGTCAAGGTGCAGTTCTCGGATCAGCTCATCGAGCGCGTCTCGGCTCTCATCGACCCCGCCAAGATACGGCACGTCGTCTCGAACCATGTCGAGGAGGACCACTCCGGCGCCATCCCTCGCATCATGGAACTGTGTCCCAACGCCGACCTCATCACGAGTTCGCCCCATGGCGAAAGCGGGCTGAGGGCCCACTTTGGCGACGACCTTCCCTATCGCCCCGTCAAGACGGGCGATACCCTCTGCATCGGCACGCGGACGCTCACCTTCGTCGCGACGGTGATGGTGCATTGGCCGGACAACATGGTCACGTACGACGCCTTCGACAAGATACTCTTCTCCAACGACGCCTTTGGCCAGCATTTCGCGAGCGACCGCCGTTTCGACGACGAGGTCGAGGTCGAGGAAGCCCTCTACGAGGCGCGAAAGTACTACTCCAACATCGTCATGCCCTATGGCTTCAACGTGGGCAAGGCGCTCGAGGCGCTCGACGGCCTCGACTTCGACATGATCGCCCCGTGCCATGGCGTCATCTGGCGCTCCGACGTCGCGAGGATCCTCTCCCTCTACCATGAGTGGTGCGCCCCCACCTCGAACGAGACGGCCGTCGTCGTCTACGACTCGATGTGGCATGCCACCGAGAGGATGGCGCTCGCCGTCGTCGATGCCTTCGTGAGGCTCGACGTGCCCTGCCGGCTCTTCGATCTCAAGGTCGACCACATCTCAAACGTCATGCCCGAGATACTCACATCGCGCTACCTCGCCGTGGGAACCCCCACCCTCAACAGCGGTATGCTTCCCACCGTCGCATGGTTCCTCGCCTACCTCAAGGGCCTTTCGCCCCATACCGGCTGGAAGGGTCGTGCCGCCATCCCGTTTGGATCCTACGGTTGGGCGTCCCTTGGCCAGAAGGAGGTTGCCGAGATGATCGAGAAGAGCGGGTACGAGATGCCGCTTGGTACGATCTCGCACCAGTGGGCGATGTCCGACGAGGAGCTCATGGCGTTCGAGCAGCAGGTCGTCGACGGCATCACGGCGTTTCGCGGGTAGGTACCGGGAGCACCAGCGCGAAGAGCACCCATCGGATCCATCCCGGTGGGTGCCTGCGTCTTCGGGTATGCTAGGGACCCTCTGGCGGCGTCGCCGTCCCTCACCGCCGTCGATCCACCCATCGTCGTCGCCACTTTGCGCGCCGCGGCCATCTCGTTCGCTCGCTTCGTTTGGAGGCATGCATGATCACCCTTATCGACAATGGCGTCTTCTATCGCGATGGAGAGTTCTTCGTCGACGACGGCGGTGCCGCCAAGCGCGCCGCCTCGGGTATCGTCACCACACCCGAGGAGGGCGCGAAGCGCACCATCGCCTCCCGGATCCTCGACGCTCACAACACCTCCGACGATGCCCGGCACCTGCGCATCAGGTTCGACGCGATGGCCTCACATGACATCACGTACGTGGGCATCATCCAGACGGCGCGTGCGAGCGGCCTCGACCACTTCCCGCTTCCCTACGTGCTCACCAACTGCCACAACAGCCTCTGCGCCGTGGGCGGCACCATCAACGAGGACGACCACGTCTTCGGTCTTTCGGCGGCGAAGCGCTATGGGGGCATCTTCGTACCGGCGCACGATGCGGTGATCCATTCGTTCATGCGCGAGAACTTCGCCGGTTGCGGCAAGATGATCCTCGGTAGCGACTCGCACACCCGCTACGGTGCCCTGGGCACGATGGCGATGGGCGAGGGCGGCGGCGAGCTCGTCAAGCAGCTGCTAGGGCGCACCTACGATGTCGAGCGCCCGGGGGTCGTCGCCGTGCGCCTTCTCGGCTCGCCCCGGCCGGGCGTGGGCCCGCACGACGTGGCGATCGCCTTGGTGGGAGCGGTCTTCTCAACCGGGTTCGTCAAGAACAAGGTGCTCGAGTTCGTGGGCCCGGGCATCGAGGGGCTCTCGCAGGAATACCGCAACGCCATCGACGTGATGACCACGGAGACGACCTGCCTCTCATCGGTGTGGGTCACCGACGAGGTCACGCGCAGCTACCTCGTGATGCATGGCCGTGCCAACGACTACGAGGCGCTCGAACCGGGAACCGATGCCTACTACGACGGTGCCATAGAGATCGACCTCGCCTCGCTCGAATCGATGATCGCGATGCCGTTCCACCCTTCGAACGCCTACACGATCCACGAGTTGAACGATAACCTCGACGAGATCGTGCACCTCACCGAGCGCCGTGCCCATGAGCAGCTCGGCGTCCAACCGGGTTCGCTCGGCCTCTCGCGGCTCGTGACCGATGGACGGCTGCATGCGACGCAGGGCTTCATCGGCGGCTGCTCCGGTGGCACCTACGACAACATCGTCGATGCGGCGGATATCCTCGCCGGTCACGACGTGGGCAATGGGGCCTTCGCGCTCTCCATCTACCCGGGAAGCCAGCCGGCCTGGCTCGAGCTTGCCGCCAACGGGACGATGGCCTCTCTCGTCAGGTCGGGTGCCATCATCCGCACCGCGTTCTGCGGTCCATGCTTCGGCGCGGGGGACGTGCCCTCGAACCAGGGCTTCTCCATCCGACATGCCACGCGCAACTTCCCCAACCGAGAGGGTGCGCGCCCGGGTGAGGGGCAGGTCGCCTCGGTCGCCCTCATGGATGCCCGGTCCATCGCCGCTACGGCGGTGAACCACGGTGCCATCACCGCGGCCACCGACCTCGATCCCGAGTTCACCCGGCCACCGTACCACTACGACGGGTCGGTCTACGCCAAGCGCATCTACGCCGGCTTTGGCGATCCACATCCCGATGAGCCGCTCGTGATCGGTCCCAACATCACCAACTGGCCCGACATGGCCGCGTTGCCCGAGAACCTCCTGCTACGAGTGGCCTCGCTCATCGAGGACGACGTGACCACCACCGACGAGATCATACCCTCGGGCGAGACCTCGTCGTATCGTTCCAACCCGTCGCGCCTGGCCGAGTTCACCCTCTCGCGCCGCGACCCGGGGTATGTCGGTCGCGCCAAGGAGGCTCAGGCCGTCGAGCGCGCCCGCCAGGTAGCCCTCGCGCTCTCCGATACCGCCTCCGCCGAAGCCGCGGATGTCGACGCGGAGCCCGCCTGGTACGCGACCGCTCGGGCGGTCTTGACGTCTGCCGGCTATGCGGACGCGGTCGCGCCCGAGGTCCTCGGCATCGGGAGCGTCATATACGCTCGCAAGCCGGGGGACGGTTCGGCCCGCGAGCAGGCTGCAAGCTGCCAGAAGGTGCTGGGCGGCTGGGCCAACATCGCACGCGAATATGCCACGAAGCGCTATCGTTCCAACCTCATCAACTGGGGCATGGTGCCCTTCACCTCCGCCGAGGATCCTGCATTCTCCGTGGGTGACGTGGTGCTGTTGCCTGGCCTGCGCGAGGCGCTCGAGACGGCTGCGCCCACCATCGTCGCCGCCATCGTGCACACGGGCGCGAAGGGCGGTCCCGACGATGCCTCCACGTCCCTCTCGACGCTCACCCTCACCATGCCCGAGCTCACGTCCGAGGAGCGTCAGATCATCCTCGACGGCTGCCTCATCAACCACTACCGCGGCCAGTAGGCCGGGAGAGGCTATCGGGAACCCATCGTGCTCATCGCCCAGGCGGTCATCGACGTAGCCACGCGTGCCTTCGACCACCCCTTCGACTATCTCGTCCCGGACGAGCTGGCCGGTGAGGTGGCCGTGGGGTGTGCCGTGAGCGTGGACTTCGGCAACCGTCCGGCCGTGGCGTACGTGACGGGCATCTCCGATGGCACGCAGGTGGCGATGGGACGTCTCAAGCCCATCCGCGCGGTGCTGGGGGGACCCTACTTCGACGAGATCGCGGCGCAGACGGCCGCTTGGGTCGCCTCCGAGTACGTTGCGCCGCTCTCTGATGCGCTTCACCTGCTCACGCCCCCCGGTCCCGTCTCAAAGGCGGTGCGGCACGTGGCCGCCGACGGTTCGGTGAGCTGGGAGGTCATCGCACGTGAGACGGGGCAGGTCGACGACCGCTGGGTACACCTCACCCCCTATGGCAGGACCTACGTCCCGCCGGCCAATGCGCCGCGGCAACGCGAGATCGTCGCCGCGCTACGGGCAGGCGCGATGCGCGTACCCGAGCTCGCCTTGGATGGCGGCACCCCGGTCGCCTCGGTGCTCAAGGCGCTCGAACGGCGGGAGGTCGTCGAGATCGAGGTGCGCCGGCGCATCCGCGGTGCGGTGCCGCTCCCTGCACAGGAGGGGGATGACGTGACGCTCACGGGGGGTCAGGTCGCCGCCCTCGGCTCCATAGGGGAGGCGGTCGCCGCAGGTAGGGGCGATGTCGTGGTGCTCGACGGAATTACCGGTTCGGGTAAGACGGAGGTCTACCTGCGCTCGGTCCGCCGGGTGCTCGAGCAGGGTGGCGGTGCCATCGTCCTCGTACCCGAGATATCGCTCACCCCCCAGACGGTGGGGCGGTTCCGTGCCCGCTTCGCGGACCAGGTCGCCGTGTTGCACTCGCGCCTCTCGGTGGGGGAGCGCTATGACCAGTGGGACCTTCTCCGCACCGGCGCGGCCCGTGTGGTGGTGGGTGCTCGCTCGGCGCTGTTCGCCCCCGTGGCAGACGTGCGCCTCATCATCATCGACGAGGAGCACGAGGGAAGCTACAAGCAGGACAGCTCGCCACGCTACATGGCCCGCGACGTCGCCGCGCACATGGCTCGTCAGCGCGGGGCCGCGCTCGTGCTGGGGAGTGCGACGCCCAGTGTCGAGACGCTGCACCGGTGCAAGGAGGGCGACTGGCGTCTCGTCGAGATGCCCCAGCGCCCCAGTGGGCGCCCGCTGCCTCCGGTGACGGTCGTCGATATGGGCGCCGAGTTCGCCAAGGGGCATCGTTCGATGTTCTCGCCCGCCCTCGTCGAGGCGCTCATGGAGACGATCGGGCGCGATGAGAAGGCGGTGCTGCTCTACAACCGGCGTGGCTTCGCGAGCTTCCTCGAGTGTCGTGCCTGCGGGTACGTGCCGCGCTGCGAGCAGTGCTCCACCTCGCTCACCTACCACGAGCGGAATAACGAGCTCGTGTGCCATCAATGCGGCCGACGCTACCCGGCGCCGGTGCTCTGCCCCTCGTGCGCAAGTCCCTATCTCCGCAAGCTCGGTGCGGGCACCGAGCGCGTCGAGGGAGAGCTCGGTGCGCTCTTCCGCGAACGCCTCGGCGAGGACGGTGCGGCCCGGGCACCCATCGTGCGCATGGACGCCGACTCGGTGCGCGCCGTCGGGAAGGGTGGCCATGCCCGCTTGCTCGACGAGTTCATCGCCGCTCCGCGCGGGGTCCTTCTCGGCACGCAGATGATCGCCAAGGGGCTTGACTTCCCCGACGTGACGCTCGCGGCGGTGCTGAACGCGGACACGGCGCTCAACCTGCCTGACTTCCGCAGCGGCGAGCGCACGTTCCAGCTCATCGAGCAGGTGGCCGGACGTGCCGGACGCGCCGACAGGCCCGGTCGCGTCATCGTGCAGACCTACTGGCCGACGCATCCCGCCATCCGCGCGGGGGCGGCACACGACCGTGACATCCTGCTCGCCGCCGACCTACCGGAGCGCGAGCTTCTGGGCTATCCGCCCTATCGTCGTCTCGCGAACGTGCTGCTCTGGGGGAGCGACGGGGCCGTCGTGGCACGTGCGGCCCAAAAGCTCGCCTCTCACGTACGCGAACTCGTGTTGCACGGGTCCGTCGATGCCTCGCACCGTACGCTCGACTTCGGGTGCGACGCGGGGTCACCTGACGCTGATGACACCTGGCAGGTGCTGGGGCCAAGCCCCTGCGTCATCGAGCGGCGCAAGGGGCTCTGGCGCTGGCACATCCTCGTGAAGGCCCCCCTCGGCGCGGACCTTCCCGGCTTGGTCGGGCGGGCCATGCGTCTACGCAAGCCGATGGAAGGTGTTTCCATGGCCGTCGACACCGATCCGGTCAATCTGTTTTAGAATGGCGTATGCCCCGTCGCGACGGGCGCCCCTCCGTATACTGGGGGCACGCCGTCGCCTCGACGCATGGAAGGTTCTTCTCAGAGAGCGTCAGCTAGGAGTGAGTACCATGAAGATCATCCTGTCACCCGATCCGCTGCTGCGGGAGGTGTGCGCCCCCATCGATCCCGATGATGCGTCGGTCGAGCACCTCGCGCGGCAGATGGTCTCGTTGATGTACAAGAACAACGGCGTCGGTCTCGCCGGTCCGCAGGTCGGCGTGCTCAAGCGCATCGTGGTCATCGACGTGGCCCCGGATGACGAGGACGGCGCGCGCACGCACGCACAGGTGCTGATAAACCCGCACATCACCTGGCATTCCGACGAGACGGCCGTGGTGTCGGAGGCATGCCTATCCATCCCCGGCTGCTCGTTCGATGTGAGACGGTACGTCTCCGTATCCGCCGAATGCACCAACGAGCGTGGCGAGAAGGTCGTGTACGAGAAGGCCGAGGGGTTGCTCGCCCACTGCCTGCAGCACGAGTTCGACCACCTCGAAGGCAAGACCATCTTCGAGAACCTCGATCCCATCTCCCGCATCGATGCCCTTCGCGTCTATCGGGAAGCCCTCGCCCGGGGTGCGAAGCCCGGCGACGTGGGCGACGGTTAGGTCTTGGACGGGTCTGGCCGTCCTCGTGGGAACCGCCGGTCTGATGGGCGGGGCATGCGGTTCATGGTACGCGGTGGGTTCGCGTTGTTGGGAGGTGGGTTATGAAGGTCATATTCATGGGGACACCCGATTTCGCGATTCCCTCGCTACGTGCCGTCGCCGCACATCATGACGTCGTCGAGGTGTACACCCGACCCGACGCCGTGTCCAAGCGCGGCTCGCAGCAGGTTCCCTCGGCGGTGGCCGAGGCCGCGGCGTCGCTCGGGCTACCCATCGTCAAGGTCAACTCCCTTGATGGCCCGGCGATCCAGGAGCGTATCGAGCGGCAGTCTCCCGACATCGTCATCGTCGCCGGCTTGGGGATCCTCGTGCCCCCAGCGCTCCTGGACGTTCCGCGCCAGGGGTTCATCAACGTCCATGCCTCGGCACTGCCCAAGTGGCGTGGTGCGGCTCCCATCCAACGAGCCATCCTCGCGGGTGATGACACGCTCGGCGTCTCCATCATGCGCATCGAGAAGGGGCTCGATACCGGCGGCTACTGCCTGATGGGCTTCGCCGCCTCGGGGCATAAGAACTTCCAGCAGCTTCTCGACGAGCTCTCCGCCCTGGGCGGTCGCATCCTGATCGAGGCCCTCGACCGCATCGCCACCGGCACCGTGCAATGGGTGCGACAGGACGAGGGGGAGGCCACCTATGCGGAGAAGATCAGGAAAGGCGAGCTGTATCTCTTCCCGGACATCAGTGCCCTCGTGGCCGATCGTCGCGTGCGCGCGAGCTCGCACCAGGCTCCCTCTCGGATAGTCCTGGGCGGTCATCCGCTCACGGTGGTCTCGGCTCAGCGTCCGGGCACCGATCTGGACGGGGACGGGATGGCCGACGTGGACGAGGTCGACACGGTCGCCGGAGGCCTCAACTCCGACGAGACGGCGGCGGTCGCCGCCTCGACATGCTCGGCCCCGAGCATAGTCTCCGGGGAGGTGTCCGTGTGCGGGCATCGACTCTTCCTTGGATTCTCCGATGGCGCGCTCGAGGTGCTCACCCTCAGACCCGACGGCAAGCGCACCATGGACGTGTGCTCGTGGCTTGCCGGTCACAAGGACAACACGCCCCTCACCTGGGAAGGAATCATATCTTGAAAGACCCTAACGGTCGCACGCCGACCAACCGCCCCGGCGACTCCCCCCCGTCGTCGAACCCCCGGCGCCCCGATCGCCGTGGTTCCCAGCGCTCGCGTAAGGCGCGCGGTGCCGAGATGGGTGCCCGTGACCTGCGTGACGTCTCTGGCGGGAAGGCATCGTCACGGGCCTCGCAGGCTCGACTGCTCGCACTCGAGGTGATGGGGGAGGTGCGCAACCGCAACGCGTTCGTGCGCAACGTCATCGAATCGGTGACGGTCCATTCGGACGCCTCGTCGGAGGACAAGGCGTTTGCGCGTCTCCTCTCCTACGGGGTCATCTCCACGCAAGGCGTGCTCGACGACGCCCTCGACGCGCTCCTCACGCGTCCCGCCGACGTGCAGCCGGGTGTGCGCGACGCGCTGCGCATCTCCGCCTACGAGATACTCTTCCTCGACAAGTCACCCTACGCAGCGGTCGATCAGGGCGTCGAGCTTGTGCGTGTCATCGAGCCTCGGGCGGCGGGGATGGCGAACGCCGTCCTTCGCAAGCTCGTCCTGCGTGCCGAGTCGTTCCCCTGGGGCGACCCCGAGGTCGACACCGCTGCGCTCGCCCGTCAGTACGGGTTCCCCACCTGGTTGGCGACTCGCATCATCGCCGACCGGGGTCGTGAGGAGGCCGTCGCACTCATGGAGGTCGCCCAGGGCGTGGCCCCGGTGTACGTCGGCGTCAACCCGTACCTCGCCACCGACGACCAGGTTGTCACCTCGTTTACGGCGGTAGGGCTCGACCCCGCTCCGTTCGGGGTCCCCGGTTGCTATCTGATGGACGATCCCGTGCGTGCCGTGTCGTCCTCCGAGCTCGCCGAGCACCGCGTGCTCGTGTCGGATGCTGCGGCGCAGCTTGTCGCCTGGCTCGCCACGCCGCTGCCGGGCGAGGCCTTCCTCGAGGTGGGAAGCGGCCGTGGAACCAAGACCATCTTGCTGCAGGGCGACGCCCTGCGCGCCTCGGGCGGTGCGGTGGGGGAGACGGGTGCTGCGATCCCCAGCCCACCTTTGCTCTACGCCATCGACGACCGTGCGTTCAAGGCCCAGGTCCTTGCGGACCGCCTCAAGGCCTTCGCCGTACCCGGTGTCACGCCCGTGACCGGGGACGCCACCAAGCTCAAGCAGGTGGAGGGACTTCCTCGGCGCTTCTCGGGCATCCTCGTCGACGCACCTTGCTCCGGTCTCGGGACGCTTCGCCGCCACCCTGAGGAGCGGTGGCGTATCACCCCGGAGGGCATCGCGCACCTCTCGTCTCTGCAGGGGCGCCTGCTGCAGGCCGCGAGCCATGCCTGCGAGATCGGCGGGTTCATCGTCTACGCCACGTGCACGGTGCTGCGACAGGAGGACGAGGACGTCATCGAGCGCTTCCTTACCACCGAGCCTGGTGCCGGGTTCGAGGTCGAGGATGTCTCGAGCCTGCTTCCCGCGGACTTTGCCGGCCAGGTGACGCCGGAGGGGTATCTTCGCACCCGCACCTACCCTGGCGGACCCGACGCGCACTTCGCAGTGAAGCTCGTGCGGGTCAGCTAGGTCATTCGGGGTCAAACCCGTATACTGACGGACTGGTCCCAAGCCGTGTCTCGTCGCTTCTCGCGTGTCCGGCTGTCGAAGACGCGTGCCCATACGCGCCGAGCGCCACCATCCATCGATGACCGGCACCGAGCCGGCATCGTCGTCAAGGAGGAAGCATGCAGGCAAACCGCATCATGGAGATCGTCAACGTCGCCGAACTCGCAGCCATCGATGCTGCCGTGTGGAACGGCAAGGGTGACAAGGTCTCCGCCGACCAAGCCGCCACGTCCGCCATGCGCAAGGCGTTCAACGAGATGAGCTTCTCGGGACGCATCGTCATCGGAGAGGGCGAACGTGACAAGGCCCCGATGCTCTTCATCGGAGAGGAGCTCGGCCGCGGCGGCGAGGAGATCGACATCGCCGTCGACCCGCTCGAGGGTACCAACCTGTGCGCCTACAACCAGGCCAACGCCCTCACCACCATCGCCGTCGCACCGCGCGGTGCGCTGCTGTTCGCCCCCGATACCTACATGCGGAAGATCGCCGCCGGCCCGGCGTGCGTGGGCAAGGTGCACGTCGACAAGACCCCGGCCGAGAACATCGCGGCCGTCGCCGAGGCCCTCGGCAAGCCCGTCTCCGAAGTCAACGTCTGCATCCTCGAGCGTGACCGTCATGCCGACCTCATCAAGGCCGTGCGCGAGGCCGGCGCCCGCATACGCCTCATCGGCGACGGAGATGTCTTTGGCGCCATCGCCACCGCGGTCCCCGGCACCGGCATCGACCTGTACATGGGCACCGGCGGGGCACCCGAGGGCGTCTTGGCCTGCACGGGCCTCAAGGCTATCGGTGGCGTCTTCATGGGTCGTTTCGACTTCGGCGTCGACGAGGAGGGTGTGGAGAAGCGCGTGCGTGCCGAGAAGACCGCCGGCGTCAACCTTGACGGCGTGCTCACGATGGACATGCTCGTGCGCAGTGACGACGCCGCCTTCGTGGCCTGCGGCGTCACCGATGGCGAGATGGTCTCGGGTGTCTCCCACGAGGGGGGTTCCATCACCACCGAGTCCGTCGTGATGAACTCGGCCGACCACACGGTCCGCTTCATCAAGACCTGCCGCACCAACGGCGACGGTGCGGTGCGCTTCTGACGGCCACATCGCCCACCGCATCGAGACCATCGTTCAGGACATCGTCCTCGGTGGCGCCACGGGTCTCTCGGCTGGTATGACCTTACACGAATCGGGCTCGACGGGAATCGATCCCCGTCGAGCCCGATTCCCTTAGGTACGCTTGCCAGGGCACCTACCTCCCATGGCCCTTGAACATGTGCACTCGCGGGGTCGTGTGCGCGCGAATCCCCAGGAGCGCTGACGTATGCTCGTAGAACATCACCACGGTGAGGAGCAGCGCGGTGGCGACGACCTCGCCGCCTGCCCCAACGATGAGCATGAGCGCGACGAAGCAGCACGTGATCGTCACGGCTCCGACGCAGGCATAGGCGCTCACCAACTCGGCCGCGAGGCCGATGGCACAGGCGAGAAGACCCCAACCGGGGGAGAAGGCGAAGATGGCGGTGCAGGTCACGGTCACGCCCTTGCCACCCTTGAAGCGGTGCCAGAAGGGGAAGTTGTGCCCAAGCACGGCCCCGGTTCCGGCATAGAGGATCGCAAGCGGGCCGAGGCTGGGGAAGGAGAGCGCGCAGATGAGGCAGGCGGCGGCGGTCTTGGCCATGTCACCGGCGAGGGTGATGGCCGCCCATCGCCTCCCAAGCATCTCCTGGATATTGGCCATGCCGGGGTTCTTGGTGCCGATCAGGAAGGCCGAGGTGCCGGTCACGTGGCGGGAGACCACGTCGGCGGTGAGGATACAGCCAAGAAGATAGCCGATGAGGAGGCAGAGCAACCGCAGTGAGACGTCCTGCTGCATACGATCCTCCTCGCGGTGATACGGGCAGCGCCCTCATCCGTCGTCTGTGCTCGACCCATGTGCCCGTAGTATAGCCCCGTCCTCGATGCCGATGGCCATCGATCGGGGAAACGGCGCATGCCCTTCCCGTATGATGGGTCGTGACCAGCGAGCCTCTTCGCGTGCGGAGTCTACAATGGTCGGTGTCGACATCCGTCCGGGATGTCGAGGACGTTCGCCCAGGGTACCTTCGAGGATCGAGAGGGATGGTCAACATGGCAGAGGCAATTCATACCGATGCGGCTCCGGCGGCGGTCGGTCCGTACTCGCAGGCGATGGTCGAGGACCATCTCGTGTTCACCTCGGGGGTCATCGCGATCAACCCGGCCACCGACGAGCTCATCGGTGACATCGCACAGCAGGCCGAGCGTGCCTTCACCAACCTGGCAGCCGTGCTCGAAGCGGCGGGTTCGGGGATGGACAAGGTGCTCAAGACCACCGTCTACATCACCAACATGGGCGAGTTCGGCACGGTCAACTCCATCTACGCGAAGCACTTCACGCAGCCGTTCCCCGCGCGGACGTGCGTCGAGGTGAGTTCGCTGCCGAAGAGTGCGCTCCTCGAGGTCGAGGCCGTGGCGGTACGTGCCTGAACACGCCGGGACGCGTCAGTTCGCGGCGGGGCAAGCTTGACATGCGCCCGTGGCGACAGGGCAGTTCGGAGCCTTCGATGCCGCGGTGCCCGTGTCGGCATTGGCGGTGGCGTCAGGGTGCTTGGCCTCGTCGGCGGACTTGTCCATCTTCGCCTCCTTCGTGCGTTCCCCGTCACCCTTGTAGTCGGTGTTGAAGAAGCCGCTTCCCTTGAGGATCATGCCCGAAGGGGTGTAGACGCGTACGGCGTCCGTCCCGCACTCGGGGCAGTGGATGACGGATTTATCGCGCATACCGCGTTCGAAGTCGAACACGGTATCGCATGAGGGGCAGCGGTACTCGTAGACAGGCATGGTTCACGTTCCTTCGTGTCAATGCTGTGCAGATGCAGGGAACATTTTAGGCGGGGCATGCGTCGACGGCGTCGATGGTTACCCACCCGCCGCCGTTTTGTCCCCCCGACGGCCTGTTTTCGCGGGAGCACGGCCCGTCGGCCGTGCCACGTGGTCGGGTCCATGCGCGAGTTCGCCGCCCGATGGGAGCGTCCGTGATGTCGGGATGGGTATATCCGCCATCAACGTCATGGCACATACCTTCCGCGCGGGCGATGGCGTAGGATTGAATGGTGGAGATTCGTGTCCGACGACGCGACGACGTGACGGGGTCTCGCGCGTATCGAGAGGAGCCTTGATGAACGAAGCGGCCCGTGCCTCTCGGGAGGGTGTCGACGAGTCGACATCGCCCCTCCCCGTGATCCCTCCTCCCGCCGCCAAACCCCACCCGAGCTATCCTTCGCGGTCGAGCGTGCCCAACGCCCTGCCCAGTGCGAGCGCAGGCGTCGATGACGCCCTCATCCTCCCTGCAGGCCCCTATCGGCTCCTCGTCTCCGGTTCACCGGAACGTGCGAGCGCGCAGCTCGTGGCGCATCTCGCCAAGGGAGCACGGGAGGTCATCGCCGCGGATGCGGGGGCACAGACATGCCGTGATGCGGGTGTGATCCCCGACGTGGTGGTTGGCGATCTGGACTCTCTCGCATCCGAGGCCATCGTATGGTGCCGGGATGCCGGAGCGAGGCAGCAGGCCTATCCATGGGAGAAGGACGAGAGCGATCTGGGGCTGGCCTTGCGCATGCTCGGGCAGACGTCCCGGATGCAGGATGATCCGACCACGGGTTCTGCCCCTGTCCTCACGCGTGCGGCCCCTGGTGTCGGCACTCCCTTCCTCGTCATCACGTCGGCGCTGGGAGGCAGGCTCGACCACCTGCTCGCCACGGTGGGCTCGCTCGCCTGCACCTCGCACCTCGCACCCGTCATCGTCGAGGACGGGTGCCTGGCCCTTGTGCTCGACGCCGAGGTGGGGCGATCGAGCATCGAGCTGTCACATCTGGGATGCGTCGAGAGCGCGACGGTGTCGGTCATCGCCCTCGGCGAGGGAGCCCGCATCTGCGCGGAGGGTCTGCGCTGGGAGGGAGATGGTCTTTTCCTGTCGGCACTGAGCGACAGGGGCCTCTCCAACTACATCGTGGACCCCGCACGAGCCCGCATCGAGGTTCTCTCGGGCACGGTGCTCGTCATCATCCCACGTGGGGTACGCTGAGCACGCACCCAGGCCTTCAGCCTTATCGCCCGGGGCTTGCATGGTGTCGGTGCCCTAGCGGGTCCTCGCCTGCGGGGATGGGCAGCCACGAGCCCGCGTACGGGTAGTCCGGGATGTCGTATCGAAAGGGATGGGTGACGTGGTGGATTCCAAACTCCTCGAAGGTGACTGGGCGGCCGAATGGCAGGACATAGAGCGCGAGCACGAAGGTGCGGACTATATCCGTCGCAACCCTGAATTCTGGAATCGCATGGCCGCGTCGCCCAGGGATTCCGGCGAGGGCGACCGCTTCATCGAGCGTTTCATCGAGAAGCTCGACCTTCGCCCCGACGAGTCGGCCCTCGACATGGGGTGCGGCACCGGCTCGCTCGCGATCCCGCTCGCGAAGACGGGACGGAAGGTCATCGCCGCCGACTTCGCGCCGCGGATGGTCGAGGCCGTGCAACGGCAGGCCGCGGACCGGAACCTCTCCACCATCTTTCCGCTCGTGTTGAGCTGGGACGATGACTGGGCCGCGCGCGGCCTTGCCGAGAAGTCCGTCGACGTGGCCATCGCCTGCCGCTCGCTCATCGTCGACGACCTCAAGTCCGCGCTCCTCAAACTCGATGGCGTCGCCCGCAGACGCGTCTGCATCGCTGTCCGGACCGATGGGTATCCCCACGTCGATGCCCGCCTGGCCCGTGAGCTCGGCCGCCCCCTGCGCAAGGGGGGCGAGTGGCTCTACTGCGTCCTCATCCTCGTCCAGGAGGGAATACTCCCGACGGTCTCGTACGTCGAAAGCGCCAAGTCCGACGGCTACGCCTCGTTCGATGAGGCCTATGAGAGGAGCTGCGCCTCGTTCGATTCGCTCACGACGGCCGAGCGTCGACGCATCGACGCCTACCTCAAGGAGCATCTCGTCGCCATCAGCGACGGACCTGGCATCCCCATCACGGGTACGGGTCGCAAGGCCGTCCGTTTCACGCTCGACCATCGGCGCACCATCACCTGGGCGATCATCACCTGGGACGTCGACCGGGGCTAGCCTGTCCACCTTCCGTCATCCACCCACGATGGGCAGCCCGTGACACGAGAGGAGCCCCGTCCGTTATCGGGCGGGGCTCCTCGGCACCTTCCCGACGGCGTCTGTCTCATCCGTCAGGGCATGGTCGGTGAAAGCGTGCTACTCCGCGTCGCTCCGGGGATCTGTGTCGGAAAGTCGATCGACAAGGCTCGCGAGTATCTTCTCCATCGACGTGGAGAACTGCACCTTCTCGTCCTCGGAGAGTACCGAGAAGATCGACGCCGCCGCCTTCTTGCGGTCCTCGGCGACCCTGCGCGCACGTTGGAGGCCGGCTTCGGTGAGGTGGACGTTGACGATGCGCTTGTCGTCTGAGCCGTGTCTGCGCTCGATCAGCTTGGACTCCTCTAGCTTGTCGAGGGCTTCGGAGAGCGACTGGGGACGGATTCCCAGGAGATAGGCGAGGTCCTTCTGGCTTGTGCCGTCTCCCATCGCCAGGATGGCCAGTATGCGGTTCTGGCCATGACGGCCCGACCCGCCATGGCACGTGTGGTTGCCGTAGCCATGCATGGCATCCGGATCGTCGAAGGCGACTGTATCGCGGCCATCGTGATGACCCTTGTGCCCATGACCGCATCTGCGCTCCGAGGACCTCTCGGGCTCGTCGACCCTGTTCTTGACACGAGCGCGTCGACTGCGGCGCATGAGGATGCTCGCACGTTGGAGCTGTTGCATGAGTTCTTCGTCGTCGACCGTCATGGTATCTCCCGTTCCGATGATCGTCAGAATATTCATTCAGGTACCTGAATGAATATAGCACCATCCCGTTCCGGCATACATCATAAAGTCAGGAACCTGATTTGTTTCATCCTGACGTGGAGGAAGTGCCGGTGAGCGGTTTGCGGGTTATGGTGAGGATGGGGAGTGCCCGGCGCGCATGGTCACGTGCTGGCAACAAAAGAAGACGGCCACGCATGCGGCCGTCTTTCACGTGCACGTTGCCGACCGAAGAGGTGGAGCTATCCGCGCTCGATCTTGCCCGAGCGAATGCACCCGGTGCAGACGTTGGCCCTCTTGGAGATGCCGTTCACCTTGATGGTGATGCGCTGCACGTTGGGGCGGAAGACGCGGTTCGTGACACGGTGCGAGTGGCTGATGCTGCGACCGGCGGCGGGATGCTTCCCGCAGATTGAGCAGACTTTCGACATGTGAATCGACTCCCTTGCGAACTTGGAACGGCATTGACGCGCCGGTTCATTACGTTTCCTCGGCTTCAGATCGCGATTGCCCGCCTGCCATCGACACCTTCGAGCAAAGCCTTCGTAAGATACCACAGACCACCCCTGCAATTCAACGGAGCGATGTCCGATGCCCACCTGCGGCGGTCAGCGGTTACCCGTACCCGCTTCGCATGCGCGTCGTCGTTCGCGCACGGCTGCGCGCAAAGGGCCATTCGGCCCGTTAGCCCACTGCCAGGGCACGGACATGCACCTATACTGATGAGACCCGATGGCGGTTCGGACACGTCTGACGCGAGTCATCGGGTCCTTGGGAGGCTGAGGGGACGGTTCACATGCTGCAGACTGGATGGTGAGGCCATGGACGACCACACGGTAGATGCGCTTGGCGACGATGGGGTACGTGACATCCGTGCGGCGATGCAACGGCAGCTCCTGTTCTTTGACGGTGGCACCGGGTCGCTCCTCCAGCAGCAGGGCCTCAGGCCCCCCGAGCGTAGCGAGACGTGGAACGTGAGTCACCCCGAGGCCATCATCGCAGTGCACTACGGCTACTATCTCGCGGGTGCCAACATCATCACGACCAACACCTTCGGTGCCAACGGGCTCAGCTACCCTCCGCTGGCTTCAGGTGCGGCGGACTCCGGTCTCACGGTCGAACGTGTGGTCAAGGCCGGCGTCGCCTGCGCCAACGAGGCGCGACGCCGCATCGAGAGGGATCCATTGCCGCAGGCGGCAGATGCGCGGTCATCCTCGCGCCCCCCTATCCCGGAGGGGATATCCCCGGCGGCGCGTCCCCATTTCATCGCGCTCGACCTGGGTCCCACGGGAAAACTCCTCGAACCGTTTGGAGACCTGGGCTTTGAGGAAGCGGTGGCCCTGTACGCACGGGTGGTGCGCGCGGGGTGCGATGGGGTCGATGCGATCATCATCGAGACGATGGGTGATAGCTACGAGACGAAGGCCGCCGTGATGGCGGCGAAGGAGAACGCCTGTCTGCCCATCTTCGTGACCAACGTCTACAGCGAGACGGGCAGACTTCTCACCGGCGGCGACGTCAAGGCGATGGTGGCCTTGCTCGAAGGTCTCGGCGTGGATGCCTACGGCATGAACTGCGGTCTCGGCCCGTTGCAGATGGAGCGCGCCGCGCCCACCCTTATCGAGGTCTCCTCGAGACCCGTCATCCTCAATCCCAACGCCGGTCTACCCCACACGGAGGGTGGTGCTGCCCTCTATGACATAGATCCCGACGAGTTCGCCGCATCGGTGGCGCGACTCGTCGGGGACGGTGCCAACCTCGTGGGAGGGTGTTGCGGCACCACGCCCGCGTACATCTGCGAGCTGGTGAACCTCTGCCAGGGCCTGCGCCCCACCCCCGTGACCGACAAGGGCCTTGCCCTCGTCTCCTCGGGCACGCATGCGGTGCAGCTCGGAGGGGGGATGCTGCGCGTGCCACCTGCGCCCGGTGACTCCGAGGCGCTCTCGCCTGCAGCCGTGGACCGCACGGATCAGGACATCGAACCCGTCGTCATAGGGTGCCGCATCGACCCCGAAGGCAACCCCGAGGTGGCGCAGGCGCTGCTCGACGGAGACATCGACCGCCTCGTCGACGAGGCGTTGGACCAGAGGGACGACGGCGTCGACGTGCTCGCCGTCGACGTGGGCCTGCCGGGGGTCGACGAGCCCGCGGTGATGGTCGAGGTTCTCGAGGCCATCAGGGAGGTGTGTGACCTGCCCCTGCTGATCGAGACCGGCAGCCTCGATGCCCTCGAGGCTGCGTTGCGCATCTGCAATGGCAAGCCGCTGGTGCGCTTCGGCGATGCGGGCTATGACGCGGTGGTGGCCGCGCTTCCTCTCGTCCGCAGGTATGGGGGCGTCGTCGTCGCGGTCGCGCCCGACGGCGAGGGCGCTTCGCTCGCGGTCGCGCCCGACGGCGAGGGCGCTTCGCTCGCGGTCGCGCCCGACGGCGAGGGCGCTTCGCTCGCGGCAGATGCGCCGGGCACCTTCGCCGAGAGGGTCTACGCCGAGGCGGTACGCCTCGGCGTAGAGCGCAAGGACATCGTGTTCGACGCCCCGCACGGACGGGTCGCCTCGCGCTGACGCCGTGTCGTGTCGGATGCCATCGGCTTGCCCGTCGCCGCCGCGCGATACGTGACGGCATCTCTCGCGACAAACGGGGGAGGGAACACTATACTGTCGTGCATGTTCCATAACCGACCCTGCCCTCTCCAGGAGGCGACAGGGTACCTGCAACGCCTGGTCGCATGGCAGCGGTTGCATGTCCCATATCCCCGAAGGAGGGAAGCACATGTCTGAAACGGTTCCCGGCGCCCTGAGCATCTCCAACGAGGTCATCGCCGACCTTGCCGGATATGCCGCGCTTGAGAGCTATGGCGTCGTCGGCATGGCCGCACCCACGCTCACGGATGGCATCGCGAAGCTGTTGCCCGCCGCGCGCCTGCGCCGTGGCATCATCGTCGAATCGACGGACGAGGGCGTTCGCATAGACCTCTACGTCATCATCGAGAACGGAACGAATCTCTCGACGGTCTCTCACAACCTCGCGGATGGCGTCCGGTTCGTGCTCACCGACCTCGCACAGGTCGATATCGCTTCAATAGAGGTCCACGTCCAGGGCATCCGCGGTCGCGCCTAGCCTTTCCCTATCTTTCGGAGCCTAATAACGATGTCATCTTTCTACATCAGCTGTATCGCCGCGGCCTCAACGGCTCTCTCGGCGCGCAAGGAGGAAGTCAATCGCCTCAACGTGTTTCCCGTTCCCGATGGCGATACGGGTACCAACATGTCCCTCACCATGGAGACGGTGGTCAAGGAGCTCGACGCCCTGCCCGATGACGCGGGCCTCGCCATGATCGGCAAGACGGTCACGCACGGTTCGCTCATGGGCGCCCGCGGCAACTCGGGCGTCATCACGAGCCAGATACTCCGTGGTCTGTGCGAGGGGCTCGCGGGTGCCGAGGTCTTCGACGCCGCCCTCATCGACAAGGCAATGCGCCGCAGCGTCGAGGTGGCCTTCAAGGCGGTGCGGAAACCCGTCGAGGGCACGATACTCACCGTCCTTCGCGACACCGCCGATGCCGCGACCAAGGCCGCCAAGGAGGGCTTGTCCCGCGACGAGGCGCTCAGCGCCCTCTCGACCGAGGCGTTCGCCTCCGTCAGGCGCACCCCCGAGCTGCTTCCCGTGCTCAAGGAGAACGGCGTCGTGGATTCGGGGGCCTTTGGTCTCGCCATCCTCATCGAGGCCTTCTCGTCGGCTGTCATGGGCACCGATGGGTCCGTCCCCGACTCCTCGACCCTCATCCGCGCGCATGCCTCCGAAGGCGCGGGTCCCAAGGTCGCCATCGAGCAGGTCGACGACTGGGCTGGTAGCAAGTTCTTGTACTGCACGGAGTTCCTGCTTCGCTCCGACGGGATAGACAAGGACGCGACGATCGAGTTCCTCGGCTCGATGGGCGACTGCGAGCTCATCGTTGGCGAGGAGCCCGATTACAAGGTGCACGTGCATACCAACGAGCCGGGTGCGGTTCTCACCTACATGACCG
The DNA here is from genome assembly GCA_015655215.1 of Coriobacteriia bacterium. Taxonomy (GTDB): domain Bacteria; phylum Actinomycetota; class Coriobacteriia; order Coriobacteriales; family RUG033; genus JAATFL01. Next base: position 154,979 of record JAATFL010000012.1, read on the forward strand.
ACCGCGGACAGGTCTCCGAGGTGTTCATCCACAACATGAGACTGCAGAGCGACGAGCGCACCGCCGCCGTCGCGGCCGACGCCAGCGCCTCGGCCACCACCACCGACGCCGGTGGCGCCTCGCAGGCTCCGGTCGCCCCGGCGAAGGAGATCGGCATCGTGGCCGTGGCCTCTGGCGTCGGCAACGAGAGGATCCTCGCCTCGCTCGGCGTCGACGCGGTCGTGTCCGGTGGGCAGACGATGAATCCCTCGACGGCCGACCTGCTCGCCGCGGCGGAGAGCGTCAACGCCAAGTCGATCGTGCTGCTCCCTGATAACAAGAACATCATCATGGCCGCCAACGCCGCCGCCGACGTTTCCGAGAAGCCGCTGGCAGTGGTACCCACCAAGAGCGTCACCGCTGCGTTCGCGGCGCTCTTCGCCTTCGATCCCGAGGCGAGTCTCGATGACAACGTGGCGGCGATGACCGAGGCCGCCGACGCCGTGCGCACCGGCGAGGTCACCCACGCCATCAAGCGCGCCAAGGCCTCCGACGGCACCGATATCGACGAGGGTGACATCATCGGCATCGCCAACGACTCGCTCGACGTGGTGGGGTCGTCGATTTCCGACGTCACGCTCGAGCTCATCTCCCGTCTTGCGGACGAGGACACCGACACCCTTACGATCCTTGCAGGTTGCGATCTCACCGAGGAGGACTTCGCGAGCCTCACCGATTCCATCGCAGAGCGCTTCCCCGACCTTGAGATCGACGCGCACCGGGGTGACCAGCCCGTCTATCCCGTCATCTTCTCCGTCGAGTAGGGGCGGGGCACCATGGCACAGCGGATGGCCATGGACCGTGTGGCGGCGACCTACTTCCTCGAAGCGCCGGTCACCACGGCGCGTTTCGTCGATGCATCGAGGGCGCGGCTTCTCGCCAAGCTCGGCATCGAGACGGTGGGTGACCTGCTCGCCACCTATCCTCGTCGCTACCTGGACATGTCCACGGTGACCACGGTCGCCACGGCTCCCATCGGCGAGACGGTCACCGTGGTGGGGGTGCTCGACCAGGTCTCCCTCAAGCGTCCCAAGCCGCGTGTGCAGCTCGTCGAGGCGGCCCTCGTGGACGAGACCGGCGTGATGATGGCGGTATGGTTCTCACAGCCGTGGATGGCGCGCAAGCTGGTTCGTGGGATGCGCGTCGCACTTTCGGGCAAGGTCGCCTTCTCCTACGGATACAAGCAGATGAGCTCGCCGTTCGTCGACGTGCTGTCGACGCCGGGGGAGGAGACCCCCCATCGCGTCTCGGTCGCATCCACCGGCCTCATCATCCCCATCCATCCCGGCACCGAGGGCCTCTCGGCGAACTGGATGCGTCGGCTCATCTCCTCCGCGCTTGCCGATTCCAGTGGCGTGCTCGACTGCCTTCCGGAGGATCTGCGCCGCCGTCACGGGCTCATGTCGCTGGGTGCGGCGCTGCGGCAGATCCACTTCCCCCAGTCGATGGACGAACGTTCCCAGGCGCGTCGTCGTCTGGCCTACCAGGAGATACTCGAACTGCAGCTCCATCTCATGCTCCGTCGCCGGGCGTCCGAGAGGGACACCGTCCCCACGGCCCACCTCGTCGACGGGCCACACCTCGCCGCCTTGCGAGCGGCGCTCCCCTTCACGCTCACGGGGGAGCAGGACGAGGCCCTGGGTGCGATCCTCGGGGAGATGGCGGAGCCTCGCTGCATGCAGCACCTGCTTCTGGGTGACGTGGGAACCGGCAAGACGGTCCTCGCCGCCCATGCCCTCGCCGCCGCCGTCGATTCCGGGAACCAGGCCGTGATGATGGCCCCCACCGGGGTGCTCGCATCGCAGTACGGTCTCAAGGTCGGTCCGCTCCTCGATGCGGCGGATATCCCCTGGGCGCTTCTCACGGGATCGACCTCGGTCACGCAGCGGGCGGACATCCTCGCGCGGCTCTCCTCCGGCGAGTTGCGCGTTCTCTTCGGCACGCACGCGCTGCTCGAACCCGATGTCGTCTTCGACCACCTCACGCTCGTCGTGATCGACGAGCAGCATCGCTTCGGGGTGGAGCAGCGCTCGGCCCTTCTCGCCAAGGGACCGGGTGCCGACATGCTCGCCATGACCGCGACGCCCATCCCCCGCTCGCTCGCGCTCATGCTCTACGGCGACCTCACCTGCAGCGCCCTGCACACGCGACCACGTGCGGGCGCGCACGTGGTCACCAAGCTGCTCACCAAGCGCGACACCGATCGTGCCAAGGCATATGACGCGGTGCGGGATGCCGTGGAGCAGGGCCATCAGGCCTACATCGTCTGCCCGCTCGTGGGGGTTCCCGCGAAGCGGCGCCAGGCAAGCTACGAGGACTCGCCGGGCGATGCGCTCCAGGTGCTCGACGACCTCGACTCGGGTATCGACATCTCCGATGCGAAGGCGGCGCAGCAGCAAGCCGCGTTCCTCGCTCGCGACGTGTTCCCCCATCAGCGCGTCGCTCTCCTCACCGGGCGCATGCGCCCCGCCGAGAAGGACGAGGTGATGGGTCGATTCGCCGCCGGGGAGGTGGACATCCTCGTCTCCACCACGGTGGTCGAGGTGGGTATGGACGTCCCCAACGCGACGGTCATGATCGTGGAGGACGCCGAGCTCTTCGGCCTCTCGCAACTTCACCAGCTGCGTGGCCGGGTGGGTCGTGGCGCCCATGACGGGGAGGTGTTCCTCCTCGCGAGCGCCAAGACCGACGAGGGTCGGGAGCGCCTTGGGGCGCTCGCTTCGACCGAGGACGGCTTCGAGCTGGCCGAGAGGGACCTGGCCACGCGCCGTGAAGGTGACATCCTCGGCGTACGCCAGCACGGGGCCGCCGTGCTGAGGCTGGTGGACGTCTCCCGTGACGCCGGGCTCATCGAGGCCGCCCATGGCGACGCGGTCGCCCTGCTCGCCGCCGATCCCGACCTTGCATCGGAGCGTCTGGCCCCACTTGCCCACGAGGTGGCCGTGACCTTCGCCCGGCTCTCCGATGAGACCGTAGAGGGGGGATAGGGGATGGGGTTGCGCATCATCGCAGGCGCCTGGCGCGGGCGGACGCTCGTGACATCCAAGGGTCGGGACACCCGTCCCACCGTCGATCGCGTGCGCGAGGCGGTGATGAGTTCGGTCACCTCCGCCATGGGCGGTGCCATCGAGGGGTTCGTGCTCGATGCGTTCGCCGGTTCGGGTGCCCTGGGCCTCGAGGCCCTTTCGCGAGGTGCCGCCGCCTGCGTCTTCTACGAGCGCGACCGCCTCGCCGCCGATGCGGTGCGCCGCAACATCGCTGCACTGGGCATCCCACGACAGGAGGCTCGGCTGTACCAGACCGACTGCCTCGTCGCCGCACGACGCGGCCGACTGGGAGACGGTCCCTTCTCACTCGTGCTCCTCGACCCACCCTACGACCTGCCGTCCTCCGAGGTCATGTCCTTCCTCGAACAACTCGCCCGGGCCGGTCGCCTCGCACGTCCCTGCACCATCGTCTACGAGCACCGTGCCGGTGACTTCTCGGGTGGGTCCGGTGCGCCTGCCCAGCTGGATGGCCGGGTGCTCGCACCGTATGCGGAGAAGACCTATGGCATCGTGGGGGTCACCATACTCGCACTCAAGGGGCCGCTTGCGTGAGGTGGCGCGAGGCGTCGTCTTCGGGGGCGCTCTTTCGCTCGGACCGTCCCCTCGAGGCGTCGACGCATCGGGTGGAAGGGCGGCCGCCATCGCGGGTGACGTCCATTCGGGCAAGGTGAACCGTCCGCGCGTTGACGAATCTTCCGTAGCATGGCGTTTGCCGTGTGATGAACGATATGATGGTCGGCGCTTCATGCACGGTGATAGCTGGCGAGGAGAAGGGTGCTCTCATGCGCAGGGCCTTGGTCCCAGGGACGTTCGATCCGATCACAGCTGGCCATCTCGACGTGATAACACGGGCGTCCCAGCTGTTCGACGAGGTGATCGTCGGCGTGGCCGCATCGCGTTCGAAGCATCCGGATGGTACGATGTTCACGCTCGAGGAGCGAGTCGGGTTCGTCGAGGAATCCGTGCGCGGGATCGCGAACGTCTTGGTGCGACCCTTCGATAACCTGCTCGTCACCTTCGCCGACGAACTGGGTGCGCGCGTCTGCGTCAAGGGGCTGCGCGCCGTGACCGACTTCGAGTACGAGTTCCAGATGGCGGCGCTCAACTACCGCCTTGCCCCGCAGATCGAGACCGTCTTCATCATGTCGACGCCCGACCACATGTACCTCTCGTCGTCGATCGTGAAGGAGATGGCGTTCATGGGCGGCGATATCCATGGTCTGGTACCATCGTGCGTCGAGAAGGCGCTGCACGACCGTGTTTCTTGAGGTCACTGCCCGGCTAGAGGCAAATCAGGGCATCTAGCTTGGCGTCGTGTGGCCGTTTTCGTGCAACTGCTGCTACAATGTCCACAATTGCCATAATCGTACTAAAATTTTACCCCATGGCAATCGCTGGTTGCGTTTGGAAGGAGTTCCATGGACGAGTCCGTGGTCATCGGAATGTTCGAAGAGCTGACCGACCTGATCGAGGCGTCGAAGCCGACCCTCGGCAATAGCCAGAAGCGCACGATCGAGATCGGCCCCGTGCTCGATCTCATCGAGGAGATCCGCGATGCGTTCCCGCCCGAGCTCTCCGAGGCCCGCCGCATCATGCGCAGTTGCCAGGAGCTCATCGATTCCGCGAACGACAAGGCGAACAACATCATCGCCGACGCGGAGAAGCAGGCGGCGACCATCGCTTCGGAGCAGGAGGTCGTCCGTCTCGCCGACCAGGAGCGCGACCGCATCCTCACCGAGGCGGCCGACCAGGAGCGCGACATGCGCTATGGGTCGTACGAGTACGCCGATGGCGTGTTCGCGCAGCTTGAGGTCAACCTCGACAACCTGCTCCAGAACGTGAGCAAGTGCCGGGCCCGTCTCAACGACCAATCGCAGCCGATGTAACCATGCCACTTCCCAGGTTCTCCGTATCGGTGCTCCCGCGCCTCGCAGGGACGGGCTCCACCATCACCATCAAGGGCACCATCGAGGCCCCCTCCTACGAGGTGGGCCATGAGAGCTATACCCTGGCGACGGGCGTGGAGTACGATGCCGTGCTCACCAACACGGGCGATGCCGTCCTCGTCACGGGAATGGCCCACGCCACCGCCTTGACGCAGTGCGCTCGCTGCCTCGAGCTGGCCAGCTTCGAGCTGTCGTGCGAGATCGAGGGCTACTACCTGTTCAACGAGGCGAACCCGGTATCCGATGTGGCCGACCGTGGTGCCGATGAGTTCGACGTCCTGGAGATGGACGGGACCATCGACCTCTCCGCTCCCATCACCGCCGGCCTCATCGTGGAGACGCCCGCCATCCCGCTGTGCCGCGAGGACTGCCAAGGCCTCTGCCCGGTGTGCGGAGCCAACCTGAACGACGGCACCTGCGAGCACACGGGAGAGGCCGCGGCCGCACATCGGTCGACTCCTGATGGCACGCTTGCGGAAGGTGCCTCCCTTGACGGCGTCGATTCGACGGACAGCCCCTTCGCCGTGCTGCGCAACCTCCATCTCATCGACGAGGAGGACGCGGGCTTGGATGCCGACGGTGGCGATGGTCGCGTATCCGGTGGGGATTCCGAGCACTGACGCTTCGGACGGCGCCTTTTACCGCGAACCCTGCACACGCGCATCAGGTGATGGTATCATTCACGTTCGTGCCGTAGAGAGGCGCGTTCACCGATACGAAGCAACGGCATCTCCGCCGTTTGTGAGGAAAGGGTTGGAAATGGCAGTACCTAAGCAGAAAACCGGTCGCATGAGCACGCATTCCCGTCGTTCCGCCAACAGCAAGCTCCCCACGCCGGCCCGTTCGCTGTGCCCGCAGTGCGGTAGCCCCAAGCTCCCGCATCACGTATGCGCCAACTGCGGCTACTACCGGGACCGCGCGGTCCTCGAAACCGAGTAGCACCGGCGTCCGTGCGTATCGGCACGCACATCGGTCATAGTCTTTGAAGCAACCGGAGGGCCGACGTCGTCGATGATGTCGGCCCTCCGCGTACAGGCGCGCATGGAATCAGGCGATGATCGGCCGATCATCGACATCGACCACATCGAGGAGCCCTCATGCAAGAATCCCCAGGACCTGCCACCATCGCCGTCGACGCACTCGGTGGGGACGATGCCCCCCGAGCGGTACTCGAGGGAGTGGCCCTCGCCCTGAGGGCGGATTCGGCGCTTACCGTGCTGCTCGTCGGCCCAGACGACGTCGTCACTCCCTTCGCGCGCGAGCACGAGCGGTGCGAGGCTCTTCTCGCCACCGAGGTGATCGCGATGGACGAGCATCCGGCCGAGGCCGTGCGCGCCAAGCGCGACTCCTCCATCGTCGTCGGCTGCAAGGCCGTGCGTGCAGGGGAGGCAGGCGGGTTCTTCTCGGCAGGGTCGACCGGTGCGTGCATGATGGCCGCCACGTTGCACCTCGGCAGCATCAAGCGCAAGGTCCGCCCTGCACTTGCGACCATCCTGCCGCATCCGTTGGCGGGGGAGGGCGTGACCGTGATCACCGACGTGGGTGCGAACGCCGACTGGCGCCCCGAGTTCCTCGTGCCCTTCGCCCAGATGGGTGCCGCCTACGCGACCTCGATGCTGGGTATGGAAGACCCCCGCATCGCCTTGCTCAACATCGGCGAGGAGAAGACCAAGGGGTCCACGGCGGCGCAGGAGGCGTATCGGCTGCTCGCCCAGCGCGTACCCGGGTTCGTTGGGAACGCGGAGGGAAGCGACCTGCTCTCGGGGCGGTTCGACGTCATCGTGACCGACGGGTACACCGGCAACATCGCCCTCAAGGCCCTCGAAGGCGCCGGTGCGACGTTGTTCGCCGCGCTGAAGGAGATCATCTACGCCACGCCGGCGACCAAGGTCGCCGGCGTGGTCCTGAAGCCGCATCTCAAGGGATTGGCCAAGGCCTTCTCCTCCGAGAGCATCGGGGCGGCGCCTCTCATGGGCGTCAAGGGCGTGTGCATGATCGGACACGGGTCGGCATCGCCCAAGGCCATCGCCAGCGGCATCGCCACGACCGCCGCGGCGGTGCGGAAGGACCTCACCGGGGCCATCGCCGCCGCCATCGCCGAGTACTGACGCAATTGGGTTATCATACGACGTGGCGACATGCCGGGCCACGGGGAAGCGCATCATCCCGGTGGTTTGGCTCAGGGCCGCATCGGTGGGATCCGACGTCCTCGTGACATCTCGTCGAGAGGGTGCTTCCCGCGCATCGACTCCTGCTCCTCGGCACCTGGACCGAAGACCCGTCTGGTCGCGGTCGGGCGGTCCGACCGGTGTCCGTCCGCGTCGTGCGGTCACGAGGGAGTCCGGTGCATCCGCAATCCGGCCATGGCCTGGCTTGGCATGGCGACGTACGTTTCGTCAAGGTCCTTTCGTGGCGCGAGAGCGGCGCCACTCAGCATGGCACCGTCAAAGGGGGCACATCCATGAACCGCACGGAGATGTTTGAGAAGTTGCGCGAGAGCGTGGTCGACCAACTCGACATCGAACCCGAGAGGATCGTCGAGGGGATCTCGTTCACCAAGGACCTGGGGGCCGACTCGCTGGACCTGCTCCAGCTGATGACCGCACTGGAAGACGAGTTCGGCATCGCGATTCCCGACGAGGATTTCGAGAAGCTCGACACCGTCGGCGACGTGCTCGACGAGATCGAGAAGCTGTCGGCATAACGAGGCTGCGAGGGGGCATTCGACAGGTATGGCAAAAGGGAACAAGCCCCAGACGGGCCGCATGTCCTCATCGGAAGTCGCCCTGAGGGTGGAGGCCGCCGAGAAGCTCGTCTGCCACTCCTTCTCCGACAAGCGGCTCATCGTCGCCGCGCTCACGCATCCCTCCGTCCTCGAGGACGGTCATGATGGCTTCTCGTACGAGCGCCTCGAGTTCCTCGGGGATTCCGTCGTGGGGCTCATCATCGCCGAGGAGGCGTTCAAGCGCTATCCCGACATAGACGAGGGCGGTCTCACGCGCATCAAGATCGCCTTGGTGTCGGGGGCGTGCCTCTCGATGGTCTCCGAGAAGCTCGGCGTCGCGGACCTCATCCTGTTCGGTGGCTCCGAGACGGGGACGGGCCGCCGCGGGCTGCACTCGGCACTCGAGAACGTGTATGAATCCATCACGGCGGCGCTTTACCTCGACGGCGGCATGCCCGTCGCGCGTCGCTGGGTGATGCGGACGCTGGGGCCATCGATATCCGACGAGTACGCCAAGGTACCCGAGAGCCCCAAGTCCACGTTGCAGGAGGTCCTGCAGGCGCAGCGCATGGAGCCGGAGTACGAAGTGGTCGGCGAGGCGGGACCTCCTCACGACCGGACGTTCTTCGTGCAGGTGAGCGTCGAAGGGGCTCTCCTCGGCACGGGGTCCGGGCGTTCGAAGAAGGACGCCGAGGCCGCCGCGGCGCTCGAGGCCATCGAGCACCTGCAGGGGGAGTCGGCCAGGGATGGCTTCGGCCGCGACGGTGCGGCGGCTTTCGCCGCCGCGGTTCGCGGAGACGACGCATGCCCCACCGGCATGGAGGCGGACTGTGAAAAAGGCAGGTAGGTGACGGGTGTACCTCAAATCGCTTGTTCTGAAGGGGTTCAAATCGTTTGCGGACCGCTCGGTCCTGAGCCTCGAGCCAGGGCTCACCGTCGTGGTGGGTCCAAACGGTTCCGGTAAGTCCAACATCTCCGACGCCGTCCTGTGGGTGCTCGGCGAGCAGAGCCCCAAGCACCTGCGGGGTGACTCGATGGAGGATGTGATCTTCTCGGGGAGCTCGGCGCGTAAGGCGGTGGGCGTCGCCGAGGTCGACCTCGTCCTCGATAACTCCGACGGTACCCTGCCGGTCGACTTCGAGGAGGTCGTGCTCACGCGGCGCATGTACCGCTCGGGTCAGAGCGAGTACCTCATCAACGGCTCCCCATGCCGTCTGCTCGACATCCGTGACATCCTCCACGACTCCGGTCTCGGCCGCGACACGCATACGATCATCTCCCAGGGTTCGCTCCAAGACGTGCTCGACGCGCGCCCCGAGGACCGACGGCTGCTCATCGAGGAGGCCGCCGGCATCCTCAAGCACCGCGAACGCAAGCAGCGCTCCGCCCGCAAGATCGATGCGATGGACGCGCATCTCGAGAGGGTGCACGACGTGCAGCGCGAGGTGCAGCGACAGCTCAGACCGCTGGAGCGCCAGGCGTCACGGGCGCGACAGCACGACGAGATCGCCGAGGAGCTGCGCAACCTCGAGCTCTCGCTCGCCGTGGACGACCTTCGCAACCTGCAGGGGCTTTGGGGCGATGCCGCCAAGGCCGAGAAGGAGGCAGAAGGCGGTCTCGACGTCGCGCGTCTCACCCTCTCGGATCGCGAGCGGGACCTTGAGAAACGGCAGCGCGTGCTCGAGGAGAAGGGCCTGTTCGTGGGCGACCTCACCGAGCAGCGTCAGCGGTGGCAGTCGGTGGTCGAGCGCCTCGACGCGGGCATCCGCCTCATCGAGGAGAAGGGCAACAACCTCGTCGACCGGCTCTCCACGCTGCAGACGACGGTCACCACGAGCGAGCGTCGCCTGCATACGGCAAGCGACGAGCTCGCCGACCTCACGAAGGAGCGAGACGAGAGCCGCGACCGCTTCGCGGCGCTCCACCGCCAACTCGCCGACCTTCAGCGGGAAAGCGAGGCGGTACGCAAGGAGCGTCGCGCGGCGGACGCCACCTACTCGAAGGACAGCGAGTCGCTGCGCAACCGCCAGAAGGCAATCTCCGACTGTCGCTCGCGTCTGGCGAAGGTGGAGGAGGGGCTGGCGAACTTCGACTTTCAGGACGACCTGCTCGCCAAGCGCGTGAGCCAACTCGACGAGCAGAACGTGGGCGACCGCACGATGCTCGCCGAACGCCGCGACCACCTCGACCGGATCGAAGGTGACCTGACCACCCAACGGCGCGAGGCCGAGGTGGTGCGCTTCGAGACCGACACCCGCGTGCGCGTGCTCGACGACCGTCGCGCCACGCTCACCTCCCTGCGCGATCGGCGCGATGCCCTGCGCGCCGAGGCGAAGGGTCTCGAGGAGGTGGATCGCGCCTTCGAGGCGGCCAGTCCCGCACTTGCGAGCGTGCTCGCCGACGAGGGGGGGTACCCGGGTGTCAGGAGTCCCGTGTCCGAGCTGTTCCACGCTCCCGAGGACCTCGAGCATCTCGTCGAACACCTCCTCGGCGCCGACCTCTTCGGCCTCCTCGTCGGCGAGGCGGACGACGCGGGCGCCATCGTCGGGCGCCTGCTCGCCACGAGATCCGCCGAGCAAGGCGAGATCGCCCTCGTCCCCATCTCCGGGTCGCATCCCGTCCTTTCCGCGAGCGACCGTGCCCGCGCCTCGCGTCGCGGCACGCACCTCATCGACGAACTGACCTACGACCCTTCGCTCGAGGAGGCTGCCCAGTCGCTTCTCGGCGACGTCTACGTCGTCGACGACATCAAGGGCGCCATCGATGCGGTGGCCGCCAACCCGTGCGGTGCGCGCTACGTCACCCGCGATGGGGCCGTGGCCTGGCCCAACGGCAAGGTCACGCTCGGCATGCAGGTCAACGACATCGACGGCGTGCTCACGCGCAAGCGTCGCATGATGCAGGTGACCGACGAGATCGCCCAGGTGACGGACCTGGTGTCCGACGCCGAACTCGCCGTGTCCGATGCGGAGCGGGCCCTCAAGGCCTCGCAGGAGAGCGGGTACGCACTGGCGCAGGCCGTCGCGCAGCTCTCCGGTGAGGCCGATTCGCTGCACGTGGAGGTGGGACGGCTGGAGAAGCAGCTCGCCGCGCACATGCGCGAGGGCGAGGACGTCACCCGTCAGCGCGCCGACATCGCGCGACGCCGTGAATCCACCCAGCCCCTCGCCGGGGAGCTGGGAAGCCGCATCGAGACCATCGGCCAGGAGGCCGACGGGATCGAGAGGCGCATCGCCGAGGGGGCGACCGCCCGGCGCGACCGCTTCGAGCGCGAGAACTCCCTCTCCCAGCAGCTCTCCGCCTGTCAGGTGGAGATCGCCACCATCGCCGAACGCAAGCGGCATCTCGATGACCGGGTCCGGGCGCTCGGCCACGAGGTCACCGAGCTCGAGCACGTGCTCGACGTCTCCCATGCGACCGAGCGCTCGCTCGACGTGCTGCGCCTGCGCGTCGCCCCCCTCTCCGCGCTGTACCGCACGCTCTCGAAGGGCGCCGTGGAGAAGGCGAGGATGCTCCAGGATCGCGCCCGCCTCGAGCAGGTGGGGTCCAAGTCGCTCACGGAGACCATCGAGGTCGCCCGTGAAGCGGTGCGGGGGGCGAAGGAGGTCGCCGACGCCGCGGCCGAGAGCCTCTCGGCCGCCCGTGTGGAGAAGGGCCGGTGCGAGGCGCAGGTCGACGCCGCCGTCCAGCGCATCGTGCGCGAACAGGGCGTCCCGCTCGACCGCGCGCTCGAGGTCGACCCGCCGGAGAACCGACGGGTCGCCGAGGACCACGCACTACGCCTCGGGCGTCGCCTTTCCAACCTGGGGCCCGTCAACCCGGTGGCCCGTCAGGAATACGAGGAGCTCAGGGCACGCAGCGACTACATCGACGCGCAGGTGGCCGACCTCGACGCGGCACGCAAGGCGCTTGCCCGCATCGTCTCGGCGATCGATCGCAAGATGCGCAGCGCGTTCCTCTCCACCTTCAACGAGGTCGACCGGAACTTCCAGCAGGTCTTTGGCGACCTGTTCCCTGGTGGGAGCGCCTCGCTCTCCCTCACCAACCCCGACGACCCGGATGGCACGGGTGTCGTGATCAACGCCCAACCGCGCGGCAAGACGATCCGCTCCACGAAGCAGATGTCGGGAGGCGAGACATCGCTCACGGCCATAGCGCTGCTGTTCGCGATCTACAAGGTGCATCACGTGCCGTTCTACATCCTCGACGAGGTGGAGGCGGCCCTCGACGACACGAACCTGCTGCGTCTCGTGACGTTCCTCGACGGGGTGCGCAGCGACACGCAGCTCGTCATGGTGTCCCACCAGCGGCGCACGATGGAGATGGCCGACGTGCTCTATGGCGTCTCGATGCAGGCTGACGGCGTGAGCAAGCTCGTCTCGCAGCGTCTCGACCGCTCCCAGCCACGCGGCGAGATCGCCGCGACGATCGAGGCCCTCGACGCGGGACGCGGGCAAGGGCTCGTGAGCGCCGACCCGATGCGCCCCCTCGCGTCCGACCCGACCGCCGTCCCGTGTCAGGAGGTTTAGGCATGTCTTGGACAGAACGCCTCTCGCAGGGCCTCTCGCGTAGTCGCAGACGTCTGTCGGAGGGCATCAACGTCCTCTTCGACCGCGGCCCGTCGCTCGACGAGGACTTCTGGGATGGCCTGGAGGAGACGCTCATCACCGGCGATGTGGGCGTCCGGTCCGCCGAGACGGTCGTGGTGAACCTGCGCGACGAGGCGCGGCGCAAGGCGCTCCCCGACGCCCGTGCGGTGCTCGATCTGCTCGACGAGCAGATCGCCGGCCTCTTCGCGACGGGGGATGCCGATCCCTTCGGAGGCGAGCCGGCGTGCGTGCTCTTCGTGGGAATCAACGGTGCCGGCAAGACCACGACCGTGGGCAAGCTCGCCAAGCTCGCGACCGGCCAAGGGCGTCGCGTGCTGTTGGGGAGCGCCGACACGTTTCGCGCCGCCGCCATCGAGCAGCTCGACGTATGGGCTCGGCGTGCCGGGGTCGAGGTGGTGGAGAAGGAGCGTGGCTCCGACCCGGCGAGCGTGTGCTACGCCACACTCGACCGTGCCGACGAGATCGGCGCCGACCTCGTGCTCATCGACACCTCGGGGCGCCTGCACACGTCGGCGGATCTCATGCGCGAGCTCGCCAAGATGGTGCAGGTCACGCGCAAGCGGGCGACGATGCCCGTGTACACGCTGCTCGTGATGGACGCGACCACCGGGCAGAACGGCTTGTCGCAGGCGCGCGAGTTCGACCGCGAGCTCGACCTCGACGGCGTCATCGTCACCAAGCTCGATGGCACGGCGAAGGGCGGCATCGCGGTGGCGGTGAGCCATGAGCTCGACCTCCCCATCGTCTACCTGGGCGTAGGGGAGTCCATCGATGACCTGCGTCCGTTCGATGCGCACGAGTTCGCCTCCGCGCTGATAGGGCGCGATGCGACCGAGTCCGAGCGAAAGGGCGCCCTTCCCGATGACGGGGGCGAGTGACACCACGCAGTTCACACCGAGGAGGACCGACCATGTTCGATAGCCTATCCGAAAAGCTCCAGGGCATCTTCTCCGGACTCACCTCGAAGGGGCGTCTGGGCGAGAAGGACGTCGATGCCGCGATGCGCGAGATACGCCTCGCACTCCTGGAGGCGGACGTCAACTTCAAGGTGGTGAAGCGCTTCACCACGGTGACGAGGGAGCGCTGTCTCACCGCGGAGGTGCTCGATTCGCTCACCCCCGGCCAGAACGTCATCAAGGTCGTCCTCGACGAGCTCACGTCGCTCCTGGGCACCACCAGCACCTCGCTCACGTTCTCGAATCGCATCCCCAACGTGATCATGCTGGTGGGTCTGCAGGGCTCCGGCAAGACCACGGCGGCGGCCAAGCTCGCCTATCGACTCAAGAAGCACGGGCACGCGCCGCTGCTCGCCGCCTGCGACGTGTATCGACCTGCCGCGGCCGATCAGCTGCAGACCCTTGGCGACGAGACGGGTGTGCGCGTGTTCCGCGGCGACGGCGCACATCCCGTCAGCATCGCGCGCGACGCCATCCAGGACGCCATCGACAACCTGCGCGACGTGGTCATCGTCGACACGGCCGGGCGCCTGCACGTCGACGAGGACATGATGGTCGAGGCCCAGCAGATTCGCGATGCGGTCAAGCCGGACAGGATATTCATGGTGGTCGACGCGATGACCGGTCAGGACGCGGTCAATGCGGCCGCGGCCTTCGCCGAACGCGTCGACTTCGACGGCGTGATCATGTCGAAGATGGATGGCGACGCCCGTGGTGGCGCGGCCCTCTCCATCCGTGAGGTCACCGGCAAACCCATCGTCTTCATCTCGGAGGGGGAGAAGCCCGACTCGCTCGACGAGTTCCACCCTGACCGGATGGCCAAGCGCATCCTCGGACAAGGGGACGTGCTCTCCCTCATCGAGAGAGCGGTCGAGGAAAGTGACAGACAGGTCTCCGACGAGCAGGCCGAACGCCTGCGTAAGTCGGAGTTCACCCTCGACGACTTCGTCGAGCAACTGCAGTCGGTACGCAAGATGGGCGGCATCGGGAAGCTCCTCTCCGCACTGCCCGGTGGGAGCAAGGCGCTCGCATCGGGGCAGGTGGACGAAGGCGAGCTCGATCGAATCGAGGCCATCGTCCACTCGATGACCCCGGAGGAACGCGCGAAGCCCAAGATCATCAACGGCCAGCGTCGTGCGCGCATCGCGAGGGGATGCGGCCGCGAGGTGTCGGAGGTCAACCAACTGCTCAAGCGCTTTGCGGACACCAGGAAGATGACCAAGCAGCTCATGGGTCAGATGAACTCCAAGTCGGGGCGCCGCAAGATGCGCAACATGATGGGTGGCATGAACCCCGATGACCTCGGCGGCTTGATGAAGGGCATGAAATGACGGTTCGTGCACGGCTGGCCGCCCGGTGAGCCCGGCTGCGTGGGCCAGTCGTCATACGGCGTGGTCACCGCTCGCACTTGACGTATGATAGGACACTGTCTTGTTGTGTAAACGCGGACGCATCGGGCGCCTGCTGGAGTAGAGGAGTTTCAAGTTGGTCAAGATTCGACTTGCTCGCCATGGTGCCAAGAAGGCTCCGTTCTATCGTATCGTCGTCACCGACCAGCGTCAGGCCCGCGATGCCAAGTGCATCGAGGAGATCGGTCGCTACAACCCCCGCACCGCACCGATCCTCATCGAGGTCGACCTTGAGAAGTACGATTCCTGGGTAGCCAAGGGTGCTCAGACGAGCGATACCGTCACCCGCCTCGTCACCGAGGCCCGTAGCCGCAAGGCTGCTGAGTAACATGGCCACCGCTCAGGAAGGCATCGTCGAGCTTGTGGGCATGCTTGCCCATGAGCTCGCAGATGAACCTGACGCCGTGGAGGTGAAGAGCACCGAGGTAGAGGGCGTGCTCTCCATCGAGATCGCGGTTTCCGCAAGTGACATCGGAAAGGTCATCGGCCGACAGGGACGTGTGATCAAGGCCATCCGCACCATCGCGCGCGCCGCCGCCGCACAGGAGGATTTCTCCGTCGACGTCGAGGTGCTCGGGTAAGGTATGCCAGCTTCACATGCGACCGCGTGGGCCAACATCGCCCGTGTGGTCAAGTCGCAAGGACTCAAAGGGGAGGTCGTGGTGGTTCCCACCGACGGCCTTCCCTTTCTTGTGCGCGAGGGCATGGACGTGGTGCTGACGCCACCGCCCCTCAGGGGAGTCCGAAGCGCTCGCGTGGTCGCGGTTCGGGAACGTGCCAACGGCTGGGGCGTCCTCTTCGAGGGTGTCCACGGCATCGACATCGCCTCCACCCTTGCCGGGAGGCTGGTCCTCGCTCGCAAAGCCGACCTGCCGGTGGACTTCTCAAGCGTCGAAGTAGCCGGCGCACGCCACCGTGCGGTGCACGACCGATGCCATGGCGACCTGGGGACCATCCGGGAGGTGCTCTCGTCGCCCGCCCAGGACGTCTGGGTCGTGCAGGGCCGCTATGGGGAGGTGCTCATCCCCGTGGTCGACGCGATGGTGCGCGACATCCCGTGCGACGAGGCGCTCCCCATCGAGGTCGACCTGCCGGAGGGCCTCGTGCCGGGGATGCCGCCGTCTTCCACCGACCACCCGTCGTCGCTCCCGGTGGATGACCTTCCCGCCACTTCGCCTGGACAAAGAGGTGGCAGGGTATGATCATCGACGTCCTCACCACGTTTCCCGGGATGTTCGAAGGGTATATGTCCGCCTCGATCATGGGGCGGGCCCAACGGTGCGGGGCATTGACGTTTCGCGCGCATGACCTGCGCGACTACACCCACGACCGACACCGCACCACCGACGATGAGATCTACGGTGGCGGCCAGGGGTTGCTGATGAAGCCGGAGCCCGTATACGAGGCTATGGACGACCTCGGCACCACACCTCCGCGCGGCCGCGTGGTGCTCTTCGCACCTACGGGCGAACCCTTCTCGCAGTCCCGGGCGCTCCAGCTCGCATCCGAGCCCCGCCTCATCATGGTATGCGGACATTACGAGGGGCTCGACGAACGCATCTACGCATGCGCGGACGATATCGTCTCGCTTGGTGACTACGTGCTGACCGGGGGGGAGTTGGCGGCCATGGTGGTCGCCGACGCCGTCGTGCGACTCCTGCCGGGAGTCCTCGGGGACGAGGGTAGCTCGGTCGAGGAATCCTTTGGGGAGGGGCTGCTCGAATTTCCCCAGTACACCCGTCCGGCCGTCTACCGGGGGATGCCCGTTCCCGACGTGCTGCTCTCGGGCGACCACGGCCGGGTCGATGCGTGGAGGCGTCGTGCCGCCCTTTCGCGCACCGCCCTCCTGCGGCCTGACCTCCTCGACACCGCACCGCTCTCACAGGATGAGCGTGCCTACGTGGAGCGTCTCATGGCGGGAGAGGGCGACTCTGCTACGATAGACGCTACCATCGACTACACGGTTGCACGACGAAGGGACGCGACGCATGGGTAAGCATGGGGAACCCGCTTCGACGAGGGTCGACAAGGGGCATCCGGTACTCGAGTTCATCGTCATGCTCGCCGTCGCACTGGTCGTGGCATGGCTGCTGCAGACGTTCGTCGCGCAGTTCTACATCGTCCCCTCGGGCTCCATGGAACCGACCATCGAGACGAACGACCGGATCATCGCCGAGAAGGTCGACCTCAACGTGCAGCGGGGGGACATCATCACGTTCGACGACCCCACCGGAGAGCACTCGACGCTCGTGAAGCGCGTCATCGCCACCGGTGGTCAGACCGTCGACCTCATCGACGGCACGGTGTACGTCGATGGTGTGGCGCTCGACGAACCGTACACGTACGGCAAGGAGTCGGTACCGCTCTCCTCGACGTTGGACAACATGCAGATCGATTTCCCGTACACCGTTCCGGACGGGTCCGTCTGGGTCATGGGGGACAATCGCACCAATTCGGCGGACAGCCGCTACTTCGGTGCCATCCCCGTGAGCTCCATCACGGGGAGAGCCATCTTCGTCTACTTGCCGCTCAGCGCGATCGGCACCCTTGGCTGACCTCGCATCGCCTGCACGTGCCCGACGTCGTAGCAAAGGAAGGTTGACGTGACCACCAGCGCCCCCACGTTCCAAGACATGATCCTCACCCTGCAGCACTACTGGGCCTCCCAGGGGTGCGTGATCCTCCAACCCTATGACATGGAGGTGGGTGCGGGTACCGATCACACGGCCACCATCCTGCGCTCGCTGGGGCCCGACGACTGGGCGACCGCCTACGTGCAGCCGTGCCGTCGACCTGCCGACGGCCGCTATGGCGAGAACCCCAACCGCGGGCAGCACTACTACCAGTTCCAGGTGCTCATCAAGCCGGCACCGGCGAACTGCCAGGATCTCTACATCGAGAGCCTCCGCGCCATCGGCGTCGACCCCGGGTCACACGACGTCCGCTTCGTCGAGGACGACTGGGAGTCCGCGGCGATGGGTGCGTGGGGTCTGGGCTGGGAGGTCTGGCTCGACGGTATGGAGGTGACGCAGTTCACCTATTTCCAGCAGATCGGCGGCATCGACGTCGATCCGGTCCCCTGTGAGATCACCTACGGTCTCGAGCGTCTCGCCATGTACGTGCAGGGCGTCGACTCCATCTACGACCTCGTCTGGACCCGTGGGGGCGGTCGCGTCTGCACCTACGGCGACGTCTTCCTCGAGAGCGAGCGCGAGTTCTCCGCGTTCAACTTCGAGCACGCCAACGTGCCCGTTCTCAAGCGGCACTTCGAGGACTACGAAGCCGAGTGCCATGCTCTCCTCGACGTCGACCTGCCCCTGCCTGCCTACGAGTGCGTGCTCAAGTGCTCGCATACGTTCAACCTGCTCGATGCTCGCGGGGCCGTCTCGGTCACCGAGCGCAAGGCCTATCTTCTGCGTTGCCGCTCCATCGCCCGTGCCGTCTACGAGTCCTACCTGGCAAACGTCGCTCGACGGGATGGTGCCGAGAAGCCCGTGCCAGCCGTCGCGTCCGGAACCCCCGCGTCCGCCGTCGACGGCGGGAAGGGAGGCGTGCGATGAGTCGAGACCTGGTGTTTGAGATCGGTACCGAGGAGATCCCCTCCGCCCCGCTCTATCAGGCGACCGAGCAGCTCGGGACCCTCGCCGAAACGGCGTTTGCCGAGGCGCACCTCGCCCACGGCGCCATCGCCACGATGTCGACACCCCGTCGCATGATCCTCACGGTCGCCGACGTGGCCGACGCCACCGACCCGCTCTCCGAGCGCTTCCGCGGGCCGGCTGCCTCCATCGCGTTCAAGGATGGAGAGCCCACCAGGGCCGTCATGGGCTTCGCCCGCGGGAAGGGCGTCGCCGTCGAGGACCTCGTCGTCGAGGACGAGGGTGGCAAGGAGTACGTCTACGCGGTGGTGGAGCATCCGGCCAAGCCCACGGCCAAGGTGCTGCCCGACCTGCTCTCGTCGCTTCCACCGGCGTTGCACTGGCCCAAGTCCCAGCGCTGGGGGAGGGGGTGCGAGCATTTCTCCCGTCCCGTCCGCTGGTTGCTCGCCCTGTGGGGGAAGGAGGTCATGCCCGCGACCTTCGCCGGTCTCACGGCCGGGCGCGTCACGCGCGGCCATCGTCTCCTGTGCAACCGGGAGATCGAGGTCCTCGACGCGACCGCCTTCTATCGGGAACTCACCACGGCGTTCGTCATCCCGTCCGCACCGGCGCGCGCAGCCGCCATCCGGGATGGCATAGCCCGGGCCGAGACGTCCACCGGGCTTCGCGCTGACACCCCCGCCAGCGCATTCGACGAGGTCGTCAACCTCGTCGAGTATCCCACGGTGCTCGTGGGCCACTTCGACGAGCGGTTCCTCGAGGTGCCCACCGAGATCATCACCGAGGCGATGCTCAAGCACCAACGCTATTTCCCGATGTACCATGCGGACAGAACGCTCTCCAACAGCTTCATCATCACCTCGAACGGAAAACCCTCGGCTACCGAGGGCATCATCGAGGGCAACGAGCGCGTCGTGCGCGCACGTCTCGACGATGCGGAGTTCTTCTACCGGGAGGACCTGCGTCACCCGTTGACGTTCTACGTCGAGGGACTCAGACGCGTCGTGTTCCAGGAGAGGTTGGGCAGCGTGTACGACAAGACCCAGCGCATCCGCGCCGTGGTGCACGCCATCGTGGAGGGTGAGGAGCTCGATACGCTCGACGCCGTCGCCGCCGAACGCGCCGCGCTTCTCTGCAAGGCCGATCTCGTCACGAGCGCCGTCATCGAGTTCCCGAGCCAGCAAGGCGTCATGGGCGGCTACTACGCCCGCGCGCAAGGCGAGGATGCGCGCGTGACCGAGGCCATCGCCGACCATTACCGTCCGCGCTTCGCCGGAGACGACCTGCCTCGCGGCGATGCGGGCAAGGTGGTCGCCCTGGCCGATAAGCTCGACACCATCTGCGGCATCTTCGCCATCGGGGAGGGGCCCACGGGATCGAGCGACCCCTATGCGCTCAGGCGCAGCGCCATCGGCATCGTGAACATCCTGCGCTCGGGACTCACGGTCTCGCTTTCCGCCGCCGTCGAGGCATCCTTCGTCTCGTACGGGGACATGCTCGGGTTCGACCACGCGGCCGTGCGCGAACAGGTCGTCGCGTTTTTGCGCACCCGTCTCGGGGTCATCGTCCGCGAGGCGGGTATCGAACCCGACGTCGCCTCTGCGGTGATGGCCACCGGCTCCGTCGAGCCGGCCGATGTCTTCGCGCGTGCCACGGCGTTGCAGCGGGCGCGCCAGGATGACCCCGAGCTGTTCTCCGACCTCTCCACCGCGTATGCGCGAGCCGCGAACCTCGCCGACCCCGCGCTGGGTTCCCAGATCGACCCCGCCTCGCTCACCGCCGAGGAACATGCGCTCTACCAGGCGCTCCGCTCGACTCAGGACGCGCTCCTCGACGCACGCGACGACAGGGGCCTGCCCGATTATCCGGCGATGCTCGCCTTGCTCTCGAGCTTGCGAGCACCCATCGACGTGTTCTTCGACGACGTCTTGGTGATGGACGACGACCGTGCGGTGCGTGAGCGTCATCTGCGTCTGCTCAACCGCTTCGTCGCAGCGTTCGACGGGGTCGCGACGCTCGACCAACTCGAAGGGTAGGTTGCCATGACGGCACCCCGACCCATACCCGAACCCGGTGAGGCCGACGCCTCCCTGCCCGCTAGGCGCGCGCGGGTCTCGCTGCCGGTCGTGCATGTGGTGAGCGACTCCCTCGGCGATACGGCCGCCGCCGTGGCGTTCGCCGCCGCAAGCCAGTTCCCCGCGGGCCACTGCACCGTCGAGCGCCTGCCCAAGATTCGCGCGATCGGGGAGGTCGAGGCGTTTCTCGACGTGCATCAGAGACCAGGCGAGCGCGGCATCATCCTGTTCCATACCATCGCCAACCATGCGCTGCGCGCCAAGGTCGTGTACCTTTGCGCCCAGCGCGGCGTCTACGCCGTCGACCTTCTCGGTCCTGCCATCGACGCGATGTCGCGTTCGTTGCAACTCGAGCCCTCGGGCAACCCCGGCGGCATCCGCGTGACCGATGACGGGTACTTTCGTCGCATCGATGCGATGGAGTACTCCGTCAACCACGACGATGGGCGCAACCCGGAGGGGCTCATCGATGCCGACATCGTGCTCATCGGCATATCGCGCACATCGAAGACCCCCCTCTCGATCTTCCTCGCCTCGAAGGGGTACAAGGTGGCGAACATCCCCCTCGTCCCCGGCGTCGGGCCACCCGAGCAGCTCTACGAGGTGCCACGATGGCGTGTGTACGGTCTCATATCATCGGCCCCGTACATCTCCGAGATCCGGTACAAGCGCCTTGGTCGGGCGGTGGGGGTCGCCGGTAGCTACGCCGACGTCGACCGTGTCCAATCGGATCTTGACGATGCCCGGGCCCTCATGCGCAAACTGGGCTGTCTCATCATCAAGACTGACAACCGCGCCATAGAGGAAACCGCTCAAGAGATTCTGCGCTACTACCTGGCTGCACATGAGAAATTCCTTCCCGATGAGCGTGTACCATAGATTGGCACGCTTGTTTCAGATACGTTACATTCCGGGTTCATGTACGCGTGCACGATTCTTTCGCCATCGCTTTTCCACCGTTGCACATCGAGGAGCCCCCTGTGGGGAAACACGAGATAAGGAGCTTAAGTTGACTGAAGTAACCCAACGCGTGTATAGGTTCGGCAAAGACGCAACGGGCAAGAACGTCACCGAGGGCGGCAAGGAGATGAACGGGGTTCTCGGAGGTAAGGGCGCTAACCTTGCCGAGATGGCCAAGATGGACTTGCCGGTTCCCCCGGGGTTCACGATCTCATGCCAGACCTGCATGGAGTTCTATCACAACGGCAACGAGTTTCCCGAAGGCGTACCCGAACTCATCCAGGAGCACCGTCTCGACCTCGAGCAGCGCATCGGCAAGCGCCTCGGCGACCCCGCGGACCCGCTGCTCGTCTCCGTCCGTTCAGGTGCGCCCTTCTCGATGCCTGGCATGATGGACACCGTTCTCAACCTGGGTCTCAACGACCGGTCCATCCAGGGGCTGATCAAGCAGACCGGTAATCCCCGCTTCTCGTGGGACTCGTATCGTCGCTTCATCCAGATGTTCTCCAACGTGGTCATGAGCGTCGATGGCGATCTCTTCGAGAACGCGATCTCCGCCCGCAAGATCATCCGCGGCGTCCAAGGTGACAACGAGCTTCTGGCCGAGGACCTCGAGGCCCTCGTCGACGAGTTCAAGCGAATCTTCTCCGAGAACGTCTCCGCCGAGCAGTACCCCCAGCTCGTCGTCGATGGGAGGGCCAGCTTCCCGCAGGATCCCGACGTGCAGCTCGACCTCGCCATCCGCGCCGTCTTCGGCTCCTGGGGCAACGAGCGCGCCTGCATCTACCGCAAGCAGAACAAGATCCCCGACGACCTGGGCACCGCCGTCAACGTGCAGTGCATGGTCTTTGGCAACAAGGGCGACACGTCGGCCACCGGCGTCGCGTTCACGCGCAACCCCGCCTCCGGCAAGAACGAGTTCTACGGCGACTATCTGGTGAACGCCCAGGGCGAGGACGTCGTCGCCGGCATCCGCAACACCCAGCCCATCTCCGACCTCAAGCACACCAGCGGTCTCGAGGAGGCCGGCCAGGAGCTCGAGGACGTCTTCGACAAGCTCGAGAGCCACTATCGTGACATGTGCGACATCGAGTTCACCATCGAGCAGGGCAAGCTCTGGATGCTCCAGACCCGCGTGGGCAAGCGCACCGCCGCCGCCGCCCTGCGCATCGCCATCGAGATGGAGGAGGAGGGCGCGATCACCAAGAAGGAGGCCGTCTCCCGCATCGATCCCGCCCAGCTCGATCAGCTGATGCACCCGCAGTTCGACAAGAACGCCAAGTACGACGTCGTCGCCAAGGGCCTCAACGCCTCTCCTGGGGCTGCGGTGGGCGAGTGCGTCTTCTCCGCGAAGGATGCCATCGAGGCTGCAGCGGGCGGCCGCAAGGTCGTGTTGGTGCGCTGGGAGACCACTCCCGACGACCTGGGTGGCATGGTCGCCGCCGAGGGCATCCTCACCTCGCACGGTGGCAAGACGTCCCACGCGGCCGTCATCGCCCGCGGCATGGGCGTCCCCTGCGTCTGTGGCGTGGACAAGCTCCACATCGATGCGGCCGCCAAGTTCGCCACCGTCGCCGACACCGACATCGTCCTGCACGAGGGCGACATGGTCTCCATCGACGGTTCCACCGGCAGCGTCGTTCTCGGTGCCGTCAAGCTCGTGCTCCCCGAGATGACCGGTGACCTCGACACGATCCTCACGTGGGCCGACGAGTTCCGCCAGATCGGCGTCCGCGCCAACGCGGACAACCCCGCCGACGCCATCCTCTCCCGCAACTTCGGTGCCGAGGGTATCGGTCTGTGCCGTACCGAGCACATGTTCCTCGGCGACCGCAAGCAGATCATCCAGAACTACATCCTCTCCTCCGACCAGCAGGTCAAGGACAAGGCGCTCTCCGACCTCTTCGCGGCTCAGGCCGAGGACTTCCTCGGCATGTTCGAGGCCCAGGACGGCCTGCCCGTCATCGTCCGCCTCCTCGACCCACCCCTGCACGAGTTCCTCGACGACCCCCGTTCACTCGACGTGCAGATCGCGCATCTCGAGGACGAGGGCGTCGACAACACGGTGCTCGAGGGCAAGCGCAAGCTCCTCGCCCAGATCGATAGCTTCGTGGAGTCCAACCCGATGCTCGGCCTGCGCGGTTGTCGTCTCGGCATCCTCTACCCCGAGCTCACCGAGATGCAGACGCGCGCCATCGCCACCGCGATGGCCCAGCTCAAGAAGAAGGGCCTCGACCCCCAGCCCGAGATCATGGTCCCGCTCGTGTGCGTCGATGCCGAGCTGGCGTTGCTGCGTACGCAGATCCAGGGCATCGTCGACGCGGTCGCCGCCGAGCAGGGCGTCGAACTCGAGATCCCCATCGGCACGATGATCGAGCTGCCGCGCGCCGCCCTCACCGCCGACCGGATCGCCGCGTACGCCGACTTCTTCTCGTTCGGCACGAACGACCTCACGCAGACGACGTTCGGCTTCTCTCGCGACGACGTCGAGGGCAAGTTCATGGCCCAGTACCTCTCCGCGCACCTGCTGCCCCGCAACCCGTTCGAGACGATCGACTCCGCCGTCGCGGACCTCGTCAAGACGGGTGCCGACCTTGGCCGACGCACGAACCCCAACCTCATGGTGGGTGTCTGCGGCGAGCATGGCGGCGATCCCGAATCCGTCATGACCTTGCACGACAAGGGCGTCGACTACGTGTCCTGCTCGCCCTACCGCGTGCCGCTGGCCCGCCTCGCCGCCAGCCAGGCTGCCATCAGGAACCCCCGCGCATAGGGGGAGGGCTCGCGCGATCCTGCAAGGAGTCACCGAGGGGTCCGGCATCGATGCCGGACCCCTTCCTGCGTCGTTACCCTCCCGTGGGAGGATGTCTGCGACGGTGCCTGTCACAATGGGAGAGGGATCTTACCGCCCATACGGGCGCGTCGCGATGGATTGGACCGACCATGATGCTGATGAGGACCGATATCGAGCTTCGAGAGCATGCCGTGCTCTCTCCTCTGGCCGCCTTCGCCGACGAGTCCCGTGGGCGAAGGCGGCCAGAGGAACCCGATGGGTACCGGACGTGCTTCCAGCGGGACCGCGATCGGATACTGCACTGCAAGTCGTTCCGGCGCCTCTCCCACAAGACGCAGGTCTTCCTCGCCGCCGAGGGTGACCATTACCGCACGCGTCTCACCCACACGCTCGAGGTGCAGCAGATCTCCCGCACCATCGCCCGTGCCCTCGGTCTCAACGAGGACCTCACCGAGACGATCGCACTCGGGCATGACCTTGGACACACGCCCTTCGGGCATACCGGTGAGTTCGCCCTCTCGCACGCACTCGCGCTTCGTGCCGGCGCCGACCCGGAGGGCGGGGAGAGGGGACGTCCCTTCAGGCATAACGAGCAATCGTTGCGCGTGGTCGACGTGCTCGAGAAGGATGGCCAGGGGCTCAACCTCACGTGGGAGGTGAGGGACGGCATCCTCTGCCACACGGGCACTCGGCAGGCCCGGACCCTCGAGGGACGTATCGTCGCCACGTCCGACCGTATCGCCTATGTGAACCACGACATCGATGACGCCATCCGCGGTGGCATCATCGACGAGACGCAACTGCCCGTCTCGACGCACGCGTTGCTGGGGGCATCCCACGGCGAACGCATATCGACGCTCGTGAGTGACATGATCGCCGAAAGCGACCGCGTCGGGGACATCAGGCTCTCTCCTCCCATCTGGGACGCGATCGAGGAGTTGCGGACCTACCTGTTCGACAACGTCTACACGCGTTCGGATGCGAAGGAGGAGGAACCCAAGGCACGCAGGCTGATAGGTCTGCTGTTCGACTACTACATGGCCCATGTCGAGGAGGTCCCCGAGGAGTATCGCCGCGTCGCGGACGGGCAGGCGGACCGCGCGGTCACCGACTACGTCGCGGGGATGACCGACCGCTACGCGCTGCACGACTTCGAGCGCCTGTACGTGCCCAGCTCGTGGCACGGGTAGGACCCCCGACCGGTCCGCCCACACGTCATCCGGTCGTGTCAGATGGGCCACGGGCGCGTGCTACATGATGTTGATGCTGCTCAGAAACGAGCGGACGGCGTCCATCCCCTGTCCTGCCACCAGACGTGCCGGTGCGTAGAAGTGGTAGAGGAGGGCAAGGCCCAAGACGATCGCGAGGAGCACCCAGGGTGTTGGGTGCTGGTACCAGCGCACCTGCGACTTGTTGCAGTACGGGCACCGTTTGAACCCCGGGTTGATGATCCGACCGCACCGACGACAGGGGCGTCCGCTGTCGGGCTCGCTATAGGACGGGGAGGCGGTGGCGAACGACGTGGTCTCATCGGGCAGGGGACGCATCGGGGCACCGGCGGGGGCAACCTCGGGTATGGCGGCAGCTATCGTCGATGCCCGAGGCGCCGGCGCAGCGTCGGCTGGCGAGGGGCATGCCATCCCTGACGCGTCCGGGATGGCGGTGGGGGTCACGGCGGGGACGGCGGGGGCTTGCGCCACCGGGTGGCGTTGCACCGGTGGGAGGGGGGTCACGATGAAGGAGGTCGAGGGTTCGAAAGCCGAAGCGGGCAGCGTCTGCGGTGTCGCGGGTGCCACATCGGCGGAGGGGAAGACCGGCGTGGCCTCAAGCTGTCGCGGTGCCACGGATTGGACCAGGACGGGGACGAACACGCCTTGCGGATAGCCTGGCTGAGGTGGGTAGTAGTAACCGAGCTGGGGTGCCACGAAGCCCGGGTGCCCATCGAGGACCACCTGCTGGACGGCGTCGTCATCCGAACGCGTCGTGGAGTGTCCGGTGTCCACGGCTGACACGGGCGAGGTGGAGGGAAGCTGCGCCGTCTGGTCTTCTGGAGGGGCCGGAGAATGTTGGGGAGGAGCTTCCCCTGCGCTGTCTGTGACGTGCTCGTCCATCGATCCTCCTCAGAAACGCATGCGTGGCGGTGCGCACCATGGGTGCCTGTGGACAGTATAGGCGTTCATGCAGGTGAATGACCATATCGTCGAAGCATTGCCGCCCTTCGACTGGGTGCGCATGATAGATGGTCTCTGCACGGGAGGGCTTGTGTGATAGAGTGTCTCGGCTGTTGGACGAAGGGGCTTCCGACCCCGATGCTCCCAGCTTTGGCATATGGATGGGATGGGACGCGGCGAGCGAGGCGGGTGAGGTGTCACAGCATGCAACGCACGGCATCACACAACGCCGACGTCGCGGTGGTCATCAAGGTGGCTCTGCCCGTCGCGCTCGGGTACGTCCCCCTCGGCCTTGCGGCGGGCATCATGTCGGCCAAGGTGGGCATGGACGCGTTCCAGACCTTCCTTCTCGGCTTCTTGATGTACTCCGGTTCCGGCCAGTTCATGATCGCGAA
This sequence comes from Coriobacteriia bacterium, assembly GCA_015655215.1. GTDB lineage: Bacteria > Actinomycetota > Coriobacteriia > Coriobacteriales > RUG033 > JAATFL01. Next base: position 181,705 of record JAATFL010000012.1, read on the forward strand.
TCTGTCCATGGCCGGTGCGGGAGTCTTCTCGGTATGCGTTTCGACCTCGATGGTGTCGGCACGCCAGATGCTCTACGCCTCGGCGTTCACCAGGTTCTTCGACACGGTGCCCAAGCCACTCTCGCTGTGGTTCTTCGCGACCGTCACCGATGAGTCCTTCGGTGTGAACCTGATGCGATTCCAAAGTGGTCGCTGGGGACCGTGGCGCGCAACCGGCGTCAACGTGACCTGTCAACTCTCGTGGGCACTCTCCACGCTCGTCGGCGCTCTCATCGGCGAGGCGTTCGACCTTCCCACCACCGTCGCCTCGTTCGCGATGACCTCCATCTTCGTCTGCCTGCTCATGATGCAGCGATTCTCGGTCGACAAGGTGGTCGCCGCCGCCTCTGCGGTCCTCGGCGTGATTCTCTGCAAGACGTTCGGGCCCTCCGACATGGCGATTCTCGTGGGCGCCGTGTTCGGTATCGTGGTGGGGATGCTCTATCGTAGCAGGGTCGAGGTCGACCGAGGAGTCGAGGGGAGGGGAGAGGGCCGATGAGCTGGACCACCTACTGGATCATCCTCGGTGTCTGCGTGTGTTCCATCCTCATATTCCGCACGTTGCCCTACGTGCTCCTCTCGGGGCATACGCTCCCCGCGGGCATCCAAGATGGCCTCGAACTCGTACCGGTCGCCGCGTTCGCGGCATTGGTGGCCAACGACCTCTTCAGTCCCGCACGCATCGCGAGCGGTCTCTGGCCAACGCTTCTGCCCCTCCTCGCGTCGGTGCCGGTCGTGGTCGTCGCCCTCAAGACCCGCAGCCTCGTCGCCTGCGTCGTGGTCGGGGTGGTGGTGTTCGCCGCGCTTTCGGCGATCGCGTAGGCGACGGCTCCTCGACGGCATGGCGCGTCTCGCCACGCCCGCCTACCACCCCTCGACGCACCGATGACGCGCTCGTCGGGATCACCTTGTCCAACCAGTCACGATTCGGTTATACTTTCCAACTGCGCATCAAGCGTGCCGAGCACGTGGGACAAAAAAATCTCGAGGAACAGGAACCGCTGTAATGGATATTATTCGCGCCATCGAGCAGCAGCAGATCCGTCAGGACCTGCCCCAATTCAACGTTGGCGACAACGTCAAGGTCTATTATCGCATCAAAGAGGGCGATCGTGAACGCAGCCAGGTTTTCCAGGGCGATGTCATCAGTCGTCACGGCGCCGGCAACCGCGAGACGTTCACCGTCCGCAAGATCTCGTTCTCGATCGGCGTGGAGCGTACGTTCCCGGTCAACTCCCCCAAGATCGAGAAGATCGAGGTCACCCGCCACGGCCGCGTGCGTCGTGCCAAGCTCTACTACCTGCGCGACAGGGTCGGGAAGGCCGCTCGTATTCGCGAGAAGGGCTTCTAGGCCATCGAACCGCGTGCGATGCTCGCTCGCATCCTTTCCAAAGTCGCCTCTCGGCGGGCACGCATCGAACAACCGTCTTCTTCGGAATGCCGTCCTCGGGGCGGCATTCCTCGCATCACGGGTTCCCACGCACATGGGGGGCGAGTATGGGCGACCAATCGAACATGAGCGGTCCGGGCAGCGTGGCGGATGTCTCCGCTCGGTTGCGCACGGCGACGTTCGTCGAGTTGCCCGAGTTGCTCTCCCGCTATCGCGACGACCCTCGGACGGGCGTCCGGGGCGCTGTCGCGGCCGCGCGACGGCGTTGCGAGCACTTCGACGAGGTGGCCCACGCCACGCGCGACAAGTACGACCTGATGCACGAGATGGGAGGTACCGGTCTCGTCGTCGGCGTCGACGAGGTGGGGCGTGGAGCCGTGGCGGGCCCCCTCACCGTAGGTGCCGTCGTGTTGCCGGATGAGCCGCTCGTCATGGGTCTCGACGACTCCAAGCGCCTCACACCTGCTCGACGCGAGGCGCTCTCCCGTGAGATTCGCGGCGTGGCCATCGCCGTGGGCATCGCACACATCCCTCCGGAGGACATCGACCGCGACGGCATGGCGGCCTCGCTGCGCCGTGCGATGCAGCTCGCCATCGCGGACACCGGCGTCAGCCCCGATGCCGTGCTCATCGACGGTAACCCCATCCATGCCCATCCGAAGGAGCGCTGCATCGTCAAGGGAGACGCCCGCATCGCCTGCATCGCCGCCGCCTCCATCGTCGCGAAGGTGACGCGAGACCAGCTCATGGTCCTCTCGGATAGCGATTATCCGGGATATGGCTTCGTCGCCTCGAAGGGATATGCGAGCCCCCGGCACATCGCCGCGATTCGCGAGAGGGGTCTCACCGACTTCCACCGCGCGTCGTTTTGCCGGGGTTTCCTGGATGTTCAGGACTCTCTTTTCTGACCTCCTCCCTCGCGTCGCGCCCGTGTCATCGTTTCGTGTGCGTGCGGCCAAGGACTCGTCGGATAACCAAACGGTCTTCGCGTGTTCCAAGACGAGGCCGGGCAGATGTGCGCTCTATGCTCTCATCGATGTCGGTTGGCAGCGATGAGAGGAGAGGGCCATGTGGGACAGGACGACGTTCGACCACCAGGATCTGGCGCGGCGCGAGGACAGGGAGCCTCCACCCTCCGACGACGCCAGCCCTTCGTTTCCCGACGGTGACGATTCGACGGCGTACCGTCTCGATGATCGCACCGCCTCGGACCTCGATGCCTTCACGCCGCGCTCCTCATCGGGCGATGAGCGCCAGGCGCTGGGGCGTGCTGGCGAGGAGAGTGCGGTCAAGTTCCTCGTGGCGCACGATTACGAGATCGTCGAGCGCAACTGGAGGTGTTCGTCTGGGGAGGCGGACATCATCGCACGCGATGGCGAATCGCTGGTCTTCGTCGAGGTCAAGACGCGTTCCGGGATAACGTCGGGCTTCCCCGAGGAGGCCATCACGCCCCGCAAGCGTCAGCGTTATGAGAAGATCGCCGCCGCCTACCTCGCCTCCCACGGTAGCTCCGGTACGTTCATCGTGCGCTTCGACGTGATCGCCATCCTCACCCTGGGGAGCCATCGCGCGTTTCTACGCCACCATCGCAACGCCTTCCTCTCGGCGGGGGATTGATGGAGGCGCACTTCACCGTCGAGACGTGCACGCTGCGTGGCGTCGAGGCCCTTCCCGTCATGGTAGAGGTGCAGGTTGGTCCCGGGCTACCTGGCATCGAGATCGTCGGCATGCCCGACCAGGCGGTGCAGGAGGCGCGTCAACGTGTGCGTTCGGCGTTACGGTCGAGCGGTTTCTCCGTTCCCGCCGCAAAGGCGGTCGTCAACCTGGCGCCCGGGATGCTCAGGAAGACCGGTTCGGGTTTCGACCTGCCCATCGCCCTCGCGTTCCTCTGTGCGACAGGGCAGGTCGACCCGGCGCACGCACGTGGTCGCATCGTGGCTGGGGAGCTGGCCCTTTCGGGTGAGGTCCGCAGCGTGCGCGGGGGACTTGCCTACGCGCTGGCGGCTCGGGAGAGGGGACTCGGACTGTTGACTGGCCGGGTCGAAGACGAGGAGATGTCCATCTCCCAACTCGACCATCGTTGCATAGGGAGCCTCTCGGAACTGCGTCGCGACGAGCTTTTGGCCCTATCGGGCTCATCGCCTGGTCGCAAACCCCTGCTCTGTGGTCAAGACGTGCTCGACTATGCCGATATCGAGGGGCAGGAGAGTGCGAAGCGGGGTTTGCAGATCGCCGCGGCAGGAGGTCTCGGCCTGCTCATGACGGGCCCCCCGGGCTCGGGGAAGACGATGCTGGCCCGTCGATTGCCAAGCATCCTCCCGCCCCTCGATGACGAGGAGGCGCTTGAGACGGCGCTGGTGCACAGCGTATCGGGACAGGCGACCGCTCCCATCGCGGCGAGGTTAAGGCCGTTTCGGTCACCCCATCACAGCGCGACGGCGGCAGGTCTCGTCGGGGGCGGCAACCCCGTGCGTCCCGGAGAGGTGTCCTTGGCCCATAACGGGGTTCTCTTCCTCGATGAGATGCCGGAGTTCGGTCCACGCGTGCTCCAGGCGCTCAGGCAACCACTCGAAGATGGGAGGGTCACCCTGGTACGGGCCGACGGTCGCATCAGTTTTCCGGCATCGTTCATGCTCGTCGGCGCGTCGAATCCCTGCCCCTGCGGGTACCATGGGGACAGCGAGCGACCGTGCACCTGCTCGCAAGCCCAGATCGACTCCTATCGGTCACGCATCGGCGGACCGCTGCTCGACCGCATCGACCTCCTGATCACCGTCGCGAGGGCAGACCCCCACAGCGTGCTGGCGACGGGTACGGGCACGCCCTCACGGGCGATGAGGGAGGGCGTGCTCGTCGCCCGTGAGCGCGCCGCCCATCGCGAGACGCGCATGCCCACCGACAGCGAAGGGGGGCCGAACCGTGCGGTCGGCCGCGCCCTCTCCCCTGCGGGCGATGTCCGACTGCTGCGGTCGTGCCGTATGGAATCATCGCTCCGGTTCAGGTTCGAGGAGATGGCGCGCAACACCGCCCTCTCGGGACGGGGCATCATGCGTACGCTTCGCATAGCACGCACCATCGCCGACCTGGACGGGAGCGACCGCGTCCTCGCCCAACACCTCGAGGAGGCCATCGGGTTTCGGTTGGAGGGAGGGAGATGAGTGCACCGAAGGGCATCGTCGGTCCTCGGCACGAGATGGGATTGGACGGACCGGGATATCCCCCTCAGCTCAAGAGGGCACCGGACCCGCCGGGGATGCTGTACGTGGTGGGGAACCCGGATGCCCTGCAACCGGGTATCGCGGTCGTCGGTGCCCGAAAGGCCACACCGTACGGACTGGGCTGCGCGCGCCTGTTCGCAGCCCGAGCCGCCATGCGTGGCATCACCATCATCTCGGGGGGTGCCATCGGATGCGACCAGGAGGCGCATCGAGCCGCGCTCGACCTGGCCTCGCCGACGGTCGCCGTTCTGGGATGCGGCGCGAACGTCGCCTATCCCGCCCGTGCGGCTACCCTGTTCAACCGCATCGTCGAGGAGGGAGGGGCCGTCGTCGCGGAAGCCCCCTGGGATGCGCCACCTGCACGCTGGGCGTTCGTGCGTCGCAACCGCATCATCGCCGGCTTGGCCACCGCGACGTTGATCGTGGAGGCGGGGCTACCGTCGGGGACCTTCTCGACGGCGGATGCAGCGCTCGATGCGGGACGCGACGTCCTGGCGGTTCCCGGGTCGATCCAGTCTCCCGAGTCGCGTGGCTGCAACAGGCTCATCGTGGAGGGGGCGACTCCCGTCGTCGACGAGGAATCGTTCGATGCGGTGCTCGCCAACCTCTTCGGCCTGCTCCTCGTGGACCCGATGGCAGAGGTCGGACCTGTGCCACCCGTCCATGCCGACGGCGACGATCAGGCTGCCTGGGTGCTGCATGCGTTGATGGCCAACCCGACGCGCCCCGATGAGTTGCATGCTAGGATGGGGACGGACATCAACCAGACGATGCGCTTGCTCGGTAGGCTCGAGATGGACGGAAAGGTCGAGCGCTACCGAGACGGTCGCTACGGTGTACCGCTACGGGTGCGGATACCTCGAGGTCACCGATGACGATGGGTGCGTGGGTGTGGGTTCGCCATGCGGCCGTCGGTCTCGTGATGCCGGTGCGGTACGTTTCCCTCTCCCGGGTGATGGTTGCGCCGTCGCGCGGGGCGTCCTGCTCTCGTCCCATCGACACCTGCGTGGAGTCGCCGGGTCATCTGATATGATTATCCGGTGACGAACGTTCAAAGGAGCCATCCGTGGGTGAATTCCAACCTGTGACCATCGTCGGTGGCGGACTCGCCGGATGCGAGGCCGCCTGGCAGCTCGCCCGGCGGGGCGTGCCCGTGCATCTCGTCGAGATGCGCCCCGTCGTCGGCACGCCCGTGCACCATGGGGACGGGCTCGCCGAGCTCGTGTGCTCCAACTCGCTCAAGTCCCTCGACCCGTCATCGGCCGCGGGCCTGCTCAAGGGCGAACTCGTCGCACTCGGGTCGTTCGTGCTCTCGTGCGCGTACGCCGCACGGGTCCCCGCAGGCGGCGCGCTCGCCGTCGACAGGGACGTTTTCTCCGCGTTGGTCACGGAGCGCATCGAGGCGCAACCGCTCGTGACGGTCGAACGCAGGGAGGTGGTCGCGATCCCGTCGGGACATGCCATCATCGCGACGGGCCCCCTTACGAGCGACGCCCTGACAGCCGCCATCTCCAAGGTCCTCGGTGGGACCCACCTCGCGTTCTACGATGCGGCTGCGCCCATCGTCGACGCCTCCTCGCTCGACCACGACGTGCTCTTCGCCCAATCGCGGTATGACAAGGGCGAGACGGCGGACTACCTCAACGCCCCGTTCGAGCGAGAGGGATACGACCGTTTCGTCTCGGAGCTCGTCTCGGCGCAACGTGTCATCATCCGCCGGTTCGAGCGCCGCGACCTGTTCACCGCGTGCCAGCCGGTGGAGGAGGTGGCCCGTACCGGGGCGGACGCCCTGCGCTACGGTGCCCTCAAGCCGGTGGGGCTCACCAACCCGGCCACCGGGCGCAGGCCCTGGGCTGCCGTGCAGTTGCGGGCGGAGAACGCGGCGGCCACGGCGTACAACCTCGTTGGTTTCCAGACGAACCTCACCTGGCCCGAGCAGCGGCGCGTCTTCTCGATGATCCCCGGGCTCGAGCATGCGGAGTTCCTCCGTTACGGTGTGATGCATCGCAACACGTTCATCGACGCACCCCACGTGCTCGACCACACGCTGGCCATCCCGACGGTCCCGACGGTCCGTTTCGCCGGTCAGGTCACCGGTACCGAGGGATACTGCGAGGCCATCGCCTCCGGCCTCTATGCGGCCCTCTGCACCTATGCCGACCTTGCCGGGACGCCGACGCCCGAGGTTCCCGCCCAGAGCGCATTCGGGGCGTTGCTCGCCTATGCCACCGATCCGCGCACCGAGGACTATCAGCCCATGCACGTCAACTTCGGGTTGATGCAGCCGCTACCGGTGCGCATCAGGGACAAGCGCGAGCGATATGCCGCGTACGCCCATCGGGCGCGGGTGGCCTTAGGCGATGCGATCGCCAACTGGGAGGCCTGCGACCACCTCCAAACGCTGCCCTTCGAGGAGCCCGCCGACGGGCTCCCGTACGAGGGGGAGGTGTCCCATGCCTGAGGGATCGCCACCGCCGTCCCCCCTCGACCCCGCGACCCTGGTCCTGGTCGACGCCTTCGAGCGGGAGCTTCGCGCCGAGCGCAACTGCTCCCCCAACACCGTGCGCGCCTACCGTATCGACCTGGAGGATTTCCTGCGGTGGTGCCGCCGTCTCGACAAGGACCCGCTTACCGTCGACCATCGGGGTTTCCGCCACTATCTCGCCGAACTCGACGCGGCCCAGTATGCGCGCCGCACGGTGAACCGCCGTCTCTCCACGCTTCGCACGTTCTTCGGATGGCTCGTGCAGAGCGGACGCCTGCCGCAGGACCCCACTGCCGTGGTCGTGAGCCCGCACCAGCCCGCGAGCCTGCCGCATCGTATTCGCCCCGAAGATCTCGACCGGCTGCTCACGATAAGCGACCAGTCCACCATCGAGGGTCTTCGCAATCAGGCGATACTCGAGCTCATGTATGCGAGCGGGGCTCGCGTGGGGGAGGTTGCAGGCCTGCACGTGCGTGATGTCGACTTCCCCGGGCGCCAGGTTCGCCTGTTGGGAAAGGGCTCGAAGCAGCGCATCGTCCCCCTGCACCCTCTCGCCCTCGAAACCATCATCCAGTACCTGTCACGGTCGCGTCCGCACCTTTCCAAGTCGGACAAGGAGGAGACCGCGCTCTTCCTCTCCTCCCGCGGCAACCCCATGTCGGCCGACGCCCTACGCAAGGTCTTCAAGGAGTGCTGCGCCCGTGCCGGCATCGATGCGAGCTACTCGCCCCACGATATGCGCCACACCTTCGCCACCGACCTGGTCGAGAACGGTGCCGACCTGCGCAGCGTGCAAGAGCTACTCGGCCATGCGAGCCTGTCAACGACGCAGATATACACCCACCTCTCGATCGCCCATCTCAAGGACGTCCATCGGCGGACCTATCCGCGCGCATGAGCCTCGGCGCCTCCGATCGAGCTCGAACCTGCAATCCCGCGTCCTTCGTGGCCAGCCGATGGCCCATGCGAAGTTGCCAATGGAAAGATGCCCGTGCCCTTGCCTGGGTAAGGCGATGGCTTTCTGCTAAACTTCTACGGTTCTATCAATACGCACGTTCGGGGACCTCGCCCGCTTGTGGCCGACACGCATGGCGATGTCGGTTGCGGATACGAGGGTCGATCCGAACGGAGGACTAACAAACTGGAGGTCAGGAACATGGCAACAAAGGTATCTGTCAGGACTCTGCTCGAGGCTGGTGCGCATTTCGGTCACCAGAAGCGTCGTTGGAACCCCAAGATGAAGCCGTACATCTTCACGGAGCGCAACGATGTCTACATCCTCGATCTCAAGCAGACGCTCTTCGCGCTCGACGCTTCGTATTCGTTCATCGCCGGAATGGCCGCACGTGGTGGCAACGTGTTGTTCGTCGGCACCAAGAAGCAGGCCCAAGAGTCCATCGAGCGCAACGCGAAGCGCGCCAACATGCCCTATGTGAACTCCCGCTGGCTCGGTGGAATGCTCACCAACTTCCTGACGATGCGTTCGCGTATCACCCGTATGGAGAAGCTCGAGCTGATGGAGTCCGACGGCACGATGGCCACCCTGCCCAAGAAGGAGCAGCAGCTTCTCAAGAAGGAACTCGGCAAGCTCCAGACGAACCTCAACGGCGTACGTGATATGACCGCCGTCCCCCAGGCCCTCTTCGTCGTCGACACCGTGCGCGAGGAGATCGCCCTCAAGGAGGCGCGCCGCCTTCACATCCCCGTCGTCGGCATCCTGGACACCAACGCCGACCCGGATATGGTCGACTTCGGCATTCCCGCCAACGACGATGCGATCCGTTCGGTCGACTTGATCTGCTCCATCATCGCCGATGCCATCGTGGCCGGAACGGGCGTCGATTCCTCCTTGCAGGACGCAGCCCAACTCACGGACGTCGCGGCCCCTGTGGTCGCCGAGCCCGCGGCTGTCGAGGTCGCCCCTGCGGTCGTCGAGCCCGCGGTCGCCGCACCTGTCGCCGAGTAATTCCCGCATCCCTTTGCGGAGGCACCACCCGCACGGGTCGCCCGGCTCAGGCCTGGTGATCCGCGCACCATCCTCATCGCCGGGCGTCACGCATCCCGTGATGCGTCGGGGGTTTGCAGGATGTCATGTGTTGGAATCTATTTCGAGGATGGAGTAATCAATGGCACAGATCACCGCCGCTTTGGTAAAGCAGTTGCGCGATGAGACCGGCGCTGGGATGATGGAGTGCAAGAAGGCCCTCATGGAGACCGATGGCGATATCGCCGCTGCCGTCGACGTCCTGCGCACCCGTGGGCTCGCTGCGGCCCAGAAGAAGGCTGGCCGCGCCACCAACGAAGGTGTCATCGCCGCGTTCACCTCCCAGGATGGCACCCTCGCCGCCCTCGCCGAGGTCAACTGCGAGACCGACTTCGTCGCCCGTACGGACAAGTTCAAGGACACGGCCATGCAGTTCGCCCGGGTCGTCGCGGAGTGCGACCCGGCAGACGCCGAGGCCTTCGCCGCCGCGCCCGCCCAGGGTGGCACCGTATCTGACATGCTGACCGAGGCTATCCACATCATCGGCGAGAACATGCAGCTGGGTGCCTTCGCCCGCGAGCAACTCGACGGCGTCGGCCTTCTCGACACCTATATCCACGGTGTGGGCAACATCGGGGTCATCGTCAAGCTCGGCTTCGCCAAGCCCGAGACCGCCCACCATGCCGCCGTGGTCGAGCTCGCCCACGACATCGCCATGCAGGTCGCCGCGACCGACCCCGTCGCCATCGACCGCAGCAGCGTTCCCGCCGAGGTCGTCGCCCACGAGAGGGCCATCTACAAGGAGCAGGCAGCCGAGTCCGGCAAGCCCGAGGCCATCCAGGAGAAGATGGCAGAGGGTCGTCTCAACAAGTACTTCAAGGAGAGCTGCCTCGTCGACCAGCAATTCGTCAAGGATTGCGACAAGACCCTCCAGGCCCATGTCGACGAGGTCTCGAAGGTCGTTGGCGACGCCATCACCATCCTTGCCTTCGATCGTCTGGTCCTGGGTGCCAACGCCTGATCCGATAGGTGCATCGAGGGCATTCATCGACTGCAGCCTATCACCGTACGTATGATGAAGGGACCGTTCGGCATACAGCCGGCGGTCCTTTCCGTGTAATATGGAATCCTGGCAGATGGAAGGCACGTCGATGACGCATACGCTACACTTGTCACTGGCCTTTGCTGGACGCTGCCATACGATGATGTCCCCTCGAAAGGAGTCCCTTTGAGCGAATTTCGATACAGCCGCGTCCTCCTCAAGCTTTCCGGTGAGGCCCTCATGGGAGAGGCCGGTTACGGCATCGATCCCAAGGTGCTCGATTCCATCGCGCATCAGATAAAGGACATCGTCGCCGAGAGCGTCGAGTTGGCCATCACGGTGGGAGGCGGGAACATCTTTCGCGGCATCGCCGGTGCGAGCAAGGGCATGGACCGCGCCCAGGCCGATTACATCGGCATGCTCGCCACGGTCATGAACGCCCTGGCCTTGCAGGAAGCGCTCGAGCGCGTCGAGGTCATCACCAGGGTCCTGAGTGCCATCAACATGCAGCAGGTCGCCGAACCCTATATACGGCGCCGTGCCATTCGCCACCTCGAGAAGGGCCGCGTGGTCATCTTCGCCGGCGGCACGGGCAATCCGTTCTTCACCACCGACACGACGGCTGCCCTGCGGGCGTGCGAGATAGGGGCCGACTGCATCATGAAGGCCACCAAGGTCGACGGCGTATTCGACGCAGACCCGGTCACCCACCCCGACGCCGTCAAGTTCGACGAGATCTCCTATCTCGAGGTGCTCTCCCGAGAGCTGCACGTCATGGATAGCACGGCGACCTCGCTCTGCATGGACAACAAGATGCCCATCATCGTGTTCAACCTGGGCGTATCGGGCAATATCAGGCGGGCTCTCTGCGGTGAGCCGGTGGGAACCGTCGTCCACGCGTAGACGACGGTGTGGGTGGGCCGTGTCGTGGACGTGGTTCACCGACCCCTCTCCGTTCCATCCACGGTTTGACCGGCACACGGGTATCGGCAAGGTAGGAAATCATTGATACGGGAGCGAAGGAGAAGGCATGGCATCCGAGACGATCACCGCTACCGAAGAGGGTATGAAGAAGGCGCTCGCGTCCCTCTCGCACGAGTTCGGCACCATCCGCACCGGGCGGGCAAGTGCCGCATCCCTCGACCACATCAAGGTCGACTACTACGGTACCTCCACCCCGATCACGCAGATCGCCGGGGTCAAGGTGCCCGAGGCCCACATGCTCATCATCGAGCCGTGGGACAAGAGTGCGCTCAAGAGCATCGAGAAGGCTATCCTGGGAAGCGACCTGGGCATCACCCCATCGACCGACGGCACGGTGATACGCCTACCCTTCCCGGCTCCGACCGAGGAGCGTCGTCGAGAGCTCGTCAAGCAATGCCGCAAGGTGGCCGAGGAGTGCCGCGTGTCGATGCGTAACATCCGACGCGACGGTAACACCAAGCTCGATCGCGCCAAGAGGGACGATGACCTTTCCGAGGACGAGGTGCGCCGCGATGAGGCGCATATCCAACGGCTCACCGATTCCTATATCGCCCAGATCGACGAGCTCCTGAAGAAGAAGGAAGCGGAAGTGATGGAGATCTAGATGCCCCAGAGACTCAGGCCGATCGTCGAGGTCTTCCCCGCACCGCCCAAAGACATCGACCCTCAACAACTTGATATGACCCGCATTCCCCGGCATGTCGCCATCATCATGGATGGGAATGGGCGCTGGGCGAAGTCCCGTGGCCTCGAGCGTGCCGCCGGGCACGAGGCGGGGGTCGCAAGCGTGCGCGAGGCGATTCGGGTATGCAACGACCTGGGCATTCGCTTCCTCACCATCTATGCGTTCTCGACGGAGAACTGGAACCGACCCCAAGGCGAGGTCGATGCCCTCATGGAGATGTTCGCCGAGACCATGGCCGTCGAGTTGCCTGGCCTCGAGGAGGAGTGCGCCCGGGTGAACCTCATCGGCAACATAGGGGAGCTACCCATGCGGACGCGTGACACGTTCGAGCATTCCATCGAGGAGACCGAGGGGAATGACGGTCTCACGCTCACGATGGCGGTCAACTATGGCGGTCGACACGAACTGGTCGATGCGATGCGTCTCCTTGCACGCGAGGTCGCCGACGGCGATCGCACGTGGGATTCGATCGACGCGGAGACCATATCCGGTGCCCTCTACGCACCTGGCATGCCCGACCCAGACCTGCTCATCCGCACCAGTGGCGAGCAGCGCATCTCCAACTTCATGATCTGGGAGACCGCGTACAGCGAGTTCTACGTCACCGAGACGCTCTGGCCGGACTTCGACCGATACGAGCTTCTGCGTGCGCTCATCGATTATCAGGGACGAGACAGAAGATTCGGGCGAGTCTGATGGCGGAATCCGAAGAGAGGAAGAAGCGCACCCCCAAGGACCTCGGCATACGTCTTTTGTCGGGAACGATCTACGTCGTGCTGTTCCTGGTGCTGCTCATGCTCGGTCGCGTGTCGACGGCGCTCTTCATCTCGATCGTCGCCGGTATCGCCGCGTTCGAGTTCTTCCGTATGATGACGCTCGACGGCAAGCAGCCAAACTCCGCCCTCGGGATACTCGCGGCGATCCTCTACCCGTTCGCAGCGCTCATCGGCGGGCAGACGCTCATGCTCGGTCTCACGTTCATCCTCATCGCGTGCCTGCTCATCTGGTACGTCTTCTACCCGCTCACGCGCATCACCGACGTGGCGGTGACGCTCTTCGGCGCGATGTACATCGGTCTCATGCTCTCCAGCTTCGTGCTCATACGGGCGGGGATCCATGGATATAGCGGTGGATGGGTGGCATTGGCCGTGTTCGCCTGCGCCGGGATCTGCGATTCCCTCGCCTATCTTCTGGGTTCACGCTTCGGGAAGCACAAGATGGTGCCCAAGATATCGCCCAAGAAGTCCTGGGAGGGGTTCTGGGCCGGCATCGTCGGCTCCGTGCTCGTATGGTGCCTCGTGCCGATGGTCACCCAGGGTACCTTGAACGTCACCTATCCATGGGCGATCCTCACCGGCATCGTCTGCGGCATCGTCGACCTGCTCGGCGACCTGGCCGAGTCGCGCATCAAGCGAGGAGCGGGCGTCAAGGACGCAGGTAGCATCATGCCAGGCCACGGCGGCATCCTCGACCGTATCGACTCCCTCATACTCGTCTCCTTCGCATCCTATCTCATGCTCAAGCTGGCAGGTGCCCTCTGATGGCAGGGAAATCCCAACCGATGCGCATCGCCGTCCTCGGTGCCTCGGGGTCGATTGGAACCCAGACGCTCGACGTCGTGCGCCGACATACCGACAAGGTCCGCATCACGGCTCTGGCCGTCAACGCATCGACCGACCGCCTCGTCGGTGCTGCACGTGAGTTCGGGGCGACGCATGTCGCCGTCGGCGATCCATCGCATCGCAGCGACGGCATCCTCGCCGAGTTGCCCAAGGGCTGCGACGCCACCTTCGGCCCGGATGCCGTGCGGGCTCTGGTCGAGCAGCCCGACGTCGACCTCGTGCTCAACGCCTTGATGGGTTCCGCCGGTCTCGAGGCGAGCTACGCCACCTTGCGTGCGGGCAAGAAGCTCGCCCTTGCCAACAAGGAGTCGCTCGTCGTTGGCGGCGACCTCATCATGCCGCTCGCCACGCACGACACCCTGCTCCCGGTGGACTCGGAGCATTCGGCCATCTACCAGTGCTATCTGGGGGAGAACCCCCGCGAGGCGTATCGTATCTGGCTCACGGCCAGCGGTGGGCCCTTCCTCGGGCGCACGCGCGACGAGCTCGCCTCGGTCATGGTGGACGAGGCGCTGGCACACCCCACGTGGACGATGGGCCCCAAGATCACCATCGATTCGGCCACGCTCATGAACAAGGGGCTCGAGGCCATCGAGGCGCATCATCTCTTCGGTGTCGACCTCGACTTCATCAAGATCGTCGTCCAGCCGCAGAGCCGCATACACTCCATGGTCGAGTACGAGGACGGTTCCGTCATCGCCCATCTCGGTGTCACCGACATGCGCATCCCCATCCAGTTCGCGCTCTCCTGCCCGCACCGCTGGGCGACCCCGTGCCCACGCATCGACTTCGCCACCGTGGGGCATCTCGACTTCGTCGACCCCGATCCGGAGACGTTTCGCTGCCTGGCACTCGCCCTCGAGGCGGGCCGCGTCGGGGGGACGATGCCGTGCGCGATGAGCGCCGCGGACGAGGTCGCCGTCGCCGCATTCCTCGAGGGACGATGCGGTTTCACCGGCATCGACCAGGTGGTGGAGGGGGTCATGGCAGCGCACGGGTCCCAACCGGTCGAGTCGATCGCCCAGCTGGAGGATGTCGACACCTGGGCGCGGGAGAGGGCACGACATATCTTACACACCATCTCCCGATAGGGCTCGGGCCACCGGGAGCAGCGGGACCGCCGTCTGCCCCTCGTGGAGGCAACGAATCGTTTGCAGACGTTTTCCCTCCTCGGGGAAGCCAAGCAAGTGCGGTACCCTTGTCCATCACGCGATCTACCTGATCCACCGCAAGCTTGCCGGTACGTCGATTGCATACGAGGTGCGCCCATGACCGTGTTGGAGACCATATTCTGGGGTTTCATCCTCATCTCGGCACTCGTGGTGATACATGAGTTTGGGCACTACGCCGCCGCGCGCCTGTTCAAGGTGCGCGTATCGGAGTTCATGGTGGGCCTGCCGGGTCCATCGGTCACGCTCTTCAAGGCGGGGGGCACCCGCTTCGGTTTCACGGCCCTGCCGTTTGGGGGCTACGCCGCCATCGCGGGTATGGAGCCGGGTCCCGAGGACCCGCAGCTTGCCGAGGCGCTCGCCTACGTCTATCGCCACGGTTCGACCGATGTGGTGCACCTGGGCGCCTACCTCGATGCCCACGTGGCGGTCGAGGCCGTCGCGTCGACCGCCGTCCCGGACGACCGCGATGCGGGACCGGGTGATTCCGAGGAGGATGCGCCATCGGCCGACGTCCATGCGCGCGAGCTGCTCCAGACCCTCGAATCCTGGGCCGCCATCGAGCGCGACGACTCGCCAGAGGCTAAGCAGGCGGCGAGAAGGGCCCGCCAGGAGGGGCGCGAGGTGCCGGTGCGCTATGTCGCGGCGGCTGACCCCGTGGCGGGGCTTGAGACGGGCCGGGCACGCGAGGTGGCCGACCCTGCATCCCTCCTCGACGAGATGCGCAAGGGCACCTACCACGCACTCTCCTTCCCCAAGCGGATACTCGTCCTCTTCGCCGGCCCTCTGATGAACCTGATCACGGCGGTCCTCGTCCTCCTCATCGTCCTCTCGGCCCATGGTCTCTATCGCGCGAGCGACACCAACGCGATCGGATCCGTGGTCGACGGCGGTGCCGCGCAGGCGGTGGGCATGCAGGCTGACGATGTGGTGACCGGGATCGATGGGGAGCCAGTGGGCTCGTGGACGGATATCTCGGCCATTCTCGCCAACCTTGGGCCGGACCAGACGGTCACGGTCACCTGGACGCGTGGGGGAGAACCGATGCAGGCCGACATCGTGCTCTCCGACACCGATGGCCGGGCCACGCTGGGTGTCTACGCGTCCTACGAGCTGTACCACTATCCCATCGGAGAGGCGCTCGTCACGACCTTCTCCTATATCGGCACCGTCGCCGTCGCCATCCTGAACCTCTTCAACCCGTTCCAGGTGCAGCAGGTCCTCTCCCAGTCGTCGAGCATCGTGGGTGTCGCCGTCATCGCCCAGCAGGCCGCTGCCGAGGGCGTCGCCTCGTTTGCGGTGCTCGTCGCCGCGGTCTCGACCTCGCTGGGGCTCATGAACCTGCTTCCCATCCCACCTCTCGACGGAGGCAAGATCGTCATCGAGGTCGTGCAGGCCATCCGCCGCCGCGAGGTGAGCCTCACCGCCCAATCTCGGATGGCGATGGTGGGGGTCATCCTCTTCGGCGCCCTCTTCATCTACACGCTTGCCCAAGATATCGGTCGCATCGCCACCGGTTCGATGTAGGATATGCAGCGGTCCTGCGATCGGGTGCTGCCAAGATGTAGGCAGATGACGCGGATGCGGAGCGTCGATGCACCGTCCCCGACCACAGATGCGTGACACGATGCAAGCCGAGGACACGGGATCGAGGAGATGCACCCGATGAGTGACCATACGAGGGGGTCGGTTACCTCCACCGCCCCGATTTTGGCGCGTGCACGCACGCACCAGGTGCACGTCGGGTCGGTTCCCGTGGGTGGGGGTGCGCCCGTCTCGGTGCAGTCGATGACCAACGTCCCCATGGCCTGGTCGGAGCGTGACCGGACGTCTCGCCTCGATGCCCAGGGCACGTTGGACCAGATCGACGGCCTACATGCCGCTGGTTGCGAGATCGTGCGCGTCGCCATCCCCAACCGGGCCAGCCTCGAGTCGTTCGAACGGGTTGCGGCAGGAAGCCCCTTACCGGTCATCGCCGACGTCCACTTCGACCACCTCATCGCCATCGGTGCGACTCGTCGAGGGGCGTGCGCGCTGCGCATCAACCCCGGGAACATCGGGGACATGGCCCGCGTGGACGAGGTGATCGACGTGGCGGGTGAGGCGGGTATCCCCATACGCATCGGGGTCAACGCCGGATCGCTCGAACCCACCTATCGGGATAGGGGAGGCTGGACCTTGCCCGAGCGGCTCGCCGCAAGCGCCATCTCCTACGTGCAGCACTTCGAGGAGCGCGGGTTCCATGACATCGTCGTATCCGCGAAGGCGCACGACGTGCTCGCCACCATCGATGCCTACCGCCGTCTCTCCCGTGAGATACCGCAGGTCCCCTTGCACATCGGCATCACCGAGGCCGGCACGCTCATGCAGGGAACCATCAAGAGCGCGGCAGGGTTGGGCATCCTCCTCGCCGAGGGCATCGGCGACACTATGCGCATCTCGCTGACCGCCGACCCGGTCGAGGAGGTGCACGCCTGTTGGACGTTGCTCGCGGCCCTGGGGTTGCGTCGCAACTCGCCCGAACTCGTGAGTTGTCCCACGTGCTCTCGCTGCCAGGTCGACATGATCCCCCTCGCCCAGGAGGTGGAGCGACGTTTGCGTGACGTACGCTTGCCGCTTCGCGTCGCGGTGATGGGCTGCGAGGTCAACGGACCGGGGGAGGCGGCCGACGCCGACCTGGGCATCGCGTGCGGACGCGGTGCGGGAACGCTCTTCGCCAATGGCAGGATGGTGCGCCGGGTCCCCGCCGAGGACATCGTGGATGCGCTTTTCTCCGAGATCGCACTTCGCGAGAGAGCGGCGGAGATGGGCCCTGATGATGGGAAGTAGGTGCCAAAAGTAGGTGCCCACACGACCCTGCGGGTCAGGCTATCGGTGCCGGAGGTTCGATTCTCATCCCATCCTCACCGATCGGGGAGGCGCGGACCGTTGGCCCAAATCCTATGAGAGCGGATAGGGAAAAGCGGGCACGATCGTCAAATGGCACAACATATTGTGATAGTATTCAATCCAGTTGGATATGTTGTGTGATAATGCAAGTGTCATACTAACATATGTATCGAGCGCTCCCTCCGCGTGACTCGAGGGAGTGACAATTTCAAGGGGAAGTTGGTCGGGCATGGAAGTCGTCAAGCGAAACGGTTCCGTCGTACTCTACGATACCGAGAAGATATACAACGCCATCCTCAAGGCGATGGGGGAGACGGTGAAGGGGGTCGACGAGCAGATCGCACGTGAGGTGACCGAGAAGGTCGAGGCACGCCTCGTCCAGCACCTCTCGCCGGTCTCCGTCGACTTGGTGCAGGACATCGTCGAGGATGAGCTGATGGGGTCGATTCGCCGCGACGTCGCCAAGACCTATATCCTGTATCGCAGCGACCGCGACCGCCTGCGTGCCACCCGTGCCAAGCCCGGACGGGGCACGGGTCTGCTCACCGAGGAGTTCCTCTCCGCATACAAGCACCGTCCCAACCCCATGCGGCAGCTGGGTAGCTTCGTCTACTACCGTACCTACTCGCGCTGGCTGCCCGACGAGCAGCGTCGCGAGTACTGGTGGGAGACGGTACGCCGCGCCGTCGAGTACAACGCGAGCCTCGTACCCACCACGCGCGCCGAGGGCGAGAAGCTCTTCGACAACATCTACAACCTGCGTCAGTTCCTTTCGGGCCGTACGTTCTGGGTGGGTGGCACGCCGGTGACCACGCACTACCCCATGGCCAACTTCAACTGCGCCTTCGAGGTGATCGACGACTTCGATGCGTTCAGCGACCTGTTCTACCTCCTCATGATCGGCTCGGGCGTGGGCGTCCGCGTGCTGCGGTCGGACGTCATCAAGATGTCCAAGGTGCGCGTCGACTTCGAGGTGATCCACTCCGATTACACGCCCATTCCTCCGCGTCAACGTGAGGACTGCACGAGCCTGGTCTTCTCCCACAACGACATCGCCACCATCAACATCGGCGATTCCAAGGAAGGGTGGACCCAGGCGGTCAAGTACTTCTTCCAGCTCATCTACTCCAACGAGTACCGCACCATCAAGACGTTCGTCATCAACTACGACAACGTCCGGCCCAAGGGGGAGCGCCTCAAGACGTTTGGCGGTACGGCCTCGGGGCACCAGTCCATCAAGAACATGTTCACCAAGATCGTACGCATCATCAAGCAGCGCGGCATCATCGAGGGGCATGGTCTCGTCAAGCTGCGCCCCATCGACTGTCTCGACATCGTCAACATCATCGGCGAGAACGTGGTCGTGGGTGGCGTGCGCCGCACGGCCGAGATCGTCCTCATCGACCCCGATGACAAGGAGTGCGTCGAGGCCAAGAGCAAACTCTACAAGCAGATCGACGGACAGTGGATCGTCGACCAGGACATCATCCATCGCTCCATGTCGAACAACTCGATCTACTACACCGAGAAGCCCACGCGCGAGCGGCTCCACTGGCAGATCGAGCAGATGCGCTATTCCGGTGAGCCCGGCTGGGTCAACGAAGTCGCCGGGGCGAAGCGTCGACCCAACATGAACGGGGTCAACCCCTGCGGCGAGATACTGCTCGACTCCAAGGGGCTGTGCAATCTCACCACGGTCAACGTGTACGCGTTCGTCGACCACGAGGGCCACTTGGACGAGGAGGGCCTTCTCGATGCGCAGCGCCTCTCGGCACGTGCCGGCTATCGCATGACCTGCGTGGAACTCGAGCTTCCCAACTGGAACATGGTGCAGGAACGCGATCGACTCACCGGTTGCAGCCTCACCGGCTGGCAGGACATGGTCAACGCGGCGGCCATGACCCGTGACGAGGAGCGGGTGTTACTCCAGAAGCTGCGAAAGGTGGCTGACGAGGAGATCGACCAGTACGCCGAGGAGATAGGCGGGAACCGGTCGCTGCTGGTGACGACCGTCAAGCCCGAGGGCACCTTGAGCCAACTGCCCACCGTATCGAGCGGTGCGCACTACTCGCACTCGCCCTACTACCTCCGCCGTGTCCGCATCAGTGCGAACGACCCGCTCATCAAGGTATGCAGGGAGCTTGGGTACCCGATCTTTCCCGAAGTGGGGCAGAAGGAGGGGAGTTGCACGACCGAGGTGGTCGAGTTCCCCATCAAGGCACCGGAGGGTCGCACCAAGTACGACGTCACCGCCCTCGAGCAGCTGGAGAACTACGAGATGTTCATGGACTGCTACGTCGAGCACAACTGCTCGATCACCGTGCATGTGCGCGAGAACGAGTGGGACGACGTGGAGCAGTGGGTGTGGGACCACTGGGATGAGTGCGTGGCGCTCTCGTTCCTCTCGCTGGGCGACAACTTCTACCAGCTGCTGCCCTATGAGGCCATCGACAAGGACGAGTACGAGCGCCGTATGGCCGAGATGAAGCCGTTCATCCCATCGCTGTTGAGCAAGTACGAGGTCTTGGAAACCGAGCTCGACGTGGGTGACGATGGCTGCGAGGCGGGCGTGTGCCCGGTGCGTTAGGGTCCAGCTCCTGCCAGAGGCCATGGACGGTCGACAGCCGCCAGCTTGACGGGTGAGTCCGATAACCCCCGTGGGCTCTTGGCGTTCGACGGCGCATCGACCCTCTCATATCGACAACTATGCTTGGAATGGAGCCACCGTGACCACTGTCCAGAAGATGAGCCAGCTGTACGCCCCCACGTTGAAGGAGGACCCTGGCGAGGCGGAGCTGGCGAGCCATCGCCTCCTGCTGCGCGCTGGCATGATCCGCAAGGTCGCCGCCGGCGTGTACGACTACCTACCCCTCGCTTGGCGTTCGATCCGCAAGATCGAGGCGGTGGTACGCGACGAGATGGAATCCATCGGCGCCCAGGAGCTGCGCCTGCCGGCCATGCAGCCGGCCGAACTGTGGCATCAGTCGCATCGCTGGGATGATTACGGGCCCGAGCTCATGCGGTTCACCGACCGTCACGAGCGCGAGTTCTGCCTCGGACCTACCCACGAGGAGGTCGTCACGAGCCTCGTGCGCAACGAGTTGCGCAGCTACAAGCAACTCCCCGTCACGCTCTACCAGATCCAGACGAAGTACCGCGACGAGATTCGCCCGCGCTTCGGGCTGCTCCGTGGCCGCGAGTTCATCATGAAGGACGCCTACAGCTTCAACGCGACGAAGGAGTCGCTTCAGGAGTCGTATGACGAGGAGGGCGTCGCCTACGAGCGCATCTGCGATCGCCTGGGCATCGACTGGCGCGCCGTGGACGCCGATTCCGGTCAGATCGGCGGCAAGGTCTCCATCGAGTTCATGGCCCTGGCCGAGTCGGGTGAGGCATCGCTCCTCTACTGCGATTGCGGTTACGCCTCGGATGACGAGGCGGCGACCGCAGGAGTGCATGTCGAGGCCTGCGGCGACCATCTCGAGAAGGTCGAGACGCCTCGGATGGGCACCATCGCCGAGCTGGCGGAGTTCATGGGGGTCCCCGAGTGCGCCACCGTCAAGGCGCTCCTGGGCAAGGACGCCGATGGGGTCACCACGCTGATCTTCGTCCCCGGCGACCACGACCTCAACGATATCAAGATCTCCCACGTGGTGGTTGGCTTCGAGATGCTCACGGACGACGAGATAGGCGAGCGCGGGTTCGTCAAGGGGTTCATCGGCCCCGTCGACGTCCCCGCCGGTGTCCACGTCATCGCCGACATCTCGCTTCGGCAGAGCGGTCACTGGCTCGTCGGCGCCAACGAGCGCGACTATCACTTCAAGGGTGCGCAGGTGGGCCGGGACTTTCCCGAACCCGAGTGGGCCGACGTCATCACCGCACGGATCGGGGACAGGTGCCCGGTATGCGGCAAGCCGCTGCAGGGTGCCCGCGGCATAGAGATCGGCCAGATCTTCCAGCTGGGTACGAAGTACTCCGAGGCCATGGGGGCCGCCTTCACCGACGAGGACGGGGTTGACAAGCCCCTCCTCATGGGCTGCTACGGCATCGGCGTATCACGGACGCTGGCAAGCATCGTGGAGCAGGGCAACGACGAGAACGGCATCGTCTGGCCCGTGTGCGTGGCGCCCTTCGAGGTCGCCGTGCTGCCCCTCTCGGTTGGCGACGACCTGGTCGACCCGATGGCGACGAAGATCGCGGCCGCCCTTGCCGCGGCAGGTGTCGAGACCGTGCTGGACGACCGAGACGAGCGCGCCGGCGTCAAGTTCAACGATGCCGACCTCTACGGTTGGCCCTACCAGGTCATCGTGGGCAAGCGCGGCGCCACGGCCGGTGAGGTCGAGCTCAAGGTGAGGGCTACCAACGAGCGCATCATCATCGCGGCAGACGAGGTCGCAGCCACTCTCGCCGGCCTTGTGGCCGAGCAGCGTGCCCGCTTCACGCACGAGGCGGCACTGGGCATGCAGGCGGCCCGTCGCGCATAGGGTCGCATCGTGATCGTTCCGGTGCGATGGGAGGATAGGTTCCCGATACGAGAAGGACCCCGGAAAGGGGTCCTTCTCGTATCGGTGCGGACGCGGTTGACGGGTGGGGCGACGGCCCTCTAGCTCCAGATACCCCGTGCGACCGGCACGGGGTAGAGCGTGCCGGAGGGGCTGGCCTGGTTGGCCTGGCCCAGCAGCAGTTTCTTCGTGCGACGGCGCTGGAGCGAATGCCAGGCGCCAAGCGACTCGATGACGGCGCAGTACTTGTCCACCAGGGCGGTGCAATAGCTCTCGGGATGGTGGGGCACGCCTTTGACCATGGGCCACATGTGCATCGCGATGATCTCCCGCTCGGTCGCGTTGAGGTCGAAGTACTTCTCCGCATTGGCCAGCGCGAGCTTGGGATGTCCGTAGGTGTGGACGAGCTTGGGGTTGTCCTTGCGTTTCTCGTGCCAGTCATAGAGGAAGAAGTCGTGCAGGAGGCCGGCACGTGCGGCGCTGCGGGCATCGAGGTGCAATCTCTTGCAGACGAGGAAGTTGAAATAGGCGACGGTGCGACAGTGTTCGAACGTGCTGACGTCACCGTGCTGGGAGAACTGATCCATGCCCCGTACGATGGGATTCGCGAGGATGTCACTGATGCAGGAGAGGAACTCCTGATACGAATCGAGTTTCTTGGAAGCGCGAAAGACATAGGCATACGCGCTATTCACACGTGATGCAGCGTAACGTCTGGTGAGCAAATGTTCTCCTTCTGAAGTTTTCGCAACGGCGCACAGTTTAGCAAGTTTCTCGACCAAAGCGAAGGGCTTTGGGCGGAATCCGCAGTACCTTGACAACTTGGTGAGACAGATGGGATGAAAGGCCTGCTCATCGGGTCAACGGTCGTTTGGGCCGGTATCCTGTCGCCGCATGCGGACGTCCGGGGGACCTCGTGTACGGCTGTGAATGGATGCCTGGTCGTGCTCACCGGTTTTTCGAGCCATCACCTCACGCCGCGTCCGTCGCGGCTCCGTATACTGGGATCAGCCCATATACGTCAAAAGTGAGGTTTCCCCATCATGAAGCTTGTGGTCACCGACAACGATTTCGATGATTTCTCCGTGGAGCAAGGTCTTGCCGATAGGGCAGGGGTCGACCTGGCGGTCTTCCACGGACCAACCACCGAGGAGATCGTACGCCACGCCGCGGGGGCCGACGGCCTCCTCACCTCATACGGGGACTACCACGCCGAGACGATGAGACGGCTTCCCGAAAGCATCAGGGTCATCAGCCGCACGGGAACCGGATACGACAACATCGACGTCTCCGCTGCGACGGCGCGTGGCATCGCCGTGTGCAACGTGAACGGGTACGGTACCGAGGTCGTCTCCGACCACGCCATCGCCCTGGCTCTCGACTGTCTGCGCGGTGTGAGCGCGACGGACCGGACGCTCAGGGCCGGGATATGGCCCTATCAGGCAGCCCGTCCCCTCGGGCAGGTGAAGGGGAGGACCTTCGGCGTGGTTGGGATGGGAAACATCGGTACGGCGGTGGCCCGTAAGGCGCTGGGATTGGGCTTTCACGTCGTGTGCACCTCTCACAGCCTTGTGGCGGGTACGCGCTGCGAGGTGGCGCTCAGCACCGGTGGCACGGTGGACATCGACGTTCTCACGCTCGACGAGCTCTTGCGTCAGTGCGATGTGGTGAGCTTCCACGTCGCACTCGTACCGGCGACGCACCACCTGCTCTCGGCCAACAAGATCGCACTGATGCGGCCGGGTGCGCTCGTGATCAACTGCTCCCGCGGGGCGGTGTGCGATACGGTCGCGATCGCCCAGGCGCTCGAGGAGGGTCGTATCGGTGGTGCGGGTCTCGACGTGTTCGAGCAGGAACCGGTCTCACCCGAGCATCCGATCTTCTCGGCACCGCGCACGGTGCTCACGCCGCACGTCGCCTATTGGTCGGAGGAATCCGGCCTGGAGCTGCGCACCCGTACCTTTGAGAACGCACTCGCCGTGCTGCAGGGCCGTATGCCACGCGACATCCTCAACCCAGAGGTGCTGAGGCAAAACGAGGCGTGAGGGTGAAAGCCGCCGTTCATCCGAATTTCGACTCGTCGCGCTCTCACCAGGCTTGACCCTTTTGGCGATTCACGTATACTACTTCCTTGCGCCGTTGTGACGGCACCTGTTTGGGGCTATAGCTCAGCTGGGAGAGCGCTTGACTGGCAGTCAAGAGGTCAGGGGTTCGATCCCCCTTAGCTCCACCAAGTAAAACCGCAGGTCAGACAGGGTAAATTACCTGTTTGGCCTGCTTCTTTTTTTTGGGAAATATTGGATGGAAGCGGCCGGGAAAAGCCATATCGAGCCGCATCATTGCGCCATTTCTGCGCCATCGGACCCTTCTGGCGCATAAACATCTTGTCCGGCTTCGTCGTATCCCAAGCGACTTGACATGCCTCCCATGTTGCAGTTCGCAGCGCATGGCAAGCATGATCGCCGGTTGGGCCGACCTGCCGCACGTCGTCTCGAGCAATCTTCTCGTCTCGATGTTGCTGTAAGCGCTGTGCTTGGGCACCCATTGAATACGTTGCGAGGTTCTGCATCGTCAGCGATGATCTTTGCGATCCCCATTCCCGACAGCGATCTTATAGGGTTCTCGATACTGCGGTGCGCATAGGCCATTGCTCGGTGGTCTTTTGTACGCATGCCATAGAGGCTGTGATGGGCACGGCAGAAGGTGTGCTAATCGGCGGGGACTCGGCGAGGATTGGTACCCACCAGATAAGTTATACACAGGTATCTAGCAGGTACGATTATCTTAAAAGGGCCTGAAACCGTATTGCACTACCAATGCACGAAGAAACAGATTAAACGTATGGGATGTAGCTACCATTTGCCGAAGGTGTCGGTTCGAGGTAAACTCGTGACTTAATGCATGATATGTACATATAGCAATCCGGTATTGGGAGGTATTGCGTATGATGAGTAGCGGGCACTCCTTCACTGTGGGAAGGAGCATCCCCACAAAGATGATGGCGATGACGATGTCCGCCCTCCTAGCTGTAACCATCCCACTCTCCTTGGTCTCGCAGCAGAAGACGGCGTACGCCGATACTGCCTCTGATTTGGCGACGGTTCAGGCGCAGGTGGATACGGCGAACTAGACGCTTCTGACCCTGTCTGGCGAACTTACTGTCGCGAATGACGATTTGTACGACATCCAGACCCAACAGGCCGACGTTGCAGCGCAGATCGTCGACACACAGCAGCAGGTCGACGAGGCACAGGCCAAATACGATGCAGCCATGGACACCCTCAAGAAGCAGGCGGTGCAGAACTACACGTCCGACCAGGTCGATTACATCTCGGTGCTCCTGAGTTCATCGTCGTTCTCCGACTTTGCCACGCGCATCTATCTTGTAGAAAAGATGATGTCGCAGCAGACGACGGCTATCGACAACGTGATCGCCGCCAAGGAGGAACTCGACACCAAGCAGGCCGACCTGCAGTCCCAGAAGGACAACCTCGACAGCCTGGAGACGGCCGCGCAGAGCAAACAGACCAGCATCCAGACCACGGTCGATGAGCAGTCGGCATACATCGCCGGTCTTTCAAGTGAGTTGACCAGCCTCATGGCCCAGCAAGCCTCGGAGCGGTCTGCGGCAGCAGCCGCAGCAGTCGCGGCGGCTGCAACGACGACAGCCTCCGGTAGTTCTTCGAGTAGTTCGGCTAGTCCCAGCAGTTCGGGCAGTTCGACTGGCTCCTATTCGAGTGCTTACGCAGCTGCTGAGTCGAGGTTGGGCTGCAGCTATGTCCCAGGTGCCTCAGGCCCGAGTTCCTTCGATTGTTCTAGCCTTGTCACGTGGGCATATCAACAGATGGGGATCAACCTGCCACACTCCTCCAGTGCTCAGTACTCCTATTGCGCCCACATTTCTCGCAGTGAACTGCAGGCAGGCGATCTCGTCTTCTATACAGACGGCTCAGCCCCCATAACCCATGTGGCTCTCTACATCGGAAGTGGCTATGTCATTGAGGCACTGAGTCCCAGTCAGGGCGTTTGCGAGGATGCCATAGATTGGAACAATTTGGACATCGTTGGATATGGGCGTGTCTAACCGGCATCGAGGCGCGGTCATCGCACACTAAAGCGAGGGTGTAGGAAACACACAAGGGTCGTTCTTCGGGGCGGCCCTTCTTCATGACTGGGAGTGACAGTAGACGCATCATGTGTGCATGAGGTGGTGTCGTGATGTGGCTATCGTGCATAAGGTAGGGGATAGAGATGGGCGATATTGCCTGTCGCCATCGACCGGGACCATCTCTTCTTCGCCTATTCCAATGTCAGGATCATGGGGAAGTTGATAACAAAGTATCCAGAATAACCTTACAAGCCATGCTGATGAAATTGTTTCTTTTTCGGTCGAGGCGTCTAGCTATGATTCGATTCTATAGTATATCCTCAAACGAGCATCGTTAAAAAGTCTAATGGGAGGACTGGAATATGAGAGGTTGGGATTCAGAACAACCACGCTATTTCATTATCCGTTCTCTTACGGGTCTGGTGGCATGTGTCGTTACTGTTTTAGCAAGTATCTCTCGTTTTGCAGCCTCCGACCAGATTGGCGGCATAATCTCTTCAATAGGAGCCGTGGTTTTCCTTCTCGGGACTATCAAAATGGCAGTAGGAGCCTATCAAGCCTACCGCTCTAAGCACAAAAACGATGCGCTGTAAAATGGAGATGTCGCCGAAGCAAGAAAAGATTCTGTCATTTGATAATGTGCGAGCTTGGTACTCTAGCGACCACACGGTCATCAAGTGCGGCGGCATGATAGTTCAGAGAAATTCCGTCTTGGGCCTCGTGGGAAAGAACGGGGCGGGAAAGACCACGCTCGTGAATTCGCTGTGTGGCATCCACCGGGATGCATCATTCGAAAACCTCCTCTACGAAGGCAGCGAATGCACCCCTCAAGATCTTCAACTCAAGAACAACCGCTATGCTTGCTTCGCGAAGGACGAGAGTTTTCGTTATTGGAGCCTCGGGAGGTTGGTCGCGCTTCTCGAGGCATCGTTTTCTCTGAAGCGGGACGAAGAGTACCTCGAGTGCCTCATCGATGGTTTTGCATTAAATGGGCTCGATACCGTACGCCTATCCGAGCTGTCGAGTGGTCAGAGGAAGAAAGCTGCTCTCGTCTCCGCGTTCTACACAAGGCGCAAGTTGCTATTGCTGGATGAACCTGTCGATTTCCTGGACTTCTCATCGACGGAGTTCCTGTATGAAACGATCCGGTCCTACTCTGCTTCTTACGGTTCGATAATCATGTGCTCTCATATCGCTGAGTCGTTCACGCGGTGCTGTTCGCAAATCTATGTTCTTGAAGAGGGGACGATTACCGGTCCATATGATGTCCCCGAAAGAGCTGAAGATGTTGTGCAGATCCTCTCCCGATAAGAAGGGCATGTCTCCTGCCTTTTCTGCCGTGATGGGCGAGTATTTCAGCTGGCGCGTGATCGTCCAACGTGGCGCGGTTTTGACTGTTGCCACTTTTTTGCTCATCGCATCTGGCGGCACTTCATTAGGTATCCTTCCCCTGGTGATCATAGTCCTGCTAGCAGGCCTTTCCTCTCTGATAACATCTTCGAGTTGGTTTAAGGAAGAGCATACAAGCACCCTACTTCTCCTGCCTTACTCTGAAAGAACCGTGGCGTGGTCGATTTGCGCGGCGGGCATTCTTCTTGTTGTCCTGGGGAATGTGTTTCCCCTGGCTTTGCTCTTGGGGGTTGCGGGAGCAATGACGCCTCTTGAGGCTCTCGCGGGTGCCGCTCTCGGCGTGATTATCACGACCATCTCCTTTGTCGCGGAGACTGTCTCACGTCGTCATGCCGGGCTCGTTGCTTGCCTTTTGACGGCAGTGGCCTGTCTGTGTGCTCTCATCTTTTCTTCAGATTCTCTGCGCTTTTGCGCATTGCTTATTCTCCTGATCATCGCCGTGGGGGTGGGAGGGAAGATTCCTCATGCAAGGCGGCGACACACTCGCCATCCACTTGCATTCCCAAAAAGACTCCCGTCGAATTACTTTGCCATAGCGGCACTTTCTGAGCGGCATGTTTATCTCAGCGCTCTCGGCCTGCTCTGTCTCGGGACCATCCTGACGGCAACGCTGGCATCTAGGGGCTTTCCCTATCCCTTGAACGCTGTATGTGCTGTCTCGATCCCTCCGCTTTCCACCATGCTTTCAAGGGATAGGGATACGTATCGTCAAATGGAACTGCTGGGTAACCGATACCTCACTTTTGTGCAGTATTTTGTCGTACTGTTCGTGGCTTCGCTGATCCTGACATCGATCAGCACTATCGTTCTCGTGGCAATCGGTGCAGCTGGTGCTGGCTTCTTCGCCATTGGCATACTTATCTGTATCATTGGCTCCATGGTCTCCGTCTTGCTCGAGATGAGATTCCCTTTGCTCGTATGGAAAACAGAGCAGGAGGTCTATACACATCCAAGGAAATACCTCGTGACGCTTGTCGCTGCATTGCTAGCCGGCTTATATCTGGTGATCGCCTAAAGGTTGCGGATGTTGCTTCCGAACTTGAAAACGGGGATGCCGTGCCCGCGAGCTACTTCTTCTGCGTTGGGGATGAGGTACATTCCTGTGCACTGGTTCGTGGAGCGCAGGAAAAAAGGACTAAGGAACGGTTGGTCGGCTGAAGGAGCGAGTTACCTGGAGACAGCTTGTTCTCGTCAAGCAACTCGAGAAATCTACGTCAGTTCTCATTCCATCGTTTATAACATACCCAAAAGGTATTGTTCGAAAACAAACAGTATGCTCTTGAGTCCCGTGGCAGTGGTGGTTTATTGATAATCGATAAATCCTAGCAGAGTTCGTCTCGGCGCTGTGGGGGAGGGGCGCGGCGGTGCTGCCTGCCAATCGAGATTGTACTCGAGGGCATATGAGCGGGGCTTTGGAGTCCAGATATCAAGTGGTTGAATGCCAATTTAAGTGCAACTTCGGCAAGGTAAGTGCAATGTGTCAGTCTTAGCGCAATGAAGCTGTTGACGTGCGCCCCAAAACTTGGACCAAAACCAGAGAAGGGTTTTGGCATGACACAGGTTTTCACAGACGAGCAGAAGCAAAACGCGGTAGATCTCTATTTTGATTGCAGGAATTCATCCCAGGTTGTGCAGACGCTTGG
>JAATFL010000006.1 GCA_015655215.1 Coriobacteriia bacterium
TACTACAAGCACCGTGCAAACCAGCTCTCCGGCGGTCAGTCACAGCGCGTCGCCATCGCCCGCGCACTCGTCAACGCCCCTACGCTCATCCTCGCCGACGAGCCAACGGGAAACCTCGACTCGGCGACCGGCAAGCAGGTGCTCACCACGTTCCATGACCTCAACGAGGAGGGACATACCATCGTCCTCATCACCCATGACGCCGAAGTCGCATCACGCGCCAAGCGCATCGTACGCATACAGGATGGCAAGCTCACCAAGGTGGAGGGGTTCCTACGCGAGCAATCCAGAGGCATCGCGCAAGAGGTGGTCAGCACATGGTGAACATCCTCGACGTCGCGCACGACACGGTGCGCTCCCTCTCGATGAGCAAGGTACGCTCCGCGCTGACCATCTTGGGAATCATCGTCGGCATCGCCTCGGTGATCACCTTGGTGAGCCTCGGTGACGGCGTGAAGCAGTCGATCACGAGCGAGATCACCTCGCTCGGGACGAACCTCATCTCGGTATCGTTCAGCGGAAGCACCTACTCGCTCACCGACGATGATGTGACGACGCTCGAGGACCTCTCGTTCGCCGATGAGGTCGCACCCGTCGTCAGCGGATCATACGATATCGTCTACGGTACGACCTCCGGATCCTACACGGTCATGGGCGTGACGCCCGAGTACGCGGATGTGATGGACGTGACGATCCAGGAGGGCTCCTTCATCACCACGTTCATCAACGACCAGAAGGCCCGCGACGTCGTCTTGGGAAGTTCCGTCGCGACGGCGCTGTTCGACACCGTCGACCCCGTAGGGCAGACGGTGAACATCAACGGAGTCCCCTACTATGTGATCGGCGTAGCCGAAGCAAGCTCATCGTCCCTTTCGACCTCCGACGACTCCGTCTTCATACCGATGACGACCGCCCAGAAGTCGCTTATCGGAGATACGATCGCCTCGGTCAGCCTGACGGTGAACAACATCAGTACATCGGACACCGATAACACCACCGTCATGGATGCCGACGAAAGCCTCATCAAGAGCGCGATCGCAGCCAACCACGGCATCGACCTCACCGTCTCGACCAACGAGGACGTCATCCAGGCGACCTCCTCGTCATCGCTGTTGAGCACGGTCAGCACGATCACCTCGATGCTCACGGCGTTCCTCGCAGCGATCGCGGGCATCTCGCTGCTCGTCGGTGGCATCGGTGTCATGAACATGATGCTCACGAGCGTCACCGAGCGCACACGGGAAATCGGCTTGCGCAAGGCCGTCGGAGCTACCCCGGGCGCCATCACCGCGCAGTTTTTGGCGGAGGCGGTGACCCTCACGGTGATTGGAGGACTGCTCGGCGTTCTCGTGGGTTGGGGGGCATCCTCGCTGCTCACTCAACTGGCCGGCATCGACTCGGTCATCTCCGCGTCGACGGTGCTGCTCGCAGTGGGAGTATGTGCCGCCATCGGCATCGTCTTCGGCATCATCCCGGCGAAACGGGCCGGCAAGCTCGACCCGATCGACGCCCTCCGTTACCAATAGCCCTAACCTGCCCACTGGGTAACCAAGAAGAAATGAGACTCCCATGAAGAAGCTACCGGTGATCCTCTCGGCCATCGCACTCGTCCTCGCCATCGCGTCCCTGACGCTCACGCTGCTCGTCATCGGTGGCGTCATACAGATCTCCGGCAGCGGCGCGGGCAACGCCCCCTCCATGTCCGGCAACGCCACCGGTGACATGGGTTCCCTACCCTCGGGCAACGGCACGGCCACGAACGCGAACACGACGACGAACGCCTCATAGGTGTAGTGGAGGTCGCTGCGATTCTCCTCACCCGCACACGGACAAGACGAGAGGAAGCTGGGAACCCGGCATCTTGTGCGTGATCCCCTCGATGTTCCGTTTCAAGAAAAAGGAGCCATGCCCAAACTCTACCTGCAGCTCATCTTGACCCGGACACAACTCAACCAGACAGCCGTATCGTACACACCTTTTTGTAGAGTGCCACCGTCAAACCCATCACGACCATGGCGACGATCAGGGCAAGTAGATTTCTATCGACGCCATTCAACAGAAGCAAAGTACCGATCGGTATGAGACCAAACAGTAACCCGCCAAAGATTCCAGCCATGGCGGCCATGCTCTGTTTGATGACCGTCACCTCTGATTCCCAGCTGAAATCCGGCACGCTCAGATTCACGAAGATTCCCCAGACCGCGGTAAGACCGACGTACGCGAGCGGTATGACGAATATCCATACAGCTGACAGGAAGTCAGCTGTGAGACAAAGGCTTATGAATAAGGAACTTAGAAGGGCTATCGGTACGAGGATGGTCATGTTGACGGCCATCTTGCTTCTATAGATCGTTGCCGGTTTCAATGGTGAGGATTGCAATATCCAGAGATTCTTTCCTTCAAGGGAGATCGACACGCAGGTGGTACATGACATTCCCAATATCGCTGCAATCGCAAAGGGCGCAACCCCGATGGCCGTTTCCCTCATGTTCGGCATCCCCATGAGCTGTTCCAGCCTATCGATGCCTATGATGAAGCACGCAATCGATGCCACCAGCAAAAACACTGCTCCAAATCCCATGTTGAGCACATAGGAGTTGGAGGAGAAGAATCTCCTCAACTCCTTCCGATACAATGCTCCGAACGGTGAGTTCACCTGAAGGCGTTGCAGTTTATAGTCAGAGGCGGCGTGTTGCGTCGTGAGTCCCGTGTTGATCGCCTTATATCTGATGGATACGATCTTGACGAACAGGAGATACCACACGACCGGGATCGTCAGAAAAGCAAGGAATGCGGCGAGGTCGTAGGAGCGGATGGCGTTTTCGAACAAACCGGTCAAAGGATAGGCTTGGTCCATCTTCTGAGAAATCGTCGAACCCAGGGATGCCAGTTGTTCCACACTCATTTGACTCGAGCTGAGCGTCCCAGTACTCAGGCTTGCACCCATGAAGCCGAATAACAGGACAAACGACAAGACGATGCCGACCACGTTGGTATGCCTTGATTTGGATGAGATCGCGCTGACGAGCGTCCCCAGGACGGTTGCTATCGTCATGGGTATGAAAGGTGTCACGAAGATGGAGATCGTCCACATCACGTAGAACAGTGCCTGTGGCTGCACCCATAGGCAATAGGCGATTCCCATAGGAAGCATGATTCCAAGTGAGAAGAGCGCGTTCATCCCATACAGTAGAAGAAATCGACTGGTGATGACAGCACTTGTCGGAACCGGGAGGGCCATGAGCATGTCATAGCCCTTGAAGGCGAATATCGTTCCGTTGACTTTGAACAGGGTGAAGAACAGAACCATCAGGCTTGCAATGGCAAAAGCGCACCCCGGAATAGCGTCTGCCAATCCCAGGCTCCCGAGCCCATATCCGATCCCAAAACTGTACGACACCACCAAGATTGCCACAAACCCCATCGATACGGCAAAAGCGATGGTCCGAGTCTTCTTCCTCTTGTCTGTCTCATATTTGAAGTCGTTCAATCGCAATTGGTTCAGCAGCTGTGCCCTCAGAAGAATCCAGATGCTACTTCTCATGCTCTTCCACTTCCATGTAGAGTTCTTCCAAGGACCGATTGCGGGTCAGAGCCTCCATCTCCCCCGCTTCGACCAGCCTTCCCTCCTTGATGATGGCTATCTTGTTGCAGAGCTTCTCCGCCACATCCAGCACATGGGTGGAGAAGAAGATCGCACTGCCTTCCTTGCAAATCTCATGCATGGTGCTCTTCAAGGCGAGCGATGCTTCGGGGTCCAATCCCACAAACGGTTCGTCGAGCAACAACAGCTTGGGGGTATGGATAAAGGCCGAGATCAAGGCGAGCTTCTGCTTCATGCCATGAGAATAGGAGGAGATGAGGTTCCCCAATGCGCCGGTAATTTGAAACTCTTGTGCAAACTTCCCGATGCGCTCTTCTCGTTCACTTCTATCGACTTCGAAGATATCGGCGATGAAGTTCAGGTATTGGATTCCGGTGAGATGATCATAGAGATCTGGATTATCGGGAATATACGCAATCAACTTCTTGCATTCCATCGGAGACTTCTGGACCGAATGCCCATCGACGAGAATCTCCCCTTCCTCGAAGTCGAGGACTCCCACAATGGCCTTTATCGTCGTGCTCTTGCCGGCTCCGTTGTGGCCGATGAACCCATAGATGTCTCCGGCTTCGACGGTAAGGCTGAAGTCATCGACCGCCTTTTTTCCGCCCTTGTACACTTTTGAGAAATGTCTGAGCTCTAACACGATGCTTTCCTCTCCCGTCCGCCACGTGTGTGATGCGCTCCGAGCCCTACTCCTCGCTTGGCGAGGATATGAACGTGATGCGTCTGACCTTGCGACCCTCACCGGGTTTGTTGTGGATAACTTGGTTGAAGACCTCTCCGAGCTTTGCGCTGAATTCCTTGAATTCAGCGTCGGACAGCA
The DNA here is from genome assembly GCA_015655215.1 of Coriobacteriia bacterium. Lineage (GTDB taxonomy): Bacteria > Actinomycetota > Coriobacteriia > Coriobacteriales > RUG033 > JAATFL01. The sequence goes on from JAATFL010000006.1 coordinate 4,431, forward strand.
AAAGCGTGGAGGTCGACAGGAACAACAGATCCCCAACGGGATCTGCATCCGCTTTGGCAAAATAGCGGTTGAACTCACTCATCAGGCTCAATAAGCCACTGTCTATAAGCTGCAATCCTGCTCTTAACGGATCTGCTCCATCTCCCAGGGGGTTCTCTTTATTCAGTTCATACACTTTTTCTACAGCTCCTCGGACCCGGTTCTCTTGAGCGACGCATAGCAGGTTGGCATCCTCCAACAACTTCATCTGCCGGTAGATACTGGCTTTCGAGACGTCCTCCAGGTCGGATCGTATCTGCGTCGTGGTCGCGCTTTGATGGATCATGAGATACTGGATAATCCTCAATCTGGTGGGGTTCATGATCAGTTGCATGACATCATCCCCCGACATGGGATGCTCTCCATCCGCTCCCATGATTCCACCTCCTCCTCTACCTATATCATAATTGGTACCATTATCATTTTTGATACTAATACTGACTCGGTCCTCGTTCAAGAGGGACACTCAACATGAGGCGCCGCTTTCCACCCGCACGAAAAGGCTGGACCTGCATCATATGCAAGCCCAGCCATGATCCTGAAATACAGTAGGAGAATCAAGCAAGGAGGGCGGTTGCACCTTCACCATGCCCCGTGCGCCATCGCCAAGAAACCCGACGTATCTAGACCTCGGCCTCCATGTAGGTATCGAACTCGTGGGTGATCTCCTCGGAGGGCGGCGTCGTGAGGAGGCTCACGACGATCAGCACAAGGCTGGCGAGTATGAAGGACGGCAGCAGCTCATAGATACCGAAGACGCCGCCGAGCGCCTTGATGAACGTGCGCCATATCACCACCGTGACACAACCGGTGATCATACCGGCGACGGCGCCGGGGAAGTTCACGCGACGCCAGAAGAGCGACGCCAGCACGACAGGACCGAATGCGGCACCAAAACCGGCCCACGCGTACGAAACCACCTGGAAGATGGAGGAGTCGGGGTCCATGGCGACGAGGATGCCGAGGACGACGACGACGAGCATCGTGATGCGCGCCACCCACATGATCTGACGCTCGGTGGCATCCTTCTTGATGAGACCCTTGTAGAGGTTGCGGGCGACGGCGGCGCTGGCGATGAGCATGTACGAATCCGACGAGCTCATCGTGGCCGCCAGGATGCCCGAGATGACGACACCGGCGAGGAACGGCGGCACGAGGAACGTGGTCAGCGAGATGAAGACCGATTCCGCGGAGGACTCCGTCAAGAACTCGGTAGGTAGGATCGCCTTGCCCACGATGCCGATGAGGACGGCGGAGAAGAGCGAGATGACGCACCAGGTGATGGCGATGTGACGGGATTTGGCAAGCTCGCTCGATGAACGGATGCCCATGAAGCGCAGGAGCACATGGGGCATGCCGAAGTAGCCCAACCCCCATGAGAGCGTGCCGAGGATCGTGATGATACCGTACGGGGTGGCGTCTCCATACAGCCCAAGGCCGTTCTGGACCATTTGAAGACCCGAGGCGGCATCAAGCGTGGGACTTGCCATCTGCGTGAGGCTCAGATAGCCCGGGATGTTCTGCACGTTACCGATGACGACGCCAAGCCCGCCGGCGTAGATCGTGCCACCCACCATGATGACGATGAGCGAGAAGAACATCAGCAGTCCTTGGATGAAGTCATCGACCGAGCCGGCAAGGTATCCCCCCAGAAGCGTGTAGATGAACACGAAGACACCGCCAAGGGCCATCGTAAGCCCGTAGTCGAACCCGAAGAGCGAGCTGAAGACCTTGCCCACCGTGACGAAGCAGCTACCCACGTAGATGGAGAAGAACACCAGGATGATGAGCGCGGAGGTCGTCATGAGGACCTTGCGCCTATCGTGGAAACGATTGGAGAAGAAGTCGGGTAAGGTGATGGAGTTGCCGGCGACATGGGTGTACTTGCGCAAACGCACGGCGACGATGCGCCAGTTGACGTACGTTCCCAGTGCCAATCCGATGGCAGTCCACACCGCATCGCTCGCACCGGTGAAGTACGCCACGCCGGGAAGCCCCATGAGCAGCCAACCACTCATGTCAGACGCCTCGGCACTCATCGCCGTGACCCAGGGACCCAGCGTGCGCCCTCCGATGAAGTAGTGCTCGGAAGACTGGTTGGCACGCTTGGCGAACCAGAACCCCACGGCCAGGATGACGATCAGGTAGATCGCCATGGCCAACAACGTTTGATAGTCCCCTGCGCTCATAGTCCATCCCCTCGTGATATGGAAGCAAAGCATGCGACCGCCAGGCAATGGGCAAGGCGGTTGGTGATGACAACCCGCATACTCTAGCGCACCGATATGTCGGAGCGCCTGTCGCTTACAGGGGAATGCGGTATGTGGTTAACGTTCCAGGGCAGCTGCAGATCGCGAGCGAACCATCAACAGGCTCCCCATGACGATGGACGCGCCGGCGAGGACGCCGATGGATGCCCCCCACAGCATGCCCGCACCCTCCCAAAACGGCAGGGGCAGGGCACGTATGAGCAGGCAATCATCCGGGAAGAACCAACTGTCCTTGGCGAAGAAAAGGCCATGCAGCCAGTTGAAGAGCACATCGAAGTCCGCCGTGGCCACGACGACAAGCGCGAGAAGCACCACGGCGAGGGCTACGATCCCACCGGCGAGGAGCATCCCCCCAAGCGCACGACGGGCACGGATTCGGACAAGCCATGCGATGATGCAGGCGCAAACGGCGACGGAGACCGCGGCGGCGGAGATGCCGCCCCAGAAGAGGTCACGGCACTGGAGCAAATGGTCCACGGCATCCTGCCCGATGGTCGTGGGGGAATCCTGCTCGGCGATGGGAAACGTCGCATCGGCACCCAGGGAGAAGGCGTAGATGGCACGGGCCGTCTCCACGATCTGCGCGTGCGTCATGCCAGTACCGGTCTCATCCGAATAGCGGTTCGCCAACTCGCGGGTGACGATGGGTGTGAGCAGGAGCGCGAAAGAGATGGCGACGATGGCAAAGCCGAGTGCGAGATCGCGCAGGACGTGGGTCGCGATGGCGAGGGCCCGATTGCCGAAGGACACCCGAACGGTGGCGGCATCGACGACGTCCGGCTCCCCGACCGATGCATCCGGCCGAGACTCCCGGTCAGTGAAAGCGGCGGCGTCCTCGTTCTCCGTGCGGGCCATGGCATCGCGGCTTTCTCGTGGAGGGGACCGTACCAGCTGGCGTCCGCAACAGGACTCGTTTGGACGACATCCGTCAGACATCGGACGAAGACGCGGTCCTACGATCGTTTGGGTGCATATCGCTTGAGCAGAAGGGAGTTGAGCACGACGCTCACGCTGGAAAGCGCCATGGCCGCGCCCGACACCTCGGGTCGCAGAATGCCACCCGCGGCAAGCGGGATCATGATCACGTTGTAGAAGAGCGCCCAGAAGAGGTTCTGGTGGATCTTGCGCATCGTCGCACGCGAGAGGTCGATGGCCGTCGATACATCGTGGACGTCGTTGCCCATGAGCACGATCTGCCCCGCCTCCAATGCAGCGTCGGATCCGCTCCCCATCACGATGGCTATGTCAGCGGCGGCGAGCGCTGGTGCATCGTTGATGCCGTCACCCACCATGGCGACACGTCGGTCCTGCTCGCGCAGGCCCTCGATGGTGGATGCCTTGGAAGCGGGGAGCACCTCTGCGATAACATGGTCTGCGTCAAGCCCAAGGGTACGGCCCACGGCCATGGCGGTCCGTCGTGCATCGCCGGTGAGCATGTAGACCTCGATGCCCTGGTCGACGAGTCCGGAGAGTGCGGCAGCCGTGGTGGGGCGTATGGCGTCGGCGACGGCCACGATGCCCAGGAGTGCGGGGCCTGCGGCTTCGGGGGCTGTCTCGCCCGGGACGGCCCCCGCGGGCGCATCGGCTGCGTCCATGGGAACGTTTGCGAGGAACATCACCGTTCCACCCGCCTCGGCAAGCTGCACCGCCCGCTCGTCGAGCACCGAGACGTCCACACCGCGCGCCTCCATGAGCGTGCGATTGCCCAGCACGAACGTCTTTCCGCTCACCTTGGCGACAACGCCCTGACCGGGTATGGCAGTAAATCCACGAGCACGTTCGAGTGAGATGCCATCCGCCTGTGCACGGTCGAGAAGCGCCGCGGCAAGCGGGTGCTCGGAGGGCTTCTCCAGCGCCGCGGCAAGCGCGAGCACGTCCGCCTCGGCCATGCCCTGCGCGCGGGCGGCAACAGCCACCCCGATGGCGATCACCGTGGGCTTGCCCTCGGTGAGGGTCCCCGTCTTGTCGAAGACGGCGACGTCGACCCCGGCGGCACGCTCGAGCACCTCGCCATCCTTGATGAGCACACCGAGCTGAGCGCCCTTGCCCGTACCCACCATGATGGCCGTGGGGGTGGCGAGACCGAGCGCGCACGGGCAGGCCACGACGATGACCGCGATGGCCGCGAGCAGCGCCTTGATCGCGGGGTCCTGGCCACCGAAGATGGTGGCACCGCCCCCGAGCACCGCCGGCAACACGAGCCACCACGCGAGGAAGGCGACGACGGCGATGGCGAGCACGATGGGCACGAAGATGGAGGCGGCCCTGTCGGCGAAGCGTTGCACCGGCGCCTTCGAACCCTGCGCTTCCTCCACGAGCTTGATGATATGCGCAAGCGTGGCGTCGGAGCCCACGCGCAGAGCGCGCACATCGAGCGACCCGAGGCCGTTCATCGTGGCACCGGTGACCGAGTCGCCGACGTGCTTCTCGACCGGAATCGACTCGCCGGTGATCATGGACTCGTCCACGGAGCTCGACCCCGCCGCCACGACGCCATCCACGGGCAACTGTTCTCCAGGACGTACGATGACGACGTCGCCGGCCAGTACGTCGGCGGTGGGGACCTCCAATTCACCGTCACCACGGCGCACGCGGGCCATACGGGGAGTGAGGTTCATCAACGCCTCGACCGCCTCGCCGGTGGAACCCTTGGCACGCGCCTCGAGCAGCTTGCCGAGCAGCACGAAGGTGATGAGCACGGCCGACGTCTCGAAGGGAGCCATCCCATCGTTGACCATGGAGCGGCTAACCGTGATCCAGAGGGCATAGAGGAACGCGATGCTCGTGCCAAGCGCCACGAGCACGTCCATGTTGGCAAAACGTTGGCGCAGACTGCCCAGAGCCCCCCGGTAGAAGCGGGCGCCGATGACGAACTGCACGGGGATGTCGAGGATGAGCGCGAGGACGTTGACGGCCATCATCGCATCCGCCTGGGTGGCGTTCGCACCCACGATCAGATGGGCCAGCGCCGCGCCTACGAACTCGTGGACGGGAGTCACCATGCTCACGAACACGATGATGACGGTCAGGGCGAGCGACAGGGCGAACGTACGAACGCTGCGGCGACTCTCGGCTTCGTTGTGCGCGCGTCGTTGCCGGGCATGTTCGAGCACCTCATCCCCACCGGTGGGAATCGCGGTGGCGTGATATCCGAGGTCGTCGATGGTCTTGAGTATCTGCTCGAGCGAGACCCTCTCGGGATCGAAGCGCACCGATCCGGTGTTGTTGGCCAGATTGACCGCACAGGCGTCGACAACCTCCATGCGCGTCCCCACGACCTTCTCGATGAGAGAGGAGCACGAGGCACAGTGCATGCCGTCTATGTCGAGGCGTACCGTCACGAGGCCATCCGGACCCTTCGGAAGAGGGACGGAAGGGGACGGGAGGATGGTCGCCTCCTTAGAAGTGCTGAAGCTTTCGGACATGGAGCACGCTCCTTATCTGGATGTTCCCGAATGACCGTTCCCAAGGGATCGCGACTCGCACCTCGACGTGAGGCACCGAGGTCGAAATTCCCGACAGGTTCAGGCCTGCGGGTTCAACCGCACGTGCGACAACCCATCTTACGAGAACCGGCGGCAGCCACAATCAGGATGATGCCATTGACGGCTCGCCATCGAGGACCCATGCGTGCAAGGTTACCACCCATCAACGACAACAGCCCATCGGTTCTATGATGCTAGGATAACGATAGGCGAGGGCATCATGCGCCCTTGCCATCGGCCGCAGCTCTCAAAAGGAGTCCTTCACCACATGAGCAGCATCCTCAGCGCTTGGCAAGGCACCGTCTCCGACATGCCTGCATTCGAGAACCTCCTCGTGGGGATCATCATCGTCTCCGCGACGGCGATCGTCACGCACCTCCTCGCCCTGCTCCTGCGCAAGTACCTGCGCCGTGACGATACGCCGCTGCCGTCCTCCTCCATCTTCATCAACATCGTCCGATGGGCCGCATGGGCCATCGGCATCAGCATCCTGCTCAAGGTGTGCTTTGGCCTCGACGCCAGTTCGATCATCGCCGGCCTGGGAATCGCATCCATCGCGCTCTCCCTCGGCCTGCAGGGAACCATCAGCAACCTGTTCGGCGGCCTGCAGCTTTCCTTGATGCGCTTGATGCAACCGGGTGAGTGGGTCACCGTCAACAGCATCACCGGCATCGTGCGCGACGTGAACTGGAGGCACACCACCATCGAGACGAACGATTACGAACGAGTGCTCATCCCCAACTCGATGTTCTCCAACAACGCACTCACGCACCTGCCCGACTCCCGCTTCGTTTCCATCCCCCTCATCGTGCCACCGACCGTCCAATCGGCGGAGTTCGACGAGCGAGTGCTGCATGGTGTCAGGAAGGCGACGATGAACTACGCGTTCCCCGGCGCCGAACCCGTCTTACAGTACACGGGCATGACGCCCGATGGCCTGACCGCCGTCATCACCGTCACCGCCCGACGCGGCAAGCACGCGGATAACGAGATCAGGGATGCCGCGATCAAGGCGGTCATTCCCTTGCTCTCGAGAGCCTGGATCGCCACACCGGTCACCCTGATGAGTGACGAGGAGGTGGCGGCAGCCACACAGCTGCCTCCGCGAAAGCACTCCGTCAGAGCCGCCAACCGACGGATCACGGGAGCACACCCACGCGATCGCCGCACCTCGACGCAGTCCAACCCCTATGGCTCCCCATCCGACGCGATCGATCGCGGTCTCGACGTCCCCGCCCGCTCTCTTGGCGGGACCGGTCCCCTTGGGCACGTCGGAGAAGAGGGCGGCCGCAGAGGGGGCACGGCACCGAACCCACCGAGCGCCTATGGCGACGCAAGCGACTCGACGACCACGGCCATCCACCACTGAGGGGCCCATCCGCCCGCATCGTCCGACGAGGAGAAGCCCATGGAAGACATACGGAACGACGGCACGGCACCTCACGACCCGTACCTCGAACGTCGGCGCCAACGAGTGCGCGCAACCTCCGAGCCCCTTGCCGTGGCCCTTGGCTCGGGTAGCTTGCGAGGACTCTCGCATATCGGCGTGCTCAAGGTGCTCGAGGAGCTCGACATCCGCCCGTCTCTCATCACCGGAACCTCGATGGGTGCCATCGTCGGATCCCTCTGGGCGGCCGGGATGGATTCTGACGAGCTCATCACCACGGTCAGGTCGTTTGCCGATACCGACCTCAACGGATTCGATATGCATATGGATACCGGTCCCACCGGCCTCATCGACGGCAGGCGCACCTTCGCATGGCTCGACGACTACCTCCCTGCGACCTTTGACGAGCTTGCGCATCCCTTCGCCTGCGTCATCGCCGACCTCGCGACCGGTGAGCGGATCGTCTGCAGCGAGGGGGCCGTGCGCGAGGCCGTGCGCGTCAGCGCCTCCCTGCCGGTGGTCTTCGAACCGACCTACCGTGATGGGCACGCGCTTGCGGATGGCGGACTCGTCGAACCGGTGCCGGTCGACGCCGCGCATGAGTTGGGGGCAAGGGACGTCATCGCCATACCGCTCAACAAGGTGTATCGGCAACCGATCCTCGACGGCCACGCTGGTTCGGGGACGGAAGGGACCGTCGACCTGCCGGCAGTCCTTCAGCAGGCATCGACGGCCTCCATCAACGTCTTGGGAATCGCGCTTGCTCGTGAGGAGTGCAGTCGCGCCAACGTGGTGATCATGCCGGACACGGCGGAGTTCGGACGATGGGATATCGCCCGGGCGGATGAAATCGTCGAACGGGGATATCTGGCAGCTTGGGATCAGCTCGATATGCTGATGCCCTACTCCCATCTCCAAACCAACTGGTTTGCGGAACGGGGGCTTCTCCCCCGCCTCGAGGCGGCCGTCGCACCGGCACATCGCACCATGGGGAGCATACTGCTCGGCACATCATAGGACCTCCCGCTGCACCAAGCGGCGCATCGAGCGGTGCGCCCAAACTCCAACCACTCAGCCAAGAGCGAGGATACGGTTAGCTCGCGGCGGCGATGAGCTTGGCTGCGACCTGCTTCTTGCGGGAGAGGATGCCGGGCATCCACACGCCAGCCGGTGCCATCTTGATGTCGAAGGTGCTCTCGACGAGGTCGGGCTTGCCGGCCACGAGGAACTGCGAGCCCTCGGTGACGATGTCGGTGAGGAGCATGAGCATCGTGTCATACCCCTCTCGGGCAACCTGGGCCTCCATGTGCTCCCGGATCTGGGGGATGCGGGTGGCAAGGCCATCGAGGTCGACGGTCTCGTGCTGTGCGATGAGGAAGCGCTGACCGCCGAACTCGAACTCCTTGGCGTCATGGCTCGTGAGGTACTCGACGGTGAGACCATCGTCGCCGCCACGGCTCTTGATGACCTCGACGCCAAAGGGTTCCGCCTCCACACCTACGAGCTTGGCGAGTTTGGCTGCCATGGCGCGATCGACATCGGTGGTGGTGGGTGAGCGCAGGATGACGGTATCCGTGAGCAGCGCGGAGAGCAGCGCGGCGGCGATGGGCTTGGGCATCTCGACGCCCCTTACCTCGAACAGCGTGGCCACCACGGTCGAAGCGGATCCCCAGGGACGGATAGTGACGTCGAGCGGTGCGGGTGTCTCGAGACCGCCGAGACGGTGGTGGTCGACGATGCCAACGAGTTCGGCTTGTCCGAGACCGTCGAGCGCCTGTGCCGCCTCGTTGTGGTCGACGAGGATGACCTTGGGTCGCTCGCCCTCCTCGACGGGAAGGTCCGCGATGGAGTCGACCGGGACAGGGGGTTCGTATCCGTAGGTTTGCGCGACCCAGGCGCTCTCCTTGGGCATATCCCCCAGGCGTGCCGCGACGTACTCGCCATCAGGGTCGGTTTGGTTCATCAGGTAGGCATAGCCTACCGCTGCGCTGATCGCGTCGTTGTCGGGGTTCTTATGTCCCACCACGGTGATGCGTGCCACGATGTGCCTCCTCGTTCGTATGTACCGTTCAATCGATGCCGATCTACGCTCTCATGATAGCAGCACCGTCAGTTCTCGATCCTCACGATGGGAGCGTAGCCCTTGAGCAGCTTCTTCTCCTGTCCCGACTTGATGAACCTGATGGTGATGGCATCGCCTTGCACCTTGGTGACCCGTCCGCGACCGAAGACCTTGTGGTCGACGGTGTCACCCACCGAGAAGCTCTCCGCCTGCTTGGCCGCATCCCGTTCGATGGCCGCGTGGGTGAAGCTCGACCTTCCCGCATGGTCTGACGAGAAGCCCGAGGTCGTCGCCGAAGACCGCGACGCGGAACGGGTGGCATGTCCCGACGAAGGACTCGACCCGACACCCGGCGTGGGCGCTTTGCCCTGTCGAGGAGATCCGGATCCATAGGTGCGTCCATAACCACGGCCCCCATAGAGATCCCCACCGGAGCCGAGCGTGCCGTGACGGTCCCCCCGGCGCTCGTATCCCACGCCTGATATGCCCGATGACCCCGCCCCCGAGGTCACGGCCTCCTCGGAGGGGATCTCCTCGACGAAGCGAGAGAGCGGGTTGGTCTGCGTGCGACCGTACAGCTGCCGTGCCGAGGCGGCGGTGAGGTACAACCGCTGCTTGGCGCGCGTGATGGCCACGTAGGCGAGCCGTCGCTCCTCCTCCAGCCCACCCTCGTCCATCGAGGCGAAATGTGGGAAGATGCCCTCCTCCATGCCAGCCACGAACACGGCCGGAAACTCAAGCCCCTTGGCAGCATGTATGGTCATGAGCGTTGCCGCGTCGTCGGAATCGGTCAACGAGTCAAGGTCGCTTCGTAGCGCGAGCCACTCCATGAAGGGGCCCAACTGACGTGCTGCGGGTATGGCATCGGGTGCAGCGGCATGAGAGGTGGCGTCAGCTGCGATGCCCAGGGCCGCCTCAGCCGCCGCGTCCTCGTCGTCGACGTCCTCGTCTTCGGCGTGAGCCTCGGCGAACTCCTGCGCCACGCCGAAGAACTCCTGCACGTTCTGGATGCGCGACACCGAATCATCGGTGCGCTCGTTTTGCAGCGCCGTGATGATCCCCGTACGTTCCACGACCATCTCCACCATGTCGCGCAGATCACCCGTACCGTGCCGTGCCTCGTCGATGATCTGCGAGAATCCCTGCAGGGCGGCACGCGTACGGGTCGGATAGGACTCTCCGGGCTCGATGGCGGAGGCGTATCCCACGCCCTCGGCGATGGCGTGCTCCACCGCCTGCATGAACGTGAGGCCGCCAAGCAGCGCGTCGTGCTCGAGGCGCTGCACGGTCGAACCGCCGATGTTGCGACGAGGCGTGTTGATGATGCGCTTGGCCGAGATGTCATCGGCTGGGTTGACGATGAGCTTGAGATACGCCATCACGTCTCGGATCTCCGCGCGATCGAAGAAGCGCGTGCCTCCCACGATGCGGTAGGGCACGCCAGCGCGCAGCAGCATGTCCTCAAGGCTACGCGATTGCGCATTGGTGCGATAGAAGAGCGCCATGCCCGCATATCTGAGGCCGTCATGGTGCAGGCGCTCCATCTCGGAGGCGATCCA
>JAATFL010000022.1 GCA_015655215.1 Coriobacteriia bacterium
CACCATGCACATCGATCGCAGACCCGGCGAGCAGGTGCAGGTAGATTGGGTCGGGTCGACCATGGAGGTGTGTGACCCGGATACCGGGGAGCTGGCGAAGGTGCACATCTTCGTCGCTAGCCTCCCGTTCTCGGGTTACATATATGCCGAGGGCTTCTACCGCATGGATGCCGAAGCGTGGATAACCGCGCACGTGCACGCATTCTCGCACTTCGGTGGGACGGCTCCCATCCTGGTGCCTGATAACCTGAGGACAGGTGTCGTCAAAAACACGGTGTCCGAGCTCGTCATCAACGACGACTATCGTCGTATGGCTGAATACTACGGCTGCGCCGTGGTACCCACCCGCGTCAGACGGCCCAGGGACAAAGGCAACGTCGAGATGAGCGTGGGGCTGGTAACCAGGCAGGCCATCGCCGCACTGAGAAGCTGCACCTTCATGAGCCTTGCCGAGCTCAACGCAGCTCTCCAAGACAAGGTCGACGTCATCAACGAGAGGCCATTCCAGAAGAGGGAGGGGAGCAGGACGAGCGTCTACCTCGGCCAAGAGAAAGATGCGCTCGTCCCACTGCCGGCACGTCCCTACGAGGTAATCGTGAGGAGGCGCGCTACCGTACAGTTTAACTACCATGTCGTCTTCGAGGGGACATATTACTCGGTGCCGTTCCCCTACGTGAAGCGCGAGGTGGAGGTAGCGGTCACAAGGTCGACCGTGTCGATCATCGCCGATGGTAAGCGGATCGCCATGCACGAGAGACGCTACGGCCCGCGCGGCACCTATGTCACCGATCCCGGCCACATGCCACAGGCGCATCGTGACTACGTCGAGTGGGATGGCGACCGGTTCCGCAGATGGGCGGATGAGGGTGGCCCTGCGACCGCCGATGTGATCGACGTGATACTGGGGTCACGTGCGGTGGAGCAACAGTCATACCGTTCGTGCCACGGCGTGCTCGCCCTTGCGAAGAGGTACGGGGCGACGTTGCTGGAAGATGCCTGCACCAAGGCACTCGCCTACTCGCCGCGCCCCAGCTACAAGACCGTCAAGGGCATCATCGGCGAACTCGCCACAAAACAGGATGCTGCACGGGGAAATGAGCACGCCTACCTGCGTGGCCCCGAATACTACGAAACCCTAGGAGATGAATAGATATGGCGATCGAATCGACGATGGACAAGCTCTACGAGATGAGGCTGGCGGTGATGGCACGCGCCTACCGCGACCAAGAGGAGATACCCGGCACGGCGGACATGAGCTTCGATGAGCGTGTCGCGACGATGGTCGACGCCGAATGGGACGCACGTCGGAGCAACAAGCGCACCAGGCTGTTGCGCTCGGCAGACTTCCCTGCCAACGATGCCAACGTCGCCGACGTTCGCTATGACGACGACCGCAAGCTCGACCGCTCCAAGATACTCGAGCTGTCGAACTGCACCTGGGTGAGGGAGAAGCGCAACCTGATGATCACCGGGTCGACCGGTGCCGGCAAGACCTGGCTGGCGTGCGCACTGGGCGTCGCCGCCTGCAACGCCTTCTACTCGGTGAGATACGTGCGACTACCTCAGATGATGGATGATCTCATGGTCACCAAGGACGAAGAATGGCTCAAGGCCAAGAAACGCTATGTCAAGTGTGAGCTTCTGATAATAGACGACTGGCTGCTGGAGCCGCTGCAGCCCAAGGAGTCGCGCGAGGTGCTGGAGATGATCGAAGCGAGATACCGCATGAGGTCACTGATATTGTGCTCACAGTTCTCACCGGCAGGATGGCATGCCAAGCTCGGCGAAGGTGGCATCGCCGATGCCGTGATCGACAGGATCGTTTACAACTCGCACGTCATTCATGTCGAAGGTGACGAGTCGATGCGTAAACGCATGAGTGGGCTGGAAAAGCAGTAGGCTCATGGGGTCAGAGCATCGGCCGACAACCGATGCCCTGACCCCCCCCTGGGCCAATCTTGTACAGAACGGTGTACCAGTAATACACGGAACAGGTGTACCAGCTCACGCGTAATACGCAGAGAAGAATGACGACTTGGAAATAGGCCTTGAAACCCGTGTTTCAGGGCCTATTTCATGCCCGATTACCTGCGGAAACGCATCTGGAATAACTCTTGCCAAATCGCTTTTCGTTCAACTAGGTGCTAACAGGTGCCAATACCGTGTAAGGGGTGCTAATAGGTGGACAGTATGGATGAGACAAAGAAACTCTAAGAAGTAGTTAGGTAAGGCGAATGTCGCCCAACTGGAACTCAATTGGAACTCACCGCCCTTTTTCGGTCCTTCGTGCGACGTTTTCGCAGGTACGAGCCGAGAGTGACAAACCATCGTTTTGGTTGAAATCGCCCCGGAATCGGGCATTTCGAGGGCTTTCGGGCACTCGTCAGGCGCGCGGAATTACTCTAGAAAGTAGCTGTGAGAGCTTCGGAAGGCATCTTCCAGCACCTACGAAGAGGCCCTGATGGGCCGATTCGCGTTTTCCGGGGCTGAGTTCCAAGTGGCTAGCACCGAGCGAAAACTTGCTCATGTATCAACAGGATAGGGGAAAGCTGACATAATTCCATACCAGCAACTCCCCTCCATGAGATGCCCAAGCCTCTCACCGGGGGATAGGTACCGTACGTTTCGATTACATGCGTCGTACTTTGTGGTTACCGGCTCAAGGAGCCCTCTCACCATCCTTGATGATTAAGATATATCGTATAGGTGATAATGGGGGAGTCCCAGGTGTCATCTGCTTGCGAGCAATCTGCCCGGGTGAGTTTTCGCTTCCACGTTGGCTTCGCGGCGTGGTGCTGAAAGATGAGGAAGGTTTGAGATGAACAGCCTAGCTCGGGCATCATACATCAGCTGGCACGAAACAGGAGGCAAGCATATGATTTGGGGAAAGGGCAGCGGCATTCACAATGTCAGTGAGATCATCGCAGCCACATACATCCTTCTGGATGTGGGCGCCATCGAGACGGTAGATTTGGTGGCAAAATACCTGCTACTCGCGCTCAAGGGCCCGAACGATCTCACCGCGCGCCTGACCGATCTTGGCTTCACGACAGTCGACGTGCCCGTCTTCGCCGATTGCACGTTCAGCCTCGATGATCTGCTCTCCAGCGCTCCCATCACGTGCGACCACAAGGTGGTCGAGGCCATTTACAGCGAATCGCTGTAAGACCGTGTCCTGCAAAAGCGGCACCGGGACTTCTCTCTATCTGCATTCACCTCTTACCGGGGGATAGATATCGTACGTTCCGGTCGTATACGTCGTGTTCTATGATCACCGGTTCAAAGGGCTCTCTCACCAGCCCTAGTGACACTTTTATCTTGGTGTCCACTTTGGGATAACCACTTTGCACCCTTCATTTCAACAGAAGGTAGGAGGACAGATGACCAAGCTATCTACTGCGTCGCGCGCCACAGACGACAGCAAAATGGGGATCTACCTGAAAGAATATGAGAGACGCATTCAGGCGACGCCTCCGGGTATGTGCCCTGTGGCCTTGCAACTCGACATATTGCGAGCGAGCGGTTGCCAGACGTGCGGTAAGTGCGTACCTTGTCGAGAAGGTATTCCCGAGCTGGAAGCCATGTTGGAAGACGTTCTCGCGTGCGATACGGATTCAGCGATTTTGGACGATATGCGTTCTTTGGCGCAAGTCGTTCGTGATACCGCGGATTGCGCTATTGGTTGGCATGCGGCGGACGTGTTTCTGCGGGGTATGGATACGTTTGCCGAGGAATACGAAAGCCATGTGATAGAGCATTCGTGTCGCGAGGGTATCGCACAGACCCTGCCTTGCGAAACCGACTGTCCAGCGCACGTGAACGTACCCGGTTACATCGCACTTGCCGGCACGGGAGACTACGTAGGCACCATCGCCATGATTCGCAAAGATAACCCGTTTCCCACCGCGTGCGCTTTCGTATGCGAGCATCCGTGCGAACAGCGTTGCCGTCGCATGCTTATCGACGCACCTGTGAACATCCGCGGCATCAAGAAGTTCGCCGTTGACCAGTTGATCGTCGAGGTACCCACACCCGCAGCAAGCCCGGCCACCGGTCGTCGTATCGCCGTGGTGGGTGCCGGCCCTAGCGGCTTGACCTGCGCGTACTTCCTGAGTCTCATGGGTCATAGCGTGACCGTGTTCGAGGGGCGCAGGCAGTTGGGCGGCATGATGCGCTACGGCATCCCGGCCTATCGCTTCCCGCGCGAACGTCTCGACGGAGACGTGCGCGCCATTCTCTCGGCTGGCGATATCGAAGTGCGTACCGAAGAACAGGTGGACACCGCGAAGATGACACAGCTGGCTGCCGATTACGACGTCGTGTATGTCGCCATCGGCGCACAGGGCGGCAAGATGCTCGACATGCCCGGCACGGATTCCAAAGGCGTCATGAGCGCTGTCGATCTGCTCACGCGCATCGGCGATGGCGAATACCCCGACTTCACCGGCAAGAACGTGGTCGTCATCGGCGGTGGTAACGTGGCCATGGACTGTGCCCGCACCTCGGTGCGCGTCGGCGCGGCCAGTGTGACCGTGGTGTACCGCCGTCGCTTGGAAGACATGACCACCCAGCCCGACGAAGTGCAGAGCGCCCTCGCCGAGGGCGTCGAGATGATGACGCTGCAGGCCCCCGACACCATCGAGGTGGATGAAGCCGGACACTGCGTCGCGCTGCTCACACAGCCGCAGTACATCGGCACCGTGGAGCACGGCCGTCCCGTGCCACAGACCGCCGACAAGCCCAAGATGCGTATTCCGGCCGACGTGGTGCTCATCGCCATAGGTCAGGCCATTGAGAGCACGCCGTTCAAGGAATTCGGCATAGAGGTCGAGCGCACGCGTTTTGTGGCCGATACCGGCCTGAAGGCACGGGGTCCCGAGAACGTGTTCGTGGGCGGCGACTGCCAGGTGGGTCCCAAGACCGTGATCATGGCCATCGGCTCGGGTAAGGTCGCCGCACGCAACATCGACGAGTTCCTGGGCTACCACCACAAGTTGAACCCCAGTGTGGAAGCGCCCGTCCCCGCCACGAACGACCGCACACCCAAGGGTCGTGTGAACATCGCCGAACGCCCTGCGCGGGAGCGCAAGAACGACTTTGAAGGCGTGGGGATGCCCATGAGTTTGGAAGAGGCCCAGCAGGAATGCGGCCGTTGCCTGCGTTGCGACCACTTCGGTTGCGGCGCCCAGGAAGGAGGCAGGATCCAGTATGTATAACGTCACCGTTGACGGCGTGACCGTCGAGGTCTTTCCCGGCGAATCCATTCTGCGCGCCGCCGAACATGCGGGCGCGCATATTCCCACGCTGTGCGCCCTGGAGGGCATCAGCACCATCGGCATGTGCCGCGTTTGCTCGGTGGAGGTGGAAGGAGAACCCGGCCTGCCCACCGCGTGCAACACGCCGGTGCGCGACGGCATGGTGATCATCACCGATTCGTCCCGCGTGCAGGCCGCTCGCAAGATGGCGCTTTCCCTGATCCTTGCCGAGCACGGCCTGAATTCCACTAACTACTGCTTCAGCTGCGCGAAGAACGGCTCCTGCGAGTTGCAGGCGGTCTGTCGCGAACTGGGCGTCACCGAGCCGGCCTACACTAAGCCACTCGTGCGCAAGCCCGTGCCCGACGGCAATCCGTTCCTGCGCTTCGATCCCAACCTGTGCATCCGCTGCCAGCGCTGTGTGGGCGCCTGCAACACGCAGGCCCGTAACCATACGCTGCAGACGGGCAAGAAGGGCATGCGCACCACTATCCATGCGCCGTTTGGCCCTGACTGGAAGGCCACCGAATGCGAGTCGTGCGGTTGCTGCGCTGCAGTGTGCCCTACAGGTGCCATCACCGAGAAACGCCGCGATGGCTACCGTTCGTGGGAGACGCGTGAAGTGCTCACCACCTGCCCACATTGCGCGGTGGGCTGCCAGTATTACCTGGTGATGAAGGGCAACGAGATCGTCGACACGCGTCCAGCGTTTGGTCCCAGCAACCAGGGACGCCTGTGTGTGAAGGGCCGTTCCGGCAGCTTTGACTTCGTAGGCGCCTCCGACCGCCTTACCACGCCGCTTATCAAAAACCATGAGACCGGCGAGTTTGAGTCCGCCACCTGGGACGAGGCGCTCGATCTGGTGGCTTCCAGATTCACCGAGCTCAAGGGGCAGTATGGACCGGACTCGCTGGCTGCGTTCGCGTGCGCGCGTTCCACCAACGAAGATATCTACATGCTGCAGAAGATGGCGCGCGTGGCTTTCGGCACCAACAACGTGGACAACTGCGCTCGCGTGTGCCACGCCCCTAGCGTTGCTGGTCTGGCTCTCACCCTTGGCTCCGGCGCCATGACCAACACCATCCAGGACATCACGAACGGCGTCGACGCCATCATGCTCGTGGGCTCAAACCCCGAGGAGGCGCACCCGGTTGTGGGCATGCAGATTCGAGCGGCTGTGGAAAGAGGCGTGAAACTCATCGTGGTCGACCCGCGCGATATCGGATTGGTCAAGGAAGCTGACGTGCACCTGAAGCTACGTCCTGGCACCAACGTGGCGTTCTCCAACGGTATGTGCCATGTGATGATTGAAGAAGCCCTGGTCGACCGTGAGTTCATCGAGCAACGTACCGAGGACTACGAGGCGTTCGTCAAGATGGTGGAACCCTACACCCCCGAGCGCGTGGCTGAGATCTGCGACATCGACGCCCGCGACCTGGTGACCGCTGCACGCATCTATGCCACGGCGGGTAAAGCACCGATCATCTATTGCCTTGGCGTGACCGAGCACTCGCGCGGGACCGAAGGCGTTATGAGCATGAGCAACATGGCGCTGTTATGCGGCAAGCTGGGCCGTTCCGGCTGCGGTGTGAATCCGCTGCGCGGCCAGAACAACGTGCAGGGCGCATGCGACATGGGTGCCCAGCCCAACGCTTTCCCGGGCTACCAGAAGGTTTCCAACCCGCAGGTAATCGCCAAGTTCGAGGGGGCGTGGGGTGTCGAGCTCAACCAGAGGGAAGGTATCACGGCCACCGAGGTGTTCCATGCTGCTGTCGATGGAAAGATTCATGGCTTGTTCATCTTCGGTGAGGATCAGGTGCGTACCGACCCCGACATCCATCATGTGCTGCGCGGCATCAAGGCACTCGACTTCTTCGTCGTAGACGACCTGTTCATGACCGAGACCGCCAAGCTGGCCGACGTGGTACTGCCTGGCCTGTCCTATGCGGAAAAGGAAGGCACTTTCAGCAACACGGAACGCCGTGTGCAGCGCGTGCGCAAGGCAGTGGAAGGTCCCGGCGAAGCCCGCTTGGACACCTGGATATTCGCGCAGATCATGAACCGCATGGGCTGTCACCAGCCTGAGCTCACGAGCGCGCAGATCATGGACGAGATCGCCAGCGTGACGCCTTCGTTTGCCGGTATCAGTCATGCGCGCCTGGATGGCGAGGAAGTGGGTGGCCGCGGTCTGCAGTGGCCGTGCCTGGGTCCTGACCATCCGGGCACGCCGATTATGCACGTGGGGAAGTTCAGCCGTGGGCGGGGAAAGTTCTCATGCGCCGAGTATGCGGATCCCACCGAGCTACCTGATGCCGCGTACCCGTTCGTGCTGACCACCGGTCGTATCCTATCGCAGTACAATGCGCAGGCCATTACCGGCCGCACCAAGGGATTGAACGAGATCGACGGCCATTCGTTCATCGAGATTAACACCGTCGATGCCGACAAGCTGGGTATCGTCACCGGAGACAAGGTGAAGGTCTCCAGCCGTCGCGGCGAAATCGAATCCACCACTCGCGTATCCGGCAAGACCAAGCCGGGCGAGACCTGGATGCCGTTCCACTTCATGGACGGCAACAGCAACTGGCTCACCATCTTGGCCCTCGATACTATCTGCAAGTGCCCTGAATACAAGGTATGCGCGGTAAAAGTCGAGAAGGCATAGGGATCTTCAAAGCACTGTGTATAGAAAGCGAAGGTGACCGTAAGCGGCCACCTTCGCTTTCTCCTGCGCCGAGCATGCGCACGTTTCTAATGGGCGAGAGTCCCTGGCATGGGTGGTAGCGCCACGTGCATAGCTGAAGGCGAGGGTGTCCATCGCGAGGTGGGATCTGAAAGGTTGTCGGAGGCAAAAGTCTGGCCTGCCGAGCAGAAACCGCATCAGGCATTTCCAGATGGGTGAGACTGCGAGACAAGCCAAAGCCCTCCACCAATCCAGACCTATTCGGTCCAACTTTCTCTTCAGAGCCTCTAGGTCTTGACCATATTGGTGGTCTTGGACTGTCGTCACCAGCCATCTTCTCATGATGCGTCACCGCAGCTCGAACTGGTTCTTCCTGAACGCGATCACTCCCTCGTCCCGTAGCTTGCAGAGGTTCTTCGAGAGGGCGCTGCGTTCGACCGAGAGGTAGTCGGCGAGTTGCTGACGGTCGAAGGGGATGCGAAACGAGGAGCTTCCCTGTGCACGGGATTCCGCCGAGAGGTAGGAGAGGATCTTCTCCCTCACCAAGCGCTTCGTGATGTGCGCGGTCTTCGCGGTGAGGGAGAGGTTCTTCCGGGCGAGGACGCCGAGGAGGTTGCGTACGAGGCGGGTGTGGAACTCGCAGGCCGACGAGCAGGTCGTGATGATTCGACGCGCGTCCAGGAAGACGACCTCGGTTCGCTGGTCCGCGACCACGTCGACGTCCGAGACCTCGTCGGTCATGCACGCGAAGCTCTCGCCGAACGTCTGCCCGATACCGGCGCTGCCGAGGATGTTACGGTTGCCCCAGTAGTCCTCCATCATGATGTGCACCGATCCGGCGATGACGACACCGATCGAATCGACCGCATCCCCGCGTCGTTGGACGAAGCCTCCTTTGGCAAAGGCCATCGTCCGGAAGTCGAGGCATGCGGACATCTTCTGGATCTCCCCGGCGGTCATCCCAAGGAAGAGGGTAGACCGCCCCAGCAGGTTGACGATTCTCGTGTCCATGGCACATTCTTTCCCTTTACGTTGCTATGACAACATAATCGATGAAAAATCACCATTAGTATAGCAGCATGCGGAGGGCCGGACGTGGCCTGTTCCGTCCGAGTGGGACCTGAGCGGATGCTCTCGATGAGGAAAGGGAGACGTGATGACAGACCAGATGTTCTGCTTCCAATGCGAGCAGACGGCGGGCTGCCCGGCCTGCACGACCGGGGCGGGCGTGTGTGGGAAGACCGCGACCGTCGCCAACCTGCAGGATCGACTGACGGGCGCGCTGATCGTACTCGCGCAAGCGTATCAGGGGCGCACGCCCCCGCAAAGCGCTCGCGCGGTCATGCTGGAAGGACTGTTCTCCACCGTGACCAACGTCGACTTCAGCGAATCGGCGATCCGGGCGCTCATCGACCGGGTCCATGCCGAGGCAGCCGCGTTCACGGGTGGCGCGCCTGCGGACTACGCGATGGGGGGCATCTGGGGTGCCGACGAGGACATCCGTTCTCTCAAGTCGCTCGTGCTCTTCGGGCTGCGCGGTATGGCGGCATACGCCTATCATGCACGCGTGCTCGGTTATGTCGACGACGAGGTCGATGCCTTCGCCTTCGAGGCCCTGGCCACGCTGGCGGCCGACGTGGACGGCGGGGTCCTGCTACCCTTGGCGCTGAAGGTGGGCGAGGTCAACCTCGCCTGCATGGCGCTGCTCGACCAGGCGAACACCGAGACCTATGGCGACCCCGTACCCACGACGGTCCCCCTGGCCGTTGCGAAGGGCCCCTTCATCATCGTCACCGGCCACGACCTCCACGACCTGGCGCTCCTGCTCGAGCAGACCGTCGGGAAGGGCGTCGATATCTACACGCACGGCGAGATGCTGCCTGCCCACGCGTATCCGAAACTGGCGAAGTACCCGCACCTGAGGGGGAACTTCGGCACCGCCTGGCAGAACCAGCGCAGCGAGTTCGACGACGTCCCGGCACCTATCCTGTTCACCACCAACTGCCTGATGCCTCCCAAGCCCTCCTATGTCGACCGCGTGTTCACCTCGGGTGTCGTGGACTTTGACGACACGGTGCACATCGGCGCCGACAAGGACTTCACGCCTCTCATCGACCGGGCGCTCGAACTGGGCGGTTACGACGAGCGTCAGGCGCTCGTCGGCATCAACGGCGGGGTGCAGGTCACCACCGGATTCGGCCGCAACGCCATCCTGTCGGCGGCCGGCGACGTGGTCGCCGCGGTCAGGTCCGGTGCCATCAAGCACTTCTTCCTCGTGGGTGGGTGCGACGGTGCGCGCACCGGTCGCAACTACTTCACCGAGTTCGTGAAGGGCACCCCGGACGACACCGTCATCCTCACCCTGGGGTGCGCGAAATACCGATTCAACGACCTTGACCTGGGCACCATCGGCTCGTTGCCACGCCTGCTCGACATGGGACAGTGCAACGACGCCTACGGTGCCATCCAGGTCGCCCTCGCACTCGCCGAGGCGTTCGACTGCGGCGTGAACGACCTTCCCCTCTCCCTGGTGATCTCGTGGTACGAGCAGAAGGCGGTCTGCGTCCTACTCACCCTCCTATCTCTCGGTATCAAGAACATCCACCTCGGTCCCACGCTACCGGCGTTCCTGTCCGAGAACGTGCTCGGCCTTCTCGTGGAGAACTACGGGGTCACGCCTATCGGCACCCCGCACGCCGACCTCGCGGCATTGCTTGCTTAGGAAGGGTTCTCATGTTGAGGAAGATCATTCAAATAGACACGGAGAAATGCAATGGTTGCGCTTTGTGTGTGAAGGCGTGCCACGAGGGTGCGATTGGTCTCAAAGATGGAAAGGCCGAGCTCCTACGTGACGATTACTGTGATGGACTTGGTGACTGCCTGCCCGCTTGCCCGATGGGTGCCATCACCTTTCTCGAACGCGAGGCGGCAGTCTATGATGCATCGTTGGTTGCACGGGCCCAGGGGGAAGGTAGCTGTCCTTCAACTCAAACCGAGGTGTTCGCAGACGAGATGCCGATGGATTCGTACCGGCAAGGTGGGACGGGGTCGGAGCTTGGGCAGTGGCCCGTACAGATGAGGCTCATTCCGACAAACGCCCCTTTTCTTCACGAGGCCGATCTGTTGGTTGCCGCTGATTGTACTGCCTTTGCCTGTGGTGGTTTTCATGAACGGTTCATGCGAGGACGGGTGACACTGGTGGGATGTCCCAAGCTTGATCCGGTGGACTACACCGAGAAGCTCTCCGCAATCATCGCGCAAAATGACATCTGCTCGATTACCGTGGTGTTGATGGAAGTTCCTTGCTGCAATGGGCTTGGCAGGGCGGTGTCTGCCGCTGTAACGGCGAGTGGTCGAGAGATTCCCTGTCGGACGGTCATCGTGGCGACCGATGGGTATATACGGGATGTTAACTCCTGATTCTCAAAGACGGGTGCATGTGGGGTAAGGGTTAGGGATTGGGATGAGGGGTATGGCCATACTGTCATATCCCTCATCTGTGTCGTACAGATAGAAGATGTCCCAGAGCCATGAGAGGATGTGCGGAGAGCATGCGTGGCCCCGCATACCTCATGGCCGCGCGCATACGTTCGCGCATGGCAGGTTGGTAGCAGTGTGTCTCGCAGGCAGTGCGAAACGGTAGCTCTCGCCATCGAACAGAAGCAGATGCCCATGGTGGGCCAGCCGGTCGATCATGCCGGCAGCCATCTGATCATGGGTGAGGACCGACCACCACTTGGAGAACTCGAGGTCGACGGAGACATACCGGTGGATATTTAGCGTGATAGCACAGGATGCTGCTAGGTGATGGCAGGGAGTTCATCGCGCATCCCCTTGCCGAAATAGAACCCTTCTTCCGAGAAGCGCTTGCGGTAGGACATGAGGACGACGGCCACATCGCCGATGACCGTGGTGGCCGAAACCATCATAAGGACGACGATCTGGTACTTCGCGGCTTCAAGAGGGTCTGCACCAGCGAGGATCTGACCGGTCATCATCCCGGGGATGACGACGAGACCTGCAGCGGCAAGTGATGAGAGTGTGGGGATGAGCCCAGCCTGGACCGCCATCTTGATCGATGGCCATGCAGCCTCAGATTGGCTGGCTCCCAGCGCGACCATAGCGTTGATCTCGCTCTCGCGTGAATCCATGTCGGAGAAGAGCCGCTCTAGTGCGACCGCGATGGCAGACATGAGGTTGCCCAAGATCATGCCGCCGATCGTTATGACCGTGCGAGCATCGTAAAGCGGTGTAGGTGTGATGATGATCCCCACAACGATGAAGAGCATGAGCGAGGTCGTCACGAACAGCGTGACGAATATCTCCCTACGGATGTGCCGTGGCCTGTTGCGTACCCGGGATATCGCGATCTGTACCGCAGCGACCATCATGATGAGTATCACGGCAGCGACGAGCCAGGGGTTCTGATACCCGATGATCCAATGGAGCAGGAATCCCATGGCGAGCAGTTGCACGAACGAGCGGATCGTGGAGACCACGATCATCTTGGTGAGACCGAGTTTCAACCAGAGCGACACTCCTGCGACGATGACCATGAGCATCGAGGCGATGAGAAGGTCCGATGATGTCATGGGTATGACGCCGGCCTGCCCGGTCGTATCCATATCAGATCGCCTTCCTCGTGATGGTCCCGTCGCGTACGATGAACTGGAACTTTGCGCGACCATCGGATACTCCATGTCGTACCCGCAAACAGGCAACGCCTGTACTGGCGATGTGGGCAAGGAGGTCACCGACCTTGCTGGCGCTCCCCTGGTCAAGGGAGGCGTCGACCTCATCGAGCAAGAGTATCTTCGGAGTGGTCACCACCGTCCGGAGCAAGGAGACGCGCGCCATCTGCCCCACCGAGAGCTGCTGGGCATCGCGGTCAAGCTCCACATCACTCAGCCCCACTTGGTCGAGGAGGTCTCGCAAGCGCGCATCATCAGGAAGGTTCTCGCCTGCGCGTGCTTTGAGGGTCCATGGCAGGTTGAGGTTGTTCCGTACCGTCCCAGCGACCATCTGTGGGCGCTGGGGAACAAGCGCAACCATGCACCGCCATGTCGTCGGGTCGACCCGCTCGGAACTTCTGCCGTCGAAGAACATGGTGCGTGAGACCACCGGTTGCATGCGGGCGATGCACCGTAGCAACGTCGATTTGCCGACGCCAGAGGGTCCTACGACATCGACGAGCTCTCCCCGGTCAATCGAGAGTGAGACGCCCCTGAACAGGTGGATCACCGTATCCGACCGCGTGATATCAACGCTCAGGTTCTGCACTTCGAGCAATGCCATGCGGCGTGACCCCTCTGATGTTGTTAAAAATCGACCTATTTCAAACTATCGTCTTACTTTATCACCCTTGCGACCCATGGCCTGCGGGATCGGTCCTGCCAGATTGACCCGAGCGGGAGATGGCGGCGCAAAGGTGCACATCGAGCATGCATAGAACTTCCTGGCAAATCTGATATGTAGATAGTTTTGTCAAG
>JAATFL010000011.1 GCA_015655215.1 Coriobacteriia bacterium
CGTCATGCCCCTGAACCGACTATATCCGCCAATCCCTTGCGCTCGGTCTGGCACATGCTCTGAAAATGAAGAGGAAACAGGCGTTGAACCTGTCACGTGCGCTCAGCCTGGCAATACTTGCGGAGCCGTTGGCATTCAACCCATTGTCGCTGGCCAGAGCGAAGCGCATCGGCTGACCCACTTGCGGGTCGGTATGAAAACTGAGTACTATCCGAAGAGTACCGATCCGTTACCGTACTTAGCGAAGCGAAGGCCGGCGGTGTTCGACTGATTTCGAAATGGGCGCGAGGGCAGCACCGCAGCCCCGACCGGAGCAGGAGGTCGTCATGGCGAGTGCACCAACTCCGTATGAAGGTTTCGACCTGCAGTTTATCGGCGGGAAATGGTGTCCGGGGTCTTCGGGCGAGGCACAGGCGGATGTGAATCCGTACGACGGCAAGACGCTCGTCACCATCGTCTTGGGCGATACGGACGATGTGGATGCCGCCTACGAGGCGGCGGCGGCCGGCCAGGCGGAGTGGGCGGCATCGTCGCCGTCGATTCGCGCCGGAGTTCTGAACAGGGCGGGGGAGATCATCGACGCCCGTCATGACGAGCTCGTCGAATGGTCGATCGCCGAGGCGGGCAGCACCAGGATCAAGGCGGAGATAGAGGTCGACTCGACACGGGCCGTGACGTCCGAGGCTGCGTCGTACCCGTACCGGATGTCAGGCGAGATCATGGCATCCGACATCCCCGACAAGGAAAACCGCGTCTATCGGTCTGCGCTCGGGGTCGTCACGGTGATCAGCCCGTGGAATTTCCCGCTGAACCTGACGCAGCGGTCCGTGGCTCCAGCGCTGGCCGTCGGGAATGCCGTCGTCATAAAGCCGGCATCGGACACGCCGGTGACCGGCGGGCTCCTGCTGGCGAAGATCTTCGAGGAGGCCGGACTGCCCGCCGGGGTGCTCTCGGTGGTGGCGGGACGGGGCAGCGTGATAGGCGATTACGTCGTCTCCCATCCCGTACCGAAGTTCATTTCGTTCACCGGCTCGACCGCGGTGGGACGACGGCTCGGCGCGCTGGCGACGGGCGGCGACCACCTGAAACGGGTCGCCCTCGAGCTTGGTGGCAACAGCCCACTGGTCGTGCTCGACGATGCGGATGTCGACCAGGCGGTGGACATGGCCGTCATAGGCCGCTTCCTACATTCGGGGCAGATATGCATGAGCACGAATCGCATCGTCGTCGACAAGAACCTGATCGACGAGTTCACCGAGAAGTTCGTCGCCCGCGCAGCCGGACTGCCGGTGGGCGATCCGGCGGATCCCGCAACCGTCATCGGCCCCATCATCAACAAGTCGCAGTTCGACAGCGTCTTGGACAAGATCGCGAAAGCCAAGGCACAGGGTGCGACGGTGGCCCTCGACGGCGATCCGGTCGGTCGCGTCATTCCGCCGCATGTGTTCACCCACGTCGATCCCACAGCGGACATCGTCCTCGAAGAGTCGTTCGGCCCGATCGTCCCCATCATCGGAGCCGAGGACGAGGAGGACGCCCTTCGCTTGGCGAACGCATCCCGCTACGGGCTGTCGTCTGCGGTATGTGGTGCCGACCTCGACCGCGCCGTGCGCTTCGCCCAGCGGGTCGACGCCGGCATGACCCACGTCAACGACATGACGGTTCAAGATGAGCAGAACATGCCGTTCGGTGGCGAGAAGAACTCGGGGATCGGCCGGTTCAACGGGCATTGGGTTCTCGATGAGATGACCCGGGTCCACTGGGTATCCGTTCAGCATGAGCCGCGTCGGTATCCGTTCTGATTGCTACCGAAGGGACGTTAAGCAAGACGCCCCTGTACCTCTACCTTGATCACTCCACTTTGCCAAGCAGGAAGCTGACGATGAGGATCGTGAACACCACCGCCGTGATCCGTGCGTACAGGTAGTCCTTCTCCTTCAGGAACAGGATGATGGAGATGCCCACTCGAAAGACCGGCGTCAGGATCAGGATGAGCAACCCGACGAGCATGACGGCATAGGGCTTCAACGCAACGGCATCCTGGAGGATCAGCAGGAGGTTGGTGGGATAGACGTCATCGACGTAGCCGCTCTCCCCTGTGCTCAAGAACAGGAAGAGACCTATGAGCATGACGGCCGCGGCGAGCAAGACACCTATGCGCAAGGATGTGCTGACTACGGTCTCAACCTCTTCGATGTTGCCCTTCCCCATCAGAGACCCACTCCTTTGACGATCATCTCTATGGACACGATGGCGAGGACGGGGATGAAGATCAACCGAATGGTCCTACTCTTCAATCGCTGCATCACCCGTGCCCCGATGGTTGCCCCGAAAAGGACGCCGAGTGCGACCGGGGCGGCGATCTTCGGATCGATGTCACCTCGCAGGAAATAGACGCCGGCACTTGCCGCACCGGTCACACCGATCATGAAGTTGCTGGTGGCGCTTGATACCTTGAGCGGCAGCTTCATGAACAGGTCCATCGCCATGACCTTGAAGCTGCCGCTGCCGATGCCCAGCAGACCGGATAGCGCTCCCGCCACGTACATCATCCCCAGTCCGGGATAGACGCCATCCACGTTATACGCGACCTGCCGCCCGAGGACCTTGTCGTAATACTCGCCATTGAGCGAGAGCTTCTCGGCAAGGGGATGGTTCTTCACACCTTGTGGCAACTCGGCCCTTGACTTCCTCAACATCATCGCCACCGAGTAGAGAAGCACCAGACCGAAGATGATATACAGATACTTGGGGTCGATGATGCCGCTCAGATACGCTCCGGTGATGGCCCCGAGTGTCGTACCGATCTCGAGGAACATGCCGATGCGGGTATTGGTGATCCCATCCTTGATGTAGGCGATGGCCCCGCCGCTCGAGGTCGCGATGACCGCCACGATGCTCGCACCGATCGCATACTGGATGTCGAGGCCAAACAGCAGCGTCAACACCGGCGTGATGATGATCCCGCCGCCCAACCCCAGGATCGAACCCAAAAGACCGGCGAGTATCGCGATGAGGAATATCTGCAATGCAACGGTGGCAAACACGATGTAGCATCCCACTTTCTGCTCGAAGGGCACGATTGACAGTTTGATACAAGCGACTCGCCGATAACGGCAGAATCGCGAGCCGATGGCCTCGAGAGACCGTAAACGGGCGCCTGGCACTCTGGGCATACTGCGGACACGACCGGGGCCATCCCCCTCGACGCGGGTCCGCATGGACGATGCGCTACGATGGCCGTCATGCATGATGGGTGGGCCTTGAGATATACTGCGATGGTCACGACTTCGAAAGCTCGATGATGAGAAGGAGGTCCGCAAGATGCCAGCCTTTGCAAACCCGTTTCAGGGAAACGTGCCGAGGAAGTTGACGGAAGAGGAGTTGGTCCAGGCGATCCGGTTGGACATAGCCGGCGAGCTAGAAGCGATCTACCTCTATGATGCGCATGTTCAGGCAACCGATAACGAGACGGCGAAGGCGGTCATATCCGACATCCGCGATGAGGAGAAGGTCCATGTCGGTGAACTGATCAAGCTGCTGGGCGTTCTTGACCCGAAGGAAGCGGCTCATCTTGCCTCAGGTGAGGCCGAGGTCGAGGAACTGCTCGGCGGTATCGGCAAGGGCACCGCGTAGACCGGACCGACCGCGAAGCGCTCGCCTCGGAGACGTCGCGGCGGACGTCGCGTCAAGTGCCGAGGTGCAGCGTCGAGGCATCCGCCTCCCGCACAGGGCCGTGCTCGTTTCGAGGAGCATGGCCCTGTGCATGGAGGGGAAGCCCGTTGTCTGGAAGAGGAACGGATATGAAGAAGTGGGCTGCTATCGTGCTGCTTGCAATAGCGGAGTTCGTCATGGTGCTGGACAGCACCGTGATGAACGTGTCGATCTCCACGATAGTCAGAGACCTGGACACCGACATCGCTTCGATGCAGATGGCGATAACCCTTTACACCTTGACCATGGCATCGTTCATGCTGGTCGGTGGCAAGCTCGGCAGCATCTGGGGCAGGAAGCGCGCACTTCTGCTCGGCTGTGTCGTCTATGCGGTCGGTGCGCTGATAACGGGACTCAGCCCCAACGTCGTGACATTGGTGATCGGCTGGTCGGTAATCGAGGGTCTGGGTGCCGCACTCGTCATCCCGGCCATCGCCGCGCTCGTCGTCACGAACTACAAGGGGAACGACCGTATCGCAGCGTATGCCATCCTCGGCGCGATGTCGGGTGTCGCGGCGGCGGCCGGCCCGTTGATCGGTGGCTCCATCACGACCTACCTGTCGTGGAGATACGTCTTCTACGGCGAAGTGGTCATCATGGCCGTCGTCCTGCTGTGCAGTGGCAGGATCACGGACTCCGATGGCGGTTCGAAGGAGAGGATCGACGTTCCCAGCGTCCTGCTGTCAGTGGGTGGTTTCACGCTTCTCGTCTTCGGGATGCTGCAGAGCAAGACGTGGGGATGGATAACGCCGTTGGAGATACCCGAGATACACGGTCTTGAGATCGCGCCCCTCGGCATCTCGCTGGTCTCATATCTGATCGTCACCGGCGGCATCCTGCTCAAGCTCTTCTACGACCGGCAGAAGAAGCTCGAGGCCGATGGCCGCAACCCGTTGCTCAAGGTGTCGATGCTCTCGATCTCCCCGTTGCGGAGCGGTTTGTCGGTGTTATCCGCACAGTATGTCGTGACGGCCTCGATCTTCTTCGTGATCCCGGTCTACCTTCAGACGACGTTGGGCTATGACGCGCTGGAGACGGGTGTCGAGATTCTCCCGCTGTCCGTGGCGCTGATCCTGTTCTCGATAATCGGGGCTCGTCTCTCCGGGCACTGGTCGCCCAGACGGATCGTGCGGCTCGGCCAATCGCTTCTGATCCTTGGCGCGACCCTGCTCATCGGCTCCATATCGACCGAGGTGAGAAACGCGTTCTTCATGATCGGGATGGCATGCATCGGCGGCGGCTTGGGCTCGCTGGCCTCCCAACTCGGGAACATAAACATGTCGGCGGTACCGGAACGGGATTCGGCCGAGGTCGGCGGTCTGCAGGGTGTCGCTCAGAACATCGGTTCCTCCTTGGGAACCGCCCTGATCGGATCGTTCCTGGTCGCGTCGCTGACGACCACGTTCATCGGTGACATCCAGGCAAGCACCTTGCCCGATACCGTCAAGTCCTACGTCCAGGAGAACACGACGAGCGTGAGTATCGTCCCGGTGTCCGAGGTCTCGGCTTACGCGGCGTCGAAGGGCCTGTCGGCTGATGAGGTCACCGATGTCGGCACGGTCTATACCGAGTCGCAGATACGTGCGATCAAGAAGTCCTTGGTCGTGGTCGTGGTGATCGGCATATTCACCCTGATGGTCTCCAAGGACATCACCGATGAGAAAAGGCGGTGAAGCGTGCTTTTTGGGTGCGGTCATGCTACTCTGACGTTAACCAGAGATGTCAACATCAACGGGCGAAGCAGATGAGACAGGGGGCAGTATGCCCTACTTCTTTCGAAACATCTGGAATCCGGCACGGTATCAGGGCGGCGGTGTCAGTCGCCGATACTTCGAGGGCTGGTACTTCAAGCAGGCCGATGCCGGAAGACGTCGGGTCTTCGCCGTCATACCCGGGGTATCCTTTTCCGCGGATGGATCCTCGAGGCACGCTTTCGTCCAGATCGTATCGAGCGGTGGCAGTACGCATTACTTCACCTATCCGATCGACTCGTTCGCATCCGACCCCGGGAAGCCTTTCAGCATACGAATAGGAGACAACGCCTTCTCTGAAACCGGCATGACGCTTCGGCTTCAGGATGACAGCACCCAAGTCCATGGCGACGTGAGGTTCGGAGCATGGACACCGTGGCCGGTGACCGCATTCTCACCTGGGATCATGGGATGGTATCGCTTCGTCCCCCGCATGGAGACCTACCACGGGGTGCTGTCGATGGACCACGACGTCTCGGGAACCGTCACCATGGATGGAGAGACGATCCGGTTGGACGGTGGCCGGGGGTATGTGGAGAAGGACTGGGGCCGCAGCTTCCCGAGTTCCTGGATCTGGGCACAGTCGAATCACTTCGACCATCAGGGCACCTCCCTCGCCGTCTCGGTCGCGAAGGTGCCGTGGATGACGAAGGCGTTCGTCGGCAGCATCGCCGGGCTCCAACTCGACGGGAAGCTGCATCGGTTCGCGACATACACCGGAGCTCGGCTCACGTGCGTCGACACGGGGACCAACGAGGCGCATCTGATCCTGCAGGATCGAAGTGAGGAACTCGAGGTCGGCGTCCATGGTTGCCAGGCGTTGACGTTGAAGTCGCCGACGCTTGGCGCGATGGAGGGACGCGACGCGGAGTCGCTCGGCGGCACGATCGACGTGACGATGCGCGGGCTGCGAGGTGGGCACTCGAACCTGCTGTTTCAGGGTACGGGCGAGCTTGCCGGCATCGAGGTCATGAACGAGCGCGACGAGCTGGGTTCCGGCATCCGAGGTTGAACACGACGCATGGCGAGCGCCGATATATCCGATCGTCTCGACGAAGGGGAGGGGTCAGATGGACAGCAAGGAAGTCATTCCGATCGACATGGCCAAAGCGGAATCCATGTGCGTGTGCAAGAGCTGCCCGACGTATTTCGATTGCGATGAGCCGCTCGCGTTCTGCCTCTACGACACGGGCGCAAGCGGTTGCATCACCGTCGGACGCGGGTGCATCTGCCCGGGATGCCCGGTGTATGGAGCGTCAGGCTTCGAATCCGACTTCTACTGCATCGTAGGTAGCGAAGAGGCCCATAAAAACCCAGAGGAGGCGATCGCTCCATGACCGAGAGCACGTGGGATTACGAAGCCGATGTCATTGTCGTAGGGAGTGGGGCCGCCGCATACGGCGCTGCCATCACAGCCCGGTCCACGGGCGCAGACGTGATGATGGTGGAGAAGGCCGAAAGCCACGGAGGCACGACGATGCGCTCCGGCGGCGGGTTCTGGATCCCCAACAATCGATTCCAGCGGGACCGGGGGATCGTCGACGCCAAGCAGGATGCCACGCGTTACATGGCACGGTACTCCTATCCGCACCTCTACAACCCCGACGATCCCCATCTGGGGCTACCCGACCACGAGTACGAGCTCATCGAGACGTACTACGACCACGCGTCGGAGATGGTCGACTTCTTCGATCGCATCGGAGCGGTCAAGCCCATCCAGGAGATAAACTGGACAGGTCAACCCCAGATCGATTATCAGGAGGGACTGCCCGAGAACAAGGGGATCCGCGGGCGTGTGCTCTATTCGCAAGATCCTCAGGGCAAGATGTCCTATGGCTTCGAGCTCGTGCGTCAGATGAACGCCTGGGCAAAGGCGCATGGCATACCGCTCATGCTCGGTCATCGCGTATCGCGCATCATCCAGGATTCCCTGGGAGACGTCGTGGGCGTGGAGGCCACGACCTCGGATGGTCATCCGGTCTCGTTCCACGCGAGGCGGGCCGTGGTCTTCGGCTCGGGAGGCTACACCCATAACCGTGAGATGATGCTCCGCTTCCAGCGCGGACCCCATTTCGGTGGATGTGCCGCGCCCACCAACACCGGCGACTTCCTCAAGCTCGCCACCGAGATCGGAGCCATGCCCGCGAACACCGCAGGGGCGTGGCGTGCCGAGATCGTGCTCGAACAGGCGCTCTCCGATCCAGAGGGGGTGCACAACGTGTTCTTCGTGTCAGGGGACAGCACGCTCGAGGTCAACAGGCTCGGCGTGAGGGTGATGGACGAGAAGCGCAACTACACGGACCGGGCGATGGTCCATTTCGTCTGGGACCCCAACAGGGCCGAGTGGACGAACATGCTCGTCTTCTGGATCTACGATGACCGCACCGCGACGCTCTGGGGTGGCTTCCCACCACTTCCGCCGCAGGGTGCGAAAACGTCCTACGTCATCACCGAGGATACCCTCGACGCGCTGGCGGCTTCGATCGCCACCCGTCTCTCGCAACTGGCGTCCCATACCGGGGGCTTCTCCCTCGACCCGTCTTTCGCGGATAACCTGACCGCGACCGTCGCCCGCTACAATGGGTTCGCCGCCTCCGGCGTGGACGAGGACTTCCACCGAGGCACCTTTGCGTACGATCGCGAATGGACGACATCCCCACCGACGATTCCCGGTGCCGACTGGCCTCCGCCAGAGTCCAGGAACATCACGATGTACCCGCTGTCGGCCAAAGGCCCATACCATGCGATCATCCTCGGAGCAGGGACCCTGGATACGAATGGCGGACCGATGATCAACGGGAGGGCACAGGTGCTCGATACCCATGACAAGCCGATTCCCGGTCTTTACGGTGCGGGGAACTGCATCGCCTCGCCCACGGCCAATGCATACTGGGGTGGAGGCAGTACGCTAGGACCCGCATTGACGTTCGGGTACCTCGCGGGGTTGAACGCCGTGGGCGAAACGGTCAGGAACGGTTAGATTTGCACCATGGCCATCCGTGTCGAGCTGCTCGAAGGCACACGTCTTGTTACCGAGGCACGTCAAGAGGAGGCATCATGCTCACCGTCGAGAAAACAAAGGGCAATCTGATCAAATGCAAGTGTCTGGCCTGTCCAAGCTATGAGTTCGCCTGCAAGGTAGAGTCGATGCCCTCGAACGTACTCCTCCTCATCGGGGACATGGACAAGAAGGTGCATGCCGAGAAGCTCTTCTGCGCCTATGAGAAGAGCGAGTGCATCAAGGAGGAGAGGGGTTGTCTCTGCCCCTCCTGCGAGGTCCAGGAGAAATATGGGCTCGACAAGCTGTATTACTGCCTCGTGAACGATGGCAAGTAGCACGAGGATGTTCGACGGGCGCTCGTGAAACGCGGAGACGACGACGGGCGGGATTGGAACGTGCACCCTCGAAAGGATGCCGTTCCAATCCCGCCCTCGACATGGTACCGCCTCGTTCTATGACGAGAAGCGCCGCACCCACGTGGCGAACGAGTCCATGAACTCCCCGAGGTGCCGCTTCGTGGACTCGTCGACCACATTTCCCTCATCGTCCAACGACGCCACGACATCGCCAAAGTAGGCCTCGGGTTGCTGCAGGACGTAGACGTTCAAGAAGGACAGGACCTGACGCAGATGGTGGTTGGCACCGAATCCACCCAACCTCCCCGGGGAGACGCTGATGATCGCACCCGGCTTCGCGTTCCAGACACTCTGCCCATACGGCCTCGACCCACCGTCCAGGGCGTTCTTGAGGGCCGCGGGGACCGACCGGTTGTGCTCGGGCGTGACGAAGAGGAAGCCGTCGACCTGTCTCAGCTCATCGCGAAGGCGCACCCAGGCAGTGGAGGGGTTCTCATCGTCGTCTTGGTTGTAGACCGGAAGTCCTCCGATGTCTATCGCTCTCATCTCGAGGTCATCGGGAGCCACCGACGAGACGTATGACGCGATCCGCTTGCTGTAGGAGTCCTTGCGCAAGCTTCCAACCAGAACACCTATGACCTTCTTGCCCATAGCGATCATCTCCAAAGGTTTCCGTCCCTCGATGCCCCTGCGCTAACCTTCCAGATCGGTATGGGCATCCCGACACGTTTCCCAACGCATAGCGGTTGGTAGACAGAGTCTACTCCATAATCACGTGCGGCCCCCCGTGCGCTCGACCCTCTCGATCGCTGCCATCCGCCTACGCCATCCACCGGTCGCTCAGTGCCCGAACAGACCGAGATACGCCGCGTACCCCTGCTTCCCCATCTCCGAGACGGGAACGAACCGCAACGCGGCGCTGTTGATGCAATAGCGGACCCCGTT
Organism: Coriobacteriia bacterium; assembly: GCA_015655215.1. GTDB lineage: Bacteria > Actinomycetota > Coriobacteriia > Coriobacteriales > RUG033 > JAATFL01. The sequence goes on from JAATFL010000011.1 coordinate 9,768, forward strand.
GGGGGATTCCGGGTCGTCGTCGAAGACATGGCCGAGATGCGAATCGCCCACGGTGCTCCTCACCTCGGCTCGCTCCATGCCATGGGACGTGTCCCGCTTGAAGGCGACGCTGCTCGCGGTGATGGGTTCGCTGAAGCTCGGCCATCCACAGTCGCTATCGTACTTATCCGACGATTTGAACAGAGGCTGACCGGTCGCGACGTCGACGTAGATGCCCTCGTCGTGGTTATCTTGATAGGTCCCCGTGAAGGCCCGCTCGGTGGCCCCCTTGCGCGTCACGTCGTACTGGGCCGGGGTCAGGGTTTTCCTCAGGGTCTCGTCCGGGAGACGTCCGTAGGACATCTCGGCTCGTACCAGGGCGACCGCCTCGTCGATCTTGACCGACGGGATGTGGCAGTAGCCGCCGGGGTTCTTCTCGAGATAGTCCTGATGATGCTCCTCGGCTTCGAAGAAGTTGCGCAGGGGCCCGTGCTCCACGGCGAAGACGGCGTGGCGCTTCGCCTCAACGGCCACGACCTGCTCGACGATTCCCCCACTCTCGGGATCGTCATAGTAGATGCCCGTCTGGTATTGACTCCCCCGGTCGTTTCCCTGTCGGTCATGGGACGAGGGGTCGATGACGAGGAAATAGGCGCTCAGGATCTGGCGCAGACCGATGGTCGACGGGTCGTAGGTGACGCGCACCGTCTCCCTGAACCCGGTCCGTCCGCCACACACCTGCTCGTAGGTGGGGGTGATGCCCGCCGCCCCGTTCGCATAGCCGCTGACTGCGTCGTGCACGCCGGGTAGGGACTGCATCAGCTTCTCCAACCCCCAGAAGCATCCGCCCGCCAAGTAGATGCTCTCGAGACCCTCCTGCGCAATGGATGCGCCATTCGCCACTCTCTCGGCCATCGGTGAACCTCCCTCTCGGATTCTCACGTGAATCGCGAAGTCCCGCACCGCGCCTGACCCGAGGGGCACGTCGAAGCGACCGCCCTCACCGTGCGCGGTGATGCCAGTATATTCGATGCGACGACGTTTCGGTGGGACGATCTATAATGGCGGCGTATGCTACTGGGCTGCATGGGCTGTCTTGGCCCGACCGAAGGGTGGATCAGCATGGACATCGACGAGACCGATAGGTCCTCCTACGCGATGTGGAGCCTGGACAACAATCCGGATGGTATCTTCTGGACGGACCCTGGTGGGAACATCCTGTATGCGAACAGCGCCTTGTGCGAGGAGATCGGGTACTCCATGGGGGAACTCCTGAGGATGAGCGTCCTCGACATCGACCCCATGGTGAAGGGAGACGACCTCGGTCCCGAGGGAAAGCTCAGCTTCCCCATCAGGAGCGGCGATATCACCCACATGTCGAGTTGCCACAAGCACAAGGACGGTCATCTGATCCCGATCGAGGTGACGATGTCCGTCCCCCGCGACGATGGTCGCCTCATCGTCTGCTTCGCCCGCGACATGAGCGAGGAGAGGCGCATCGAGGCCAAGTTGGACGAGGAGGAGCAGCGGTACACGGTGGACAGGAGGAAGCTGATGAAGGCGGCGTCGACCGACTTCCTCACGGGAGCCTGGTTGCGCAGGTACTTCTTCAAGGTGGCCGCAAGCGAGATGAGCCAGGCCGAACGCCACAAAGCCCCTCTCTCGCTCCTCATGGTCGACATCGACCGTTTCAAGGAGGTCAACGACCGGTTCGGTCACAATACCGGTGACAGGGTCCTCGTGAAACTGTGCAACGTCATTGCAAACAGTATCCGCGAGGAAGACTACTTCGTCCGCTGGGGTGGGGAGGAATTCATCTTGCTCATGCCCGGGTTGGACGCCGACGGAGCGCTCGCCATGGGCGAGAGGCTGAAGGCGCTCGTCGAGCGATCGAACTTCGACGAGGTGCCACAGGTCACGGTGAGCATCGGCGTGGCCTTGTACAGACCCGGGGAGGATGGCATCGACTCATGGGTCGCCCGAGCGGATGCGGCGATGTACGAGGCGAAGAACGCGGGGAGGAACAAGGTCGAGGGATGACGGACCGAACCTGGGCCGTGTACCCCGGATAACCGTTCTCAGAATCACGGATGAGAGCTTGAGAGGGGCATGTGAGCATTCAGCCAGCCCACACGGCGGTGTATAATCTCTTCCCATACGAGGAACTCCCCAGGCTTGGAGGAGACCGGCCATGGAAAGCCACCTTCCGCACGATGCGTACCGCAGCGAGGACGCGATTCTGCTCGCTGGCATGTGCTATCAGACCTACCCGTTCTTCGAGAAAGATGCGTTGTCCCTGCCAAAGGGCTACGAGTTGCGCTACACCATGCGGGCCATCGCCGGCGTCAGCGAACCCGAGGAAGGGGTGTTCGGCTTCATCGCCGAGTCAGGGAACCAAATCGTCCTGGCGTTGAGGGGAACGGTGAACCTCGCGGACTCCGATTCGGACCTCGACATGTTCCAGACACCCTATCCGTACCGGGAAGGCGCAGGGAGGACCCACCGGGGGATCACCTGCATCTACCAGTCGATGCGGGATGGGCTGATCCGCGAGCTGACGGCACTCCCCTCGACGAAGCGGCTGCTCGTCACCGGTCACAGCCTGGGAGGGGACCTGGCGATACTGGCCTCCCTGGACATCGCGACCAACACGAGGTTCGAGGATCCCATCGTCTACACGCTTGCCGCCGGACGCATCGGCGACCCCGCGTTCGCCGCCTGCTTCGACGACGTGGTGAAGGGCTGCCACCGCATCCACAACGTCCACGACTTCATTCCCACCCTCCCCGCCGAGGAGTACCCGTCCTCGTTCGTGGAGGGAGGCTTGGCCTATCGACACGTCGGGACCGAGCATCCCCTCTCTTTCCAGACGAACAGCATACCCCTGAACCACCGGATCAACCGGTACCTTGAGGCGCTCGGCGAGGAGGACCTGGCCCTCACGGCAGCGCTGCGCGCCGACAGTCCGGGTTTCTGGCCCGACGGCACGCCATCCTGACGCACTCCCCGACCTTGGACCCACCCTCATCCGTAGATGCAAGCACGCCAAAAGCCACCCCCTCGTCCCGGGATTCCGGGACGAGGGGGTGGCTGCGGTTGAGAGAGCAATCTGCGAGGGATCATCCCCTATCGCTTGTCGTGCCCCTTTCTCCTCAAGGTCCCCGTATGCCGGAGCGCCATGACGATGAGCACGATGCCCAGCGCACAGATGCCGAGCAAGGCCCATGGCGCGAGCCCCATCGAGTCGCCCGTCTTGGGTAAGTCCGCCGTGCTCGCAATCTTGGAGTTGGTGACGGTATAGGGGTTCGCACTCACGGTGACCGAATCGGCCGACACGGTGGCGGTGCACACCGTGTCCGAGAGCTCGTACCCCTCCGGTGCCTGAGTCTCCCGGATGGTGTACGTGCCAAACGCGACACCCGCAAACGTCACGACACCGTTCTGGTCAGATGTCGCGGTCTGGATGAGCGTGCCCGATTGGTCGTAGAGACCGAAGGCCGCACCGGCCAGAGGGTTGCCCGACTGGTCGGTCTTCTCGAGGGTTATCGTACCGGGCAACGGCGAGTTCTGGAGCGAGCTGGCCGATAGCGCCACGACGACTCCCGTTCGACCGTCGTTGTAGGAGACGGTGGCCGTGATGTGCGTATCCGTGCGTGCGTAACCGGTTGGGGCAGAAGCCTCGGTGATGGTGTACTCGCCCACCGGGACGCTGCCAAACGTGACGACTCCATCCACGCTCGTGGCCGTGCGGCTCACCGCGGCCCCGGCGTAGTCGGTACCGGTGAGCACGAACTCCCCGCCGTTGAGGGACGACCCGTCGGGAGCCGTCTTCGTGAAGCTCACATCACCCACGGCCGCGGCGTCCGTGGTCTGATAGACGACCGGCTCGCCTCCACCGAGACGGGAGCCGCCAAACACCGTCGGGTTGGTCAGGAACCCATCCGGTGAGGACACTTCCACCGCATAGATGACCCAGGACGGCAGATTGGTGAACACCGCGTCACCCGTCGCATCCGTCACGGCGGTGATTGGCTCGCCACCCCTCAGGAGGGGCTCGCCTGCGAAGTTCAGCAGCTCATAGGTGGCCCCGGCGACCGCGTTGCCAGAGCCGTCCTCCTTGTGGACGGTAAGCGTCTGCGTCCCGCTCCCACCGTTCGACCACAGGTCCTCGATGACGACCGGGTCTGACGTGGCACCCCCGGAGGGGCTTCCCACCGCACCCGTCAGGGAGACGGAGTTGGTGAAGTCGAGGTCGTCGGTCAGTATGTAGGTCGTGAACTCCAACCGGTACGTCGCATCGCTGCCATCGGGCAGACCCACGGTGAGCGTGTTGTCGTTCGCGGTCGTGGGCATGGTCACCGTATACGTGCCGGGGTCGACGAGCGTGCCCCCTGCGGCAGACTGGACGGTTCCGTCAGACGCGACGCTCACCTCGTAGAGCTTCACCGAGCCCTGGTCGAGCGAGAGCCCCGTGGATAGCACGTCGGTCACGGAGGCGTCGGTGAGGCGCACGTTGCCCTGGTTGATGGTCACCGACCAATCGACGTGGTCCGAGCCTGTCGCGTACGTGAACGACTTGCCCACTATGGGGTTGCTCACCTTCACGGTCGCCGACGCGGTCACGCTGTTGACGATCTGGTCGGCCGTGAGCGTCGCCTGGTTGGTGAAGTCCTTCAAGCCATCCCACTGCGTCTGGAGGGTCTCGTCGGACATGGAGGTGTAATAGGTCACCGTGTACGTGTCGCTGGTGTCGCCAAGGGAGTACACGAAGGACGTGCTGCCGCTGCCCCCGGTCAACGAACCCTCGTCGAAGACGGACACGCCGCCTTGGGTGACGGTGAAGGGATGCTGCGCGTCGACGAGAAGCTCCATCCCGGTAGGCACGGCGTCACTCAGGACGGCGTTCGTCAGGGGGAGCCCGTTGCGGTTGACCACTATCTGCCACTGGACGGTATGGTTGGCGTAGTCGTAGCCCGTTGCCACGGCCTTGGCGAGCATCTGACTCTGGTAGTTCTTCGTCCCCGTCGTCGTGACGGTGCCACCATCCGAGCGGGTGAGCGTCACGTTGTTCTTGAAGCCGATGGTGCCGTTGGCATAGAGGGTGTCGAGCCCGGAGGAATCCGCGTTGGAGCCTTGGTCGACATCGACGATCTCCGAATAGTAGTCGATGGTGTACGCCGAGGTGATGTCGCCGAACGTGTAGGAGAAGTCATTCACGAAGCCGTCGCTCGAGATGAAGCCACCGGCCGCGACGGCGCTCGTCGTGGTGAATATCACCGTGTCGCCCTGTCTCACGGTGAAGGGGTGGGCGCTGTCGATCAGCATCCTCTGCCCTTGGTCGACGCTGTCCGTCACCGTCACGCCCGCCATGGGCACGGCGTTGCGGTTGACCGTGGTCGTCCAGTGGATGGTGTTGGAGGAGTACGAGTAGTCTTGCGTCGAACCGGCGGACTTCGAGAGCAAACCTCCCGAACCAACGGCGGTGACGCTTGAGGTATCGGAGGGTGGGTCTTGGGAATCCGGCATCCCGTCCCAGGTAAGCGATGCCTCGTTGGAAAACGAGACGGAGCTGTTGCTGTCGAGGTATTGGTCGCGGTCGCTCACCCTGGTGTAGTACGTCAGCTTTGCCGTGCCGGTGAGTTGGCCGTCGACCGCATCCACGGCGGGGAGCCGATACGTGAGCGTGCTGTGGGTACTGTCGCTTGCATATGCATACGTACCGGCATCGCTACCCGCAGCGACCGTCTGGGCGGCGCTCGTGCCAAAGCTCGCCGTGACGGGGTAGGTCGAGTCGCCTTCTATGAGTTGCAATCCTGCAGGAAGCGTGTCGGTGATCTGCGCGCCGTTTATCGTGCCGCCTTCCGGCACCGTCACGGTGACGTCCCATCTGATGACGGTGGAGCCGTCGGACGTCGCGACGAGGGTGCCGGTCTTCGAAAGCCAGTCAACGGTCACGTGGGCCTGCACCGGGTCGACGATGTTCGTGCCATTCGATGTGATCACGGCGGTGTTCGTGAACGTGGATGACTCCCCATCCCCCGTGCCGGTCTCGGCCGAGAACGTGCTGGGCGTGGTCTTGTAGGTGACGGTCTGCTCACCTGACGTACCGCTCGGGAAGGTATAGGAGATCTGGTTCGCGCCCAGCGCGAGGGCGGTGTCGGGAATCGACCCTCCCCCGAAGGAGCCGCTGACGTAGGTCTGGTTGGCGCTGTACGTATCGACCAGGGTGTAGCCGTCCAGCGATACCCCGTCAGGCGGCGTCGCGGTAACCGTCCAGGTGATCTCGTTCGTGGACGCGTCGTACACCCCCTGCTTCGCGAGCTCGATCTGCGGCGTCGGCGCACTCGGGCGCGTGAAGGTCACCGTCTGCGAGCCGAGGGTCATGCTGGTATCGGTCCCCCCGCCGGAGCCCACCGCATCGAAGCTGCCCGTTATGCTGATCGACCCCCATATCCCCGTGTGGTTCGCGGCATCCGGGGAGAGTTGGACCTGTATGGTATGGGAATCGGCCAGAGACCACGTGCCCAGGAGCCAGGAGGCGCCCGTGGCGCTGTCGGTCGCGTAGATGTCGTTGCTGCCACCGGAGGAGGAGGCGAACGTGATGCCCTCCGGAAGGGTGATCGTGAAGTGGCTCGCGTCGGAGTACGTGTAGATCGAACTGCCATCCCCGTCCGCAAGGCTGAAGACGTATGTCAGGTCCAGGGTCGCCCCCGCGGGGACGGCAGAGTAGACGTCGTCTACCGGGAGTATCTCAGCCCCCTCCGGAGTCGTCACCGTCAGCGACGAGGGACCACCCGAATCAGCGTAGGCACCATCCGTCCCATGGATCGTCAGATAACTTGTCTGACCGGTCAAGTCGTCGGGCATCCCGCCGATGGTTTCCGCTAACGTGGTTGCCGGCAAGGAAAGCTGCAGTAAGAGACAGGCCGTCATGGCCACACTTGCAAGTTTGGTTATTCTCATCTTCTCCCCGTCAATCGATTGTGCGATGGATTATCGTACGCTTCTCGTTACATATGCTACTTTTTTAGTACTATATATTTGAAAACCGGAAGTTTTATATCATGTAGTTCTGCCACGTATTCAGATGATTCTATAGACGGAGGGATTCCGTTCCACCGATGATCCCCCGCATGCCCATCGATACGGGTGGATCACCTTCGCGTGGCCGGCAAGCACCTTCTCCCCGCGACCCGCACCCATCCTGCCATGACGAGGTACAATCGTTCCATTTCATCGGCATCGAGCATCGGGAGGCACGGATATGGCCTATTGGGACGTCGATCTCTATGCGAGGTACGAGGCGGAGAGGCTGCGCCCCTCGCTCGACCTCGTCGCGCAGATACCGGACCGTGGGTTTCAGCGCATCCTCGACGCCGGCTGCGGGTCGGGTATGAGCACGGCTCCCTTGCGCGCCCGATGGCCGGGTGCGACGGTCGTCGGGGCCGATTCGTCCCAAGAGATGCTGGAAAATGCGCAGGAAACCGTCTCCCCGGTGACCTGGGAGCTTCGAGACCTGGGAGAACCCTTCGATGACCTCGGGAAATTCGACCTGGTCTTCTCCAACGCGTTTCTGCAATGGCTGCCGGATCAGGAGACGTTCGTCGCGCGGGCGGCCCACGCCCTCGACGCCCACGGCGTCCTCGCAATTCAGGTCCCGGACTTCGACGCCATGCCCGCGAGCTGTTGCATCGAGCAGACGGCCGCCTTGTTTGGAGAGACCTTCGATAGCATGGGGAAGGAGAGTTGCCACAACCACGAGCTTGGGGACTACTACGACTTCCTCTCCGAGCATTTCGTGCAGATCGATGCATGGGAGACCGGCTACGCCCACGTCATGGACGACCACGCGGCGATCATCGAGTTCGTGAGGTCCTCCGCCTTGCGCCCGTATCTGGCCCGACTCGACGGCGAGGGGCAGGCCGTCTTCCTGGATGCGCTTCTCGACCGCGTCAGGGGCGCCTACCCCGTCCGCCGGGATGGGAGGGTCCTCTTCGAGTTCAAGCGGATGTTCTTCATCGCCCAGAAGTAGAGGGCGCGAGTCCTTCCAGCCCATAGCCTGTGGGTCTCTCGCAGCACTAAAACACGAATCCCTTGTTTTCGACGCCCGACAGCAGGATCGACCGCCGCAGCTACAGCGAACGAGCCGTCACCGAGTCGCTCGTAAACGCGCTCATACACCGCTCGTACCTGGATTTCGGCAGCGAGGTGCATATAGACATCTATGACGACCGCCTGATCGTGGATTCGCCGGGCGAGATGGTGAAGGGGCCGCTTCCCGATGACGTGGTAGCCACGCTCGTGGAGAGCCAGCGCCGCAACCCCGTCGTCGCCGACGTGTTCGGGCGCATGCATCTCATGGAGCGCCGCGGGTCGGGCCTGCGCGAGATCTGCATGGCAACGGCTGCCGAGGATGCCTACAAGCCCGAGTTCAGACCGCAGTTCGAGAACGGTAAAGGCGTGTTCCGCGTGACACTGTTCGATATGATGTACGAGGCCGCAAGCTCAGTCAGCCCCCAAGTCAACCCCCAAGACAGCCCCCAAGTCGATGCGGTGTTCAAAGCGCTCGAAGGGCAAGAACTGTCCGCCATCGAACTCATGGAGGCGCTCGGGTTTTCCGATCGGAAGAGCTTCCGCGAGAACTACCTTCACCCCGCACTGGATACCGGCCTGGTCGAGCGCACCATCCCCGACAAACCCAACAGTCGTCTCCAGAAATACAGGCGAAGCACGTAGGATTCGGACTCGTATCGCTGATCGTGTATTGGATGCAGATGGAACTCAATAATCCTGACTCGGAGAGCATTCCCGAAGCCAGATGACGTTATTCTTCTCCATCCCGTCCTACTCTTCACATGGATCAGCGGTTCAATCGCCCGCTAGAACTCACTGGCTGCTCGCAAACAGCATTTCCCCTGCTAAAAACCCGCTACTCCTAAAAGGTGGCGTCTACCGCAATTTTTTGAGTTCCAAGCTGGAACCCTACGCTGAGTTCCACGTGAGTCCCAGCCTTCGAGACCGGAACCGGTTTACTCTTGTCACGAGATGGTGCCATATGCGCGTATCGCACGTATCTGCATGAGATGAGAAACCAGCGACGATCTAGTGGGAATAGCTGCTAGCGAGTGCGCAGGCTTTCGTCATCTCATGAGCTGCAGCATTCCAGCAAATCGGGAAACGCGGCCATGTCCCGCTAGATTCCGGTAAGTACTATCTTGATGGAATCCTCACGAGCATGGACCTGGATACGCTCTTGCGGATTAAGTGACTCGTGCATTATGGAGCAGTGGAAGCCATCTCTGTTTTAGTTCCTTTGCCAATCTCCGCGGAACTGAAACAGCATTGAGGCTAATCTGGGGATAGGGTATAATCCATTTTAGAAATATTGCATATCATACGAAAATATAAAATGGAGTCCTGATGATGATACGGAGAGACGGTTACCTGCAGAAACTCATCGACCGGGAGCGTAACGGCCTTGTCAAGGTGGTCACCGGCGTGCGCCGTTGTGGCAAGTCCTTCCTCATCTTCAACCTCTTTCACGAGCATCTCCTGAGTCAGGGCGTGCCAGAGGATCACATCATAGAGATTCAACTGGACGACCGTAAGAACAAGGCGCTCCGCAACCCGGACGTGTGCGACGAGTATGTCAAGTCACGGGTCGGCGAAGGACAACACTACGTCCTGCTCGACGAGGTACAGATGATGCCCGGGTTCGAGGACGTGCTGAACGGGTTCCTCCATATCGGCAACCTTGACGTCTATGCCACGGGCAGCAACTCGAGGTTCCTCTCCACCGACGTCATAACAGAGTTCCGCGGGCGCGGAGACGAGGTGCGCGTGCACCCGCTGGCCTTCTCGGAGTACCATGGCGCGGTTAATGGCGACTGGGATGACGACTGGAACGACTACTCGACTTACGGGGGTCTTCCTTACATCCTGTCGTTGAAGTCGGACGCCGACAGGGCCGAGTACCTGCAGCGTCTTTTCCGAGAGACGTACCTACAGGACATCGTCGAGCGCAACAAGGTGCGCAACGACGCCGAGCTTTCCGACCTCGTCGACGTCATCGCCTCGTCGGTCGGCTCGCTCACGAACCCCCAGAGGATCGTCGACACCTTCAAGTCCGTGAAGAAGGTCTCGATCTCGGCGCCGACCGTAAAGAGCTATCTCGCATATCTCGAGGACGCATTCCTCGTCTCCCATGCCAAGCGCTTCGACGTCAAGGGGAGGAAGCACATAAGGACTCCGTGCAAGTACTATTTCGAGGATGTCGGCCTGCGCAACGCGCGCCTGAACTTCAGGCAGCAGGAGGAGACTCACATCATGGAGAACATCCTGTTCAACGAACTCGTCGCGCGCGGGCTGCAGGTCGACGTGGGCGTGGTGGACGTCGTCGAGAGAGGGGCCTGAAAGCGCACCGAGATAGACTTCGTTGCGAACCAGGGCAGCAAACGATACTACATCCAGTCCGCCCTCGCCCTGCCGGACGCTGACAAGCGTGCGCAGGAGGAGCGGCCGCTCCTGGCCGTGGGCGATTCGTTCAAGAAGATCATCGTGGTCGGTGGGAACGTGAAGCTCTCCCGTGACGAACACGGTGTGGTGACCATCGGTCTGAAGGAGTTCCTCCTCGATTCGAACAGTATGGAGCTGTGATGGACGGACGGATTAGAGGTCACTTTCAAAAACGCTCAAACAAGGGCAACAAGTCGACGATTATCCTCATGTGGAGTTTTTCCAGCTAAAGATTATTATTCCCCTATAGTCAGAAATTATTCCCGACTCTGTTTTCCGAGACGCGTCTCGGAAAGTGTAGTCAGCGGGTGGCTACACTCTGACTGCCATCGGAATCGTCGATTTGGCGATTACTCCCTCCGCGCAGTGCCCCGGAAGCGCGTGTCTCACACGGAATGCTACGGTCTGCAAGACCGACATCTATCGGGGAGGGATGACGTCCTATTCAGCACCCACTGCGCGGTTCTAGCACCGAGTGCGTTCTCTTGCACCTCCTATCTTCTGCTGCCCGAAAAGGTCCAGCCGAAGAGTCCGGGTGCGGTATAGGTTATCGAGGTGTCATTGCGGACACGTCCGGTGCATGCCATAGGTCCGTCGAAGCTTCTAGAACGACATGCTGTCCGGGTCGAGCAGGAAGTCGTAGATTCCCATCACGAGAACGCCTTGGTCGTCGTAGTGCTTCGCCTTTTCCACGATGAACGCGTCACCGAGGTGCTCAAGGTAGTTAGCGACGGTCTCAGGGGAGAGACGTGAGTGCTTCTCGCTCTTGAACGTGTCGGAGATCCGCTTGGGATTGGTAAGCGATCCGTTCCCTGACGACAGCACGTCGAGCAGGTCCTCCATGTCGTCGACGTTGCGTACCCCGTTGCGCTCGACGATGTCGCGGATGTAGATTTCATCGAGAAGACCCTTCAGGTATGCCACCTTCTCCTCGGGGGACTCCTTGCCAAACGCGGCTGGCAGACCCCCATAGGAGATGTACTCGTCGTAGCCGGAGCGCTCGTCGCCGGAAAAGGCGCTCATGAATTCCGAGAAACTCAACGGGAGCATGCGGATCTCGTCACCCCGCCCCCTGAACTCTGTGATGATGTCGCGGGACAGGAACCTCGCGTTGCTGCCCGTCACGTATACGTCGGCGTTGCGCATCCGCGCCAGTCCGATGAGCACCGACTCGAAATCGTCGAGCAGCTGCACCTCATCGAGGAGGATGTAGTACATGCTGTCATCCCGCATGTGCTCCTTGATGTAAGGGTAGAAGACGGTGGGATCGCGGAACATCGTGTTGCCGTACTCATCGAATGCCATCTCGATGATGTGGTCCTGTGCCACGCCGTTACCCAGCAAGTGCTCCTTGAAGAGCTCGAACACGAGGTAGGACTTGCCGCAACGCCTGATACCGGTGACCACCTTCACCTGGTCGCTGTGCTTCTTGGCTATAAGCCTGGCGAGATACGAGGGGCGTGATATACGCGTACTGCTCCTATCTGAAATATCTTAAAATAGATGCATATATTTCAGATAGATTATGTCGCCTTCATCGAAACTGCTCAACACCGGCCTGGAAGAATTGTATCGTGGTGCAGCGATTTCAGGTGCCGATGTCAGGCAGATCTACTTGCGGCATGCTGGCAACCGTTGTCTGATAGCGGCCCTGCTCGAATTCATCGGGCATATGGCCCATGAGGTTTCCCCCGCTATATGTCTTGGTTCTGTTAACCCAGCAAGTTGACATCATGCCGCCCACCCATAGTAGTCCCCGAACGGGTAGGGCGTGTCCTTGTACTCCCTCCACTTCGTGTCATAGGAGCCAGAGGCTATGTGCTTGATGGCCAGTTCCTTGCGCA